>JAGUVW010000003.1 GCA_020062665.1 Pseudomonadales bacterium
CCCGTGCTGCGTCCTGGGTGCGCAGTGTCTGCGCCAGTTGCAGCACACGGCGTTGCAGTGCCGCACCGTCGCGCGCCGACAGCAACAGCAAGCGGGACAGATCATCCCGCTCCGCACCAGCCGGCTGCGCCTGTGTTGCACCAGTGAATTCTTCCAGCACCGCGTAAGCGTTCACGCCGCCGAAACCAAACGCACTCACACCTGCACGCAACGGCAGCGGTGAACCATCCGGCGCGCACTGCGGCTGCCAGGGCTGATTCTGCTGCACCACATAAAACGGCGAGTCCGCCAGCTCGATATGCGGGCTCAAGGTGGAAAAGCCGCGCTGCCCTGGCAGCAGACGATGACGCAGACTCAGCAGCACCTTGATCAGCCCCGCCATGCCCGCCGCCGCTTCCAGATGACCGATGTTGGCTTTCACCGAACCGATGCCACAGCGCAGCGGTGTTGCGCCATCGGCATCCGCGCCCCGGCCCAGACGGGAAAAAGCGCGTTTCAGCCCGAGTATTTCGATCGGGTCGCCCAACGGTGTGCCGGTGCCGTGGGCTTCGATATAGGAACAGCTGCCAGGGGCAACGCCGGCCTGGGTCATCGCCTCGATGATGACCCGCGACTGGGCATAGGCGCTGGGCGTAGTGAGCGAACGCACCCGCCCGCCATGATTCACCGCCACACCGCGCACCACCCCCCAAACCGTGTCGCCATCCGCCACTGCGCGGGCGAGCGGCTTGAGCAGCACCACGGCACAGCCTTCACCGCGCACATAACCGTCCGCTGCCGCATCGAACGCAGCACAGGCGCCACGCACCGACAACATGCCGGCGCGGCCAAAGGACTGATACAACGTCGGCGACAGCAACAGATTCACCCCGCCCACCAGTGCCTGCTCGCACTGGCCGGCTTCGATGGCCATCACCGCATGCTGCAGCGCCACCAGCGCACTGGAGCAGGCCGTGTCCACCGGTTCGCTCGGCCCGGTGAACCCCAGCAGATAGGACACCCGGTTGGCCAGCATGGCGGGCGACAGTCCTGGCACCGTATAACCGTCCACCGGCGCACCGCTGGTCGCCACCAGGCTGTGATAATCCGACGTGGTGACACCCGCGAACAATGCGGTACGGCTGCCCGCCAGACGCCGGGGATCATAGCCCGCGTTTTCGATGCAACACCACACCTGTTCCAGCAGCAGGCGCTGCTGCGGATCCAGGCAACGCGCCTCGTGAGGGGACACACCGAAAAACGCTGCATCGAAACGATCGATATCGTCGAGGAAAGCACCCCAGCGCGCCATCTCGCCGATACCGCTGTCGCCATCGGCCAGCGCGTGCCAGTCCCAGCGCGACGGCGGGATCTCGGTGACATGATTTTCCTGGCGGATCAGGTTGTTCCAGAACGTATCCACATCGGGTGCTCCGGGAAACCGGCAGGCAACACCGACCACTGCAATTTCACTGGGGGAATTCGACTTCATGACTACAGCATTCCTTTGACAGCGCGACCCGACATCCGGCTGCAATCCTGCAGCCTCCGGGCCATATTCCGGCCACAAAAAAGGCCGAACTGAGCGGCAATTGTGCTTTCAACCGCGGGTCATTGCAAACCCGTCCCCGTGTTCTAGGCTTTAACGACAACCCGCAGGAACGCCATTCGCTTGACGCAAGGGAGTCACCCCATGAAATCTCTGTTACTGATGCTTGCACTGCTGCTGTCACCCACCTGGGCCTTTGCCGAGATGAGCCAGGCCGAACTGCAGGATCTGCTGAAAGATCGCATCGAGGGTCTGAAATTCCTCACCAAAAACGCCCTGCTGCTGGAAGCCATCCGCGAACAGAACCGCAAGGGCATGACCCTGGACGAGATCAAGAAAATCGACGAGGAATGGAAGGCCGGCAAATCACCGCTGATCGAGGAGCTGCAGAACAACAAGGTGGGTAGTTTCCTGAAGAACATCGTCGTGCAGCAGTCCGGTGTCTACAACGAAGTGTTCCTCACCGATGCGCAAGGTGCCAACGTGGCCACCTTCCCCGCCACCAGCGACTACTGGCAGGGCGATGAAGAAAAGTTCACCAATGCCTTTGCCGGCGGCAAGGGCAAAGTCTTTGTGGGCCCGGCAGAATTCGACGAAAGCACCCAGAGCAACGCAGTGCAGATTTCCGTGCCCATGCTGTACAACAACGAAGCCATCGGCGTGCTGGTGATCGGCGTGAAAATCTCGGCGCTGGAAGCGGAAAAACTGCAGGCCAAATAAAACCGGTTACAGGGTCGGCTCTTTCGCCGGCCCTGGCAAATGCACCGGCCGGATAAAGCTGCCCAGTCCGGCCTTGTCCATCATCAGATCCATGTGACTGCGAATGACGTGGGCGTTGTCCATCGTCCACACCTGCTGCAGGATTTCCTTCGCCCGCGACAACCCCACCTTGCGCAACACCCACTTCACCCGCAGCAGGCTGCTGGCACTCATGCTCAGCGTATCGTAACCCATCGCCATCAGCAGAATCGCACCACGGGGATCACCCGCGAGTTCGCCACAGATCGACACCGGCTTGCCCTCGGCCTTCACTTCGGTGACCACGGTCTGCAGCGCGCGCAGCACGGCGGGATGAAAAGCATGGTACAGATTGGCGACGCGCCGGTTGTTGCGATCCACCGCCAGAATGTATTGGGTCAGATCGTTGCTGCCCACTGACACGAAATCACACTGCTGCACGAACTCGCGGCACTGGTACACGGCCGCAGGCACCTCGATCATCACCCCCACTTCCGGCATCACCACATGGGCGCCTTCCTCCAGCACTTCCAGATAGGCGCGGTGAATCAGGTGCATCGCTTCTTCGATTTCGGTGATCGAACTCACCATCGGCAGCATGATGCGCAGATTGTCGAGGCTTTCGCTGGCCCACAGCATGGCGCGGATCTGCACCAGAAAAATTTCCGGGTGATCCAGCGTCACGCGAATGCCACGCCAGCCCAGAAACGGATTGTCTTCCTGGATCGGAAAATAGGGCAGTGATTTGTCGCCGCCAATGTCCAGCGTGCGCATGGTCACCGGCGCGGGATGAAAAGCTTCCAGCTGCTGGCGATAGATTTCCATCTGTTCCAGTTCGGAGGGAAAACGGTCGCGCACCATGAACGGAATTTCGGTGCGATACAGCCCCACACCCTCGGCGCCGCGCTGCAGTGAGATGCCCACGTCGGTCATCAGGCCGGTGTTGACGTGCAGCGTCATGCGGTGGCCGTCGGTGGTGATGCACGGCAGATCCGCCACCACTTCGAGGTCTTTCGACAACTGCTTTTCTTCGTCGACGATACTCTGGTACTGCTTCAGCACCTCGCCGCTGGGGGACACGATCACTTCGCCGCGATGGCCGTCAACGATCAGCTCCAGCCCTTCCAGCCGCGACAGCGGGAATTCACCCACCCCCACCACCGTGGGAATACCCATGGAGCGGGCGACGATCGACATGTGGCTGTTACTGGAACCGTGCTGGGACACGATGCCGATGATGCGCTCGCGGGGAATGTCGACAAAGATGGTGGGCGTGATGTCGTCGCCGACGATGATCGCGCGCTGGGGAACGGCGCTGGCCTGTGGCTTGTTCTCCTGCAGGTAAGCCAGTACCCGCAGGCCCAGATCGCGCACGTCCGACGCCCGCGCCCGCAGGTAGGAATCCTCCATGGCCTCGAAGGCCGCCACGTGCTTCATCACCACTTCACGCAGGGCGCCCTGAGCCCAGTTGCCCGCTTCCACCTTGGCGCGGATTTCCCCCGCCAGGGCTGCGTCATCGAGCATGCGTTCATACACCTGGAACAGGGCCTGCTCTTCCGGCGGCAGCGTGAGCACGGCCTTCTCGCTCAACTGACGGATATCGTTGCGCACCGCCTTGATCGCTTCGTTGAGCGCCTTGATTTCCTTCTTGATGTTCTTGGCCACCCGATTGGGCACCGACTTGAAACTGGCGGGTGGATACACCACATGGGCCTTGCCGATGGCAACACCGGCACAACCGGCCACGCCGTCGAACTTGGCGGTAAGGGTGCCCTTGTTGCCGAAGATGCCATCAATGGCGCCGGTAGCCTCCGCGTGGGCCACCACTGCCGCCAGCTGGGCCGAGATGGTGACGAGGAAGGCTTCTTCGGTCTGGTCGAAACGGCGGCTGTCGCGCTGTTGCACCACCAGCACGCCCAGCAGCTTGCGGTGGTGAATGATGGGCACGCCCAGAAAGGAGTGGAACGGCTCCTCGCCGGTTTCCTGCAGGTAGCGGAATTTGGGGTGGCTGGGGGCGTTATCCAGGTTGATGGGTTCTTCCCGCATCCCCACCTGGCCCACCAGGCCCTCGGAAAAATGCAGGGTGGCGCTACCGATGGCGGACTTGTTGAGGCCCTCGGTGGCCATCAGGTAATAGCGGTTGGCGGCGTGATCGAGCAGATAGATGGAGCAGACTTCGGTGCCCATGGACAGACGTACCCGTGCGGCCATGACATCCAGCGCCGCCCGCAGGTCGGGCGCCGAATTGACCTCTTGCACAATCCGTCTCAGGGTTTCCAGCATGTTGGCACTCTCTGGCCAGGCCCGGGCCGCACGGCCGGGGAGGCTTCATTCCAGGAATCGTACTTGTTATTTATTCTGCCCGCCGCTGGGCCACCACCGATTGCAGGGACGGCGCCAGCTCTTTCAGGGCCTTGCGGTACACTTCCCGCTTGAAGGACACCACCTGATTGAGCGGATACCAGTAACTGACCCAGCGCCAGTCATCGAATTCCGGCGGGTTGCCGTACTGGAAACTGACCCGGCTCTCGCTGCCGGTCAGCATCAACAAAAACCATTTCTGCTTCTGCCCGATACAGAGCGGGCGGCTGCGGTAGCGCAGGAAGCGCTTGGGCAAACGGTAACGCAGCCAGCCGGAGGTGCAGCCCACGATCTCGACATCGTGATCCTGCAGGCCGATTTCCTCGCGCAACTCGCGGTAGAGGGCGTCTTCCGGCGATTCATTTTCAGCGATGCCACCCTGGGGAAACTGCCATGCGTCCTGGCCAACCCGGCGTGCCCACAGCACCTGGCCCTCGCGATTCGCCAGAATGATGCCGACGTTTGGCCTGTACCCATCCTCATCAATCACGCTGAAAATTCCGCAGAAATGAACAAACAATAAATACCTTAGTATCGCGGATCACACAACAGCATGGCGGACAAAAACGCAGCGCCCCCGCCCGCGACCCTTTTCAATACTATAGACATATTCATTTGATTTTTCTAAGTTTTTAAATGGAGGTTCCGGGCTGTTGTTTTTTCGTCCCGGCGCCAGCTGCTACACTGGCACACACACCACAAGAGTACGCTGAATGAGTCTCGCGATTTTCGATCTGGACAACACCTTGCTCCATGGCGACAGCGATCATGCCTGGGGCGAATTTCTGGTGCGCCAACAGATAGTGGAGCCGGAATTCTACCGCCGTCAGAACGATGAGTTTTATGAACTGTACAAGCAGGGCCAGCTGGATATCCTGCAATACCTGGAGTTCGCCCTGGCGCCGCTGACCCGCTTCACGGTGGAAGAACTGGATCTGCTGCACCGCCAGTTCATGCAGGAGTTCGTGGCGCCCATGCGCCAGCGCAAGGCCGATGAGCTGTTGCAGAAGCACCGGGAACAGGGTGACTTTCTGCTGATCATCACCGCCACCAACCGCTTTGTGACCGCACCGATCGCCCGCGCGTTGGGAGTAGATGATTTGCTGGCCACTGATCCGGAACGGGTCGGCAACCGTTATACTGGGCGGGTCAAAGGTATCCCCTGTTACCGCGAAGGCAAGGTTCAGCGGCTGCGGGAATGGCTGGAGGAAACGGAACATTCCCTCGACGACAGCTATTTCTACAGCGACTCGATCAATGACCTGCCCTTGCTGGAGGTGGTCACCCATCCCTTTGTGGTGGATGGCGATGAGCGCCTGCAGGCGGAAGCGCGCCAGCGCAACTGGCCTCTTATGTCGTTACGGGACTGAGACGGAATCGAAATGAAAGCTATGCGTTACTCTGCTGCTGCGTTGCTGGGCATTCTGGCCCTGGCCGGGTGTGAACAGCCGCCGGAAAAGCGGCCCGCCGCGCCGGCCACCGCCAATGCCAGCAATCCATCCCCCCTCACACCCGCTACCCGGGAACGCTCCCAGGCCCTGAAACAGCTGGGCGAGGAATGGCTGACCCAGCTGGCAGACTGCACGGTGCAGCTGGACGCGGACACGCGCCAGTTTCTGGGGGCCAGCCATCAGGCGGGATTGGACAACCTCAAGCAGATGCTGCATACCTGCCACACCCTGTACCAGGCCACCGAGCTGCTGCTGGGTGTAAGCCCGCAACAGCAGGCGGCGATGGACAAGGTGCGTCGCAATCTGAACAGCCCGCTGGAACTGCCCGGCTTCGTGGACAGCATCGAGGGCTATCCCGGCAGCGGCATCGTCAATGACACCTCGCTCACCATGAGCGAAGCCACCCTGCGCCAGCAGCAGGGCCTGACCTCGGCAGAGGACGTGAGCCTGGGCTTTGATGTGATTGGGTTTCTGGTGTGGGGGGAACAGCGTTTCAATCCCCAGGTACCGGAACGGCCGCTCAAGGATCTGACCTACAAGGCTGCCTGGGAAGATGGCCGCACCGATCTGCCGGTGAGCGAGCATCCCCAGAACCGGCGCCGGCTGTATCTGCAGCTGGCCACCACGCTGCTGAAACTGGACAGCGCCCGCCTGCTGGAAGTGTGGAAGAAAGGCCCGCTGCCGTTCACGGAAAAAGCCGCGCTGGAATGGCAGGCCCAGGTGTTGAAGAACGGCCTGGCGCTACTGGAGCGCTATCCGGGCAATTCCGATGTGCACATGGCGCTGAACCAGTGGCTGTCGAAGGTGACCGCCACCGCCGCCAACCAGCCCACCGATGGCGCCATCACGGTCGCCACCGATCCGGCCCAGCTGCGCAATGACGTGCAGCAGGCCATCGATTCCCTGCTTACAAGGCAGGGCTGATCCGGTACAGCAGCGCCTTGAGATAGCGGGTTTCCGGAATGGCCGGGTGCACGGGATGATCCGGGCCCTGGCCACCGCGAAACAGCAGCTGGGCGTGGCGATCCACGTGGCGGGCGGCGCCCCGCACCAGATCCTCCAGATCCGCTTCCGGCAGATGCATCGAGCAGGAACCGGACAGCAGCAGGCCGTTGGGTTCCAGCAGACGGATCGCCAGAGTATTCAGCTTCTTGTAGGCGCTGATGCCGTTGTTGAAATCCTTTCTGCGCTTGATGAAGGCCGGCGGATCGACAATTACGACGTCGAATTTCTGCTGTTCCGCCAGCAAGGCTTCCAGCACGTCGAAGGCGTTGCCTTCCAGACAGGTCACCTGCTCTGCCACGCCCTGCTGTTCCGCGTTGGCCTGGAGCTGGTCGAGGGCAGATTCAGAGGCATCCACTGCATGTAGTTCGGTGGCGCCGGCTGCCAAACACTGCAGGCCCCAGCCGCCGACGTAGGAAAACACGTCCAGCACCCGCTTGCCTTTCACCCAGCGCATCAGTTCACGGCGGTTTTCCCGGTGGTCGTAGAACCAGCCTGTCTTCTGGCCTTGCTGGCTGTCCACGCTGAAATGCACGCCGTTTTCTTCCACCGCCAGCTGATCGGGCCAGTTGCCGAACGCCACTTCCACACTCAGCGGCAGGCCTTCCTGTTCCCGCAGCGGGCTGTCGTTGCGCCAGAGCACGGCCTTGGGCTGCAGCACTTTTTGCAGGGCGGCCAGCAGCAGGGGTTTGAGCCGCTCCATGCCGGCGCTATTGAGCTGGACCACCAGATAGTCGCCGAAGCGGTCCACCACCAGGCCGGGCAGGCCGTCGGCGTCGCCGTAAACGAGGCGGTAAAAGGGCTCCGGATACACGGTTTCCCGCAGTTCCAGCGCGCTCTGCAGACGCTGTTCCAGCAGCTTCTGATTCAGGGCGGTGCGCCAGTCCCGGCTCAGCAGGCGGCAGCAGATCAGGGAATGGGGATTGGCATAGCCACGCCCCAGAGGCTGGCCGCTGCTGGTTTCCACGATCACTTCGGCGCCCGGTTCGAGGGCGGTCAGGGGGGTGGCAGCGATGTCCACCTCGTTGCTGTAGATCCACAGGTGACCACTTTTAAGGCGGCGATCTTCTTTGGCTTTCAATCGGATACGGGGAATGGCATCAGCGGACACGGCGTGGTCTCGGGGGCAGGGAAACAGGGACAGATGGTGGCCGACTGCTACACTGAAACACAGTGACAGCCACACGTGACGGGCGATTATACCCTATGACCCACCACACCCCACTGGACGATGAACAGATCAAGCGCATTCTGCGGGGCATCACCGTGCCGCCCCAGCCGCAGATCATCGTGGATATCCATATGGAGCAGGCCATGCCGAATCCGGATATCCGCCGCATCGGCAAGCTGATCAGCCAGGATGTGGGCCTGGCAGGCACCATTCTGAAAGTGGTGAATTCCAAGATGTTCGGCCTGAAGAACCGCATCACCTCCATCGAGCAGGCGGTACAGATCCTGGGCCTGCAGACCCTGATCCGCATCACCGAGGGCCTGTCCATCAAAGGCCAGATGGACGACGAGACCATCATCGCCCTGGGCGGTTTCTGGGACAGCGCCATGGATGTGGCCTCGGTGGCCGCCACCATCGCCCGCGACATCGGCTACCAGTCGCCGGACAAGGCTTACTGTCTGGGCCTGTTCCACAACTGCGGCGTGCCGCTGCTGATGCAGGCCCACGCCGAGTACCAGGACATCATGCGCGAATCCTATGCCCGCCCCGGCGAACGCGTGATCGACACCGAAAATCGCCTGCTGAAAACCAATCATGCGGTGGTGGGTTATTTCGTGGCGAAATCCTGGAGCCTGCCGCCGGATCTGTGCGAGGTGATCGCCGAGCATCACAGCAGCGAGGATGTCTTCCGCGAGAACGCCCGCGCCAGCTACGACAGCGGCAAGAAAACCCTGCTGGCGATCCTGAAAATGGCGGAGCACATCTGCGGCTTGCACAAGGTGCTGGGGAGCAGCGATGAGGATTACGAGTGGGACGCCATCAGCCACGATCTGCTGGCCTATGTGGGGCTGAGCGATCTGGATTTCGACGACATGACAGCGCGGCTGGAAAATATCGGCATTGGCCAGGGAGGCTTTCATGATCACAGCGCGTAGCAGCACACCACCATGAGCCGCTTCCTGCTGCTGTGCCTTGTTTGCTGTATCGCCACGCTTGCGCAAGGCGCGGACAAGCCCGAGCTGGTGTTTCTGACCTGGGAGGATTATCTCGATCCCACCGTGATCGCCGATTTCGAAGGCGAATGCCAGTGCGTGGTGCGCCGGGTGTATTTCGATGATGACGACGAACGCAACATGATTCTGGCCAACACCAATGCCACCGGATTCGATGTGGTGACGCTGGATCACACCATGATGCCGCATTACAGCAAGCAGGACTGGCTGCGGCCACTGACCTACGCCGAGATACCCAACGCCCGCCACGCCCGCGATCCCTGGCAGAACGCCGCCGCGCCAGAACCGTTTTATGCGGTGAGCTATTTCTGGGGCGGGGTGGGCATTCTCTATCGCAAGGATCGCATGCAGAAGCCACCCACACTCTGGCGCGATATTTTTCAGCCCGAACCCTATCTGAAGGGCCATATCATGCTGCTCAACACCGTGCAGACGGCCTATGGCCTGGCACTGATGTCGCTGGGGCTCCCCTTCAACAGCACCGATCCTGCCCACATCGCCGCGGCCACCGACACGCTCATGCACGTGCGACCGTATGTGCACGCATTCCGCAATATCCGCATCGGGCCCGACGCCGAGTTGCTGGAGGAGAATGTCTATGCCGCTGTCACTTACAACGGCGACGCCATCACGGTGATGAGCTACAGCGACCAGTTGGCATTCGTTTATCCAGCCGACGGCGTGCCGTTGTGGCTGGACGTGAATGCCGTGCTGAAAAATGCACGCCAGCCGGCGCTGGCGCTGAAGTTTCTGGATTTTCTCAATCGCCCGGAGATTGCCGCACGCAATGCGCTGGCGCTCCACTACGCCACCACCAACGTCGCCGCGCTGCAGCAGCTGCCGGAATCGTTCCTGCAGGACCCGCGCATTTTTCCCGATCGTTCCACCATGTCGCGCAACCAGTTGTATGAACTGTTGCCCACCCCGCACCTGCGGCGCATCACTGCGCAGCTGGTGCAGATCATGGCCCAGTAGGAGCGCGCGCCGGTGAAGCTGAAACTGCGCTCCAAACTGATCATGGCGTTGATTCCGGTGCTGCTGGTGCCACTGCTGTTGTTGGGCGCCTGGCATTACCACCAGCAACGGCAGGCCCTGCTCACCCGTATGAGCCAGGACATGCACAGCGCGCTGACGGATTACCAGCAGCGTTTTGAGCAGCAGATTCATCAGGCCCGCAAGGATCTGGATCTGCTCTCCAATTCCCATTTGCTGCGCCAGTATTTTCTGATCAAAGACAGCGAAACCCGTTTCTACATGATGTTCCGTTCGGTGCTGGAGCTGTTCAAGGGCTTCCACCAGACCGAGCCGGACTATCGCGAGATCATGCTGCTCAACAACGCCGGGCGCGAGGAAGTGCGTTTTGCCGATCTGGTCGCGCAGAATCGCAGCGAGGATGAGAGCACCCAGCGCTGGTTCCAGCATCTGCAGCAGGATCGCAACGCGACGGTGGTGGAACCGGTGGCACACCCGGATTTTGGCGAACTGATGCTGATGGTGGGCAAGTCGGTGCCGCTGTCATCCTATGCCGACGGCAACGCCCGCTCCCGTGTCGACCACGGTGGCTATCTGGTGCTGAGTCTGTCCCTGCGCACGCTGCACGAAGCACTGGCGCACATCCGCATCGGCGACAGCGGTTTTCTGCTGATCCTCGACAAGAATGGCAAGCCCCTGCACCTGCCCGCCGCAGCACAGGCAGTTGCAGTCCATCTGCCGGCATTGCACGCGCAAACCCATCCCAAGGACAACGCCCTGCAAACCGTGTCCGATCAGGGCGCCGAGTTCCTGGTGCAGCGCCATCATTTGTTTGCCGGTTACGATCTCTGCGCCGTGTGGCCGCTGGCAGAAGTCAACGCGCTGGCTCGCCAGATTGCCTACCAGCTGCTGGCGCTGCTGACGATTGTCACTGCAATCATTGCCGGCACCATCGTGCTGCTGGTGCACCGGCTGGTGGAAGTCCCGATCCGCCGCCTCAAGAATCTGTCGCTGCAACTGGCCAGCCAGCAACATGATGACAGCACGCAGGCACCGCTGGATTTTTCCGCCTTCACCCGCCGCGATGAAATCGGTGACCTGGCCAACACCTTCCGCACCATGGCGGAAAATCTCAACAGCAGTCACCAGAAACTGCACCGCCACGCCTATTTCGACAATCTCACCGGCTTGTTCAACCGCCCCATGTTCCACAACATTCTGGTGAAGGCCATCGCCAATGCGGAACGTCATCATCAGCGGCTCGCAGTGCTGTTTATCGACGTGGATGGTTTCAAGGAAGTGAACGACACCCTGGGTCACAACCATGGCGATGTGATCCTGCAGGAAATCGCCACCCGCCTGAACCATTCGGTGCGCGAATCCGATGTGCTGGCGCTGCGCGACGACAGCGACAATCCCGAACCCACCAGCCTGGCCCGTTTCGGCGGCGACGAATTTTCGCTGATCATCACCGATCTGCAGCACGTGCTCGACGCCAAGCAGGTGGCCGAGCGCATCCTGGCAGCCATGGCGCAACCGTTCACGCTGGAAGATCAGATTTTTCATCTCAGCGCCAGCATTGGCATCGCGCTGTTTCCGGAAGACGGGCACGAGGCCGGTGCGCTGCTGAAGAATGCCGACATCGCGATGTATCAGGCCAAGGCCCAGGGCAAAAATCAGTTCGAATACTTTGATCCCAGCATGACGCGCTCGGCGTTCCTGCGTCATCAGGCGCTGAACGAATTGCGCGAGGCGCTGGAAACCCGCCAGCTGTGTCTGTACTACCAGCCCCAGGTCACGGCAGCGGACAACGAGCTCACCGGCTGTGAAGCATTGCTGCGCTGGAAGCATCCGGTGCGTGGCATGGTGTCGCCGGCGGAATTCATTCCCCTGGCGGAGGAAAGTGGGCTGATCGTGGAGATCGGCCGCTGGGTGCTGGAAGAAGCCTGCCGGCAGAATCAGGAATGGCAGCAACTGGGCCTGAAACCGATCCGCGTGGCCGTGAACTTTTCCACCGTGCAGTTCAACCGCGAAGCCAATATTGCCGTGCTGATTCAGCAGACACTGGCGAACACCGGCCTCGACGCCCGTTACCTGGACGTGGAGATCACCGAAACGGGCATCATGCAGTCCCACCACGTGGGCAAGGATCGCCTGCTGGCGATCAAGCGCACCGGCGTCACCATTTCCATGGATGATTTTGGTACCGGCTATTCGTCGCTGGCGTCGCTGCGGGATTTCCCCATCGACAAGCTCAAGGTGGACAAGAGTTTTGTCGATGCCATCACCAGCTCCGACGCTGGCAGCGCCATCATGAACGCGATTCTGGCGCTGGCGCGGGAACTGGGCCTGCCGGTGGTGGCCGAAGGCGTGGAAACGGAACCCCAGCTGCAGTATCTGCGCAAGCAGGGGTGCGATTACATTCAGGGTTATTTCATCAGCCGCCCGCTGCCGGCAGCCGACATGACCCGCCTGCTGCAACAGGCAACACCGGCCGCCAACTCTGGCCGCCAGCATTCCGCGCCGTAAAAATTCACGGGCCGGCAGGGAATCCTTTTACCGCTTGCAGGTCTTGGCTAGACTACTTTCCCATTGAACGGAATCCTCGAGCCGCTGCTCATGACGATACTGCCCCGTCTGTTTGTCCCGATCATCCTCACCCTGTGCAGTCTGCTGCCGACGCTGGCGCAGGCCAAGCTGCTGGGTGTCAGCGTCAGCCCCAAGCAGGGCATCGCCGACGTGGCGCAGGGTCAGTCCTTTGCGGTGCGCTGGCGCGTGTCCACCACGCCGTCCCACGATGGCGGCGCGTTTTCACCCCAGGGCCAGATCATCGACCCAGTGACCAACGCGGTGCTGCTGGCGGTCAATCACCCCCTCAATCGCAGCGAAGGCGCCGGGCCGTTCAGCTTCGACGAAACCCTGGCCCTGACACCCACCCAGCTGCAGGAATGGCAGACCAAGGGCATCACGGCCTTGCGTTACCAGCGCTCCTTCAGTAGCGCCAGTCGTGAAGCGCTGGTTGTGACCGGCGACCTGATGATTGAACTGAGCGGCCACGGCGAAGCCAATGTGCCACGCTCACCGTCCGCCGGCCTGTTCGTTCACCGCCTTACGCTGCGCTTCGAGAACGCCCGCAACCGCCGCAGCTTCAATGCCGGCAGTTCGTTGCGGGCGCGGGTGGATCTGCACTATTCCGGCACCGGGTTGCTGCAGGGAGAATGGCAGATCGCGCGGGAGCAAAGTGGCGAGAAATCCCCGTTCAAACCGTTGGTGAGTGTCCGCAAGCAACTGCCGCTGAGCCGGCGTGAATATCTGGTGAGTCCGGAGCTGCCCACTACCGAGCCGGGTCAATACCGGGTGCGTTTCTGTGTGATTCCGCTAGTCGTGACGCCCGATCGCCTGACCCTGGACAGCCAGTGCCCCGAGCCGGAACTGATCAGCGAGCTGGTGTACCGGGTGGGCTCTGACAACCTGCGCGATCTGGTGGCTATCGAGCTGGTGACCTCCCGCGCCATCACCCTGACGCCCACCACGGCGCTGCAGTGGAAGCCCATCAGCGGTGTCGCCGTGTATCAATTGCAGATCTACAAGTCTGGCGCCACCGCCGAGGTGGAAGGCGCGGACTTTGTGTTGCGGATGGTGCGTGGCGCCGACCAGACCCGTCTGCATCTGTCAGATGGAGCGCGCCAGCAACTGCAACCCGGCCAGCAATACCGCTGGCGCATCACCGCCCACGATGAAAACGCCAATTTGATCGGCAGCAGTGCGCTGGCGGAGTTCACCTACCTGCCGTAAGTCTGGCTGCGCTCAGGCTTCGGGCTCCGGTGATGACCCACCCTTGCTGATGTGTTTGAGTCGGGTCATGCGTGCATCCAGCGAACGGATCTGCTCCAGAATCTGCTTCATCCGCTCGTGAGTGCGCAGATCGAGATCCAGCTTGCCATCCATTACCCGCACCAGCGGATAGATGCTGTTTTCCAGCGTATCCGCCAGGGTTTTCAGCAACTGGTCGATGCCGGGCACGGGCTGGTTGATCACTTCCACCTGCTGGTTGATCTTGCCCACCGCATCGGCGAATCCACGCAGCGAACGCTCCAGCATCTGCACCATCTGCTGCTGGTTCCTGTCGATGCTCGCCACCAGATCCTGCTGCGTCGACTGCTGTGATTGTTGCGTGATTGCGGTGGCAGCCGTTTGCAGATGTTCCGCCATGCTGTGCAGCTGCAACACCACCTTGGTGCCAGTGTCCGCCTCATCACCGCCCACCTGTTTCTGGCGCTGGAATTCCTTTTTGATCGCATCCCAGCGGGCTTGCTTTTCTTCTGTCAGCGTCCCACGCAATTCCGCCAGTTTGAGCAGATTGGCCTCGGTGCCCGTAGTGAGCAGTTGCGCCTCGCCCAGGTAGTGATCGTCGATCAGCGTCAGCAACTCCTTGTCCGTCATCACCGCCGAGATTTTTTCCGCCATCTTGTTCATGTTTCGATAACTGCCCTGCAGCTTGAACGGCGGCTCCGTGCGGTAACGATCATCCTGGGCGGCAGACGCGATGTACTGCTGGTTCACCTTGAGCACCACTTGCTGGATGCTGAACAGCTTCTGCAGGGTCTCGACGATCTCGCGGCTTTCGGCGGCGGAATAGGGGTGTTTCAATTCCGCTTCGTTGATCGTGCGCCCCTTGGCCTTGTCGACAAAGCGGTAGAAGTCTGCCATGTCGCGGGTGGCCAGCGGCGCCAGCACCGGATTCGACGTCATGCCGTTTTCGATGTAACTGAGCGCGAACGCTTCTTCCATGCCGCCCAGCACGTCACCCAGGTTATAGATGTCGGCCCGGTTCGCCAGCATGTCGGGAATCTTGAACACCTCACCGGTTTCCGTGTATGGGTTGCCCGCCATCACCACGCAGAATTTCTTGCCGCGCATGTCGTAGGTTTTGGTCTG
This sequence comes from Pseudomonadales bacterium, assembly GCA_020062665.1. Lineage (GTDB taxonomy): Bacteria > Pseudomonadota > Gammaproteobacteria > Pseudomonadales > Ketobacteraceae > Ch67. The sequence goes on from JAGUVW010000003.1 coordinate 15,175, forward strand.
GCCTTTCCACACGCCTTCGATGCGGCGGGTGCCGTCGCAGAGGGAAATGAATTTCTGCAGGAATTCCGGATGGGTGTGCTGGATGTCGTCGAGATAGAGCATGGTGTTGTTGCCCATCTCCAGCGCCAGATTGATTTTTTCCAGCTCCTGGCGCGCAGTGGCGTTGGGCGCCTGCTGCGGATCGAGGGACGCAACATCATGACCCAGACTCGGACAGTTGATCTTCATGAAAATCAGACCGAGGCGGTTCGCCACATATTCCATCAACGTGGTTTTACCGTACCCCGGCGGCGAAATCAGCATCAGCAGCCCCATCAAATCGGTGCGCTTGTTTTCGCCCACGGTGCCCATCTGCTTGGCCAGGTTGTCGCCGATGATGGGCAGATAGGATTCGTTGATCAATTTGTTGCGCACGAAGGAAGACAGCGGCTTGGCTTTGAACTGGTTCAGGCGCAGGCGTTTTTTCTCCTGCTCGATCACCTGTTGGCGTTGCTGCAGGAACGCCTGATAGCCGGGCACGGTGATATCACTGTGCTGCTGCAGGCGCAGCAGGAATTCGTCCAGCTGCAGCGTGAGTGTGCCCTGCTGGATGCGCGGATGACTGGACAGCAGACCCTGCACCTGCACGCGCAGATTCAATTCGCGGGGTTGCCAGCGCAGCTGGCTGTCCACCAGCAGACGCACAGCCGCTTCTTCTGCATAAGGCGCCAGTTCGGTATTGGCCTGCTTGTGCAACCAGGCATGAATCCAGCCCAGCACAAACCGGAACGCGGCACCGGGCTGATCCTGCAATGATTTGATGCTGGCATCCAGCGTAGCGCTGGCATTGGCGGCACCCAGCGCCAGTCGCAACTGTTCCATCAGCGTCACTGCCGCGCGGGTCACGGTGAATTCCACCGTGTTGCGGGCCAGCTCCAGAATAAGATACTGCACGCTACGACTGATGGCCGCGTTGTCGACGTCGAACTGGTTCTGCTGCAGAAACGGAGTGATAGCCCCCAGCATTTCCTGCTGCAACTGATTGAGCGCCGTGCTGGCGCCAAACAGTTTCTGCATCTGCACGGCGGACTGGGCTTGCACGATCCAGTGAGCCGCCTTCGGTTCACGCTGCGCCTGGCTCCAGAACAACGCGGCGAGCGCACGACTGCGACCATCGAACCGCAACAGCTCCGCGCCTTCGAACACCGGCAACAACTGCTGTAGCAACAACACCGCATCGTGATCGTGGATGCCACGCTCGTAACCTTCGCGATAACGGGGCTCGCTGAAGCGACGCACCTGGGCGCCGAGCGCATCCGCCTGCAGACGCGCCTGCTGCAGAGTCGCCAGATCCAGCCCGTCCTGATTCTGCTGCGCTGCCTGCAGAATGGAATATGCCAGATATTCCACCCGGCTCACCGCCGCCGTCTCCGATGGCAGCGCCATATTCCAGTACTGCTCGCTGCCATGCAGCAGATCCCCCGGCAGCTTTTCATAAAAATCCGTGCCGGTAAGATGGAAGTACAGGCCATCTTCCCGTGGCAGCAAGGTCAGATCCAGCTCCTGGGTGTTGACGCTGAAACGATGGCGGGGCCCCAACCGGATCACATTGCCGTCGGCCTCGTAAATATCCGCCTTGTCGCGCAACCCGCGCACGGACTGATCCTTCACGGCCTTGAGCTTGGCATCCACATCATCGGCACGCACGCTGTCGTCCAGCCCACGCAACTGCTGAGCCAGCTGGCGCAATTTTTCGATCAACGGATCCGAGCTGAAAAACGTGTTGAGTTCGTCTTCTGATTTGAATTTCTCCGTGCGCCGCTTGATGCCATCGACGATGCGATTGGCGGCATCCTGCAATGTCTGCGCGCGGCGCTGACGCTCGTCCAGCAACTGCTGCTTGTGGGTTTCGAAGGACTCAAAAATGTCCTCGCGCTTGGCCAGGATGTCCGTCAGAAACTGGTCGTATTCGCCGAACTGGCTTTCCAGCTCCTGCAGCTGCGTCATGATGCGGGACAGCTGCTCATCGCAACGTTGCGGCGTGGTGGCCATGGCCAGGCCATTGGTGACACTCTGAGCCAGCAGCTTGAATTGTGCGGAAAACTGCGCCAGCGCTTCTGCCGATCCCAGCTCCTTGAGTTTGTTCTGCGCCCGTGCCCTGGCCTGATTCAGATGGGCATACAGCGTGGAGATGGATTCGATGATGCGGGTGCGGGTGTTGGCCTCTGCCTGGGTGATGCCGCTGATGGTCTCGGTAAGCAGATCCAGCCCCTGCCCCAGCTGTTCCAGTGCCTGCAATGGCGCCTGCATGTCGGCGCGGATCGACACTGCGGCAATGATTTTTTCCTGCGCCGCCAGATCCTGATAGAGCGGCTTCAAGGCTTCGTCCTTCGCCAGAAACGCCACGGCTTTTTCCGACAGATTGAGCTGCGCTTTTTCCAGCTGCTGGTTCAGATCGGCAATGCGCTGGGTGTCGATATAGCGATATTCCGCGATCGTCAGCAGATGGCCCCGCAGGCGGCGAATGTCCGCCAGGCCCTGCACAAATGGCTGGGGCGCATGCCAGCTGTCCGGATGCAATTGTTTCAGCAGTGCCTTCACTTCGGCATCGGCTTTTTTCAGCGCCTCGTCCGAACTGCGGCGGATCGCCGTGACTTTTTCAAATTCATCCAGAATCAGCTCGCCGGTTTCGATGATCTGACGCAGCAGATGCTCGGTGTCGTCCAGCTCGTCGGCGCCCAGCCAGTGATACTGATCGAACAGGCGCGAGGCAAACTTGCACAGCTCGTGATAATGGGTAGCGCGGGGATCGGGCTTGCGAATCAGCTGGCACACGCCGAACAGATCGGAAATGCCGCGCACCAGTTCTGCATTGCCGATACGGCCGAAAAAACTTTTCGACGGCGCCGCCTGACTGGCATACAGATCGGAACAGAACGGCGTCTGCCAGATCTGCATCGGATGCACGCGAGTGGCTTCCTGCTCGGCATAGAACAACACAATGCGGCCATCTTCAAAGCGGCCATAACCGTGGGCATAGACCGGATTGCGCAGCTGGCGTTCGATCATGTTGTACGGGTACAGCGCCACCAGCCCCGCGCCGGGCTCATAGAAGACGAACAGCACATCTTCGCCGTTGGGCGACTTGATCGCGCGCTTGAAGCGCAGGCCGGCATTGGGTTCATCAAAGGTTTTGTAATCACCGGTCTGCAGATAATAGCCGCCGGGGAACACGATGCCGTGATTTTCCGGCAGCTGCACGCAGCTCTGGCCAATTGCATCGATGCGCACCACTTTCTGGTTGAGGCGATTGAACACCAGGAAGCGCCACTGCTGTTCCTGATAGGGGCGGATTTTCAGCAGGATCAGCTGGCCCAGCTCGGCGTAGAAAAATTCCGCATCGTCCAGCGACTGGTTGGGATCTTCCACCGGCTCCGCGTAAATTCCCTGGCCGGTGGCGGTATTATTTTCCACCTTGACAGTGAGATCGCCAGCGATGGTATCGACGAAAATCGTATCGAGAATATTGAGATGCGGATGCCGACCTTCGACAATCAACTCCCGCACTACCGGTTTCCATTCGAAATCGTACGGCGACGGCAGCTGGATATCGCGCTCACCCCGATTGTCGATGTACTCCACCGTTTTGCCGTCAGCGGACACCGACCAGCGGAACACGCGCACATCCGTCAGCCGCTCACCAATCTGGAAACTGGCCAGCAGCTTGCCGTCGCGCTGCACCAGCTGCGTCAGAAAGGTGCTCTTGTAGTAGGTGTAAAGTTCATTGAAATCCGACTGGAAACGGGCATCCGCCAGAAAGCTGTTGTCGAGCGACACCGCGTCCATTTCCAGATTGCCGTCACGCTCCACCAGCTTGAAAATGGCAAACACATCGGCGATCTGAGTGGATTTTTTCAGGCCCAGAAACACGTTGTAGCCAAACAGCAGGTGATCGCCCACCCGCACAATGTCACGGGCCACGCAGTTGTTTTCGGTGCGCACACGGGTGCGGCCGATGATCTGCATTTCGGTGGAACCGAATTCATCCAGGCGCTGCTGATTCAGCCGGCTCGCCAGCGCTTCCAGCTGATTGCCTTGATCCTGCAGGCGCTTGCGGATGACCTCGTAGGCGCCACCTTGCGTCACCGCCTGTTCCACCTGCGTCAGGTCAGGTGCATTGGGCGTCGATGTTTGGGGATTGATCTTGGATTCGTTTGCAGCCACAACAATCGTCCTCTGCCAGGGCATGCAGGTGGGGCCATGGGTCAGCTCTATGCCGGGTACTTACATCTGGACACGAGCTGGGCGCCCCCCCCGATGAACCCATCCATGGGGGCTGCACAGCGGCATCCATGCCGCTGAGCGTCCAGATGTAAGTACCCGGCACAGATCTAACCCATTCTATTTATGTCCGCTTGTCAGGCCTTCTTCTCTTCCACTTCCGCCTGCACGGCATCGCCGCCGCTGCCCAGATTGATCAGCCGGTTCAGTGCCTGCTGGATCATCGGGCTTTTGGCCGCCATGCCGTTCACCGCGTTGCCGATCGACAGCGCCTTGGCGAAGTTGGTGAAGTAGTCGCCTTCGCCACCGACAATTTCGATCTTCGCCTTCTGCAGCGCAGCGGCCAGCACTTCCGCCTGCTCCTTGGCGATTTCCTTGTTGGCATCGATAGTGGACATGACTTCCTGGAAGGCCAGCTCCAGACGCATGCGTAATTCCTCGAACTCCCGCGCTTCCGGACTCATGTTCGCCATCGCGCTGAATTTCTCGGTCAGGCCATCCGCTTCTGCGCGGCCTTTCTCGCGAATCACGTCTGCCGACGCCAAACCCTTCTCGCGCTCTGCCAGCGCCAGCGCCTTGCCAATCGCTTCGTCGCCGGATGCCTGTGCCGCCAGTTTTTCCTTCAGGGCACGGGCTTCCGCCAGACCCACCTGCTCATCGCCACGGGCCTTGGCAGTGAGTTTTTCTTCCAGCACTTTCGCTTCGGCCAGGCCCTGCTTCTGATTGGCATCTGCCTGGGCTTCGATAATGCGCGCCTTGGCCAGGCCTTCCGCCTGATTGGCATTGGCGCGCGCCACACCTTCTTTTTCCAGCGCAGCAGCCTTGGCCTCCTGCACGCGAGCCTGGGCCAGCCCCGGCGCCGCCTGCTCGGCCTGAGTCCCTTCCGCCTTCTTGATCTGGGCCTCGGTCTGTTTGGCTGCTGCTTCCAGTTCCGCCTGGGCGAGGGTGTTGATCTCCTTCGCCTTGTGCGTCGCCATGCGCTCTTCCGCCTCGGCCTTCTTCACTTGTTTCACCAGCACTTCCTGCGCTTCGGCTTCCGCATCCAGCACCTTCACCTGTTTCTGGCGCTCGGCCTCGGACAGGGTGCGCACATCCTTGATCCGCTCTTCCTCTTCCGCCACTTTCTTTTCCACCGCGATGCGTTCGGAAATGGTGTTGGCGATGATCTTGCGCTCTTCTTCCAGCGCCTTTTCCTTGTCGATGGTTTGCAACTCCACCTCGCGTTCGCGGTTCACCACTTCCAGCTGGCGAGCTTTTTCGACTTTTTCCGCTTCGATCGCCACCGCGCGCTCACGGTTCTTCTCGGCGATTTCCACCTGACGCTTTTTGTTTTCCTCGGCGATGGCCAGCGCTTCCTCGGTTTCGATGCGGGCCGACTCCGCCTTGCGCCGTTCTTCTTCCTTCACTTTCAGCGTTTCGGCCTCCTCGCGGGCGCGGATGGATTCCACTTCACGCTTCTGGCGCGCTTCGGCGTCCGCCTGCTGACGCTCCAGCTCCAGCATCGCTTCGCGGGTGGTCACATTCTTGCGGGTGATTTCCAGTTCCTCATCCCGCTCCAGGCGGTTGGTTTCCACGTTCTGTTTCGCGGTGATTTCGGTGATCTTGCGGATGCCCTGGGAATCCAGAATATTGTTGGGGTCCAGCGCCGACTTGGGCGTCTGCTCCAGATAATCGATGGCCACGTCTTCCAGCGCGTAGCCGTTGAGGTCATCGCCGATCACCTGCACGATCTTGTCGCGGAACTGGATGCGGTTTTCGAACAGTTCCAGAAATTCCATCTGCTTGCCCACGGTTTTCAGGGCTTCAGAAAATTTGGCATTGAACAGCTCGTTGACGGCATCCTTGTTGGAGGCGCGCTCCACGCCCACAGCCTTCGCCACTTTCAACACGTCCTCGGTGGTTTCATTCACCCGCAGATAAAATGCGACGGTGATATCGGCACGCAGGTTGTCCTTGCAGATCAGGCCATCCTTGCCACGCCGGTCGATTTCCAGCGTGATCACCGAAATTTTCATCACTTCTTTCTTGTAGATCACTGGCCACACGATGGAACCGGTAAACGTCACCTTGGGCACCGCCGACAACGTGTTGACGATCAGCGCCTGGCCCTGCTCCACCTTGATGTAGAACGCCTTGACCGCCAGCACCGTCAGAATCACCAGGCCGAAAAAGCCACCGATGAACACCACCGCGCCGTAAAACAATCCTGAATCAAACATGCTCTGCTCTCCTGCCCTTAACCGTTGAACTCGTTCGCGGGAACCACCCAATACAGGTTCTGCTCCTTGTTGTGTTCGATCAGCACTACCTTGTCTCCTTTTTTGAGTTTTTTGCTTTCATCTGCCCGGATTTTCACAATCAGCTCGGCCCCATCCATCACCATTTGCGCTTCACCAAACTTGTCGTCCACGCGGCTGGAACGCACGGTGGCGGTGTTGCCCAACAGCACCTTGTCCGGCGCCGAGGCATTGAGCGCGCGAAACAGCGGCCGCAAGGGGCGCACCACCTGCGCGGTAGCCAGCACCGCCAGCACCAGGGACACCGGAATCGCCAGCGTGCCGGTGATCAGGTTGAGCCCGCTGCCCGGTTCCCCCACCGTCACAACCGCCATGATCAGGAAGCAGATGAACCACGCAAACAGGGACACCAGCCCCATCACGATGGACAGCGGCACACCTTTCAGGCCCAGGGTGGTCATGATGCCGGACAGCATTTCCAGCTCCAGATCGACATCATCGAACCCCACCAGTCCCAGCGCGGCGATGACAAGATACAGGAACGCGAACGCGCCAAAAACGGTAAAAATAACAGTAGGATAACTGAGAATATTGGAAAGAAAGGCGTCCATGTGATTGCCCCAAGCAACGACATATTATGTCAATCTAGCGACGACGACATAATATGTCAAACAGTTCCGGTCAGATTGGTATTATTTGGGAGTGCTACTGTTAACAGGCAACCGGGAAGCCGGTGGCTCGTCCCGTTTTTCAGCTGCCTCTTTTAAACAGACCGAACTATAGCAAGCGATCGGGGAATTTTTTTGGAAAAAGAGCGTTGACATATTATGTCAGCAAAACTACTCTTCACCCTATCGACATATTATGTCAGCAAGGAGCCCGTCGATGAATCAACTGCACGAACTGACCTGCACGCTGGGTGAGATCAATTTCGAAGGCCACACCTTCAACTGCCTGCCGATCAAGGGTAGCCAGCAAGTGTTGCAGGTGCTGGTGTCCGAGCTGGACGAATTGCCGATCTACGTGACCATCACCGACACCCAAATGCTGTGCATCACGTATCTGTGTCACAAGAACGAGGTGCGCGATGACAAGCGCGCGGATCTGAACACCTCCATGCTGGAGATGAACGTGGCGATGCCGCTGAGCTCGTTCGCCATCGTCGAGGACTACTACGTGGTGTTCGGTGCGCTGGCCACCACCAGCAGCCTGAACGACATCTGCAAGGAACTGGTTACGCTGGCCGCCAACGCCTATGACGCGCTGGAAGCCATCGAAGAATTCTTGAATTGAACATGCACAGGAGACTGGTATGAGCAGCGTATTCGACAAATTGTGGACCGCCCTGCGCGGCGGCGTGCGGGAAATCGGTGATGCCGTCGTGGACGCCAACGGCATCCGGATTTTTGAGCAGGAAATCAAGGATGCGAGCGACAACATCGCCATCGCCAAGAAAAGCCTCACCGAAGTGATGGCGCGCAAGATGCAGGCCGCGCGCAAGGTGGAGGAACTCACCAAGAGCATTCAGCAGAACGAAGGTTTTGCGGAAAAAGCCCTGGCGCAGAACAACGAAACCCTGGCGCTGGATGTGGCCGGGAAAATTGCGGAAATGGAAAACGATCGCGCCGAGCAGGCCGGCATCGTTGCCCGCCTGGATGGCCAGATCGAGCAGCTGAAAGCACATATCAAAAAGGCCGAGAAACTGATCGCCGATCATGAGCGCGAACTGGCGCTGGTGCGCACCACCGAGAGCGTGCAGAAAGCCACCGAACAAGTGGTGGAAAACGTCGCCGCCAATAACTCCGCTTTGAATTCCGCCCGCGAATCCCTGGAGCGGATCAAGAAGCGCCAGGAAATGAAACAGGATCGTCTGGCCGCTGGTGATATCCTGGCGGCGGAGTTGAGTGATGGTGGGCTGGACGCCAAGCTGGAGGCTGCCGGCATCAAGGGCGCCAAGGCCGACGCCAGCGCGGTGCTGGCACGGATCAAGGCGGGCAAGTCATCCTGATTGGTGTATCATGGCGAACGCGCGGCAGAATGCTTTCTGTCGCGCGTCTGCGTTTTCCCTTTCGTTCGGACAAGCCGATGACCCAATCCCGCTGGCAAAAAGAACAATCCGCGATAAAAGCCATCCAGGTGGCGTTCGACATTTCTGCCGAAGCCCAGAAGATCATCAAGCAGGAAGCACTTGCCAACAACCTCAACCCGCCGGATCAGATCCGCAAGATCCTGGGGCTTTCCTACAACAAGAAACCGGTGCGCCCACGCCTGACAGTAACGCTGAAAGACGAAGATTTCGAGGTGCTGGGCCAGCGCTACGGCCTCGATCCGAAAGATCAGACTGCCATTCGCGAAAAAGTGGTGGAAGAGCTGCTGACTTTCGCGCAGCAGTCCAAACAGAAATAGCCACGCTTACAGCCAGCCCTTGCGCTTGAAGAACAGCAACAGCGTCACTGCCACCGCGGCCATCGATCCCAGCAGGATGAAATAGCCGTTCTCGACTTTCAGCTCCGGTATGTTTTCAAAGTTCATGCCGTAGATGCCCGCCAACAAACCCAGCGGCACAAAAATCGCCGTGATCACCGTCAGCGCCTGCATGGTTTTGTTGAGCTGATGCGATGTCAGCGACAGATGGCCTTCCACCAGATCACCGCATTGATCGTAGTACATGGCACCGAGTGTATTGAGACGCTCGCACTTGTCATACACGTCCTGGATGGCGTGATAGAGCGGAATGTCTTCCATGTTCAATTCGGCAGTGGATTCCTGCAGGATCTTGCGCACCATGCGTTCGTGGTAATTGAAAATACGGTTGAGCTTGCGCAGACGGGAACGGTAGATCACCAGATCATGCATGATACTGTCGGAAGGATGCTGCAACATCTGATCCTCGATCTGACTGAGCTCGTTTTCCAGCGCCAGGATGCCATCGAGATAACGATAGACCGACGCGCGCAGAATTCGTGCCAGCATCATCGCCGGCTTACCCAGCAGGGATTTTACTTCTGTCTCTTCCTGCCACAGTTTCTGGATGCTGAGGGCGGGGCCGTTGTGATAGCTCACCAGAAAATTCGCGCCTACAAAAAATGACGCCTGAATATGTTCCACATCCAGACCTTCGTCGAAACGTTTCAGCCCCCGGTAGATCAGCAAGGTGAAGTGATCGAATTCTTCCACCTTGGGTGGATGACGATCGCGTTGGGCATCCTGGATCGCCATGGGGTGAAGATTCAATTTCTCCCGCAGCAGTTTTTCTTCCTGTTTCGGATCTTCCCGGTCGATGTCCAGCCACAGCACGCTGCCGGGTTGTCCACGCCATTCGTCGATACCGTCGCCGGCCACGTGACACAGCTCGCCGTCGGCCTTCAGTAGCAATGCCCGCAACATGTTTGCCCCTCCCCTTGGATGAACGTCATTGTAGCGGGCGCCCTGCCTTTCGCCCAGCCGGCCACTTTCACAGATCAAACCGCCATTCTGCGACTTTTTAACGAGCGCGATCCCAGGCTATTCCACAGGGTGTTGGAACTGCCTTTGCTAGCGGTCCTGACTTAGGAAAATCTTAGGATTTCCCTAGCCAAGATTTAGCATCGTGCCGGCATCCGGGCCGGTAGTCTTGCAATATCGACGCATTTCGTCGTGAACCTCAAGGAGAGACACCATGACCAGCCAACGTTTCGATATCTACCGCCTGATTCACAAGGGCCTGCGCTCTTACCTGACCGACACCCTGCTCACCATCGGCAAGATGGATCCCCACTCCGAAGCGGATCTGCACGCCGGGCTGACCCGCCTGCGCGGCTTGCTGCAGTTCTGTCAGCATCATCTGGAGCATGAAAACACATTCATCCATCCCGCCATGGAAAAAGTGCTGCCCGGTTGTGCGGACGCCATGTACGACCATCACCAGCATCACGAGGCGATGATTGCAGATCTGCGCGACGCGGCGGATCAATTGCAGGCAACACCAGCCTCGCAACGGGATACACTGACTGCAGCCCTGTACCGATCCCTGGCGGTGTTTGTGGCCGACAATCTGGCGCACATGCACGAAGAGGAAACCCGCAACAATGCCATCCTGTGGCGGGGCTACAGCGATGACGAGATCCGCGCTATCGAGCACGCCATCGTGTCGTCACTGTCGCCGGAAAAGAATGCGGAGGTGATGCAGTGGATGCTGCCGGCGATGAATCACCAGGAGCGTCATGAGTTTCTGAGCGGAATGCGGCGGGAAGCGCCCCAGGGTGTGTTTGCCGGTGTGCTGGAGATTGCCCGCCAGACCCTGGCCAACGCCGAATGGAACAAGCTGCAGTTCGCGCTGGCATGCTGAGCGGGCACCGCAACGGATATCAGTCGGCGGCAGTCTGTTCCAGCAACTGCACCGGCCTATCCACCTGCAGGCGGAAGCGGCCGCGCCCGGTCTTGACGACGGCAAGTGCGCAGGATTTTTCTGCCAGCCGCCGCTGCAGCAGAATCAGTCGCGCTTCCAGATTGTCGTCGATGTCCGGCAGATTGAGATGCTTGTCCAGACGCAGTTCACGGTTGCTGAATTCGGTGCGCTGCTCCTGCACGAACGCTGTCAGCAATCGCCACAGGATCGCGCCGGCCACACCCTTGATGAGATATTCCTCGTCGAGAAATATCGAATGGTTGGCGGGAAAGTAGCGCACCTGCAAGCGACGTCCACTCTGCACCGCCGGTTTTGTCGCAGGCGGTGCGGATTCGGTGTCGGCATCCTGGCACTGCTGCAACTGCACGATCTGACGCGCCAGCTGGCGAGCCAGAACCATTAGTGCGTCTTCGTCGTCGTAACTGAAACGCAGATCCTGTGCGCTTTCCACGTACAGCACCGCCAGCAACTGCTCACCCTCGAGAATCGGCACGGCCATCTGCGAATGCGGTTCTGCCAGACCGGGAAACGGAATTGCCGTTTCCAGAAAACGATCCTGCGCGAAGCCGGCGCGCACGGCGTTGCCGTAGCCGTATTCTGCCGCCATGTGGGTGATGCGGATCGGCACCCGATATTCTGCGGCCACGCCGATCACGCCGGCACCGAAGGGAATTTCCGATCCCACGCCAGACTGCGCGTAACCGTGGGTGGCCACGGTATAAAGTTTGCGACCCGCCGGCTCGGCCATCAGGATCATGCTGTGACGGATGGCGACGCTCTCAGCGAGCCCGCCCAGCAATTCCTCGAACAGACTCGCCAGATCCACCTGCCGCGCCAGCCGTTCACCCAACCCGCGCAGCACCGACAGCCAGTTGTAATCCGGCGGCAGACGCACACTTTCTTCGCCCGGCACTTTTTCGATCTGCAGCACACGGCAGATGTCGGCGCCCCGCAATTCGAAAATGCCGCTCATACCGGTGTGGGAGGCAATGCCCGCGAGCTTGGCTTTCATGTGCTGAAACAACGGACCGTCGGTTTCGGTGCGCAGATACAGCAGTGCGATGCGATACCGCGCGGTGGTGACAGGGTCGATAACATAAGCGGTCAGCTGCGGATTCTGCAGCATGTTCTGCCGGGTTTTGTTGAAGAACTGAAACGACAGCGCCAGCTGATGCGCATCCACATAATGCACCTGGGACACATAAGACACATTGGGAACGCCGCTCGCATCGCAGGTGGCAATCACGCCGGGAATCACGCCTTCCAGGCAGGGCCGGATCAGATTCAGCGACAGTGTCATGGCGCGGGCTCCAGCAGAGCGCCTGCATTTGGCCCCGGTGTTTGCTGGAACACGGTCTGCGGTGTGAACGCCAGCACCACCAGATCGTCCGGCGCCAGCTGAAACAGGCGTGTGTTGAATGCCGCATCGAAACCCAGCTTGCCGATCTCGGCACCGAACGCCGCGCGGGTGTGCTCCAGGCAAGCGCGATCGGCTGTGTCCGCTGTCACTTCGCCGGCGTCAGCGCCCTTGATCTGCAGCGTGCGATGGGTGCTGGGTTCGGTGAACACCACGGCAATGGCGCCGGATTTTTCGATGTCCCGCAGCAGGTCGCTGCTTTGGGAGCGCGACAAGGCAATGCGTAGACGCTGGCCGTCAGCATCCACGCGACAACTCAACGCCCGCGTCAATGACGGCACCCGCCGCACATCCCGCGACGCAACATTGATCGACACCCCTTTCTGGATGAAGGCGAGGTTGTCCGGCGACAACAAACGGGCGATTCCGCTGACGGCTTCCATGAGGTATCCCGGTGCTCAGAAAAAAATCATCTTAAATTGTGGCCACATACCGGATCAAGCCAGGCCAGTGACGCATAGCCCGCTTGATTTGGATCGGCGCGGCGCTCCACAATGCCCCATTCTCTGGGAGAGCACCACATGCAAACACGCTGGAAACGTTTGGGCATCATCGCGCTGGGATCACTGGCGTTCGTCACCGCAGCCGCTTATGGCCTGCTGGATCGCTACAAGATGGAAGTCTATCAGGGCGCCCTGCAGTTGCAGGCAGATGCGGCCGGTCTGCAACCGCAGCAGATTCAGGTGGCAGGATTCGACTGGGTCTATCTGGAGAACGGCCTCAAGGGCCAGAAGCCCACCTTGCTGCTGATTCACGGCTTTGCCGCATCGAAGGAAAACTGGCTGGATCTGTCCCGCCACCTGAAAGACGATTTTCATCTGGTGCTGGTGGACATGCCCGGCCATGGTGAAACCTCTTTCGATCCCGCCCAGGAATACGATCTGGATGATCAGGTGCAGCGCCTGCACGCCTTCACCCAGGCCATCGGCATCAGCCAGTTCCACATGATTGGCAATTCCATGGGCGGTGGCATCAGTGCGCTGTATGGCGGCACCTTTCCCGGGCAGGTCGCCAGCATCATCCTGCTCAATCCCGCCGGCATTTTCGATGTGAAGAGCGAGTTCGATGGTTATCTGGATCAGGGACAGAATCCGCTGATCGTCGAGGATGAAGAGGATTTCGCGTTTCTGGTGAGTTTTGCCATGGAGCAGCAGCCTTTCATCCCCTGGCCGCTCTCCGCCGCGTCCACCATCAAGATGCGCGAGCGCAAGGCCGTCAACGATCAGATTTTTGCTGATATCACCGGCGCCCATGATTTCGTGTTCAAGGACGTGATCACCCGCATCAGCAATCCGACCCTGATCGTGTGGGGCAAGCAGGATCGGGTGCTGGCAGCAGGCAACGCTGCGGAGTTCCAGCGCCTGATTCCAGCATCGAAAGTCGCGCTGCTTGACGGCGTGGGCCATGCACCCATGCTGGAAATTCCGCTGGAAACCGCTGCGCTGGTGCGCGATTTCACCGGCGTGCCATCACTGTAATTTCACCCGAGTACACGCTGGAGGCGGCGCACGCCTTCCTCCAGCCGTTCCATTCCCGTCGTGAAAGAAAAGCGCACATGCTCGTGGGCGCGATAGCGGCCAAAATCCAGCCCCGGCGTGATCGCCACCCCGTGCTGTTCCAGCATGTCCAGGCAGAAACGCTGACTGTCCTGCGTGAAGCGTGACGCGTCCGCGTACAGATAGAGCGCGCCCGCCGGCGTGTGCGGAATGCCGAAACCCAGCGCACGCAATTGTGGCAACAGAAAATCCCGCCGCCGCGCGAATTCGTCGCGCCGGGCATCGAGAATCGCCCGCGTAGAAGGTGCGAACGCCGCCAGCGCCGCTTTCTGCGCCATGGTGGACATGGAAATGAACAGGTTCTGCGCCAGCCGCTCCAGTTCCGGCACGGCCGCTTCCGGCGCCACCAGCCAGCCCAGCCGCCAGCCGGTCATGCCGAAATATTTCGAGAAGCTGTTGATCACGAACGCCTGATCGCTGAGTTCCAGCACCGACGGCGCTTTCACACCATAAGTGAGGCCGTGATAGATCTCGTCGACGATCAGATAGCCGTTGCGCTGACGACACACGTGCAGCAGATCCTGCAGTTCCTGTTTCGTCAGCATCTCCCCGGTGGGATTGGCGGGCGACGCCACCAGCACGCCCGCCGTGTTGTCGCGCCAGTGCTGTGCCGCCAGCGCACCTGTGAGTTGGTAGCGCTGCTCCGGCCCCACCGGCACCAGTTGGCCATCCCCTTCCACCATGCGCAGGAAATTGCGGTTGCAGGGATAGCCGGGGTCTGCCAGCAGCAGGCCCTCACCCGGATTCACCAGCAGCAGCGACAGCAGGAACAGCGCCCCGGACGCCCCCGGTGTGATCATGATGCGGGAAGGCGCCACGTCGACGCCGTGCTCATCGTAATAGAAGCGGGACAAGGCCTCGCGCAGCTCGGGAATCCCCGCCGCCTGGGTGTAATAGGTTTCGCCCCGCGCCAGGGCCGCGCGGCCGGCCTCGATAATGGGCAACGCGGTGGGAAAATCCGGCTCGCCGGCTTCCAGATGCACGATGTCGCGGCCCTGGGCCTCCAGCTGCCGGGCGCGGGTCAGCACTTCCACCACGCGGAAGGGTTCGATCTGGGCCAGGCGGCGGGCGAAAGGTCGGTTCACAGGTGGCTCCGGGGTAAAAGTCCAATGACAGCCATACGTTATGCAACGCCGCCCGCCCGCTCTACGTCCAAAAAGACGACCGGTTCAGGGCGCCAGCGGGAGCGCGGCAAAATCAATCACCCGCACCGAGTCGAACAGAGGCTGGAATTCCTGCAGAAAAGCCTGATGCAGGGGATGAGGTCCGTAGCCATCCAGCGCCGCCTCGTCCGCCAGCCGGACCAGAATCGCACCGTGATAATCGCGGACATGGATGGGGCGGTCGTCCCGCACTTTCGGACCCGCATCCACCGCCAGCACACCGGGAATGGCCTGCAGGCGGGCGATACTCTGCTCCAGGGCACGGGTGCGCTGGTCCGCCGACACCTCGGGCTTGAACTGCAGCAGCACCACGTGGAGCACCGGCGGCGAAACCGTCGACTCCGTCACAACTTGGCCCGCACAGGCGGACAGCAGGATCAGTCCACCCAGGGCCAGGGTTCTCATCATCCGTCGCATCGACCGGTCACTCCATATGATTGTTTTCGGGCAGATTTTAAGGCACGATCCAGCGAGAATCCCGGACGGGCCAGGCAATGGCACGCCAGGATCAGGCTACAAATCGCTACGTTTTCCTACTGTGCGCATTCTGGAAGCCACTTCTAGAATGATCAATTAATAAGCAGAACAATTGTCTTTGGGGCACAACATGAACATTAAAACAATAATGACCGTCGCTTCTGCCTTGGGATTGGCCGCCTGTCTACCCAGCGTACTGTGGACCAGCCCGATCGAAGGCGCCAACCTCACCGGCACCAACCTGCCCATCGTTGCCCAGGGCAACACCCTTTACCAGCTCTACCCCGTCGGCACCCAGTTGCACCTGCGCAAGCTCGACAGCGCAGGCGCCGTGCAATGGCAAACCCCGGTGGACGAATCCCTGGCCAGCTCCCTCGCCTCACCCAAACTGCGCGCGTCCGACAATGGCGTCACCGTGGGCTACCAGGACAGCGCCACCAAGACCGCCTTTGTGAAAAGTTTCGACCTGGAAGGTGCCACCCTGTGGGCCAGCGATCTGGGCGAACACGCCAGCGAAACCCTCGACGACATGACCGTAGCCGCCGATGGCAGCGTCACCGTTGCCCTGCGACTGACCAATACTGTGGCGAACCTGCAGCGCTACGATGCCACTGGCACGCTGCAATGGGAAACCGCCCTGCCAGCCTGCTTCCTGCTATGCGCCACCACCCTCGGCCTCAATGACCAGGGCCAGTTGCTGGTTGCCAATACCGAAGCCCTGGCCACCCGTTCCTATCTGATGGACAACAGCGGCACCCAGATCTGGTATCGCTACCGCTCCACCGGCCTCAGCACCCTGGGCCTGATTCCCAACAAGATCACCGCCACCGGTAACGGCTTTGCCCTGCTGCACCCCTTCAGCAGCTGGCATTACGACCTGGACGGCAACCTGAGCTGGACCTATAGCGCCGGCTCCCAGGCCAATATCGCCGTCGATGCGGCCAGCAATTTCTACATTCCGGGTGTGGGCAAGGTCGTCAAGCTGGACAGCGCCGGCGCCCTGGTCAGCGAGATCGACCTCAGCGACCAGAACGGCATCCGCCAGATCCAGTGGCGGGATGACCTGCAGCGCCTGATCGTGCTGACCAACTATGAATCCGTGGGCCCGGAAATCGACGGCACCATCACCGCCGACACCGGCCAGGCCCTGTCACTGTATGATGAAACCGGCACCCGCAAGGCCCGCTACCGCAGCAAGGCCAGCATGACCAAGAGCAGCCTGTGCACGCCCTATCCGCAATGTACCACCGTAAGCTATATTCCCGGTGAAACCTGGGGCGCCTTTGCCACCACCACCGACAAGAAGCTGGTGGTCTCCGGCCTGATGATCGACAGCGAGCGTCACGCCAAGGCTTACAGGATGCCCTGATCCGGTCTGACCGACCCACAAGTAACCGCACCACAGCCGCCGCGATCCTCACAGGTCGCGGCGGGTGGCTTTCTACAGGAAGTGAGAATGACACCCACCCGCCCCACCCTGCTAGCCATCACCTCGATTGCCGCCACCGTCGCCACTCTGGGCACCACCGTCGCCACTGCTGCACCCGGCGCCAAGATCATCGGCGGCACACCGGCAGACAGCGCCAGTGACTACCCCTGGCAGGTGGCACTGTTTTCAAACAAATCCAATTTCTTCACCACGTTCTATTGTGGCGGTACGCTTCTGAGTGAACGCTGGATTATCACTGCAGCTCACTGCGCGGATGTCAGTGACACCACCTACGTGGCTGCCGGTATCATCGACCTCGATAAAGCCCTATCTGGAGAGGTCGCCAAGGTGGAACAGTGGTATATCCATCCGGCCTTCGACAGCAACACCTTCAATAACGACATCGCCCTGCTGAAACTGGAAGAACCATTGAAGCTGGCCAACTGCGGCGAAACCTGCATAGCCATCGACACAGTAACTGCGGATAACGAAGCAGATCTGATGTTCGAAAACGCCACGACAATCATTTCCGGCTGGGGCAACCGCGATAATAGTGAAGGGGCCGATGACTACCCGACCATACTTCACTTCGCGGAAGTCTATATCACATCTTGCGAGGGAACTGGCTATTCCGACGTTGACGTTTATCCGAATTATCCCATCACCAGCAACATGTTCTGCGCCGGCACCGCCGATTTTTCCCGCGACACGTGTCAAGGCGACAGCGGCGGCCCACTGGTTGTCTTCGACACCGACCAGACACCCTTGCTGGGCGGCATCACCAGCTGGGGCGAAGGCTGTGCCATCGCCAACTTTCCCGGCGTCTACACGCGCTTGTCGATGTACAAGGCGTGGATCGACACCACCATCACCGACAACTGCTGCGCACCCACCACAGTCCTGATCAACAGGATAGAAAATTCGAGGGACGACAAATACAAAATGCTGGGGTTAGTTGAAGGTTGGCTGCTTCTGGTACTGGTAGGATTGTATCTGCTCCAATCAAGAGGCCGCGAATCAAGGTAGTAAACACACCGCTTTATTCGCCCTCCCCGCGACGCAGAGGAGGGCATAGCCTTCGTCTACTTTAGCGCTTGCATTGCAAAGCGCCCTTCCCTGCCTACCAGTGGCACCACCTCAAAGCCATGCTGCACTCTGCTTGTGTCCCAGCCACCAAAAGGATGAAGATGATTGGTACAATCTGAAAGGGCATAGCGGAAGCGGGCTTCTCCTCCAAAAGCACCTGCGTGAGTCCTGACAACGAATCGATGCAACGAAGCCTGCATCCCACTGTACTGATGCACTCCATTCAACCAAAAGTCAAGTTTGCAACTATTTGTTGCCCCTGGCGCCGTGCGCCCGATTTCAACAATTAGTGAAACCTGCTTCGCGGGCTTTTGGCTTGATTCAATAGTTTCACCTGGACAACCCAAAATAAAAGTCCACGCAGTTTGGGGATTATTTGTTTCAACTATTAACTGCAGACGCTCTCCATGAACTTCTGGATTGAATGAAAAGCTGTTCTTGTGAAATCCAGAAACAAAACCGTTACTTTGGTAAATGATCCTATTTCTGCTCTTGCTCTTAATTAAAAAACTGTCTGGAATGCTATACGCCTCGAATTCATATTGTGCCCTTCCAGCAATTTGCCCCATATCGATTTCAAATACCTGGGGTTCTAGCGCATGTCCTCCTTTAGCTGAAATGGGGTCTCCACATCGACGAGCAGGAGGCCCTTCTTCTGGGCTTGGCACTACAGGAACAACAGGATGGTTAGCATTCAGGACAATAGGGATTCCAGGAATTCTGGTTCCATCATCTAACACAAGAGGTGTAGTTGCTGCTCTCTCGTATAGCTGGTAGCCCCTGGCAGCTTGCGTTGACTGAGTAAAGGTAGCATCCCAAGCTGGCATTGAGGGAATTTGATAGTCAATCCTGCTAGCACTGTTGGAAATCTGAGATCCAGAGCGTAACGCATCATGCCTTACAAGATTCTGCCCCCCTAGCAAGTACGCTCCCAATCGCAAAGAAGATGAATCGAAACTAAATCCATTGCCCTTTGATATGACATAACTAAAGGGGCTTCCAGTTGAAACAAGGGCCGCAGATAATCTTGAAGGCAAGGTGTAGTGATTCACGGCAGGTAATGCCGCTATTTCTTGGCATTTCCTGCCCTCTGTCTCAATATCAATATTGAACAGCTCAGAGATATCTTTAAGAACTCCTTCCTTAGCCCAATCAATTGCACATCCCTGAGTCGATTCGAGATTAAACTCAGCCAAACCGATTCCCGCACTAGTAACCTTGGATATTTCCTGAGCCTTAACCTTTCCGTTAAAGTTAAGACGGTACTTTAAATCAAACGTTGCCTCATCCAGCACAAGGTCTTTCGTTATAGTAACTCTGGGAACCACCGAAGCCGTATATGTGTAATAGCTTTCTAACTGGGATTCAAAAATAGGCGTAACACTTACCCTCGGCTTGGAAATACTAATTCCATTCAACGTAGGTCGCATTGAAATGCCAATATCCTCAACACTGAACACCAAATCAGTCTTTGCGCTTGCAGCACCCAAAGTTTCTGCCTCGACTTCCAATCCGACTCCGAATGAAACCTGTAAACTAAAAATTTTCGCAACTCGATTTGTTGAGCCTAACTTAATTGGCGTCAATCGGAATTGCTTTTGCTTGGTACTAAAAAGCTCAAATTCCCTCCTAGCACATTTGCCATTCTGAAAATCAAACTTAAGTCCGATTTTCTTCCTAAGATTTCCTGACAAGACCACTCTAGGAAGCTCATTTCCACCATCGTCACAGCCCAAAGAATTACCTTTACCAAGGGGAATGCAATAGTCAAATGATGGCGATTGATCCCACTCGGGATCATCAGTTCTTGTCATCACTGCGCGCCCCTTGGCATCACAATCCACATGCACTGAATCGCTAGACTTCGCGCGATACACAGCGCCCTTTGGCTGAAAAATATCATTTTGGTTTGACATAACGGCTGGATAACCCGATCCCTTTATCACGACGTCGCCGTCCAGCCATTCTTCATAACTAGTTCGCCTCGCTGTATATGTATATATACCCTGACTCAACGACACGCCTGTAATAAAAAAGACTTCAACGTAGCCATCTTGACCAGATACAGCAATATAACTACCTGCCAAACCAAGATTCTTTTGTGTTGTGAATACATATCTCAGGCTTGCACCATCTCCGGTAAACTGAGCAGACAAAAATTCCTCTTCAACTGCATCGACAAGAGCAATGTCCTGTCTAACGGAAAAACCTTCGCCGACAAACATATTTCCCAACTTAATATTGGAGGATCGATTTCCAAAACGATCCACAAGCACCATCCCAAAATAATATCGATGGTTTTCCAGGAGATTATCAATCACATAAAAACGCTCTGGGTCCCCGACGACAGAACAAACACTCTGGCACAGAGAAATCGCTTCTTGCCGCTCTGCTGCATCTGGGTTTTTTGGATTCGGTTCGATTTCCTGCTCATTCCTAAAATTCCCCTTACGCCTGCTACCTGAGAGCCCGGAGTGACAGGTCAAATTTGACGGATTAAAATAGATGCCCCATCCTTGAATCTCCTTAGTGGCTCTTCTTGGCGGTCGTCTTTCACACCTTGGATCGTTTGTCTTTGCTTCAAATTCAATGCTGACTTCGTTATTTTCAACCGAGGCAACCAGCGATGAATCAGAAAACAACGTTGTCTCATCCAATGCCGCGTATATTTCATATGTTTTCTTGTAGGCAACCCCATTAATGGTTTCCTCTCGAAATCCATCTTCGGGGTCACGCCAACGTAACGCCACACTTCCTGGGCGCGAGTTCATTAAACTGTGAGAGAGAACGGGTATTACGGGCTGCTGATCCACTGGCGCTGAAGCCGCTGAAACAAGATTTTCTGTAAATTTTGCACTAACCTTCGCACCCTGCACCGGATCAACAACACACTCACCCCCTTCAGCACAGTCACCATTCCAGCCCTCGAAATATTCCAAGTACTGCGGTTTTGCGATCAACCTAACCTCAGTGCTACCTGAAAAATCGGAAGAACATTGTTCATTACCATTCCCACAATGTATCCCAACCGGATCAGAAACCACTTCCCCTCCCCCATCTACGGAGACCTCTACTTTTTGTGTGGGGGCCGAATTTTTGCAGGCAGAAATCAATATAGATAGAACAATAAATAGCAGCATCCTCATGCCATAAAACTCCCTTATTGGTTTAAAAGAAAAGTCACGACAAAGCACCAGCCTTGAAGCGGCGATATTACATCAAAGTGATTTACAACGGCTAACGCTCGATCATCGTCAGATTAGTGCGCAACTATGACTAAATGTGGTGAGGAATGGCGGCTGCAGCCAGCATTTCGCCGCCGCAGAAACGGGGGAAGGGAGCCACGACACATACCGTGGCTCCGGGTGAAAAGGTCAGTCATTCGCCGCATTGAGCAGGGCATCCGGTGCCCCGGTCACATGAATCCGCGCCGGATCCACGATCAGCGCTGTCTGCAGAAAACGTCTTCCCAGCAATACCGGGTAAATGAAGGAATCGCGATTGGTGAGCGTGAATTCGGCCAGATAGGTCTTGCCGCCAATGCTGATCTCCAGATCCACTGCCGGCCGCTCCACAAAATCCACCGTGTGCTGCTTGATCTTCACCGTGCGCTTCACCGGCGCCTCGATGATCTTTTTCTGCCGCGGCACACCGGGCATGCCATGCTTGGGCGGACGCGCCTTCTTATCGAATTCGAACCGCACCCACTGCTTGCCGTTCTTCTTGAAAAACTCGATGTCTTCCGCGTGCAGCGACGAGGTCATCGCCCCGGAATCCAGCTTGGCCTTGGCGATGATGCCATGCTGTTCCAGTGTCACAAATTCAACCCAGCCCACCACGTCGCGACCTTCGATGGAGTGGATCTGGCTGGCGGATTCCGTGGCAACAACAGGCTGACTGGTCATCCAGACCAGACAGAGACTAAGGGCGCAAAAGAGATACTTCGGCATGATGATCACTACAGGCTGATGAACTTCAGAAGGTGCGACAACCAGGAAATCAAATAGTTAGACACCCGACCAAGGCTGAATGCGTTTCAGCGCGGAAATTCTAGCAGCAGAACGGCGTGGATGAAACTTGAGCGGGCTGGATTGACGCCGTTCCGGCCCTTCCTTAGGATGCCCCGGCGGCAAGACGCTCTGCTGCGATCCTATTCGTATTCAACTAACAACCTTCTGCATTTGGGGAATTCACATGAAACAGGTTCTGACCAGCACCCTGCTGCTGGCCGCGCTGACACCTTGCGTTTTCGCGGACGAAACCGGCACACCAGAAACATCTGCCCACCACGTCAGCGGCCTGATTGGCGGCGCCTTTACCTTTGGTGGCGACAAGCTGGCGGAATACCGCGTCGAATATTCCGGCGGCGACGACGGCAATGAAGACATCAAGGCCGGCGAACAGTTTTACCTGTATGGCGGCGCCTACTACCGCTACACCAGCGCGCCCAACCTGGCCTACGGCGCCCAGGTCAACTTCGGCTGGTTCAACAATTCGATCTCTGGCGACGACGGCGACGTATCCCTGACCCGCTACCCGCTGGAACTGATTCCTTATGTGGAGTTCCATAAATTCCGCTTCGGCTTGGGCCTCACCCGTCACATGAACATCGAGTTTGAAGACGACGCCGTGCTGAATTTCAGCGTCGACGCCAAGGACGCCAACGGCACCGTGATTCTGCTGGAATACCTGTTTGCCGAGCATCTGGCGCTGGGGTTGCGCATTGTCGACATCGACTACGAATTTGAAGAGGGTGGCTACACCGCGACGTTCGATGCCGGGCATACGGGGATCAGTGCAGCGTATTTGTTCTGAACACTGAAAACCAGAATCGATGCCCAGACTGAGAGCGTTCGGGCATCGACAATAAAAGCGGAATCACGCACATCAAAAAAAAACGCATCCTGGTTATTATCGCACTGGATAACGGGGAGATCCCAGATCCCGTACTGATCGAATTAACGCAACAACCGCCTTGAAAGCTGCGCAAGCATATCGCGCCGTCCATCTGCGACCAGATAGACATATACCCTGTTTGCGACGATACGGTAGATTATACGATAGGGTTTAAAATGCTTTTCCCGGTATTCGCGCATCCCGGTTGCCACCAATTCTTTCGGATAATTGCCACGCTCTGGATATAGACTCAATCCCAGGATCTGCTTTTCCAGCTGATCCAATACATGGTTGGCGGCACTGATGGAATCCGTTGCTTCAATATATTCAATGATTTCTTCAAGATCCCGTTGCGCATCGTCCGTGATCACAACCTGATATTTCATTCAGCGTCCGTTCTGTTGCGCAGCTGGGCAAAAACATCCTTGGCCGATTTGACGCGCCCTTCTTCGATTTGCTGATTACCCAGCGCCAGAATTTTCAAAAGCGCCAAGGTTTCCTGGGTTTCCTCATAGCTTTTCACATCCTGAATGACCATTTTGGCCTCACCATTCTGAGTGATCACCATCGGCTGACGCTGCTCGGAAAGTTCGTTAATGATTTCAGCCGCATGGGCTTTGAGGTAGCTGATGGGTTTGATCTGGCTGGAGAATTTCATGGGATGTCACCACCGAAAGAGACCAAGACTAAATTAGGTCTAAATTTAATCCTTATCTGATTCGTGGTCAATCGTAAACAACCAAAACCTTGAGGGGCAGCAAACTCAACCCCGCCATCACGCTTTTTCAACTCGCAGGATCAAGGGGGCTGCCCCTTAGTTTCAAGATCGCAAAACCTCCATGAGCTCGCCATAACGATCAATCAAACCCTCATTTTCATGCCACTTTTTTAAAGACTGAAAATTAACAGGGTGCGCCTTTATGACCAACAATGCCTGCTCGATGCACAAGGTGTCGGCTATTTTTAGGCTGATTTTTAAAGCCCAACGAATCCAACACTTTACCTATCTGACGATTGAATTTGAGACTGATGTCCACAAAATCAAGATCCTTGGACACATACTTTTCCGATGAATAAATGGATACACAAGAACCGCCCGATAACACCACATCAATGCAGCCTTGCTGAGTGTTTCACAAATCAAAGCTGCCAGCTCAAGCCGAGACAATCCTTTGACAGCACTCAAAGCGGCTTGCTCTTTTTGCGTGGGCGACGGCGCTCCAACAACAGAGATTCTCGCAATTCATCGGGACAGTATGACAATGCTTTTTCAAGTATCGCCTTTAATTCCGGTATAAATGGATTACGTGGATTGAAACCATACAGACGGGTGCGCCCTACCTTACGGCTAATCAAAAGACCGTCCCTTTCCATTCGCTCCAGTTGTTTTTGAATCGGGCTTAAATCAGTGGAAAACAGCTTGGCTATTTCGGCTCCGTAACCTTCGTCACGTGCAGCCAAGAACAACAGGACTCGCTCGGCGCTGATTGACCCTACTATGGCTTCCAGCATATTCGCCTCAAAACCTTAAAGGTAGGTTTATAAACCTACTTTTAAGGTTTTGAGGCCATTGCCAAATGAGCTGATTAGATGCAAACCCCGGCCAGCTTCGCCCGCCTGGATTTCCGATCGCCACCCCAGCCGGAGGACTCCACGCGCCGATTCGCCGCTGCTTCAATTTGCGCCTTGAACTTGTCGCTGCCCAGCACCCACGCCTTGTTTGTCCACTCGCGAATGTCTGCGATTAAGATTGATGTAACGAACATATTTCCGGCCCAGCGACTGCATCATTTACTGCATCCGTCCGCACAGGAAGGCGTCACCAGCAAATGCACATGATTGGTCATCAAGACAAAGGCATGAATCGCGACACGGAACTGCTGGGCGGGAGCCTGCAACTGCTGCAAATAAAAGGTGTAATCGCGAGAATTGTGTTAAAGCCTCTCACCAACGTCCTGCCGTCCTAAAACCCGCATGATTTCGATAACTTCGCCATTGATTCGATAGTAGATGCTATCAACACCGCAGACACTGCGCCGATAGCCTTCGCGAATATGGTCAACGGCTTGGAATTTGTAAGGCGCGTCGGCAATGTCGTCAAAGCGTTTAAACAGTGCTTCATAATAGTTCTCAGCTTGCCGCTCTCCGAATTCCTCTATACCGCGCCAATAGATACGCGCCAGATCCAATTTTGCTTCCTCACTGAGCCTATAACGCATCCCGGCCCAGCCCGTTCTTAATCTCTTTCAAAATCTCGGCAGGGTTCTGCTCCGTAAACCCACTTTCCTCTGCCTGCATTAACTTTGCGCGGATCGATTCAATTACACGATTTGATTCCTGCTCCCGCAGCTGGCGCTCACGTATAAGCTCTCGCACCACTTCACTCTCGTTACCGTAATGGCCCATTTCAATTTGCGCCTTGATCCAGCCATCTTGCTGATCCGTTATCGTGATGCTCTTTTTCACCATCACCATGTCCATCACCTCGCTAGCAGAGCTTTCATACTACTGGGTAGGATAATATACCCCTTCTGACAGTGCGATCCAGCAAATCATCGCAGACGCCGACCTAATCGAATGAGGCTTTTCGAAAGGGTATGAAGGCCGAACTAAGCGCCAACTCCAGCCAACTTAGCTCGCCGGGATTTCCGATCCCCACCCCAGCCATAAGATTCCACTCGACGATTCGCCGCTGCTTCGATTTGCGACTTGAATTTCTCGCTGCCCAGCACCCATGCCTTGTTGGTGCACTCCCGAATATCGGCAATCTCGTCAGGCGGGATGGCTTGCTTGAACAACCCTTGATAGCGGATGCGCCGTTGGGCCTCGGTTTGGCCCAGGGCGAGGTACGAACCTTCCCATGGCGTTGCCACGAAAACTGGACCACGGATACTCGCCCGGAGACGCCACCATCCGCGCCCGCACCGGATTCAATTCGATGTACTGGCTCACCGTCAGGAAGTAACGCTCGGAATCGACCAATGTCGATTTATATCGCCCTTCCCACAACGTCCCCGTGCGCCGATAGGTCAGATTGATGTAACGAACATATTTCCGCCCCAGCGACTGCATCATCCTGCTGCACCCTTCAGCACAGGAAGGCGTTGCCAGCAAATGCACATGATTGGTCATCAAGACAAAGGCATGAATCGCGACACGGAACTGCTGAGCAGAAACCTGCAACTGCTGCAGATAAAAGCGTAATCACGCTCATCAAAAAAACACACATTCCGATTATTCCCACGTTGGATAATATGGTGCGAACAACCGGGAACATACAACCTTGGCAACCTCGCCATGCTTCCTTCCTTGGGAGCAAACTACTCAAAAACCTACATCACAAAAAATCACTTTCTGTTTTCGCCGAGGATCAAGGAGTCTGACCCCTTGATCCTACCCCTTGATCCTTGTTGATCCTTGTTGGATCGCCTAATAAGGAAAACCCAACGCCTCACCCTTAACTCGATAGAATGATACAGAATTATCGCTACATGCTGCCGCGTTTTCAGAAAAACACATGGATCGCAAACCACCATTGTAGGTGAAAGAAAAACTGTGCATTTTTTCAGCTCTCAAATACGTTATTTTATATTCATGAGCACCAGAGGCACCTAATTGCAAATTAACCCTAAACGAATAGTTCCCTATCTTAATTTCCGTGTCTAATGGAGGCGGGTCGACAGGTATTGCAAATGCAACCGATTCACCCAGAAAACAAAAATATTTCTCTGAATCCGAGCACAGCGTCATCGAATATGCAACATGACCGAGGTGCAAATATCCGATATCACCTTTTTTCTCGATGATAAGTGCGTCTCCAAATGAATTCTCGTACCTCCATTCCTTTCTCGGATCTTCCGCTAGACATCCGAGAAAACCCATAACGGAGGAAAGCAGACACAGATTAAGGGCACACTTTTTCCATTCTGTTTGCGAAATCATCCGCCGCCGCCTCCAATTCTTTCACATTAAAGCTCTTTCCGGCATGTTTTACTTCCTGAGTCAAATGGCCAAACTCATGCAAGAAAATATTCCAAGCTGTTGCACCAAATTGACCATTAAATGTCCCATTTCCGAAATCAGTCTCATGAGGAAGCTTGGTGTTGTAAAAACTATTAATTTGGCTTTTATCAACAGTGAGGGCAGCCACAGGATCTCCTGCCCGATCAACTAGATCAGCTGGAACATAAGATACTTTCCAATTGTCGTAGATATTTCTGTATTCATGATTTGACGGTAGTGTATTCACGTAGTCGCCTAGCCTTCTCCCAAAGTTTCGTAGCTGGGCAACTTCAGCTGGGGCGCGCCCGAATTTTTCCTGCTTATAAGCTACCTCAAACAATCCATAAGGATCTATTGAACCAAGGGGAGAAGCTCCGACATAACTATATGAATTCATCCCGCCCTCCAATCCAATCGGATCGGACTGCAAATACCGCCCAACACTCGCATCGTAATCCCGGAAGTAGTTATAGAAGTACCCACTCTCCCCATCCTCAAACTGCCCCGGGAACCTAAACGCAAACGTCAGCGCCCCACTCTCCTGCGTCTCACCAAACGCCTTCGCCTCACCACGCCATACCACCTGCGCCTTGGTATCCGTCACCAGCTTCGGTGTACCCAGATGATCATTGTGCACAAAATACCATTGATCATTGGCTGCATCCTGCATGGCCATCGGCTCGCGGCCCAGATACACATACTGACGCAGGATCTGGCCATTACCATTGGCTTCGGCAATCAACCGGTCATTGATGTCGTAAATAAAATGGGTTTCCTCGCCATTCACTACCTTGATCACACGTTGCCCCTGGGCATTGTGCTGGTAACGGGCCGTGGGCAGGCCATCTTTCGCCACCAGTTGCAGACGGTTGTTGGCACCATATTCCAGCGCACGCTTCTCACCATCAACGCCGCTGTCCTTCACGGTATTACCCGCATTGTCATACTGGAACGACCGCTGCACAGCACCCTGATTCACCGCCAGCAGGCGGTTGCTGGTGTCGGCGTATTCATACGCCTGCTGCTGCACGACATCGCCATTGGCCACCTGCTGATAGGCAATGCGGTTACCCACAGCGTCGTAATCGAACTGCTCGCGATTGCCCAAGCCAGTGCTGGCCACGGTCAGCCGGTTCAGTTCGTCGTATTCGTAATGCTTGTCGTTGGCCGCCTGCTGCTGATCCAGAATGGCGGTGATATTGCCCACCGGATCATATTGGTAGGTTTTGCGGTACAGATCAGCCACGCGCTGCTGTTGCAGGCGGTAATCGCGATCATGTTCGCGCTGGTCGGTCAGGCCATTGCCATAGCGCAGGCTGCTGACTGGGCCAAACGGCAGGTAGCGGATGTTATCCAGCAGGGTGTTATCACCCAACGTGGTGTCACGGCTGATACGCGCAACCCGGCCGGACGCATCCTGCTGATAACGGATGGTGACGCCATTGGGATAGGTCATGGCGGTCATATTGCCTGCCGTGTCGTATTCATAGCCGATGGCGTAATGGTTAGTGCCGATGGTACGCACTTCCTGCACCACGTTGCCGCGCTTGTCGTAGGCGCGCTCGGTGGCACCGGTCTGATCCTGCACCTTGGCCACGCGGCCCACGGCATTCAGGGTGGCCACATCATACTGGTAGGCGATGTTATCCGCCTGAGATGACGGGTATTCCACTGCCTGCAGGCGATTGAGCGCATCGTAGCGGTAACGAGTGACGATGCCATTGGCGTTGCGCTGTTCCACCTTGTTGCCTGCGCTGTCGTAGGCGTAGGTGGTGATGCCGGTATCCTGGCTGGTGAGTTTGGTCACCTCGCCAAAACCGTTGTAGTCGTAGCGGGTCACGATCCCCCGGGCATCGGTGACTTGCTCAACTTGGCCCTGTTCGTTGTAGGCCGTTTGGGTTTCGCCATCAAGGGCATCGACGCTGCTGATCAGACGGTTCAGGGCGTCGTAGGCGTTGCGGGTATTGCGCGCCAACGCATCGGTCATGTCGGTGACGTTGCCGTTGGCGTCGTAGGCAAAGTGCGTGGCATTGCCATCGGCACCGATGCTTTGCAGCAGACGGCTCAGTTCGTCATAGATCGCACGTTTTTCGCGACGAATCTGACCACTGGCATCGCGGGTGATTTCTTCCACGCGGTTGCCCATGGTGTCGAGCTGGTAATCGATGCGTTCACCGGCATTCTTGGTAATGGCGACGACCTGACGAGCCGCGTTGTATTCGTAGCTCAGGCGTGCGCCGTTGGGTTGGGTAATGGCTTTGATCAGGCCAGTGCCTTCGTAGGCACCGATGCCGGTGTAGTCGAAGGTGATCGCTGCCCATTCGCCGTTTTCCAGATGTGTTGCTTTCTCGGTGAGCCAGCCACGGGCGTTGTAGGTCAGGCGGGTTTGAGTACCGTTCTGATCCTGCAGCAAGGTTGGCAAGCCATCCGCATTGCTTTCCAGCACGCGCATGTGATGTTGCAGGGCGTTGATGACAGCCGTCTGATTGCCGTGGACATCATATTCGAAGCGAGTGATGTCGGCGACATCCGTGCGCGGACCATCCACCTGCACCAACTGACGCTTGGCGTTATAGCTGTATTTCCAAGTACGCTCGTTGTGCTCGGTTGTTGTAGTGTCAGTAACGACTTTTTCCAACAGTTGGCCGGATTCGTCATAAGCAAACTGGGTAACGGTTCCCGGCTTTTCAACACGCACGGGCAGACGGTAGACATCGTGCCATTCGGTTTTGACGGTGTATGCTTCCGCTGTACCGGCTGCTTCGGTACGGCTGGTTTCCAGGCCGCGATCATTGTGCGTGAACTCGGTGCGGTTGCCGTTCCAGTCGGTCTTGGACTTCAGGAAGCCGTTGTCATCGTATTCGTACTGGTTGTTGGAACCGATACAGCTTGCGGTGGGGTGGCCTTCTACCAACTCGGGCTGTCCACGCTCATTGAAGTGATAGGTGGTGGTGCGGCCCAACGCGTCGGTCAGGTTAGTGACATCGCCATCCAGGTATTCCAGACGGTTTGCCAGCTGGCCTTCGGTATGTTCGTAGAAGGCGCGCATTTGCTCATCGTAGTTCCAAGTGCCGAAGCGCTTGCCGCTCTCATCAACCAGACCAGTGAGGGCGTGCAGGAAGCGCGAGTCTTCATACAAGTAGGTAACACGCGGATTATCGCCATGGGCAGGTGTGCCATCCGGCATACGCACGCTGACCAGCGCATCGAACACGTTGTAACGGTAGCCCACCGAGTGGCCGCTGGTATTGGTGATTTCCACCAACATGCCACGGTAGTCATACCGCAAATCGATACGGCGATTGTCACTGTCGCTGATAGATACCAGCTTGCCCTTACTGTAGTGCAAGGTCTGAGTGTAGCCATCACGCTCAACGATAGATTGCAGCGTGCCGTTCGCATCATAGATTTCGATGCTGTCGTCTTCGTTAGTAAGCTGCCATTGGTCACTCGCCTGCTTCAGCGTTTCGTTGAAGCGGCCCTTGGCCTTGGTGGGCTTGTTCAGTTCTGGGTCGATGTTGAATTCCAGTGACTGACCATCACCACGCACGGCAAATACTAGTGGGCTGTCTTTATCAATAACCAGTTTCTTCTCGTATTCGTGGCGCCATTTACCGCCCAGGCTGCTGGGCTCGTTTGCGAAGCTGTTGTAGTGGCGCACGAATTTGAGGCGGCCGGTTTGGAGATCCGTGATGACCAGGAATTTGCGGCCAGTGCGGATTTCAATGGGACGTGACGTGCTACAGCCATCCGAGCTCGTTCCCGCATCAGCACCGCCATTCTCACCCATATACCTTTGGCCAACCGACGAACCAAGATAGGAAATGACCATGTTTTTTAAATAGTCTTTGGCGCTACTGATCTCGAAAGTGGAGTTAAACCCGTCCTTGAAACTGCCACCTTGCAAAGCAGACACCCCACCACTGATCAGTGAACTCTTAACATGCCCCATTGCAGCATCGACAACTGATTTGGCAGCTACATTCTTCAAGCTAGAAGATAAAGGCGTACGAAAACTTACTGCCGCCACCGCAGCAGAGGTCACGCCTGCCCTCAATGCGGCATTCAAGTCGCCTGTCAATCCGTAAGTTGTCAATGCGGAAACCGCAAAGGCTACCACAACGCAACCTATTGCAGTTGCACAAGCCGCAGCCTGTAAAAACATCCCCACCTCGGGGTTCTTGGCCAGGAATCTGGCCATCTCCTTCCACATTTTAATATGGTACTTGGCTACCAGCTCGTACGGACCAACAACAGCAATACTTACCACAGCCTTGATTGCTTTCGTTACCGCCTTAGCAATCTTCTTGAAAGCCTTCTTGATCTTCTTCCAGAAGAATCCACTCGGGTCCGTCATGCTCAACGGATTATTCATCACATAGCTATATCGGTTCAGCGACTGACTGTTTGTCGCGTCCTGCACAAACGGGTCGGCACTCAGGAAGCGACCGATCACCGGGTCATATACACGCCCATTCATATGGATCAGGCCCATGCTGTCCACATGTTCATGCCCCGTATAACCGCGATTGGTGACGGCAGACTTGTAGGCGAACAGGCTGGTATCGGACATGCCTTCCCAGGTCACAGAACGGCGCTTGCCCCAGGCATCAAACGACATGCGTTCGACCACTGCACCCAGCGAATCCACCGCTGCAACAACGGAGCCCTGGTGGTCCTTGAGCAGGTACTGGGTCTTCTGCGCTTCACTGTTCTTCTTGCTGACAACAGCAAAGCCACCCACGTAATACTTGTAGGTAGTATCACTGCCGGACTTGATACGTTCGTAGGCGCCGATGCTGATGGTGGTGGTGGTTACGCCACCTTCCACATCGATGCGCTTGTAGCGTTCCTGGTTTGGCCCATAGAAGAACTCGACGCTGTTGCTGCCCTTGGTGATTTTCTTGGGCACGTCCTGCGTGGTGTAGGTGATGGTGCGGCTATCGCCAGACAGCATATTGCCGTTATGGTCGTAACAATAAACTGCATTTTTCTGTCCCACAATCTGGGTTACTGCGTGCGGGCCCGCCTTGATGCCGTTGCAAGTGCCACCGTAGGTATAGGTGCCCACTTCCGATTTGGTCTGGATGTTGCCGTTATCCTGGTAAGTCAGCGTGTTGTAGTAGTTCAACAACGGGCTGACAACGTGGGATTCTGTCAGGCGGTTAAGGTTGTCGTAGGTCAGTGTTTCGGTGACGAGCTGGCTGGTGCCATTAGTGGTCTGGTATTCCTCGCGCACCTTCAGATTGCCGATCGCATCAAAATTGAATGACATTTCCTGCAGGTTGGTTGCCTGTCCGGGCACGTAGGAAACTATTGATTCCAGATAGCCGGTTTGCTGATTGAAGGTGTTCGACGTCAGCATCAGGTTTCCAAGCTGGGTCAGGCTGGCCTGACCGCGCGCGTTCGTTTCCTGCAGCTCCCAATACTCGGCATTGGTGCTGTTGTTCTTGATTCGATGCAACATACCTAAGACGGGGTGGTATTCATTTTTAAGCACCAAACCGCCGCCGGGATAGGACATCGTTAATGGGCGGCTGTACGCGTCATAAGTAGTGCTGGAGTTCCAGACGACTGCATCGATGGTCGTGGAGGTAATCGTTGGTCGTCCGAGATTGTCGTATTGGTAGGTTTCGATGAACGCACCCTTTGCAACCCGATTGACCATGCCAAGGGCCTTTCTGCCTGTCGTCCCGAGATTGGCCAGATCATATTGCCATGTCGATGTTTCCGCGCTGCCGGTGCCATAGCGATCAACTCGCTTGGTCAGGCGGCCAAGAATGTCGTACTCGTGGAAGGTCACCCAACCACGGGCATCCGTTTGTTTTATCAACTGTCCATACGCATCGTATTCATAAGTCCAGCTGCCCTTGTCAGGGTCTTGCATGGCGATCTTATTGCCAAAGATGTCGTATTGAGCGCGGGTAATTACGCCATCGGAATCCCTTGTGTAGATCAGCTCACCAAAAGGCCCATAGGCATATTCGATATCCTTGCCGATGGCATCGGTGACACGAATGGTCTGTCCTTGAGCATTGGTTTCTACTGTTTTGCTCTGTCCCAGTGCATTGGTGGACATCACAGTCCGGCCCAAGTGGACATAAGTCATCGGATTGCCGGAGGAATCATAGGCAATCTGAGGCCGCCCAAGATCGTCGTACCAGGTCTGGTTCCACTGTGGCGCATCACCATCAAAGTGAGGCTCGGAATGCCGCGCAACTTTGCCTATTGCATTGTAATCCGTGCGAACGTGAACCAGACGACCTTGATCGGTTCCATCGAAACCATATGCAGACTTGCGGATCTCCCGGCCTTGCTTGTCAAAAAACACGTAGGACGGCTTACCTACGGTAGGCGTTGTCTTGCTGTAGTACAGCTCGCCTTCTTCGCAGTTTTCATCGCACCAGAATGTTTGCTGGGTAATAGTAGTACCATCTGCCGCCTCTACTGTCGGGGCTCGACCCCAGGCGTCATAATAGGTTTTACTTACACGCCCATTTGCATCCACCGCGCGCGTACGCAGCCACGGGTAATCAGGATTTTCGTAATAGAACGTTGTTGTGTGGCCAAGCGCATTGACCTGCTGATATTCAAGCCCCGATTGAGGGCCAGTATCATAATAACGGGCTTCGGAAACCTTAGTGGGAAGCCCCGCAGCCGAGACGCGGGTAAACGTGACTTGCCCTGCAGCATTGTATTCGAAAGCAGTGGTGAGTGCTTTTGCATGACCGGGCTCAACAACCTGCTTAGTTGGAGCGCCAAAACTGTTGTATTCAAAGTACGTCTTACGTGTGGCACTCAAAGGCCCGGTTTCAGGGGAGCCAGGAACATTCGACGTAGACGTAATCGTACGAGGCAAGCCAACAAAATAAATCGGAGACTCTTGCGCTGGATAGTATTCAGTTGATTTTGTGCTCTCAAAAACTTCACCGCTGACAGGGTCGGTGGTGGTTGTGGTGCTTAGTAGCAGGTTGCCATAAGTGTCGTAGCTGAAACCCGCCGAGACCGTACCAATCAACTCTCCTGTCACGAAATCCCAGCTGGACACTTCTTGTTGGGCCAGGTACGGCATGCGGACAAACAGGTCGCCATACTGGATTGACTGAACCAGGTTAGTATTGACCGTTTCGTTAAGTTTTCTATTTTGTCCGTCTTTGACGTACCAGGTCTCGGCGCGGTTTACCATGCCTACAGTGTGATTGGCAAAATCTTGGCTATACTCTGTGACGGTTCGAATCCCTGTAGCTGTATCGATCGATTCCAGCTTGCGGAAACCCAAGGAACCATAGCCACGATTGTGAGAACGGTAACCAGAATACTTAAACTTGGTTATCTGCTGGCCACCCGCGCCATTATCGGTTGAGACTCTCGTGACAATTTTTGTTTGCGGTGTTGCGGTAGACACGAACTGATCAAAGGTAATCTCACGACTGTAGGAAGATGATTTGTTAAGCGCTTCGTATTTTACGAGCGTTTCACTTCCTGTTGGCTCGACAAACTTGTTGATAACCGCGTAACGGTGTCCTCTGCTATAGACCCAACGATTTTGTCCTTTCTCATAGCTAAAGCACATGAAATCGCTATTGCCGGAGGCATCATAGTCGCCAACTCTGAAACCACATTTTTCGTCTACTTCCAACGCATTGACAGAGTAATTAATCAGAGAAAACCCTAAAGTACCTGTTCCAACAAACCATCTGTTAGCACCGGTATCAGGATTATGCGCCAACAGATCCAATACTCCGTCGCCATTCCAATCGGCGAACCGCAAATTTGATAAATTCACAAATGGCCCACCCAAAAAGCTGGGAGGAATCAGATTGTCGTATTGCACGAAATTGGCAGTTCCATCATTTATGAACCAGCGATTGTCCCCCGACGTCTTCTTGTACCACATGAAGTCCTGGATGCCATCGGAGTTCCAATCACCAAAATAAAATGAACCGCTCTCATCAATGATGAGGGGATTCACTGAATTCAATACCCCTACGAATGATATTTGCGTAGCATTTTGTTTCCAGTTGGTCGTATTGATATACCAGCGATTTCTCCCGTCACTTTTGTCATACCAAAAGAAATCATCGACGCCATCGCCGTTCCAATCACCGATAGCAATAGACCCACCATCTACAACGCCTTTATCGATTGGGTTGTATGTAATCGAAAAATTAGCGTTCCCGCTATTTATAAACCAATCATTATTCCCGTACTCGCCGTGATAAGCGAGCACATCCGTGATCCCATCACCGTTCCAATCTCCAAATACAATTGATCGATTTTTTACAATGCTGGGGGGCATTGAATTTGAAACAACATCAAAAGATATTGGATGGGTTCCCTTGTTCACATACCACACGTTTTGGCCAGAGTTTGGGTCGATGAAAACGATGTCATCGATCCCATCACCGTTCCAATCACCGCTTTGAATGTATCCCCAATCGACCGATGCATTTGGCAGAATGGATGTTACGTTATGAAAGCTTCCGTCTCCATTTGCAAAAAACCACTGATTGTGTCCTTTGGTGCGCTGCTGCCAAAGAAAATCTGTTAATCCATCATTGTTCCAGTCGCCTTCGGACAGCGAATAGTCGTCATAATATTTGATCTTTGATGCATCCAATGGATCGCCGATGAAAGCAAAAGAATCAGCCTCAAACGATGTCCAATTCCATTTCGCCGAAATTTTGCAGGCCCCATCCGACTTGCATACATTTATAGATGTCAGGTATGAGTGCGCGGATCCCAGCCCATCAAGGTTGTTGCCGTAGTTAAACTGATAGTGAACAAATTCTTTCTCCGCAGAGGATGCGGAAATTTTTCTGATTCTCTTGCTAACGTGGGATTTTACTCGCGGGAAAGCATACCCACTCATGACATCAGGGCGCTCCTCATATTCAAAGTCAAGCCAGTAGCTGCCATAAACCACCTTCTGTAGAAAGTGCTCACCAAGACTCTTGTTTGTGTTGTACGAGTATAAAATCTTGTCGCCAAAGGCATTGCTGTTCTCACTGATGCTCCAAATGGCAACTTGGCTCAAACTGGTTGCAACTCTGCTATCTGAAGTTCCCCCATATACTGTCACCGCTCCTTTTGGTGACTGAACCTCAAATGATAGCGGCCCCCCACCTGATGTACCGCGAACAAAAACTCGTTGAGCATTGTCATTAGCTTTTCTGTATTCCGCGCCTTCCAATCCATGCGTACCTGACACCAGGATCAACCGCACTCCATCCAGACAAAACTGATCGTTGTCGTCGAAGTCAACCCCATCGACATAACCATCTTCTACATATGTCGTTGGGCATCTTGTAATTGCAGATTCACCAACCAGAGACCAGCCAATTCCCAAAGAGCCATTGCCCGCGTTGCTTGAATAAGAGACACCAAAATCTGGCACCATACCGCTTGGGACTGGGGGGACCTCTATATCAAGCGAATACGTCGCCGCGCCTGACTCGTCTACCTGGAAAGCACCGGCAAACATTGGATCGACCGGAGCGCCGGGGACAATGGCATCAACCTGAATGTCACCTGCTTCAATGAAGCTCGACCCACCAAAGGCAAATTTGGTGGTTCCATTGTTTAAGGTAAACTCTATGTCAGATATGCCGTCCCCTTGCATATCTCGGATGCTTATTGACGCGGCAGATTGGGACACACCATGCATCCCCAAATACGATATTTTTTTTGGGGGGTCGTTAATGTGATCACTGTAAACTATAAATGTTTGCGAACCATTAGTCGGCGCCTGAAACAACAAGTCATTTAGTCCATCACCATTGAAGTCGCCGGCGAAAACATCAAAGTTACTTTCGATTAAGGTCAATCCAGCGATTAAATCGTGACTTGCAGGATAGAGATAGCCATAGGAACCGTCACTATTGCGCTTAAGGATCAGCAACGCTTCAGAAAAAACTACTGGAAACGCTGGAGTGCTTGCGATGACAAGAAGGCGTTTTTTCGGAACAAGGATAAGATCTGTTAGTCCATCGTTGTTGTAGTCGGATTCGTATATAGTGTAATAGTCTTCGGAGACCTGAGCCGCTATGCAACTCTGTCCAGATAGCACAAGGAAACTACAGATAGACACCAAACCAACACAAATACGACCCCAAAATGACATGCCGTTATCCCCAATCCTATAGACGCTAGACATCAAGAAATTAATCCCTAAACCCCATCCCACGCACAAATTCAGTTATTAATCCGTATCCCCTCGATTCGCGACCCAACCCATGAGTCACAAACAGCATCATTGATTTGTATGTCTATTTTTTTGTTTGCAGTCATCGCCGTTAACAGAGCGGAATATCTGATATTCAACGGGGCATCAATCGCCGACTGAATGTAACTGAAAACCTTATTTGTGTTGGACACCGCGCAATTCGTAGCAGGCGTTTGTTCAACGTACACTACAAGCACTTCTCGGTAGCCATTCCAATTGTATTCAACAGATTTGATAGTAAAGCCGGCATGCCAAACGAGCGCAGCACTGGCACCATTGGCGCACAACATCATCGCGGCAAATGTCACCATCTTTATTCTCATAACAACCTCAATATTTTGCAGAATGAAAGTCTACGTTAACCACTAAACACCTAACTGAAACTCAGCAGCAACCGATTGTAGTAATGGATAACTGCAACGCCCTTAGACAAATCCAGCACCACTAAAACAAAAATAGCCGCTCATCGCTCACCTATCGGCAAGGCCTTTGCAGTCCTCACCCGAAAACCCAAAAGTATACTCAGTTTGATTTTATGCGAACCCCTTGTAAAAGCCTGCCATACGTAGGATTACAAATGGCATTATCAGTTTTTATATCAACCTTAGACCCTTGGGCATGCGCAGACAAGAAGGTCGAATACCAGATAGAGACGACTGAGGGAGTATCCGAATTTACAAAATATGTGATCGTTCTAGATGAATCGGATAGAGCACAACCAGTCGATATCGGATTTCTAAGCTTGACCGACATAACGTGAAAATTAGTAGGAGCAACATAGTCGTGGTGAATGGAAACTTCGTCGATATAATTATCCTTGATCTCCCAAACTAGTGCAGCCTGAACTTGGGACACAGCAACAAGAAAAATCAATGAAAATATGCATTTGTGAAACATAACGACCCCTAATCTTGAAATGTAGAAATCCAATACTTTGCGGAAACAGTCGAAACAAAGAATTTTGCCAGGAGACAGCTCTGAAGAGTCCCGAATGATACCCAAAACAACAAGCACACTTCTACAATCGGCAGCGGCAATATTGCCACTTTTACATAAAGCTACATGCTTCGTGACCAACGCACCAAGCTGCGTCGACGGTCATTTTCTACCAACATATGCACCACACCGCCCAGCCTAATTGGATCCAAAACGGTCTTAATGTTATCGCTATCATTCAGGGGCACTCCATTCAATGACAACACCCTATCTCCCGAGGACAACCCCCAAACAGACAGCAAGATCGATTGAGACTCAACGATAAACTGTGTACCGTGCTTTCGCAGACCCAGTCGCGACAGCACCTCCTCCGCCCCCAACCTTTCCCACTGATCCAACCACGACCATTCGACAATCCGTCTATCGTTGCTGCCCCCTCCTTCTCTGTCAGCTCTTACTCGAATAAGAGCAGGCTGACGTACACGCACATAGTCAATTCGCTCAGCTCGAGAGGAGCTTTGAATGAGAATGCCATTTGAATAAATGGTGTCCAGATGTACACCTGGCTCCACCTCGTCTCCCACCTTGAATAGCTCCATGTCACCAGGCCGAATCTCAAGCACGACAGAAGCGCTGGCCGGCTGGCTCGAGTACGCCAGACTGGCAATCCGATACGATCTGGCTGATGCTGGTGCGGATTCTGGTTTTACAGTAGCCGACACCTGTCCGGCTTGTTGCTCCAGACCAAATACGCTCGCAGATACCAGCGCTTCTATATCCCTCTTTGAACCACTTTGCAGAATAGATATATGTTGTTGACTGATCCGCGACACCAAGTCGTGAGCACTGTCCTGGACTAGCAACTCGGCGATACGCCAAAGCTGAATGACTATTAAAGCCACGAGGACGACATGGGCTGATAGGAACAACAGTCTTTTCACGGCATTATTGTCCGCGCAGGTAAAGGTGGCGCATTCGCGCCACCTTAGTTATCTCAAACTAACCCCGCCACACCAGATCCAGCTCCCTTGCCGCCTTCACATCATCCAGCCTGCGTACGGGCTGGGTGTAGGGCGCACCGCGCACCAGATCAGGTGTGGTTTCTGCTTCGTGCTGGATCTTTTTCATGGCTTCGATGAAACCATCCAGCTCGTCCGGCGTTTCGGTTTCGGTGGGTTCGATCAGCCAGCAT
Organism: Pseudomonadales bacterium; assembly: GCA_020062665.1. Lineage (GTDB taxonomy): Bacteria > Pseudomonadota > Gammaproteobacteria > Pseudomonadales > Ketobacteraceae > Ch67. Next base: position 54,438 of record JAGUVW010000003.1, read on the forward strand.
TCCGGCACCAGCAGCGGGAAGTAAGTCGTCGGCGCGTGATAGCCGTAATCCAGCATGCGCTTGGCGAAATCCATCGCTGTTACGTGCAGTTCCTTCGCCTGTTTGCTCAGGGTGATGATGAATTCGTGGGTGGCGCGACGGTTCGGATACGCCGGCTGAAAACCTGCCTGCTGCGCTTTCTTCATCATGTAGTTGGCATTGAGGGTGGAGAATTCGCCGACGCGGTGCATGCCTTCGCGCCCTAACGTGCTGGCGTAGAAAAATGCGCGCAGCAGAACACCGGCGTTGCCCATGTAGGTGGACAGGTTGCCGATGGTGCCGGGAATATCCTTATCGGTGAGCCAGCGATAGGTGTCCACACCGTTCACGGATTCCTTGCCCACGATCGGCGTCGGCAGGTAGGGCAGCAGGCGCTCGCCCACACCCACCGGGCCAGCGCCGGGGCCACCGCCGCCGTGCGGCGTGGCGAAGGTTTTGTGCAGGTTCATGTGCAGCACGTCGAAGCCCATATCACCAGGACGCACTTTGCCCAGAATCGCGTTCAGGTTGGCGCCGTCGTAATACAGCAGACCGCCCGCATCGTGCACCACTTGCGCGATGGTTTTGATGTTGCGTTCAAACACGCCACAGGTGGATGGATTCGTCATCATCAATCCCGCAGTGTGCGGGCCGACAGCGGCCTTCAACGCTTCCACATCCACGTCGCCGTCGTCATTCACCGGAATTTCCCGCACCTTGTAGCCGCACATTACCGCTGTGGCGGGATTGGTGCCGTGGGCAGCGTTGGGAATCAGGATTTCGGTGCGCGCGTGATCCTTGCGTGCTTCGTGATACGCGCGAATCATTGCCACACCAGCGAATTCACCCTGCGCGCCCGCCATCGGTGTCAGCGACACACCTTTCATGCCGGTAACGTCTTTCAGTACTTCCTGCAGATCATAGAGGCAGGCGAGATAACCCTGGCTGTGCTGTTCCGGCGCCAAAGGGTGACGCCCCAGAAAACCCGGCAGCATGGCACCGCGATGAGCGCCGCGCGGGTTGTATTTCATGGTGCAGCTACCGAGCGGGTAGAACATAGTGTCGATGCTGAAGTTCTTGCGCGACAGGTTGGTGTAGTGGCGCACCACCTGCATTTCACCCACTTCGGGCATTACCGGTTTCTGCTTGCGGCGCAGGTTCTGGGGAATGTCGCTGGCGGCAGTGGATTGCAGCGGTGCCTGTGATGTGGCGCGGCGGCCGCTCTGGCTTCTTTCAAAAATCAACATGGTCAATTCCTCACTTCAACACGGCAGCCAGTGCAGCGGCATATTTTTCCAGATCCGCAGCAGTTTTGGTTTCGGTGGCGCACAGCAGGATGCAGTTATCGAGGCCGTTGTAGTACGCGCCCAGATCGACACCGCCCTGGATTTTTTGCGCCGCCAGCTGTTGCAGCACGGCAGACGCTTTACCCGGCACCGCGATGACAGCCTCGTGGAAATTCGGCGCGCTGAATACTTTTTTCACGCCGGGAATTGCGCAGAGTTTTTCCACCAGCGTCAGGGTGTTGGCGTGGGAATTCTCTGCCACGCGGGCGAGGCCATCGGCACCGAGCAGGCTCATGTAAATGGTGGCGGCGGTCATCGCCAGGCCCTGATTAGTGCAGATGTTGGAGGTCGCTTTGGAGCGGCGGATGTGCTGCTCCCGCGCCTGCAGCGTCAGCGCAAAGCCGGGGCGACCTTCCAGATCCACCGTGCGCCCGATGATGCGGCCCGGCATCTGGCGCACATGCTCCATCTTGCAGGTGATGAAACCAAAGTACGGGCCACCGGACGACAGCGGCACACCCAGCGGCTGGCCTTCACCGGTGGCGATATCGGCGCCTTGCGTGCCCCATTCACCGGGCGGTGTCAGGATGGCCAGCGAGGTGGGATTCACCGATGCAATCACCAACATATTGTTGGCGTGGGCCCAATCCGTCAGCGCGTGCACGTCTTCCAGCGAGCCGAAGAAGTTGGGTTGCTGGATCACCAGCGCGGCGAAATCCTGGCCTGCAAACGGTTCCAGCGCACTCAGATCGGTGGTGCCGGTGCCACTGTTGAACGGCACTTCCACCAGTTCGATACCCTGGTTGTCGACGATATTGCGAGTGGCGCTGCGATAGAGCGGATTGACCGTCTGCAGCAGCAACACTTTTTTCGATTTGGATTTGCGGTTGGCACGCACTGCCATCAGCACCGCTTCCGACAGGCCGGAGCCACCGTCATACAGCGACGCATTCGATACGTCCATCGCGTTCAGGTGGGCGATCATCGACTGGTATTCGTAGATCACCTGCAGCGTGCCCTGGCTGGCTTCCGCCTGATAGGGCGTGTACGCGGTGTAGAATTCGCCCCGCGCCGCGATTTCCCACACCGCCGCCGGAATGTGGTGCTCGTAGGCACCGGCGCCGATGAAACACAGATTGCCGCTATCCCGGCTCGCGCGATCGCTCATGATTCGCAGGGTTTCCATTTCGCTTTTGCCCGGCGGTACGTGCTGCAGGGGCCTGGCGATGATCTCCTTGGGAATTTCGTCGAACAGATCGTCGATGCTGTTCACGCCGATGGTGTCCAGCATGCGCTGGATGTCGGCATCGGTATGGGGAATGTAGGGCATGGGTCGTCTCTCGTGCGCGTAGGCGGTGGTGCAAAGAAAAAACCCGGACACAGGTTCCGGGCTTTTGATCAGTCCGCTGCAAGACGGGCTTATTCGTCTTCCAGTTTTTCCTGGTATTCGTCGGCGGTGAGCAGGGTTTCCAGCTCGGCTTCGTCGGCGATTTCGATCTTGAACAGCCAGCCTTCGCCGTAGCAGTCGGCGTTGACTTTTTCCGGCTCGCCTTCGAGCAGCTCATTCACGGCGATGATTTCGCCGGACAGCGGCGCGTAAATGTCAGACGCGGCTTTCACGGATTCCACCACACCGGCTTCGTCGCCCGCTGCAACGGTCTGGCCCACGTCAGGCAGTTCCACGTACACCAGATCGCCCATCGCCGCCTGGGCGTGGTCGCTGATGCCCACAGTGGCAACGCTACCTTCAACACGCACCCACTCGTGGGACGCGCGGTATTTCAGTTCGGCTGGGATCTCGCTCATCGTCTTTCCTCAATTTTCTACAGCAGTTCGTAAGGGGATTATTCAAACACTTTTTTGCCGTTGCGGACGAACGGTGGACGCACCACGCTGACGTCGTTGAGCTTGCCGCGAATGTCCACCTGGGCGGTGGCACCGGTGGCAGCGGGAACCCGCGCAAGGGCAATAGAATAGCCTAATGTGGGGGAAAATGTCCCGCTGGTGATCTCGCCCTCACCTGCCAGCGTGACCACTTTCTGGTGGCCCCGCAGCACGCCGCGGGATTCCATCACCAGCCCCACCAGCTTGCGCTTCACGCCGGCGGCCTTCTGCTGTTCCAGCGCTCGGCGGCCGATGAAATCACGGGACGCCGGCTCCCAGGCGATGGTCCAGCCCATGCCCGCTTCGAGGGGGGAAATGCTTTCGTCCATGTCGGAGCCGTACAGGTTCATGCCGGCTTCCAGGCGCAGGGTGTCACGGGCGCCGAGGCCGCAGGGGCGCACGCCGGCCGTTTTCAACTGTTCCCAGAAGGCGCCGGCCTGTTCGTTCGGCAGCATGATTTCGAGGCCGTCTTCGCCGGTGTAGCCGGTGCGGGCGATGAACCAGTCACCGGCAGGCAGGCCCTGGAACACGTTCAGATTGCGGATCAGGCTGGCGCGGGGTTCGCCCAGCAGGTTGGCCACGGTGTCGCGCGCTTGCGGCCCCTGGACGGCGATCATGGCGAAGTCCGGGCGCTCGGTAATGGTGACGTTGAAGCCGGCGGACTGCTTCTGCATCCAGGCCAGATCCTTCTCGCGGGTGGAGCAGTTCACCACTACGCGATACCAGCCTTCCATGTTGTAGACGATCAGGTCGTCGATCACGCCGCCGTCCTCTTTCAGCATGCCACTGTAGAGGGCCTTGCCCGGGCTGGTGAGCTTGGCCACGTCGTTGGCCAGCAGTTTCTGCAGGTAGACTTTGGCCTCGGCGCCGGTCACGTCCACCACGGTCATGTGGGACACGTCGAACATGCCCACGGCGGTACGCACGGCGTGGTGTTCTTCAATCTGGGAACCGTAATGGATGGGCATGTCCCAGCCGCCGAAATCCACCATCTTGGCGCCTGCGTCGAGGTGGTTCTGGTAAAGGGCGGTGCGGTGTCCCATGGAGTGGCTCCTGTGCAGGATGCAAAATTGGCACGATTGTACCAAATCAAAGCGGGAATGGGGAAACAGTTTGCCGCGCATTCTAGCGGCCACTGTGGCGGGGGGAAAGGGTAGGCGAGGGATAGTCGAGATAATGCTGGAAAAATGGCCGCAGGCTGGGTGGTCAGTGGTCGGAGCGGCGCACCAGGATCGCCACCGGCAGCAAGCCCACCAGCACCAGGGTCAGGCCCGGCAGAGCGGCCCGCTGCCACATGCCTTCGTTGGTCATTTCATAGATGCGCACCGCCAGGGTGTCCCAGCCGAAGGGCCGCATCAGCAGGGTGGCCGGCATTTCCTTCATCACGTCCACGAACACCAGCAGCAGCGCCGTGAGCAGGCCGGGGCCGAGCATGGGCAGATAGATACGGCGCACGGTTTCCCACTGGCGCGCGCCCAGAATGGCAGCGGCCTCCGGGATGGAGGGCTTGATCCGTTCCAGGCTGGTTTCCACCGGGCCAAAGGCGGCGGCCAGGAAGCGGGTCAGGTACGCCAGCAGCAGCGCCGCCACACCGCCGACAAATATCGGCTGCACTGTCAGGCCCAGTTGGGTCTGCAGCGCGGCAGCCCAGTCGTCCAGATGGTTGAAACTGATCATGATGCCCACGGCCAGCACCGAACCCGGCAGGGCGTAGCCGAGAGTGGCGGTGCGCACCAGCAGATCCGACAGGCGATCCTGATAACGACGCTTGAAATAGGCCAGCAGAAACGCGGCGGCCACGGTCAGCACGGCTGCGGCCGCCCCCAGTGACAGGGTGTGCCAGACCAAGGCCAGATAGCGCGCATCCAGATCCTTCCACGCCCCCTGGATCACCCAGATCACCAGCTGGCCCAGGGGAACGACGAAGGCGACAGCGAAGATCAGGCCACACCAGAGGCTCGCCAGCAGCGCCTTGCCGCCGTGCAGCGCGGTGCGACGGCTGGCAGCGCGGCGCCGGGTCTGGAAGTAACGGGCATCGCCCCGCCCTTTGCGTTCCAGATACAGTCCCGCCAGTACGATCAGCAGCAGCAGCGACGCCAGCTGGGCCGCCGCCTGCACGTTGAAGAAGCCATACCACGCCTTGTAGATCGCCGTGGTGAAGGTGTCGTAATTGAAAACCGAAACCGTGCCGAAATCCGCCAGGGTTTCCATCAGCGCCAGCGCCAGTCCGGCGACAATGGCGGGCCGCGCCATGGGTAATGTCACCAGCCAGAAGCCGCGCCAGGGGCTATGCCCCAGCACTCTGGCAGCTTCCAGCGGCTCGCGGCCCTGAGCCAGAAACGCACTGCGCGCCAGCATGTAGACGTAGGGATAGAGCACCAGGGTGAGCACCATGATCACCGCGCCGGTACCCCGGAAACTGAACGACGCCCCACGCCCGAACCATTCCCGCAGCTGCCCCTGCACCGGCCCGGCCCAGTCCAGCAGACCCACCATGACGAACGCCATCACGTAGGCAGGAATCGCCAGCGGCAGCATCAGCGCCACGTCGAAGAATTTGCGGCCGGGAAAGCGGCAGGTAGCGGTGAGCCAGGCCAGGGACACCCCCAGCACCGTCACACCGGCTCCCACGCCCAGCACCAGCACTGCAGTGTTGCGGAACAGGCGCAGCAGCTGGGTTTGTGCCAGATGACGCCACACATCGGTCTGGATTTCACCCCAGTTGAGGGCAATCACCAGCAGCGGCGCCATCACCATCAGCGCCAGCACCACGGCACAGACCCGCAGCAACCCCACCCGCCGGATCACGCCGGTCTGGGACTGGGGCCATACAGGATGCAGGACTGCGCCGGATGCCATCAGGTCAGATCTTCGAATTACAGATAACCCGCGCGATCCATCAGCTTGACCGCCTCGATCTGGCGGCGGCCAGCGGCTTCCACATTCAGGTCATCCGCCTTGAACTTGCCCCACGCCTGCACAATCGGATCCCACTCGGTCTTAACATTCACCGGGTATTCCATATTGATGCCGGCGAATGCCCGCTGCGCTTCGCCCCGGCTCAGCCACTCCAGAAAGGCCTGGGCCTCCTTGGGGTGCTTGGCGTGAGCCGTGACACCGGCACCAGAGACATTCACATGCACACCGGTGGTCGCCTGGTTGGGCCAGAACAGCTTGGCGGGAAGCTTGCCCTTTTCGTATTCCAGACGGCCGAAGTAATAGGTATTGACGATGCCCACATCGCACTGGCCCGCCACGATCGCTTCTATCAGCGCGGTGTCGTTGGCGAACACGTCCGTGGCAAGATTGTCAACCCAGCCCTTCACGATCTGCTCGGTCTTGGCTTCGCCGTGACGCTCGATCATGGTCGCCACCAGGGACTGGTTGTACACCTTCTTCGAGGTACGCAGGCACAGGCGACCGTCCCACTTCTTGTCCGCCAGATCTTCATAGGTGGACAGCTGCTCCGGCTTCACCCGCTCCTTGGAATAGACGATGGTTCGGGCGCGCACCGACAGACCGAACCAACGATTTTGGGGATCCTGATACTGGGCTGGCACCGTGGATTCCAGCACATTGGACTTGATGGGGCGGAACAACCCTTTTTCCGCCGCCAGCCACAGGTTGCCCGCATCCACGGTGATCATCAGATCCGCCGGGGTACGCGCACCTTCGGCCTCCAGGCGGGCGATGAGGGGGCCTTCGGCATCGGTGACGTAGGTGATCTTGGTACCAGTCTGCTTGGTATACAGATCGAAAATCGGCTTGATCAGCTGCTCGTTACGGGCGGAATAGACCACGATTTCGGACGCCGCCTGCACCGCGCCACCGAAGGCCATGACCACACCCAGCGCACCGCGCCACATCCAGCGGGAAAAGTTGCCTGCCATTGCAAAAACCTCAAGTTGATTGCGGGAATCAGTGAAAGAATTCCCAGATGTTAATACGTTCCATTTGTAAATTAAACTGGTTTGCAATCGCTACCCTCTGTATTCCCCCAATGCAAAGCGTGACGCAGATCACAAAACGTCGGCTGTCTTTACACAGCCGCGCTCCGCCGCCGTTCACAAAGCCGCAACAGTCTGATTTTTCGATGAATTGTCAGGCTGGCCCCAGGATTGCTTTGCCCTGTCAGACATACAGGCAACCGTCTTTCGCTCAAGGGATTTGATGATGAAACAACGGATTTGGCCGGGCGCCCTGCTGCTGTGGGCAGTCGTGGTACCCGTGCTTGGCAATGTGATGAATGGCTCGCCCGCCCATCCGGAATCGTACTGGCTGATTGCAACCGGGGCCGGGAATGCCGGCGTGATGAAGGCGAACGATTATGCTGACGCCGCCTATCTGCCGGCCAATCCTGCGTCACTGGCCGCAGCGGAAGGTCTGACCCGCCCATTTGTGGTTGCTGCTCATGTGGGTGATGTGGCGGGCAAGATCAGCGGCGAACCTGCCAGCCAGCGTTACAACCGCGTGCCCGAGCCCGGCAGCTTTGCACTGTTTGGCCTGGGTTTACTGGGACTGGCCCTGGTACGGCGCCAACTGAAGCACTGATTTTTTCTCGACCTTGCCGCCCCGGAAACGGGGCTTTTTTTTGCCTGGCGTGACCGCACTGGTACTTCGGCCACGATGACTGATGGGCTGCGCACACGTGTGCGCCATCGAGGTTGAACTCAGAACAGCCCGCTGCAGGGAATCAGGCTGCTGCATCCTCGGCGCTGCCAACTGACGTGTCTGCCGAGGATGCGGGAGCGTGTCCAGCGCCGGCTTCAGCTTCATGCCCGACAGCATTCGCTGGCGCGCTTCCCGACTCCGCCAGCAATTCCGGCTGCTGCGGATCGGGCCCCAGTTCAAGCACAATCGGGCGGCCCTTGTCGTCCAGCGCCAGCTCCACCACCTTGCCGCGCAGCTCGATGTCCTTGGAATTGATTTCGATCAGATGGTTGAGGGCCTGGTCGAACCAGGGCTGGTGAAACAGCATGCTGGTATCCCGCCCGGACACCCACTCGCCCTTGCGCGTCAGGTACTGGCCCAGCTGGTTGCGAATGACATATGCCTCTGTCATGAAATTCCCCCGATGCGGTGTTGCGGTTGGAGACGATGCGCAGCGCGCCACCGTGCCGCTGCACATTCAAAATACTATCAAAAATCCGCGATCAATCCAGGTTGCGCCAGTGCCGGCAGATCACCCTCCAGCCCCATCGCCCGCTGCAGGATCTGCTGTTTGATCAGCGTGTGGCGGTTGAAGAACGCCATGCCCAGATTGCGCGCCACCTGCAGTGGCGGAATCGACGTGCCGAACAGACGCTTGAAGCCTTCCATCACCGACATCATCAGCAGGTTGTCGGCCTTGCGCCGGCGCTGGTAACGGCGCAGCACGCTGAAATCACCGATGGGCAGACCTTTCTCATGGGCGTGGAGAATTTCCTCCGCCAGCACCGCCGCATCGAGAAAACCCAGATTGATGCCCTGCCCCGCCAGCGGATGAATGGTGTGGGCGGCGTCGCCAATCAGCGCGACGCCGGGCAGCACGTAATCCACCGCGTGATTCTGGGTGAGCGGGAAACAGAAGCGTTTGTCAGCGGCGATCACCTTGCCCAGGCGCTGTTCAAATGCGGCGCCCAGTTGCTGGCAGAACGCGGCATCGTCCAGCGTCATGATCCGTTGCGCGTCGGCGGAGGTGAGCGACCAGACGATGGAGCTGATGCAGGATCGCTTGCTGTTCGTAAGCTCCCGCAGCGGCAGAAACGCTAGCGGCCCGGTGTCACGAAAAATCTGCCGCGCGACATTGTCGTGGGGCTGCTCGGTGGTGACGGTGGTGACGATCGCGCTCTGGCCATAGGCCCAGGTGCGGCAGCGGAAACCCAGCTGGTCGCGCACTTTCGACTGGGCACCGTCGGCACCGATCAGCAGCGTCGGCACGATTTCGCAGCCGTCACTGAGCAGCACTTTCCACGCAGCGTCACCGCCATTTTCATTTTCCAGAATCCGTGCCAGCGCGAGCTTGCGGAATTCCACGTTGGCGCACTGTTGCAGAAGCGCGAACAGGCAATGCGTTGTGACACGGTTTTCCACCAGATGCCCCAGGTGGGTGACGCCGCTTTCCTCGGCACCGAACTGGATATTGCCGGTGCCGTTGGCATCCCACACATCCATGCCGGTGAACGCGGCCACACGGTGCGCGGTCATTGCATCCCACACACCGAGTTTGCGCAGAATATTTTCCGACGCATGAGTGAGCGCGCTGACACGGGGATCGAACGTAGCGGGCCACTGCTCCGGCGCAGGTGGCGCATGGGGATCGACCACCAGAATCTGCAGATCCGCTTCCGCCAGCGCGCAGGCCAGAGTCAAACCCGCCATGCCGGCGCCGATGATGAGCACATCCGGTTGTGTCATGAAACCTCCGGCAACTGGGTGGACACGCTGCGCCCCATGGCGTAACGGGCGACAAAGCGCTTGGTACCCTGCAGCGTGTCGAACAGCACCAACCCGCTGTTGCGCAACAGACTCAGCCAGGGATTGTGATTGCTGAACAGCTGGGTGAGCTTGTCGGAAAACTGGATGGTGTTGAACTGATCCTGGTTGCGGCGCTGCAAATAACGTTGCAACAACTTGAAATCACCCCACGACTGCTGACGCTCCCGCGCGGCAAACAATGTCTGCACCAGCACCGCCACATCGCGCATCGCCATATTGAGGCCCTGCCCCGCCACCGGATGCAGTCCGTGGGCCGCATTCCCCAGCACCACCACGTTGGGGCGGATCTGCTCGTCGGCCAGGGTCAGGCTTAGCGGATAACTGAAGCGCTTGCCGACTTTCACCAGTTGGCCAATGCTGCTGCCCGCCGCCTGTTCCAGCGCCCGCAGAAATTCATCGTCGGATGCCTCCATCAACTGTTGCGCCGTGTGCGGATCGTGGCACCAGGTGAGACCCAGACGGTTCTCGGTCTGCGGCAGAATGGCCAGCGGGCCGGTGGGGGTGAAACGTTCCAGCGCGATATTGTTGTGCGGTTTATCCGGCGTCACGGCGGTGACAATGGCCACCTGCTCGTAATCTGTTATCTGGGCACCAATGCCCAGCATCTGCCGCGTGTTCGACTGCGCACCATCGGCAATCACCACCAGCGGCGTGCGCACTTCACTGCCATCATCCAGCGTCGCGCGCATCTGCTCCTGTTCATAGTGCAGCGCCGTCACTTCCGCTGGCGCACGAAAATCCACATTGACGCAGCTGCGCAGATGCTGATAAAGAATCTTGCCGATCCAGCGGTTCTCGATCACGTAGCCCAGCGCGCGCACCCGTTCTTCTTCCGCACGAATGACAGCACGGCCGAATCCGCCCTGGTTGGTAATATCGATGGTGGTGATGGGTTCCGCGTGCGGGCGCAGGGACTGCCAGAGGCCCAGCTGATCGAACACATGACAGGTGCCATTGGCCAGCGCGGTGTTGCGGGCATCGTAGCTGGGATGAAAATCGCCGTCCTGTTGCGGTGGCGGGAATTTTTCCACCACGCCGATGCGGATGGCAGGATCGCGCGCCAGACACGCAGCCAGCGACGCGCCTACCAACCCGCCGCCAATGATCAGAATGTCATAGATTGACTTCACGCCGCCTTCTTCTTCCGTTTCGGCTTGACCTTCGCCATCAGCGCCTCGATTTCGTCGGGATCTTTCGGTGCGGCGGCGGTGAGAATCTTGCGACCCTTTTCCGTCACCAGCACATCGTCCTCGATGCGGATGCCGATACCGCGCCACTTGGAATCGACGGTGTCATCGTCCGCCGCCACATACAGGCCCGGCTCCACGGTGAGTACCATGCCCGGCTCCAGCACGCGCCATTCGTCGCCCACCTTGTAATCGCCCACGTCATGCACGTCCATGCCCAGCCAGTGGCCGGTGCGATGCATGTAGAAACGGCGATAGGCTTCCGACGCAATCAGCTCATCCACTTTGCCCTGCAGCAAGCCCAGCTCCACCAGACCTTTCACCAGCTCCTTCAGCGCTGCCTCATGAGGCTCGTTCCAGTGATTGCCCGGCTTCACCGCTCTGATCGCCGCCAGCTGCGCTTTCAGCACCACGTCATACAAAGCACGCTGCTCGCGGGAAAATTTGCCATTCACCGGAAACGTGCGCGTGATGTCCGCTGCGTAATGCTGGTATTCAGCACCGGCGTCGATCAGCACCAGATCGCCGTCCTTCAGTTCGCAATCGTTGTCAATGTAATGCAGCACGCAGGCATTGGCGCCGCCGCCGACGATGCTGGAATAAGCCGGAAAACGGCTGCCCTCGCGGGAAAATTCGTGCAGGAATTCCGCCTCCAGCTGGAACTCCATCATGCCTGGCCGGCATTTTTCCATCGCCCGCAGGTGTGCATTCGCGGTGATGTCGGCAGCCTTCTGCATTACCTTGATTTCCGCCGGGCTCTTGAACAGGCGCATGTCATGCAGCAGATGATCCAGCGCGATGAATTCGCCTGGCGGATGGGCACCACTGCGCACCTTGGCGCGGATGGTGTTCACCCAGTTCATCACATGGCGATCGAACTCCGCATCGCGGCCCATCTGGTAATAAACGCGCTCGCGGCCTTCAATCAGGCCCGGCAGAATTTCATCGAGATCACCGATGGGGAAAGCGTCATCCGCGCCGAAATCCTTCACCGCGCCTTCCGGCCCGGCGCGGAAACCATTCCAGATTTCCATGGCGCGGTCACGCTCGCGGCAGAACAACACATATTCACCGTGCGGACGGCCAGGAATCAGTACCAACACCGCTTCCGGCTCGGGGAATCCACTCAGATAGAAAAAGTCACTGTCCTGGCGGTAGGGATATTCGGTATCGCGGCTGCGGGTACGGGCGGGAGCGGCCGGCACGATGGCGATACTGTTAGGTTCCATCTGATCCATCAATTCACGGCGGCGGGCGGCAAATTCTTTCTTGCTGAGCATGGACATCTGCAAAAGACACCTTCAACAGGAGGGACGATCAATGAATGGTAGCATCCGGCGGAATCAGCTGATCCCGCGTCAGGGCAAATTCGGTGAACAGCATCAGCGCCGCCATGCGCACATATTCCAGCACTTCGAAATAGGCGTTCTCGCCCATCTCCTCTTCCTCGATTTCGGTGTCCACCTGGCTGATCTGCTGCAGATCGCGCAGCGCCATCAGGCAGTCCTCGCTGAAATCGTCCTTGCTGCGCTCGCCGGTGGTGCCGAATCCCGCCAGAAAACCCGAGCACCATTCCGCCAGCGCGGCCAGGCGGGTTTCCAGGGGATCTTCGTCGTCGGGCAGGATGGGCATGAAGTTGAACTGGTCATCCAACAGCTCGGTCAGGGTCAGGTTGCGCAGCTCGAAGAACCACTCGCGGGAATCCTCCCAGGGCTCCCGCTTTACCCCCAGATTGGGCAGAAACAGCTTGAGCCAGGCCACACCGTCCACCTTGAGGCCACCACTCAGCTGGCCGCACAGGATGCCGTGCGCCTCCGAGGGGGTTGCCAGGGCCTGGATCTTGCCCAGTTCGGCTTCCAGTTCGTAGTAGTCAAGAACGTCTTCGGGTTGCAGGGACATGGTCTTTTCACGGAACAGTGACAGGATAGGGCATTGTAACACGCAGGGACTGGCTGCAAAGGCCGGGGACAGGCTAAGCTTGATGCGAGGCCCGGCGCGCAAATGTGCCGGGCCGCCCTCCCTGGTCAACGGGGCTTCGTGTAGGATAACAAGAATGCCGACAGGCATCGGCAGGGGCGTTTCACACCTATGAGCAGAATCGAGCAGCTTTTCAAGAATCTGGAGCACCACGTAGACGAGTACATCGAGCTGTGCGATGAGTACAAGCGCCACAACAAATCCCTGCGCGTCCGGGAAATCCAACTCACCGAGGAACGCGCCAACCTGATGAAGAAAAACGACATGGCCCGCACCAAGGTGGAGTCGATGATTTCACGCTTGAAGGCGCTGGAGCAGGATTCATGAGCACGCCACAGGAAACCTTGCACGTCACCATTCTGGACCGGGATTACGGCGTTGCCTGCCCGGCGGAGGAAGTGGATGAACTCAAATCCTCCGCCCGCCTGCTGGACGAACGCATGCGCGAAATCCGCAAGTCCGGCAAGATCGTCGGCGTCGAGCGCATCGCGGTGATGGCAGCACTGAACATCGCCCACGAGCTGATCAAGGCCCGCAACGAACTCAGCAATTACGATCGCATCACCGAAAAACACCTGTCCCGTCTCAACGACAAGATTGAGAAAGCCCTGGCAGCCGCGCGCCAGATGGATCTCTGATCCGCCTAGCGCCATTCCAGCCAAATATCAACCACTCTATTTTCCCGCCAGCGCCTGACCCGCAGGGCAAATCCGTTATACTGAAGGCTCAGCCCCCTGCGCTGTTTGCGTTCCGGCTTACGTCCCTGAGCCGATGCTTTTTTGAAACAGGGTGCTTTGGTTGTGGTGGGAGTGCAGGTCCGCTTGACGGAAAGCCCAAAGCCACACAGAGGCGCCCACCTTGAACCTTGGGTTCAAGGGCTGACGTCGGTAGCGGCAGAACGGGGGGTTCTTCTTTTTCCAGGATTCGTGTTGTGACTGTTGCACCGCATCAACCCCACTCCGAACCTCATTTGCCCAAGTCACTGGCCCAGGACATCGGCGCCACGACACCCCAACCTGCCCATGCACCGGGCAAAAGCCAGTTGCGTAAAATCCTGCGCCAGCGCCGCCGCACACTCTCACGCCAGCAGCAGAAAACCGCTTCCATGGGCCTGTGCCGCCAGATTGCGCGCCTGCCCGTGTTCATGAACAGCCGACGCATCGCCGCCTACATTCCCAACGATGGTGAAATCAGCGCCCAGCCCCTGATCGAACTGGCCTGGCGCCTGGGCAAGCAGGTCTATCTGCCGGTGCTGCATCCGTTCCGCAAGGGTTACCTGTTTTTCATGGAGCATCTGCCGGACCAGCCCCTGGCACTGAACAAATTCGGCATCCCCGAACCTCTGTGCGACCACGACAGCCGGGTGCCGGCCTGGACCCTGGATCTGGTGCTGACACCGCTGGTGGGATTCGACGAACAAGGCAATCGCATGGGCATGGGCGGCGGCTTTTACGACCGCACCTTCGCTTTCATGGAAACCGGACACACGCCAAGACGGCCCCGCCTGGTAGGCGTTGCACACGAATGTCAGAAGGTGGAAACGCTGCCCTGTGAACGGTGGGATATTGCGATGGATTTCATTGCAACGGAACGGCAGCTTTACGGACTTTCCCTCTGACACCGGACTACATAACCGGCATCAGAGGTTTTGATCAGCGGATAGAGAACTGACTGGCGACCATTTCCGGGTCGGGCTCGCCCTGCGTATAGGTGCTGGCCAACACACCCAAACCCAGTACCAGCATCAACACCAGCAGTAAATCGGGTTTCTTTTTCATCTCGTGCCTCGTTAAACCTTGCAAGCATCCCTACAAGAAGCCGGCGAACTTATCCGGTACCGCCGGTTGGCAGCCATCCCCGACCTTGTTGTTGTAAGTGCACACTTCTCACGAAGTGGCGGCAGTCGGTGGGGCTAACCGTACAAATAACTGTATAAACCGTGTAACAGTAGGGTAACTATAGATCACCGATTCCAACCAGCCAGCGCATTTGTGAGTGACGGCTCACAAATCAAACACTTCGATTGGACACAAACTGTTACAAGACCCATCAGTGGCGCCAAAACTAACACGGCGCCAAAACCTTGAAAAGTACCACTGAAAAAAAGAATGAATCACTTCCCAAGTTGGAACACTTTAGATCTATCAGGCACTTAAAAGAGGCTATTTAAGGAACAGGTGGTAGGCCGGATTGGCTGTTTCATCGACATGGACATAGCCCAGCTCCCTGAAATAGCGCTTGAGGGTGGCGCGTTCCTTCAGGGGCACCTGCAGCCCCACCAGCACCCGGCCAAAGGCGGCGCCGTGGTTGCGGTAGTGGAACAGACTGATGTTCCAGTGTTCACCCAGCTTGAGCAGAAACTCCATCAGGGCGCCAGGACGCTCAGGAAATTCAAAGCGATAGACCACTTCGTCCGGAATGCCGCCGCCGTTGCCGTTGGACGGGCCGTGCCCACCCACCAGGTGGCGGATATGGAGTTTGGCCATCTCGTTGGACGACAGGTCTTCCACCTGGTAGCCCTTGTCCACCAGCAAACTGGCGATCTCGGCGCGCTGCTGAACGCCGGCGGTCTGCACCCCCACGTAGACATGGGCCTTGCTGGCACTGGCGTAGCGGTAGTTGAACTCGGTGATGGAGCGCTTGCCCAGGGCCTGGCAGAAACGGCGGAAGCTGCCGGGCTGCTCGGGAATGGTGACGGCGAACACGGCCTCGCGGTTTTCGCCGATTTCGGCGCGCTCGGCGATGTGGCGCAGACGATCGAAGTTGACGTTGGCGCCGCTGCAGATGGCCAGCAGGCTTTCATTCTTCAGCCCGTGCCGGGTGACATATTTCTTCAGTCCGGCCACGGATAACGCGCCGGCAGGTTCATTGATGGAGCGGGTGTCGTCGAACAGATCCTTGATGGCGGCGCAGATTTCGTCGGTGGTCACGGTGATGACCTCGTCGACGAATTTGCGGGCAAGGCGGAAGGTTTCCTTGCCGATCTGGGCCACTGCCACGCCGTCGGCGAACAGGCCCACCTGGGGCAGCACCACCCGGCGGCCGGCGTCCATGGCGGCTTTCAGGCAGGCGGAATCTTCCGACTCGACGCCGATCACCTTGATCTCGGGGCGCAGGTATTTCAGATAGGTGGCCACGCCCGCCACCAGGCCGCCGCCGCCCACCGGGATGAACACGGCATGCAGTGGGCCGGTGTGCTGGCGCAGGATTTCCATGCCAATGGTGCCCTGGCCGGCGATCACCTCGGGATCATCGTAAGGATGCACGAACACATAGCCGTGCTTTTCCATCAGCATGTCCGCATGCACCTTGGCTTCGTCGAAGGCATCCCCGTGCAGCACCACTTTGCCGCCCAGGTTACGCACGGCGCTGACCTTGATATCGGGCGTGGTCTGGGGCATCACGATGGTGGCCTTGATGCCAAGCCGGGACGCCGCCAGCGCCACACCCTGGGCATGGTTGCCCGCCGAGGCACAAATCACGCCGCGCGCCTTGTCCTCATCGCTCAGGTTGACGATCTTGTTATAGGCACCGCGAATCTTGAAGGAAAACACCGGCTGCAGGTCTTCGCGCTTCAGCCAGACCTGATTGTCGAGACGGCGGGACAGGGAACGGGCAGGATCGATGGGGGTTTCCACGGCCACGTCATACACGCGGGCCTGCAGTATTTTTTTTATGGTGCGCTCGGGCATGCAATGCAAATCCTGGGACAGGCCGGATATTCAGGGAAACAAGCCTATTAGCATACACCATATTGCCCTTTATAATGCGCCGACTCTGCCCATCACCCGGAACTGCGCTCATGACTCAAGACGAATTGAAACAGGCTGTCGCCAAGGCCGCCATCGCCTACGTGGAAGAAGGCACTATCGTGGGAGTGGGCACCGGCTCCACCGCCAATTACTTCATCGATTACCTGGCCGGGATGAAGCACCTGATCGAAGGCACAGTGGCCAGTTCCGAAGCCACCCGCAAGCGCCTGCAGCAACATGGCATTCCGGTGTTCGATCTGAATGCCGTGGCCGAGATTCCGGTGTACGTGGATGGCGCCGACGAGACCGATGCCAACCTGTGTCTGATCAAGGGCGGCGGCGGCGCGCTGACGCGGGAAAAAATCATCGCGGCGGTGGCAACGAAATTCGTCTGCATTGCGGATGGCTCGAAGAAAGTGCCCGTGCTGGGGAAATTCCCGCTGCCGGTGGAAGTGATTCCGATGGCCCGCAGTTACGTGGCGCGGGAAATCGTGAAGCTGGGCGGCGATCCGGTTTACCGTGAAGGTTTCGTGACGGACAACGGCAATATCATTCTGGATATCCACAACATGGAAATCAGCCAGCCGGTGAAACTGGAGGCACAGCTGAACAACATCGTGGGCGTGGTGACGAACGGCCTGTTCGCCCTGCGCAGCGCCGATGTGTTGCTGCTGGGCACCGACAAGGGCGTCCAAACCATCACGCGCTGAGTTCCGTTCCGCTTTGGTGCACTGCCGCCGGCCGGTGCACCGGGCATTCGCCTGCAGCATCACCTTATCATCCATTTCCTCCAGCACCGCCCCTGATTTTTACCGTGGCATAGTCCTTGCTCACTCCTCAACGCTCGCTGAGGGATCAGCCTTGCTGTTGTTCACTTCACTCTGGAGTGCCTTGGGGGTGCTTGCATGTCACGCTTGTTGTTGTTGCTCGTGTTGTTAATTCCCGCCAATGTGTTTGCTGCCGATGCCGATCTTGCCCTCAATACTGTCTGGGTGCTGGTGGCGGCGGCGCTGGTGTTCTTCATGCAGACCGGGTTTGCCCTGCTGGAAAGCGGCATGGCCCGCAGCAAGAACGCCGTCAATGTGGTGATGAAGAATTACATGGATCTGTGCCTGGGTAGCCTGATTTTCTGGGCGGTAGGCTTCGGGTTGATGTTCGGCGTAAATGAAAGCGGTTTCTTCGGCACCACACATCTGTTTCCGCAATTCGATTCGGAGTGGCCGTATACCTTTCTGCTGTTCCAGATGCTGTTTGCTGCCACCGCCACCACCATCGCCAGCGGCGCCATGGCGGAGCGTACCCGCTACATGGGGTATCTGGTGGGGGCGATGGTGATCACAGGGGTGATTTATCCGGTGTTCGGCAGCTGGGCCTGGGGCGGCTTTTTCGGCGGCAAGGGCTGGCTGGCAGAAATGGGCTTTATCGATTTTGCCGGCTCGACGGTGGTGCACGCCGTCGGCGCATGGTGCGCCCTGGCGGGCATTCTAGTGGTGGGGCCGCGGCTGGGGCGGTTTGATCCCGTCACCGGCAAAGCACGACTGATTCCCGGCCACAATCTGAATAACGTGGCGCTGGGTGGTTTCATCCTGTGGCTGGGCTGGTTTGGTTTCAACGCGGGCAGCTTGCTGCAGGGCGACGCCAGCCTGGGCAAGATCGCATTGAACACGCATCTGGCCGCCTGCGCCGGCGCGGCGAGTATTTTTCTGTGTCAGGCGCTGAGTGGCCGGCCGGTGTTGCTGACGCTCACTGTCAACGGCAGTCTGGGCGGACTGGTGGCCATCACCGCCGGCTGCGCCACCATGTCACCGGGCTATGCCATTGTCACCGGCGCCGTTGCGGGCGCAATCGTGCTGCTGGGCACAGTAATGCTGGAAATGCTGCAGCTGGATGACGCGGTCGGCGCGATTCCGGTACACGGTTTTGCTGGCGTCTGGGGCACCCTGGCAGCAGGCCTTTTCCTGCAACCCAATCCATTCGATCTGCACCAACTCGGCGTGCAGGCGGTGGGTTCCATCGCGGCGTTTCTGTGGACGTTTCCGCTGGCGTTCATCATGTACTGGTTGCTGGAAAAATCCATCGGCCTGCGCGCCACCCATCTGCAACAGCAACGGGGCCTGGATTTTTCCGAACATGCCGAAAACGGTTATCCGGAATTTGATTCCCTGCATTTGCATAAACCCATCGTCCGCTAAGGTGCCCCATGGAAGAACGCATTCGCCAACGTCGCGCCTTGTTTACCGTGTTGCAGGAATGGCTGGAGGAATCCAGCCTGATGGAAGCGCTGGTGATTTTCGAGGATCACTTTCAGGGCCGGCCCACCATCGCTGTGCATGATTATCTGACGCGGATCGCACCGCTGTATCAGGATCGGGTGGACGCCAAAACCCTGCGCCGCAATCTGATGCAGGTGCTGGTGACGCGCACGCAGGACCTGGCACCCGATCCATTGCCACAGCTGGAAAAATTCCGCAGGCAGCAAACCAGCGGGCCAGATCTGCGTTTCAACGCGCAACCAACGCCGCAGCAACTGGCGCTGCACAGTCTGGTGTCTGCCATGATGCACAAGGTGCCGCTGACCCAGCGCAAGCAGTTGCATGTGCATATCGCGCAGCAGCTGAAAACCCGCTTTCGCAATGGCAGTTATGATCTGCTGTCCCAGTACATGCTGGCGGACAATCCGCTCTACCTGGCCGGCTTCGACGATCGCGCGCTGCGGGATTTTCTCAGCCTGATTTATGTGGCCGCGTGCGAGGTGCTGGGGCCGGTGGCGGCGGATCGCTGGCTGGGTGGATGTATCGCCGATCTGCGCACCGCTGAGCCGGCCAATGCCGAAGCAGTGAATCGCTATTTATAGCACTCAGGTCATTGCATACCGCACTGCCACACCCTAAGGCCTGTCCGATTCATTCAAGTCCAGCCCGGTTGTCCGTGCTAGGTTGCCATTTGCGCTTGTGAAATGCAGGCGGACATCAACAGGGGGGAGGACAGCGCTGTGGCGACAGTTCGATTGCGCGATGGTGAATCATTGAATGTGATATGCATCGGCCGGGGCAGCCCGGTGTTGCTGGTGCACGCCTTTGCTTCACGCGCCCAGCACTGGTTGCCTCACGTGTTGCCGCTGATGCACCGCTTCCGCTTCTATCTGCCGGATCTGCGCGGGTTCGGCAAATCCCACCACACCCGCCTCGACAGCGACGATGTGTTCGCCACTTATGCCCATGACATCGAAGACATCATGCAGCATTTTGGCCTGCAGGATGTGGTGCTGGGCGGCGTTTCCACCGGCGCCTATGTCTGCCTGACCTACAATCAGCTGTATGGGTTTGGCCGCATCCGCAAATATCTGAATATCGAACACGGAGCCGACAGCGCCCACCAGCCAGGGCAATTCAACGGCCTGTTCCGGGAGCGACAGGCAGAATATTTTACACACTTCCGCCAGTTGTTGCGCATCACCGAGCGGCAACGCCATCTGCCCTACTGGAAGCTGCCACTGCAGCATCGCCTGCAACTGCGCGACACGGTGGCCGCCACCCTGCGCCGCTCCACGCACAACCGGCTGCTGCGCAACGCGATCTCCGCCGGCACCGGGTTGGCCGAGCCCTTGTTCACCCGCCATGTGCTACCGGTAGACAACTGGCCGGTGTATCTGGATGTGATGCGCGCATTCATGATTGGCCGCGACACCCGCGCCGCGCTGGGCAACATCAAGGTGCCTACTATGGTGATGGCGGGACGGCATTCACGGTTTTTTACCCTCGAAGCCCAGCAGGAGCTGCTGCACTACATTCCCCATGCGGAGCTGGTGATTTTTGAGAAGGCGGGCCACGCGCCCATGGTGGATCAACCGTTGCTGTTCCAGAAAAACCTGACGCGATTTCTGACCAGCTAAGTGCGCAGAGGTGATGGCTTTCACGGCAGCTGATCACCACCGGCTTCAATCACCAGCCGACTGTGGCGCTGGAACACGAACGACGGCGTCATGCCCAGCATGTTGCGAAAAGTGCGACTGAAATGCGGTGAATCGGCAAAGCCCGCGGCCAACGCTGCGTCGGTGAGGCTCTTGCCGGACGCCATCAATCCCGCCGTCACGAACAGGCGATGCCACAGACGATAACGCCGCACCGGCACGCCAACCACATTGCGAAACAGGCGCTGCAGCTGGGATTCCGACATGCCGACCTGGGCCGCCAGTGCCTGATTGGACAAATTTGACAGCGGATCCTGCTTGATCAACTGCACCGCCTGGCGCAGACGTTCATCTATCGGATAGTCCACGGTTTGCGGCGGCAGGATGCCAAGCGTCAGGCTCTGATAAGCGTGAGCGGCCGGCACCATGTCCTGATGCAGCATCACGCACAGTTCCAGCTGCTGGCGCTCGCGCCGGCTGTTAACCCACACAGCGCCGAGGCAATCCTGCATATCCTGCTGCAACGCCCTGAAATCCCTTCCAAAAGGATCCAGGAAACAATTCGCCATCAGCTGGCCGCCGGAATGCACGTTGACTTTACCGTCCGCCGGCACCAGCGCCGCACGCGTTTCGATGCAGTTGCCGGTGGTCAGATCCTCGATGCGAAACGGTTTTTCCAATCCCAGCACATAGCAGGCTGCCGCCGTGTGCATGGAAGGCAGTTCAAACAATTCACCGATGTAGAGGGTGCGCAAATCCCACAGGTAAAGCAGCGCGTGACGTTGTTGGTCTAATGGCATGGGATTTCATTGTTGTTATTGGCCCATCCGGGGCGAACACCGAGTTGCCAGGCTGTTCACACCTGATCAATTCGTTCAAGTCTTTCATCACCGCAAATTCTATGCTTTCACTTGTATGACGGGAACGCTGCTTTCGCAGAATTTTTCCATCGATAACAAGAACCCAACAAAAGCAAGAACATACATAACAAGAATATGGAGAGAACACCATGATCACGAGACATTCCGTTTCGACGCTGCTGCTTTGCCTTTGTTTTCTGTGTGCATCACCTACGCTACACGCGGCCACCAAGGATTACGCCAAGACCCGTCATCCCATTGTGCTGGTAGGCGGATTCCTGGCGTTCGATTCCATCTTCGGCATCGAGTATTTCTATGGCATTGCCGACGACCTGCGTCGCAACGGCGCTCGTGTTTATGAAACCGATGTCAGCGAGCTGCAGGACAATGAAACCCGTGGCGAAGAACTGCTGGCCCAGATTGAGGAAGTTCTTGCCATCAGTGGCGCCAGCAAGGTGAACATCATCGCGCACAGCCAGGGCTCGCCCACGGCGCGATATGTGGCGGCGATCCGGCCGGATCTGGTAGCGTCGGTGACATCGGTGCATGGCATGAATCGCGGCACGCCCATCGGCACTTTCTTCAACAAACTTGCGCCGGAAAACAGCCTGGCACTGGCGCTGCTGAATGGTATGGCGAAGGCGTTCGGCTTTGTGTGGTCGAGTCTGTCAGGTGGTGTCAATGCCAGCGGACAATCTGCCGCCGCCATCATTCGCGCCGCCAATCCGGATGACGCAGCGCGCTTCAACAAGCTGTATCCACAAGCCATGCCCACCACCTCCTGTGGCACCAGTGGCGCCGCCAAAGTCAACGGCGTTCAGTATTATTCGTGGGGCGGCACCGGTGGCCTGCTCTTCACTCAGACCAATCCGTTCGACCTGCTGGACACGGCGATGTACGGCATTACGCCGCTGATGTTTGCCAAGGGCGTCAAACACGATGGCGTCGTGCCGCTGTGCGGCATGTATCTGGGCAAGCCGATCCGCCACAGCTATTACCACAATCACACCGATGCCCAGCGCCAGCTGTTAGGACTGGTGGGTGTGACGGTGAATCCGCTGGTGCTGTACCGGGATCAGGCCAATCGCCTGAAGAAAGCAGGTCTTTGAGCAGGCGCGGGAGCTGCGTTCCAGCTCCCTTCAGTGGAGATCCATTTTCATGAAGCTGCGGCATTTTTTTCCGACACTGGCCGTACTGGCGGTCTGCATCAGCGTGACGCAAGCCTGGTTGAGGTCATCCGACACCCCGCCCACAGATGTGCAGCATTCACATCCAACAGCGCTGCATGACGGATTGCCGGCAGAACCGGTTCAGGTGTCAGACACTGTGCTTGATGTCGCTGCATTGCGATTCCAATTGGCGACCACGTCCAAACGCGACGTTGATATCCCCACCAGTCTGACGCTGGATGCCCAAGGCAATCTGGTGGCCGACGAGGGTTTGCGGATATTGATGGATTTTTTTCTGGCACTGGATGGTGAACAGGACGCGGCGCAGATTCGCGCACTGTTTCTGGCGGCAGTGGCAGCACAGTGCAGCGCCGACTGTGTCAGCGACGCCGCCGCATTGTTCGACCAGTATCAGGACTATCTTGCAACGCTGACGAATCAGTTGCCGGATGGTGCGGGCAGCGCCGATCTGCGGGAACGCCTGGAGACGGTGGTGGCATTGCGGCATCAGACATTGGGGCCAGAGCTGGCCAGCGCGCTGTTCGGGTATGAAGAACAGTATGATCACTATCGTGTTCGTCAGTGGGCAATCCAGCAGGACGCCTCCTTGTCTGCAATGGAAAAACAAGCGCAACTGCAGGCTTTACAGTTCAGCGCTCCCGCTGGTCTGATCGAGCGGGAACAGTCAACACAGCAACTGCGGCAAGCACGCCAGCTGCAATCCGACTTTGCTGCGAGTGACGCCACTGCGCTGCATGCCGCACGGACGGAATTGCTGGGCTCCAATGCCGCCGAACGCCTGCAGCAACTGGATCACCAGCGCCAGGCGTGGGATCAACGTTATCATCGCTATCGGGAGGAGATGGCGGCGCTGGACAGTAGCGGACTTGCGATGCAGGATCGGCTGGAACAGATCACGCTACTGCGCCAACGGCATTTTGATGCACAGGAAAATCAGCGGGTGGCGGCTCTCGATCGCATCCACGCTGCTGAAACGCCGTGAACCGAACCAACCGTATCCTCAAGCCACCACCGGCACAAGATGCAGGGTGTCATCGGTGAGAATCTCAAATGCAGCCCGGTAGCGGGTGATCAGTTCCCGCTCCGGCTTGCCCTTCTCGTGCACCACGATCCGCGCGCTGGCGATCTTGCAGTTCAGACAGGTGTGGGAACCGCCCGGCGGATTGTAATAATTCAGACCGACAAAATGTTCGCGCGGCGCCTGGATGTCACCCACGATCCGCACACCCTTGTTAGCAGTGTCGAAATGCCAGTGGAAATAACCATAGTGGGCCTTGGCGAACGGCGCCCGCCACAGGCTGTTCAGGGCGTGGGTTCTGCCATCGACGCGCAACACCAGCGTGGTCATGCGCGGTGTCCACAGTGGACCGAATTTCAGTTTCGCCGACGCCACTTCCAGAAACGCATCCGGCGCATTGTCAAAGCCTGCCACCTGACCCCAGGCATATTCATCCGTGTGCTTGCTGCCCCAGTTGTGATTCTCGCTGCCTTGCCAGTTGTCCACATGCAGGGTTTCGCCGTTCACCACCAGATGTCCATTGAAGCGCGCATTGGGATTGGCCACCAGTGCCTTGGCTTTCGGCAGCGCTTTGTCATAGAGATTCTGCGGCAGCAGATACACCGGCTCACTGCCTGGCTGATACTGCAGTTGCCACTGGATGTGATTACCCCCCTGCTTCACCTCGCCCTGCAATGCGCCCGGCACCAGCGTCGCGTTGCCGATGCGCACCTGCAGGCCGGCGTTGTCGAACTGGCACTG
The DNA here is from genome assembly GCA_020062665.1 of Pseudomonadales bacterium. Taxonomy (GTDB): domain Bacteria; phylum Pseudomonadota; class Gammaproteobacteria; order Pseudomonadales; family Ketobacteraceae; genus Ch67. The sequence goes on from JAGUVW010000003.1 coordinate 78,738, forward strand.
AGCCAGCGGATGCTCGGATTTGGCCGCCCGCACCTGCCCGGTTTCGCCGTCGAATGCGATCACCCACAGCTCGCCGATATTTTTTTGCGGTTGTCCCTTGGGCGCGAAAATCGTGTAGCGAATCCAGAACGCCAGCGGCCGGTCGGGATGATTGGCGCGCAGAAAATAGCTCTCATAATGGCCGTGGTCGTGATGGGTGAAGCGGCATTCGTTCATCTGCCGGCGTTGCTCGGCGAAGATATCACTCATCGAAATATTCCGTTGTGTGGTGACGGTACGCGGTTCCATGGCGGTGATCATAAAAGTTGCTCCCTGTCCGATGCCTTATTGAAAACCGACCCGGGGCTCCGCACGCACCAGCCGCAATGACTGCAGCGGAAACGCCAGAATCGAATCCCGATAGGCCACTTCCGCATAGCCCACCGCTTCACCCTGCTGAAACACCGTGAGCGGACACACCGTGAGTGATTCCTTGAGATTGGCGAGGTCGTAAGTTTTTTCGCCCTTGAGTTCCACCAGTCCCAGATCCGGGTGATGGAATTTCATTTCATAGCGCGGACCAGACAGCTTGAACGACAGGTAACCGTGCACTTCGGTTTGATAACCACGATCACGCAGATAGAGCATGCCGCTGAAGGGCTGCGGCTTCCACGGTTGCAGGCGTTGGGTGAACAGCACATTGATGTCGAACGCCAGCGCCTCCTGCTTGCGTGTGCTGTTCAGTTCGATCCAGCCGCTCATGGTTTCCTGCAGTTTCAGGGTGAACATGGTTGCACTCCACTGTCTTGTCATGCTGATTGCCGGTAGTCCTGTTCGATTTTCTGCGCCAGCCGCTCGGCGGCGCGGGTGGCCAGGGCCATGATGGTCACTTGGGGATTGGCGCCGAGGGAGCCGGGCACGGCACTGCCATCCATCACGTAGAGGCCGCTGGTACCAAAGACCCGCTGCTCGCCGTCGATCACGCCCTCGCGGGGATCAGCCGCCATGCGCACGGTTCCCAGCGGGTGATAGGCGGTGATGCCGAACTGGGATGGTTTTAACCGCTGGGCGAACAGTGCGTCCAGTTCTTTTTCGTTATGAATGCGCGGCGTGGCTGTATGTCCTGGAAAATGCACGTACTGCGCACCGGCACGCAGCTGCATTTGCGCCAGCAATTTCAGGCCTTTCTGGAAGCGCGCAAAGTCCACTTTATTCATGTCATAGCGGATCAGTGGCACGTCGGGATGGGGGCCACGTCGAACAGTGCCACGACTGGTATCCCGGATCATGAAACCGAAATAGCCGGTGTGCTGCCACTGCTCCAGAAAATCCACAAACTCCGCGCCCACGAATGGATTCAGCAAGCCGTGAGCAGCAAAGGGCGGCGTGCCGCCTTCAAACAGAATGCCTTCAGCCGCCAGATCCGCCACACCGAAACCTTGCGGAATACGCTGGGCATGATCGAAGCGGCGATCAGGATAGCATCCCGAAACCGCGCCACAGGGATGCAGTGACAGATTGCGCCCCAGCCAGTGGTTCTGAATTCCGTTGCGTTGCAAAAACAGCGGCGTGAAAAAAGTGCCCATCGCCACCACCACGTGATTCGCTTTCACCTGCACAGATTTGCGAATGCCGTTCGCATCCACACCGCTGCCACGCAGACCGGTGATCTGGCGATTGTCCCACTGCAGTTCTTCGGCTTTCACGCCGGTCAGCAGAAATGCGCCGGCGTCCAGCGCGCGGGGAATATAGCTGACGTTGGTGGATTGCTTGGCATCGGTGGGACATCCGAACTGACACAGCCCCTGGCCGTCGCAACCCACTGCATTACGCGTAAGTGGATGCGCCTGGGTGAAACCCAGCGCGCGGGCGCCCTGCCCAATCACCTTGCCGATTTCGCCCACATAGCGCGGATCGGCGCGCTGCACCTGCAAAACAGTTTCCACCTGTTCGAAATACGGCTGCATCGCGGCGGGATTCAGTTCGGTCAAACCTGCGTCCATCCATTCCTGCAACACCGCATCCGGCGTACGCAGACAGGTGCCGGAATTGATGGTGGTGGTGCCACCGACACTCTTGCCCACCGGCACCGGGATCACTGCGTTGCCCAGCGTCACTGTTGCACCGGAGGCACGATACAGTTTGGGAATCACGTCAGTGAGCCGGCCAGAAAAGTCGCGGCGATCGTGATAGTGGCCTTCCTCGATGATCAACACGGCGAGTCCCCTGCTCGCCAGCGTATAAGCCGCTGCCGCACCGCCGGCGCCGGTGCCGATCACCACCACATCCGCTTCGAATACCGAATGGCCTTCCAGCGCATCCACAGGCGTAATCTGCTGACGCCAGCGCTGCTGCTCGATCTGATTCGGCACACGAATGCCGTTATGGGAACCGACTTTCTTCAGGTTGCTGGCATCCAGCACATAAGCCGCGCGAAACGGCACACTGAGCAGCTGCAGAAAGCGCGCGGTGAGATCACCCTGGGCATGCTGCTGCAGAAATTCTCGTCGCTGCACCAGCGACGCCGTGCGAAAGGTACGGCCATGACGCAGCATAAACCGCGCATCCAGCACCAGCAGCGCAGCACGGAGTGCTGGCGCCAGGCCAGGCAGATGATCCGCATACCCCGCTACCGTGGCCGCCAGTGCACGGGCATCCGGCCCCGGCAAAAGTCGGCCAGCGGGGAACAGCGCCTCGATCAGCGCCAGTGCGGTGGGATTGCTTGCCAGGCCGGCCTGCACACGGGCTGGCGGAACCGTTGTTATTGTCATGAAGCCCCTCTGCAGTCCTCTGCGTCCAAAGCGGCGCATGCAGGTGCAGTTATGCTTCAAGTATAGAAGTCGCAACGGGAATTACTTGACCGCAGGCGCCCGCAGCAAGCGCCTGCCGGGTTAAACCCGGCTCCAGCGTGCCGGGGATGGCAGGCACTCTGCAGCCGCGCAAAGATACTGTCTTCAGCACCGTGGGCAACCCACGCCCCGATTCTTGCTGACTTTCCCGGGACGCGGGCGTTGCCCTCAGCTAAAGATGTGATGCTTGACCACCGCACCTTCCTGCAGGGTGACCTGGTTGAGCTGATCCAGAATACGATCGAGAGTTTTGGAAATCTTGGCGGCGTTGCGGATACGGGCAATCTTCGGCCAGGTGGTGCGCCGGCCCGCCAGAATCAGCTGCTCGATTTCGCCGGGCTTGAATTCAAACAGCGTATGCCGCCATTTAAAATCGCTGCCATCCAGCAGCAAATTGATGTCGCCGAGATAATCCTGTTCCAGCACCCGAATCGCATACGCCAGCTGGGCCGCAATGCGATTGCCTGCGGAACCCGCCCGCGCAAAATATTTCTCTGCCAGCGCCAGGGTTTCTTCCATCATTTTAAGGCCCGACTTGGTCAGGGTGGAGCGATAGCCCTTGCGTGAATCCATTGTCACATCCCGCACAAACGGCACCACGATGGGATTGATCATGCTGACGATGAAATGGTTCACGCCATACAGGCGCGACAACCGCTTGGCCGGCAGATCACCGGACACAGAACCATCCACCCAGCGCCGGGTCGCCAGATAAGGCCGGGGCTTGCCGTCGAAACCGCGGGCATACAACCGTTCCGGCGGAATCAGGCCGGGAATACTCGACGACGCGGAAATCGCCGAGCGGATATAGACATTGGGTGACGTGATGGCGTTCATCAGCCGCGACGACTGGTGTCGCTCAGCCGGCGAAATGGAGACGTTGATGTAACGCCCCGTGCGTTCAAACGCATCCTGGAACGTCATATCCCTGGGCACCATTTCATCCAGGGATTTTTCCTTGGAAACGCGCGCGTTCGCTTCATCGACCCGGCCCAGAAACACATCCCGCAGTGGCGTATTGCGTACCTCCAGATAGCGCTTGTTGGCAAAATACTGCTTCTTCAGTTCCGCGTCGGTATGAATGCCCAGCTGCGCCGCCATGACAGAACCGGCGCTGGAACCGGATATCACATTGGGCAGCAGATTGTGATCAATCAGTTCCTGCACCACGCCGTGGTGAAAATAGATCAGGCCCGCACCACCGCTCAGCAGCAGCGCCGAACGGCCGTAGCAGTGGCTGGCGCGGCGAAAGAAATCGAGCTTCTCGGGATAGGCAATGATGCTGTCGGGACACTGGAATATAGCTTCCAGCGCTTCGCAGATGGTATCGACATAATCATCGATCAGCTGCTTGGTGCCGCACATGGCACGGCCATACAGGATCGGCCGTCCCATGCCACCCATGTTGCCATGCACGCCTTCATTCAGTGCATACAGCAGCTCGCGCCAGGATTCTTCTTCCAGACATTGCTTGAGCCGGTCGCGGCGGAACTGGATCTCCGACCAGTCGTACAGGGTGGTTTCATCGGTGGCGCGCCAGGCCTCGGCGCCGGACGCCCTGTCATGCTGCTCGGCCAGTTCATGCCACTGCTGGAACGATGCGGCGTGGCGCAACTGTTTTTCGAGCGGATTGGCACGCAATCCACTCAGGGCGAGTACTGCATTCATTCGGGGCCTCTGTCATCCAAACACGCGCTACGCGCAAAAACGGTCAATGCTCTGATTCTGATGAAAGATTCAGGCCAGTTTTTGATGAGTATCAACGAAGAACCGTCAACACAGCACAGTATTTACGACCGGGAATGCGCCGGCGGTCATGGGTGGCAAGGCGTGTCGGCAACTATCGCACCGTGATGGGGGTTGTGGCAGGATGGCTATACTGTCATCGAGCACTCGATCAATCCGACTGCTCCTCACAAAAACAAAAATGTGGAAGCACCATCATGGGCAACAGCAAGCACATTGAAATGAGCAAGAGCACAGCGCTGGTATGGATTGTCATTGCCTACATGGTGGCGCTGTTCGCCGGCGGCGCCAGCCTGTTCCTGCTGGACTACAACCCGCTGCTGGACATCCTGGTCGCCGACATCGTGGCGACACTGGTGATTTTCGGCTTCAGTCGCTGGTTCCACAATTCCAGTTTCTATGACGCCTACTGGAGCGTGATTCCGCCCTTGATAGCGCTGTACTGGCTGGCGGTGACCAGCACAGAACCCACCACCCTGCGCACCTTTCTGATGCTGGGGCTGATGCTGTACTGGGCGACGCGCCTCACCCTGAACTGGGCCGTGCACTGGCAGGGCATCACCCACGAAGACTGGCGCTATGTGATGCTGAAGCAGAAGTTTCCCGGCACCGCTTTCCTGATCGACCTGGGCGGCATTCATCTGTTTCCGACGTTCCAGGTGTTCGCCGGCATGTTGCCGGTGTATGCGGTGCTGTGCCTGTCAGACGCGCCGTTCAACTGGCTGGATATCGTGGCCACCTTCGTCACCTTCAACGCCATAACCCTGCAGTTGGTCAGTGATGTGCAACTGCACGCCTTCAACGCCACCAAGCAGCCGGGCGACAGCATCCGCACCGGACTGTGGGGCTGGTCGCGGCATCCCAACTATCTGGGCGAGATCGGCTTCTGGTTCGGCCTGTTCCTGTTCGGCATGGCCGCCTATCCGGCGGGGTGGTACTGGATGAGTATCGGCTTTGTGGCGATGACGCTGATGTTCGTGTACGCCAGCATCCCCATGATGGAAAAACGCAGTCTGGAACGGCGGCCGGACTATCAGACGGTGATCGATTCCGTGTCGATGCTGATTCCGTTGCCGCCGAAAAAGCGATAGAAACTGCCAGACGCCTGCCGCTGGTTTCTCAGAGCGTCTCCGGCAGCGTGGCATTCCAGGCCAGCTTGTGCGCTACACCCCCGATTGGCACTTCAATTTCCAGGCGCTGGGTGCCGTCGGTCAATCTGGCGCAAACGATTTTGCCGGCGATGGTTTCACCCGGTGCCAGCGAGTGATTGCGCAGGAACTCCTTGCTGTACATATCCCGTTGGCGCTCAAGATTGAGACGCTCTGCCTGCTCGCGGGCTTCAGCTGCGTCTTCGCGCGCGTTTTCTTCCTGGCGAACGTCCCACTCTTCCAGCGTATCCGGATGATCGACCAGGGAAGCCGTATTGTCAGCAATACTCAGCAACGCCAAACCCAACGGCTGCTCCTGATTGAGCTGCAACTGACGGGTGACTTGCGCCAGCTTTTCTTCGGGATCCACAGCCGGCGTTGAGCGTATCAGCGCGTTACTGCCATTGAACTGATGGCAAGTGATGCGGGTAGGGAAAAATTCCTGCGGCTGCTGACTGTTGTTGCGGATCACAGCATCGAACACGTAACCGATCTTGTCATAGCGGGAATAACCCAGCAGCACAACAGAATCGCTCTGGCTGGACTCCACGAAGCGGACACCCTGCCGCCAGAAACCTTCGGAATCCACCGGCGTAATGGTCTTGATTGGATGATAAGAACAGGCAGCCAACACGGTTACGGCGCCCAGCAGCAGTCCCTTGTGCATAGCGATTTCCTTAAGTCAGATATTCCCCGGAGTGTGTTAAAAAGAATCGGCAGAGCGACTCCGCTTACTTAGAACATCGCAATAAAAAAAGTTCCGTGTCGGCTCATTGATTAACGCACCACCGTACTGAGCGCTGGCAAATCCCCCAACCTCAATACCAGCTGATCACCCACCTGCAATGCGGCAACCCCGGCCGGCGTGCCCGTCATGACCACATCGCCGGGCAGCAGGGTGAAGTGCCGGCTCATGAACGCCAGCAGCTTGTACACCGGTGTGATCATGTCGGACGTATTGCCTTTCTGCCGCACTGCGCCATTCACGGTCAATTCGATTTCCGTGTGCTCGGGATCGGCGATCCTGTCTGTACTGACAAACCCACTCAGTGGATTGGCGCCATCGAAGGCCTTGGCAACTTCCCAGGGATGGGATTTTTCCTTCAGCTTGTTCTGCAGATCGCGCAGGGTGAGGTCCAGGCCGATACCAAAACCGAGAACGGCTTTTTTGGCTCCAGCTTCGTCAGCGCTTTTCAGCGGCTGGCCGATCAGCACGGACATTTCCAGTTCGTGATGACACTCGCCCTGGTTTTGCGGAATTGCAAATCCCGGCTCCAGAGCCACCACAGCGGTGGACGGTTTCATAAACAGGATCGGCGATGTCGGCACGGGGTTGTTGAGTTCCTTCGCGTGCTCGGCGTAATTGCGGCCAACGCACACCACCTTGCCCACCGGCAGATCCAGTTTTTTTCCATCCAGAATATGCTGGTAGCTCACAGGTCGAACACCTTGCCGGGATTCATCACGTTGTTGGGATCGAACGCCTGCTTCACTGCTTTCATGTAAGCGATTTCGGCGGCGCTGCGGGTGTAGTGCAGGTAGGGCTTTTTGGTCAGGCCCACACCATGCTCGGCGGACACACTGCCGTTGTACTTCTGCACGGTTTCGAACACCTGCGTATTCACCGTCTCGCAGCGCTTGAAGAATTCCTCTTTCGCCAGGCTCTGCGGCTTCAGGATATTCAGGTGCAGGTTGCCGTCGCCGATATGGCCGAACCAGACGATTTCGAAATCCGGGTACTGACTGCCGACGATGGCATCGATATCCTCCAGAAAATCCGGCACCTTCGACACCACCACCGAAATATCATTTTTGTAGGGAATGAACGGCGCCAGCGTTTCGCTGATGCCCTCGCGCAGACGCCACAGCGCTGCTGCCTGGGATTCGCTCTGGCTGATCACGCCATCGCTGGCCCAGCCGTTTTCCACGCAGGCTTCAAACAGCGCCATCGCTTCGTCCATCACGCTGTCACTCACCGCTTCAAACTCCAGCAGCGCGTAATAGGGCGTGGCAGTGTCGAACGGGCGCGGCACATTGTGATGGGCCGTCACCAGCTGCACGGCTTTTTCGGAAAAGAATTCAAAGGCCGTGAGATCGATCTTGCTCTGGAACGCATTCAGCACCTGCATGATGGCGCGGAACTCCGGCACCCCCAGCACCATCACGGTGAGATTCTTCGGCGCCCGCGCCAGCTTCATGGTGGCTTCGACGATAAAGCCCAGCGTGCCTTCCGCGCCGATGAACAGATGGCGGAAATCATAGCCGGTGGCGTTCTTGATCAGGTCGGCGTTCAGGTCGAGCACATCACCCTTGCCGGTCACCACTTTCAGGCCGGCCACCCAGTCGCGGGTCATGCCGTAGCGGATCACCTTGATGCCACCGGCGTTGGTGGAAATGTTGCCGCCCAGCTGGCTGGAACCGGCGGAGGCGAAGTCCACCGGGTAATACAGGCCCTTGTCCTCGGCGAACTGCTGCAACTGTTCGGTGACCACGCCAGCCTGGCAGCGGGCGGTGCGGTCGGTGGGATTGAAGTCCAGCACTTTGTTCATCAGGTCAAAGGCCACCACGACTTCATCATTGGTGGCCACAGCGGCAGCGGACAGGCCGGTTCGGCCGCCCGAAGGCACCAGGCCCAGCTTGTGCTCGTTGGCGAAACGCACGATGGCCTGCACCTGCTCCACGGTTTTCGGCAGTACGATGGCCAGGGGCTTGATCTCGTACTTCTTGGTCCAGTCGCAGCCGTAGTGTTTCAGGCTGTCGGCGTCGGTGAGAACTCGGCCGGGATCTACCAGCGAAGTCAGTCCTGCAATGATCTGAGTGGTGTCGGTCATGGGGTTTCTCAGTTAAAACAAGGAATTGGCTATCGTGCGTGGCCGCAATCATATTGAATTGGCAGATTGGGAGCTGTCGCCGTCCGGGGAATCTGGGGCTGTGCCACCATTCTACCGACCCCGGAGTCACTTCCCCCATTAGGGAATTTCACCCGCCCTTGCGAGATTTTCACTGCTCCGGGGATGCGGAAAAAGGGGCCTATGATAACATAGGCCGCCTTTCAAGGCTGGTTCCCGGCCACCCATGGTTTTCCAATCCGGTGTAGGTGAGAGTCCCCGATGAGCAGCAACACATCCCTCGACAAAAGCAAGATCCGCGTCCTCCTGCTGGAAGGCGTGCACCAGTCCGCCGTCGACAATTTCAAGCGGGCAGGCTACTCCAACATCGAATACATCAAGACTGCCCTGGCCGGCGACGAACTCAAAGCAAAAATCGCTGACGCCCATTTCGTGGGCATCCGCTCCCGCACCCAGCTCACCGAAGACGTGTTCGCTGCCGCCCAGAAACTGATTGCGGTGGGCTGCTTCTGCATCGGCACCAACCAGGTCAATCTGAATGCTGCGCTGGAGCGCGGGATTCCTGTGTTCAACGCGCCGTTCTCCAACACCCGCTCGGTGGCGGAACTGGTGCTGGCCGAAGCCATCCTGCTGCTGCGCCGCATCCCCGAGAAAAACGCCGACTGCCACCGTGGCGGCTGGAGCAAGGACGCCAGCAACAGCTTCGAAATCCGTGGCAAGACGCTGGGCATCATCGGCTACGGCAATATCGGTTCCCAGCTCAGCGTGCTGGCCGAAGGCCTGGGCATGAAGGTGCGCTTCTATGACGTGGTAACCAAGCTGCCCCTGGGCAATGCATCGCAAACCAACACCCTGGACGAACTGCTGGCCGAATCCGACATCGTGTCCCTGCACGTGCCCGAAACCGCCGCCACCAAATACATGTTCGGCAAGGAGCAGCTGGCCAAGATGAAGCCGCTGTCGATCCTGATCAACGCTTCCCGCGGCACCGTGGTGGATATCGACGCGCTGGCACAGGCCCTGGGTGAAAAACGCCTGCTGGGCGCCGCCATCGATGTGTTCCCGGTGGAACCGAAATCCAACGACGAGGAATTCATGTCACCGCTGCGGGAATTCGACAACGTGATCCTGACCCCGCACATCGGCGGCAGCACGCTGGAAGCGCAGCAGAACATCGGTTTTGAAGTGTCCGAGAAGTTCATCAAGTACAGCGACAACGGCTCCACCATCACCGCCGTAAACTTCCCCGAGGTGGCGCTGCCGCTGCATGGCAATGTGCACCGTCTGCTGCACATCCACCACAACGTGCCGGGCATGATGTCCAAGATCAACAAGATCTTCTCGGACAACAACATCAACATCTGCGGCCAGTACCTGCAGACCAACGACAAGATCGGCTATGTGGTGATTGACGTGGACAAGGCCTCCAGCGAACTGGCACTGGAAAAGGTACGCGAAGTGGAAGGCACCATCCGCGCCCGCATTTTGTTCTGATTCACCACTGCCAGCTCAGCCTGCGAAAAGCCCGCCGCAACCCGGCGGGTTTTTTTGTTTTGGGCCGGCTGAAACCGGATCCACACTCATGGCTTCACCCCCTCTCCGCCCGCATCTCAGCTGCATGCCCCACCGCACGGCAACACCCCAGACTTGACATTAACTTACTCAGTGGTAACTTATTCATAGTTACTACTGAGTAACAATGCTGTCATCCGGGCTTTCCTCCGCCCGGCCCCTGTACCGACAAGAGGCTTCACACCATGGCTGCACTGATCACCGGTGGCACCGGCTTTATCGGCAAACGTCTGATCGACCGCCTGCTGGCGCGGGGCGAAACCGTGCTGGTGCTGACCCGGCCAGCCTCCCTGCCGGCACTGCGCACCCTGATCGACACCCGCTGGCCCGAGCAGGCGCACCTGATCGAGCCGCTGATCGGGGATATCTGCCTGCCCCTGGCGGGCATCGCCCCGGACACCTTGCCCGCACTGCGCGGCCGGGTGGAGCGGGTTTATCATCTGGCCGCCCTCTATGATCTCAACATGAGCGACACCGACGCCGACCGCATCAACGTGGCAGGCACCCGCCATGTGGTGGCGCTCTGCAACGCGCTGAACTGTACCCTGCATCATGTCAGCTCCATCGCCGTTACCGGCGGCGAGATTCGCGGCACGTTTCGCGAGACCCAGTTCGACGAAGGCCAGCGCCCGACTCACCCCTACTACCGCACCAAGTTCGAGTCCGAGGCCGTGGTGCGCCAGGAAGCGCAGGTGCCGTTCCGCATCTACCGGCCCGGCATCGTGGTGGGGGATTCCCGCAGCGGCCAGATCGACAAAACCGACGGCCCCTACTACCTGTTCCCCCTGCTGGTGATGCTGCGGAACCTGCTGCCGCGCTGGTTGCCGCTGATCGGGCTGAACGCCGGGCGGATGAATCTGGTGCCAGTGGATTACGTGGCCACGGCGCTGGATGCGATTTCCCACCAGCCGGATCTACCCCACGACACCTTTCATCTGACCGCGCCGCAGGATCTAAACACCTGCGACGTGATGAACCTGTTTGCGCAGCCGGCGGGCAGTCCGCGTTTTGTCGCGCTGCTGCCGGAATCCCTGTCGCGCCGGCTGATCCGCGTGTTTTCCCGCAGCCTGGAGCACTCCGCCTACGGCCGCAGCGCACGCCAGACCTTTCTGCAGAAAACCGGCTTGCCGCCCACCGCCTTCAATGTGCTGGACTGGCACACCGGCTTCGACGCCCGTCACACCGAAGCCGTGCTGAAACCGCTGGGCTTCACCTGCCCTGATCCGCGCGATTATGCCGCAACACTTTGGCAGTATTGGGAGCAGCACAACCTGCCGACGAGCTCGCGGCGCTGGCCACGCCAACGGAAATGGACGCCGCAGATCAAGGGCAAACGCATTCTGGTGACCGGCGCCAGCAGCGGCATCGGGCGGGCACTGGCGATCCGGCTCGCGCAACTGGGAGCGAGTGTGCTGCTGGTGGCGCGCTCGCAGGAAAAACTCGCGGAACTGGTGCGCGAGATTCGTCTGAACGGCGGCGACGCCCGCGCCTATCCCTGCGATCTCACCCTGGACAGCGACGTGCAGGCACTGATCGCGCAACTGGAGCAGGAGCCACCCATCGACGTGCTGGTGAACAACGCTGGTCGCAGCATCCGCCGCTCGCTGGCGCGCTCCTTCGACCGTCTGCACGATTTTGAACGCACCATGCAGCTGAATTATTTCGGCGCCCTGCGCATCACACTGGGCCTGCTGCCGCGCATGCAGGCGGAGCGCAACGGCCACGTGATTCATGTGTCGAGCGTCGGCGTGCCGGTGCATTCACCGCGTTTTTCCGCCTATCTGGCCAGCAAGGCGGCGTTCGATGAATTCAGTCGTGTTGCCGCCGGTGAACTGCGTCAGGACAACATCCATTTCTCGATCATCTACATGCCACTGGTGCGCACATCGATGATCGCGCCCACCGAAAGCTACCAGCACACGCCCGCGCTGGCACCGGAAGCCGCGGCGGAACTGATCGTGCGCGCGATCCGCCGCCGCCCCGCCCGCTGGATGAATGGCTTTTCCCGCGCCATGCAGTTGTTGCACGGGCTCGCACCGCGCCTGGGCGTGCGCGCGCTCAATCTCGGTTACCGCTACACCCCCGGCTCCGGCCGCTCCTGAATCTTCCACCACAACAAAAAGGACAGGCATATGCTCAGCAAACTCACGCTCACCCTCGTCATTCTGCTCGCCCTTCTGCTGCAGGGCTGCATTTCCTTCAACAGCCTGGCGGACGCGAAAAACGCCAAGGGCAGTGGCCTGGCAAAAGAATACAGCGCCAACCGCGACGCCGTGTGGCAGCAGACCCTGGCCATCGTTTCGGCCTCGGATCTGAAGCTGGTGAACGCCGACGCCAGCAACGGCCTGATTCTGGCGCAGCAGCCGGTGTCGCCGCTCAGCCTCACCGTGGGCCAGAATGTCGCGATCTACGTGAGCGAGAATTTCGGCCGCACCCGTGTGGAAGTCATCAGCCGCAAGGCCATCGGCAACATCGAGTTCACCTCGCGCGACTGGGAGGAATATATTATCGAGCAGCTCGACGACAAGCTGATCTGACCCCCACAGGAAACCCGCCCCATGCAATGGCTGCTGGACGTCATCACCCTGCGTTTTTTCATCACGCCCTACGTGATTCTGCTGATCTACTGGTTCGGGGCGCTGGTGGTGCCGCTGGCCGGCTGGCTGTTGTGGCGCTGGCTGCTGGGCAAGTTGCGGCAGCAGGAACTGGCAGCCAGCGGCCTGGACAAGCTCGGCGCCACCGTGAACCGGGTGGACCAGACCGGCAACCTGCGCTGGCTGTTCTGGGGCGGTTTCCTGCTGGTATTCCTGCTGCTGGAATTGCTGTGGCGGATGCTGTTCGAATTCCTCATCGCCTATTTCCACATCCACCAAGCACTGATGCAGCTGTCGCGGCCATGAACAAAACGTGACCGTTCCCTGCTTGCGTTCACAGAACTGCAATACTAGAGTGGATTTTTCCCTTGCCCGGCCACTCCTGTCATGCAGTCGCGTTCCGCGTACCTCCACAATCTGAAAACCCTGTCCGACCGGCTGATCGCGATCCAGCAACCCATTCGCATTCTCGACAGCATCAAGTGGCCGGCCCAGTGGCGGCAGGAATTTTTCGACAGCGGCATGAAAGTGCTGCCGAAGGCGGATCAGGCCTACTACCAGTCCATCCCCCTCAACTTCGACCCGGACACCAAGCAGGCGGAACTGACCGACCTGCGCCAGGACATCATCCGCAAACTGGGGAAAAAGGACGACCTGGGCCGCATCCTGCTGGCCACCACCGACCAGTACCTGAAAGTGCTCGACCTGCTGCGCTCGCGGGGCACCAAGGCCTTCGGAGAGGTCAGCCGTGAACTGTATGGCTCCGCCAGTCATCACCTGTCCGGCGACAAACGTACGCTGGTGGAAGTGGGCGAGCAGCTGTGCGCGATTTTTTCCCATCCCGCCGCCTCCCACATCGCCTTCGCCCAGCCGAAAATCCATGACGCGGAAACAGCCGTGAAACTCCTCCAGCAGCGGCTGGCGAAGTATTTTCCCGACGGCGCACTGCAGGTGAAACTGTCTGACGGTATCGTGTCCGATGCCGCGGCCGGGGGCGACAGCATCAAGATGAACGCGCGCTCGCAGTTCTCCGAACGGGATCTGCAGGTGCTGGAAGTGCACGAGGGCTGGGTGCACGTGGGCACCACCCTGAACGGCCGCCGCCAGCCCTATGCCAGCTGGCTCAGCGTTGGTTCGCCACGCATCGCCGCCATCCAGGAGGGCCTCGCCCTGCTGCTGGAAACGCTCACCTTCAGTTCCTTTCCCCATCGCGCGCGCCGGGTCAGTGACCGCGTCACGGCCATCCACTTGGCGGAACAGGGCGCGGATTTCATCGAGGTGTTCCGTTCCCTCACCAGTCGCGGCGTATCCGAATCGGATGCCTACACCCTCACCCAGCGGGTGTTTCGCGGCGGCCTGTGCGCAGGCGGCGCGGCCTTCACCAAGGATCTGGCCTACGTCAAAGGCTTTGTCGAGAACGTGAATTTCATCCGCAGCGCCATTGCCGCCGGCCTGCCGGAACTGATCCCCATGCTGTTCGTGGGCAAGATCACCCTCGACGACATTCCCGTGCTGTACGAACGCTATCTGGAAGGCATCATCGAGCCGCCACGCTACCTGCCGGACATCTTCCGTGACATGAACGGACTGTACGTGTGGTTCGGGTTTTCCAACGGCATGGCGCTGGTGGACATGAAACGGGTGCAGAAACACTTCCTGAAAACCTTCGCCAGCATCCGCCCCGTGTGTCCGATTGAAATGGCCCCCAAGGCACCCGTATCCTCCGAACCGGGCTGAGAACTGGCAACCTTGCAGTCCTTTGCTAGCATTGTCTGAAGTCATCGGGAATTGACCATTACCCAAAAGGGAATCGGACATGGACTCTGCCATTGCACTTTCGCTTTCCACCCATTGCCCGCAGTGTGCCCTCAAAAACCGTTGTCTGCCCCAGCATCTGGACGCTACCGCGCTGCTGCGTTTCGACGCCATCGTCCAGCGCAGCCGGCCCTTGCGTCAGGGCGCCCACTGTTTCAACGCCGGCGATCCGTTTCGCTCGATCTATGTGGTGCGCCAGGGCGCCATCAAAACCTACAGCATGACTGAAGAAGGCGAGGAACAGGTGACCGGCTTCTATCTGGCCGGTGACTGTTTCGGCTTCGACGGTATTCACATCCAGCGTCACACCAATTCCGCCAAGGCACTGGAGCGGTCGCACCTGTGCGAGATTCCGTTCGAACAACTCGAACAGCTTTGCAGCGCCATTCCGCATCTGCAGCACTACGCATTCCAGCTGGCCAGTCACCAGATCGTGCTGGAACAGAAGCGCATGCAGCTGATGGGGAAACGCGCCGCCGATGCGCGGGTGGCCTACCTGTTGCTGGACTATATCCAGCGCGCCACCCACGGCAATCCCCAGGGTGAAATCCTGTTGCCCATGAGCCGCTACGATATCGCCAACTATCTGGGCCTGAGCGTGGAAACCGTGAGCCGGATTCTGTCGCGACTGCTGGCACAGGGCATCATCGATCTGCAGGGCCGGCGGGTGAAACTGCTGTCACTGGCAGGCCTGCGTGCCCAGGCGCACATGGACACGGCAGCGCCGGTGCGCCTGCTTTTCCCCGGATAAATTCCTTACAAATTAGTGTGCGCCGCGGTGGCATTGGCTGCAGCCTTGGCGCACACTTGCCTGCATCGATTTCCGCTGTCTTTTCGACGTTGTTCCGGAGTGTTGCATGCGTCGCACCAAAATCGTGGCCACGCTTGGCCCTGCCACCGACGATCCCGCCGTACTCGAATCCCTGCTGCTGGCAGGTGCCAATGTGGTGCGGCTGAATTTTTCCCACGGTACCGCCACCGATCACCGCAAACGCGCCGATCAGGTGCGTGCACTGGCGGCGAAGCACGATCTGTCCATCGCCATTCTGGCCGATCTGCAAGGCCCGAAAATCCGCGTCGGCAAATTCGCCGATGGCAAAGTCCTGCTGAAAAAAGGTCAGCCGTTTCTGCTGGACGCCCAGCGCACCGAGCCGGGCAACGGCGACTGCTGTGGCATCGACTACAAGGATCTGCCCGCCGACTGTGAGCCGGGCGACATCCTGCTGCTGAACGACGGCGCCATCGAACTGGAAGTGCAGACCGTGGATGGCCCCCGCGTGTCCACGGTGGTGCGCCTGGGTGGCGTGCTGTCCAATCACAAGGGCATCAACAAGAAGGGTGGTGGACTGTCGGCACCGGCCCTGACTGACAAGGATCGCGCCGATATTCTCACCGCCGCCGGCCTGAATGTGGATTATGTGGCGGTGTCGTTTCCCAAGCACGCCGCCGACATGGAACTGGCCCGCCATCTGCTGAAGGAAGCCGGTTCCAGTGCGCGTCTGGTGGCCAAGGTCGAGCGCGCCGAAGCCATCGAAGCGGCTACTCTGGACAAACTGATTCTGGCCAGCGACGCAGTGATGGTGGCGCGGGGCGATCTGGGCGTGGAAATCGGCGACGCGGAACTGATCGGCGTGCAGAAACACATCATCCGCCGCGCCCGCCATCTCAATCGCCTGGTGATCGTGGCCACCCAGATGATGGAATCCATGATCACCAATCTGGTGCCCACCCGCGCCGAAGTGTTCGACGTGGCCAACGCGGTGCTCGACAGCACTGACGCGGTGATGCTGTCGGCGGAAACTGCGTCCGGCGCCAACCCCATCGCCGTGGTGGAACACATGGCGCGCATCTGCGAAGGCGCGGAAAAGCATCCCGACACCCGCCGCTCCCGCCACCGCAACGACGACATCTTTGCCAGCACCGACGAATCCATTGCCATGGCGGCCATGTACACCGCCAATCATTTTCCCGGCATCAAGGCCATCATCGCGCTGACGGAATCCGGCAACACGCCGCTGTGGATGTCACGCATCCGCTCCGCGCTGCCGATCTTCGCCCTCACCCGTCACGCGGCCACCCGCACCCGCATGGCGCTGTGTCGCGGTGTCGAGGCCCTGCATTTCGATCCCACCCAGTATCCCTACGACGAAGTCAACGCCGCTGCCCTCGCCCTGCTCAAGGACAAGGGGCGGGTGCAGACGGGGGATCTGGTGATTCTGAGCAAGGGCGCGCGGATGGGCGTGCACGGACAGACCAACGCGATGATCATCCTGCAGGTGCCGTGAAAGCCGGTTGCGCCTCCGGTTACTCCAGCGGCGCGTCACTGGCGCGGAAGAACAGCACGCAGCCTTCCTGCACCATCTCGACGTTCTCGTACAGTTCACCCAGCACCTGTTGCAGATCGTCCTGGGTGTCCTCGCGGTTGTGGAAGACGCCGGCCTGGTTGTAGCGGTCGAACAGAAAGCGCGCCGGCGCGTGACGGGCACCGCCCTGGTAAATGGCCGTGGAGCCAAACACCAGTCCACCGGGCGCCAGCACGTCCTTGATGTGCTTGAACACCACGCCCTTTTCCCGGAAGGAACCGGGCACGCAGTGCAGCAGAAAGTTCAGCCCCACCGACAGGAAGCGCGGGTTGTCCATGACGAACGGCTTGAGCATGTCACCCTGCACCTTGCGCACCGGCAGCGGCCGCAACGCCTTTTCCGCCGCCAGCAGACAGTTGGGATTCAGATCCATCAGCGTCACCCGTTCCAGCAGTTGCTGGCGCAGGCAGTGCTTGAGCAACGAACCGGAACCCACCCCGATGTCCAGGTGATGTTCAGAAACGTTCAATTCGTAGAAGGTGCGGAATTCCCCCGGCGGACAGCGCATCACCCGCACCGCAAAGCCATACACCCACCAGTCGTAAAAGGGCAGAAACAGTGGGGTGTACACCGCCGCTCCCTGCCGCACCTGCCGTTCCAGTTCCGCCTCATCCGTTCCCATGAACCTGCTCCTTCATCGCCTGTTTTTATTGGAATCTTTACAACAACTGATTTCTACATACGCCATGACCGCTGGTGTCATGGCGGGGTTCATGCCTGATGCTCAGCCCAGGGCGGCGCGGATGCGCTGGGCGAAGTCGGCCAGCTTCTGCGGGTCTTCGATCTGGGCGGCGTGGGTGCGTTTGGTCAATGCCCCCAGCGAGCTGGGCAGAATGTGAAAATGCAGGTGCGGAACCGTCTGCCCGGCTTCGGCGCCGTTGAGCTGGAACAGCACGATGCCAGGGGCGTCGAAGGCTTTCTTCACCGCCGCCGCCACGGTCTGGACAGTGCCCATCAGATCGGCCAGCTGAGGGCCATCCAGATCAAACATCGTGATGGCAGGCAGCTTCGGAATCACCAGCGTGTGGCCGTCGGCCTGCGGCATGATGTCCATGAACGCCAGGCTGTGGTCGTCTTCGTACACCTTGTGGCTGGGCAGTTCGCCGCGCAGGATTTTGGCAAATACGTTGTTGCTGTCGTAAGCCATTGGCAGGTTTCCTGAATTCCAGAGGTGCGCGGAGGATACTCCACCGGCGCGCCGGTTCACAACGACCGGGTTCGCAGTTCGGCCCCAACGCCGACGCTGTATGCGCAGGTACATGTTGTTCTCCTTAAATCGCGGTCAGTTGACTGCGTTTTTCCGCGTTCGGCAGCTCACTCTGAGTCCAGGTCCAATATTCCTCGGCGCCGCTCACGGTGGTGAGGAACCAGGCGTCTTCCTGCTGCAGCAGCTGACGCAGCAGCTGGTTGTTGAGGCCGTGGCCACTGCACAGGCCGGCAAAGCGGCCGACGATGGTCATGCCCGCCAGGGACAGGTCGCCCACCGCATCCAGCACCTTGTGGCGTACGAACTCATCTTCGTAGCGCAGGCCTTCCTGGTTGATCACACCGTTGTCGCCAATCAGTACGGCGTTCTGCAGGGAACCGCCCTTGGCCAGGCCCAGCTTGCGCAGGGTGTCGATCTGCTCCTGAAAGCCGAAGGTGCGGGCCGCACTGACATCGCAGGCCAGCAAAGCGCGATCCATGGGCACCGACAGTTCCTGATGACCGATGGCGTCGTTGTCGAATTCGATGGTCATGTCGATCCAGGGCACCGGCGCCGGCATGAAGCTGGCGGACTTGCCTTTTTCTTCCACCCGTACCTGACGGCGGATCACGATGGCGCGACGCTCGGCTTTCTGCTGCCGGGTGCCGGTCTGCTGGATCATGCGCACGAAGGGTTCCGCACTGCCGTCCATGATGGGCACTTCGGGGCCGTTCAGCACGATGCGGGCGTTGTCGATGCCGCATACGTACAGGGCGGCCATCAGGTGCTCGATGGTGGACACCTTCACGCCGAAGCGGTTGGAAACGGTGGTACTCAGGCGGGTGTCGGTGACGTTGTACCAGCGCGCGGTGATTTCGGACTGGAACAGGGGCACGTCGCTGCGGACGAAGATGATGCCGGTATCCGGATCCGCCGGTTGCAGCATCATCCGCACCGGCAGGCCGCTGTGCAGGCCACGGCCGACAAAGGTCAGGGTGTGGGCCAAGGTATGCTGGAAATACTTGCTGTTCATGGTGCTGCTCCTGTCGTTGCAGTTGACAGGTTCAGCTTACGAAGGGGGCGCAATCCGCACTGGGCCTGGCCCGCCAGGCTGTTGTCAGCGGTTTGTCATTTGCCGCCAAGGGTTTATCCTTGGCTCCACAACGCCTCAGGATGCCGGTTTTATGGCCTTTACCACGTTGAGTTCCTGGGCCCTGCTGGTGTGGGAAGAACTGCACCAGCGCGGCCTCGATGCCGATGCACTGTTCCATCAGGCGGGGCTCGATCCTGCGCGGCTGAAAGACCCCAACGCCCGTTTCCCGGTGGAAAAGCTGCATCGCATGTGGGTGGCCGCCCGCGAGTTGACCCACGATCCCGCCCTGGGCGTAGCCATTGGCCTGCGCTGGAATCCCACCACCTTCCACGCCCTGGGTTATGCCTGGCTGGCCAGTTCCACCCTGGCAGAAGCGTTTCACCGGCTGGCCCGCTATGGCCGCCTGATTTCCGACCAGTACCAGGGGGAGCTGACCCTGGCGGGCATGGAGTACCGCTATCGTCTGACGCCACGCAACGTCGAAGCCCACCCGGATGAAGCAGCCGTTGCGGCCTACACGATCGCCCTCGTCAAGATGTGCCGCATGCTGTTGGGGGAAGGCTTCAGTCCCCTGGAAATCACGCTGCCGGTCGCGCCTGGCCCCGGCATTCTTCCCCTCGAAATCAATCTGCGCGCGCCCCTGAAGTTCGGCGATCAGCTGCTGGAACTGGTGCTGGCCCGCGCCGACATGGAAAAGCCCCTGCGCAGCGCCAACCCGGAACTGTCGCGCATGAACGAGCAGATCGCGGTGAAACACCTGAGCCAGCTGGACAAGGATTCCGTGGGCCTGCAGGTGCAGAACCGCATTGCCGACGCCCTGCCGTCGGGCCGGATCACCGAGGATGACATCGCCCAGAGTCTGCACCTGAGCCAGCGCACCCTGCAGCGACGGCTGGCAGAAGAGGGCCAGAGCTTCGGCGACATCCTGCAGAACACCCGGCGCGAACTGGCGCAGAATTACCTGCGCGACAGCCAGCTGAGCATCAACGAAATCGCCTATCTGCTGGGCTTTTCCGAGCAGGCCAACTTCACCCGCGCCTGCAAGCGCTGGTTCGGGCAGGCGCCGTCGGAGTACCGCCGCCAGCTGGCCGAAGCGGTGTGACGCACGCGCTGGCAAGCGTCACAAATCCTGTGGCATAGTGCTTTTCCGCCGGCGCGGCCTGTCCGTCGCGCCCGTTCGCACAACGATCAACCACCCGAAAAGGATGCACAGCATGGTGGATTCCGCCCAACCTCAAACCGCCCTGATTACCGGTGCCTCGGCCGGCATCGGCAAGGCTTTCGCTCACCTGTTCGCCCAGAACGGTTTTGACGTGGTGCTGGTGGCCCGGCGCCAGGACAAGCTCGACGAACTGGCCAACGACATCAAGAAGACCCACGGCCAGCTGGCTTACGTGATCGCGCTGGATCTGGGTGATCCCGACGCGCCGCAGCGGATCTTCGACTGGTGCCAGCAGCACCACGTCCAGGTGGACGCGCTGGTGAACAACGCCGGCTACGCGCTCAACTGCGATTTCCTCGACGCCGACTGGGAAGAACACCGCGCCTTCATCCAGGTGATGATGACCAGCGTGGTGCACCTGACCCACCTGTTCAGCAAAGGCATGAAAGCGCGGGGCCGGGGCCGCATCATCAACCTCGCCTCGATCGCCGCCTGGGCGCCCCAGCTCAAGGGCAATCTGTACAACGCCGCCAAGGCCTTTGTGCTGGATTTTTCCCAGGCCATCGACCTGGAACTCAAACCTCATGGCGTGCACTGCACGGCGGTGTGCCCTGGCTTCACCTTCAGCGAATTCCACGACGTGATGGGCAACCGCAAAACGGTCAGCCGCCTGCCGCGTTTTCTGTGGATGACGGCAGAAGAAGTGGCGCAGGAAGGTTTCGACGCGGTGATGGAAGGCAAGGCCGTGCATGTGCCGGGCCTGGTCAATCAGGGCGTGAGCCAGGTAATGGCCATGCTGCCGCCGCGGGTGAAGGAATTCCTGTCCAAGCAACAGAAGATCATGTGATGTGCAAGAAGCGGGTGGCGCCGGGATCAGCCCAACGCCATGCTGGGCCGATTGCACAGGAGGCTGCATGAATCCCACCGACGCCACCCGCGACTACCAGCGCATCGCCACCGCCATCCGCTATCTGCAACAGCACTATGCCAACCAGCCCAGCCTGGGCGACGTGGCCGCCCAAGTGCATCTGAGCGAATTCCACCTGCAACGCCTGTTCACCCGCTGGGCGGGCGTTTCACCCAAACGCTTTCTGCAATTCCTCACCAAAGAGCACGCCAAATCCCTGCTGCGGGCGCAGCACAGCGTGGAATCCGCCAGCTATCACAGCGGCCTGTCCGGCAGCTCGCGCCTGCACGATCTGCTGGTGGAATGCGACGGCATCTCGCCCGGGGAATACAAGCGCCTGGGGGCAAATCTTCTGATCGACTACGGCTTTCACCCCACGCCCTTTGGCGAGTGTCTGCTGGCCCAGGCGGAGCGCGGCATCTGCTGGCTGATGTTCGTGACCGAGGAGCGCGCCACCGCCCTGCAGCAACTGCGTGACGAATGGGCGCTGGCCACGCTGCGGGAAAATCCCGCGCGCACCAAGCCGACAGCGCAGCGGATTTTTTCGGGTGATGGCAAAGGCGATACACCACTGCGGGTCATGCCCAAAGGCACCAACTTCCAGATCAAGGTGTGGGAAGCGCTGCTGCGGATTCCCACCGGGGAATTGTCCAGCTATCAGCAACTGGCGCAGAGCATCGGCCAACCCCAGGCGGCGCGGGCAGTGGGCAGCGCGCTGGCCCATAACAGCATCGGCGTTTTGATTCCATGCCACCGGGTGATTCTGGGCAGCGGCGAGTTCGGCCACTACCGCTGGGGGCGCGAACGCAAGGCTGCGTTGATCGGCTGGGAGCAGGCCCGGCGGGAACCCGCCTGCCCACCGCCGTGAAAAATTGCCAAAATCCGCACTGGCGCCGGCAGCCACTTCCGATATACTGTAATTATATACAGTATAAATTGGAGGTATCCGCTCATGCAGATTCTGGATCAGGTCAGGGATGAAATCCGCACCCGCCACTACAGCCTGCGCACCGAGGATGCCTATCTCTATTGGGTGCGAAGATTCCTCTTCTTTCATGGAGGACGCAATCCGGCGCTGTTCGACGCTGGCCACATCAATGCGTTTCTCACCTATCTGGCGGTGACGGAAAAAGTGGCACCCTCCACCCAGAACCAGGCCCTCAACGGCGTGCTGTTCTTCTTCCGCCATGTGCTCAACAAGTCCTTTCCCGACGATCTGGCATTCACCCGTGCCAAGCAGAACAAGCGCCTGCCCGTGGTGCTCACCCAGCACGAAGTGCAGCGCCTGTTCCAGCATCTGGACGGCGTGTACTGGCTGATGGCGGCCCTGCTCTATGGCTCCGGCCTGCGCCTGATGGAATGCATGCGGCTGCGGGTGAAGGACGTGGATCTGGAGCGCTGTGCGATTCTGGTACGGGACGGCAAGGGTGCCAAGGATCGGGTGGTGACACTGGACGAAAGCCTGGTGCCGCACCTGCGCGTGCACCTGAGCCGGGTGCGGCAGCTGCATGTGCAGGATCTGGCCCAGGGCGGCGGCGCGGTCTACATTCCCCACGCGCTGGAGCGCAAATACCCCAACGCCTGCCGGGAGTGGCCCTGGCAGTATCTGTTCCCGGCACCGCAGCCTTCCATCGATCCCCGCAGCGGCATCAAGCGCCGTCATCACCATCACGAGGCCGCGCTGCAGAAAGCCGTGCGCGAGGCGGTGGTCAAGGCCCGCATCGAAAAGCCCGCCACCTGCCACACGTTGCGCCACTCCTTCGCCACCCATCTGCTGGAACGCGGATACGACATCCGCACCGTGCAGGAACAGCTGGGCCACAAGGATCTGAAAACCACCCAGATCTACACCCACATTCTGGAGCGGGGCGCCAATGCGGTGAAAAGCCCCTTCAGCCAGACCGTGGGCAACAAGCCCCTGGGTTACGGCCAGCAGAAGCGCCCTCCGCAAGCGCCGTGGGAAAAAGATCCAGGGGTACGGGAACCGGTGCTGGAGTACCGCTTGACGGGCTAGCCGGAATGCGCCAGCAGGAAGTGATTCATGCGCTTGAACACCTGCTCACGGAAACCGGCGGCCTCGTTCACCACCTGATGGCGCATGGCGGGCACCAGGTACACCTGACTGGGCAGGAATTTGCTTTTCAGCACCGCCGTATTATGGCGCCAGTCCACGGTGCGGTCGTCTTCACCCTGAATGACGAGCACGGGAAAGCGCAACGGCTCGTGACGCTCGATGAAGGGAATCCACTGCTTGAGCGCGCCCACCCATTTCGACGACAGAAAGCGCGGCTGCAACGGGTCGGCATCGTGGGTAAAGGCCAGAAAGGCCGGGTCGGTGGAACTCTGTTTGTACTTGCGCGGCACATAGTCCGTCCAGGGCGCCATCACCGAGTGCAGGCGGCGATTGAGCCACCAGTTCACCGGTCGCACCAGAGGCGCCATCAGCACCGCACTGGTGAACGGCAGCCGCTCCGGCAGCGCCGAGAAATTCAGCAGATATTCGCTGACGATCGCCGCCCCCGTGCTCTGGGCCGCGAAATGCCAGGGCTTGGGCAACTGGCCCTTGGCCAGCATCACCACCTTCTGCAGCACCGGCTGGTACTGGCGGAAATTGAAGATCGCACCACGGGGGCCCGACGACAGCCCGTGCCCCGGCAGATCAAACGTCATGACGGCGAATCCCTTCAGCAGCAGCGCCTCGATCACGTGATCGAAAATCCCCACATGGTCGTAATAGCCGTGCACCAGGAACACCGTGGCCCGGGCCAGCTCTGGCCGGAAGCACTGCACCGCTATGTCGAACCCGCCCACGCGCACCTGCCCGGCGTGGACTTTCAGCCCCGGCATCTGCTGCTCGAAGTTGAGGTGGTAGTAGCTGCGATAAGCCTGGAACAGTGCATCACGGGTCAGGGGAGTGCTAAAACTGAACGGCGGCAGGGCGCTGCGCAGGGCGTCGGGCGTGAAGGGTGTGGCGGGGACTGCGTACAGATGCGAATTCATGCTTTCAGTGTACGTACGAATAAAAAAGGGAGCCAGTGATCGGGCTCCCTTTCCACATAACCGCCGCCTGGGTATCAGTTCACTTTGGGAACCAGTTCACCCTTGGCGTAACGGTTGGTCATGCCTTCCAGCGACATCACCTTGATCTTGCTGGCCTTCCCGGCGGTGCCGAAGGCTTCGTAGCGATCCACGCAGATGTCGCGCATGGCGGTGATGGTTTCCTTGAAATACTTGCGCGGGTCGAACTCTTCCTTGTTTTTGGCCAGGAAGCGGCGGATGGCACCGGTAGAGGCCAGACGCAGATCGGTGTCGATGTTCACCTTGCGCACGCCGTACTTGATGGCCTCGACGATCTCGCTCACGGGCACGCCGTAGGTTTCCTTGATCTCGCCGCCGTACTCGTTGATCACCTTCAGCCAGTCCTGGGGCACCGAGGACGAGCCATGCATCACCAGGTGAGTGTTGGGGATGCGGGCGTGGATTTCCTTGATGCGGCCGATGGCCAGGATGTCGCCGGTGGGCGGACGGGTGAACTTGTAGGCGCCGTGGCTGGTGCCGATGGCGATGGCCAGAGCGTCCACGCCCGTGTCCTTCACGAACTGGGCGGCTTCTTCCGGGTCAGTCAGCAGCTGGGAGTGATCCAGCACGCCTTCGGCACCCACGCCGTCTTCCTCGCCGGCCATGCCGGTTTCCAGGGAGCCCAGGCAGCCGATCTCGCCTTCCACCGACACGCCGCAGGCATGAGCCATTTCCACCACTTTGCGGGTCACGCCGACGTTGTAGTCGTAGTCCTTGGGGGTTTTGCCGTCTTCACCCAGGGAGCCGTCCATCATGACGGAAGAGAAGCCCAGCTGGATGGAGCGCTGGCACACGCCAGGGCTGGTGCCGTGATCCTGGTGCATCACCACCGGGATGTGGGGGAATTCCTCGATCGCCGCCAGGATCAGGTGGCGCAGGAACGGGGCACCAGCGTATTTACGGGCGCCGGCAGAGGCTTGCACGATCACGGGGCTGTCGGTTTTATCCGCCGCTTCCATGATGGCGCGCATTTGTTCCAGGTTGTTGACGTTGAAGGCCGGCACGCCGTAACCGTGTTCGGCGGCGTGGTCCAGCAGTTGGCGCAGGCTGATCAGTGCCATGGTGTGTCCCCTTGATCTGAATTCACTTAGAGCGCGATTGTAACATCGCAACCGCCGGCAGGGTCTTGCCTTCCACATATTCGAGGAACGCGCCGCCGCCGGTGGAAATGTAGGACACCTGCTCGGCGACGCCGTACTTGTCGACGGCCGCCAGCGTATCACCGCCACCGGCGATGGAGAAAGCGTCGCTTTCGGCAACGGCATGAGCCAGGGTTTTGGTGCCTTCGCCGAACTGATCCACCTCGAACACGCCCACCGGGCCGTTCCACAGGATGGTCTTGGCGGACTTGATGATCTCGGCAAAGGCCTGGGCGGTCTGCGGGCCCACGTCCAGAATCATGTCGTTGTCGCCCACATCCTGCACTTTCTTGATGACAGCTTTCGCGTTGCTCACGAACGCCATGAAGTCATCGATGGGGCCGGTCACTTCCGCCACCACCACATCGGTGGGCAGGGGCACGCTGACTTTTGCCGCGATGGCCTTGGCGGTGTCGATCAGGTCTTTCTCGCACAGGGACTTGCCGACTTTGAAACCGGCCGCCGCCAGGAAGGTGTTGGCAATGCCGCCGCCGACGATCAGCTGATCGCATTTTTCCGACAGGGAATTGAGCACGTCCAGCTTGGTGGACACTTTCGAGCCGGCCACAATCGCCAGCATCGGACGCGCGGGTTTGGCCAGAGCTTTTTCCAGGGCGTCCAGCTCGTCGCCCAGCAGAATGCCGGCACAGGCCACCGGTGCGAATTTGCCGACACCGTGGGTGGACGCTTCGGCACGGTGGGCGGTGCCGAACGCATCCATCACAAACACATCGCACAGGGACGCATAGGCTTTCGCCAGATCGTCGTTGTCTTTTTTCTCGCCCTTGTTGAAACGGACATTTTCCAGCAGCGCCAGTTTGCCGGAAGCGACGTTCAGGCCGTTTTTCCAGTCCGCCACCACGGGCACGTCAAAGCCCAGCAGTTCGGAAATGCGCTTGGCCACCGGCGCCATCTTGTGCGGCGCGTTTTCTTCATCGGTACCGCCTTCCACCGGACGGCCCAGGTGCGACATCAGAATCACGCTGGCACCCTGTTTGAGCGCCGCTTCCACGGTGGGCATCGAGGCGCGGATACGCACGTCGCTGGTGACGACACCATTTTTTACCGGCACGTTGAGATCCGCCCGGATCAGCACACGTTTTCCGGACAGGTTGAGATCGGTCATTTTAATGACGGACATTGGGGGATGGTCTCCGAGAAGGGATGGGTAAAAAGAATCCCGGTATTCTACTGCAATTCGGCCTCGAACCATTGGGGGTCCACTGACAAAACACCGGTGATGGTGAGCGGATTTTCGGCGTCGAGCGAGTTGGTCATGGAAAGGTCAGCATCAAACGTCCAGGGATCACTGCCACTGACCTCCAGTGTGCCATCCGGTTCGGACAGGATACCCGCCTCGGTTTCTCCCGGCAGGCTGAATACACCGGTCACTGTCAACAGGGATTGCGGATCAGGATAGTCGTACGTTCCGGGGGCGACCGGCTGCGGGAATCCGAAAGTCATTCCCACCACCACGTCGCCACTCAGCAACGGAACTGTGTTGACTGCCTTGAAACGCAGGCTGTTTTCTGCCGCCGGCGCCACCACCGTACCCAGGCACAACTGGGACCAGGTATTCATGGCCTGGGGCTGGGACAAATCCAGCTGCGCCACTACGGCCTGTGTGTTGGTGGTCAGGCGGTAGAGCGCCACTTCGGTATCGCCGGTGTTTTCAACCGCAGTCAGCGTGTCAGGTTCACTGAGTCGCAGAACCGGATAATCGCCAGACGACAGCGTAACATCCTCCTCATCCACCGTGGCGGCAACCTCGGTGTCCTCGACGCAGTCCCGGAAGCGGAAGCCGTCGCCCACTTTCTCAACGATAATGGTCTTGCGCTCGGTGCCCGACCAGACCCGCTCATCGTTGGTGGTATCGAAGGTGGTTCGCACCTCCATCCAGGTTCCCGCCAGTTCAATGGTTGGGGCCGGGTCTGTATCCTGCGTTTCGAGTTCTTCCGTGCACTGCGTCAATCCGAACATGGCGGCAAGCCACAAGGCAAACTGATTTTGCATGCTGCGCTCAACCTCTACTGCATCAATGTTGTCTTGTTGTTATGGAACACGGAGACTGAAATGCAAACTCCGCTTATTCTGATTCGTCGGCAAGCCAAGAGGAGTTCAGGTTGATGGTGCCATTCACTCTAACATTGACGCCCAAATCGCTCTGCATCTCTAGATTAGATATATTGTAGCTAACGGCCTGACTAGTGAACCCCAGCCCGACTGAGCCCGAAACTGGATCAGACAATTCACCTTCCACCTGGGGTGAGGACAAGCTGAAATTGCCTGAAACAATCATCGACGCACCTGGGTAGGTGTTGGTTCCAGCCACAAACGGGGTGAATGAATCGAAGCGCATCGATACATCGAATGAGCTGCCTACCCGACCCCTAAACTCAGTGAAGTACTCACCCGCCTGCAACTGAGACTCGACACAAAGCTGATCCCAGCTGGAATTGGGTACCGGTAAGGGAATGGGGGTCAGCGCAGTCACCGTGAGATTAGCGCTGGCAACTTCGATCGTGGTATCCCCGCTGACTTTGTGTAGTTCCACGTCCGCTTCTGAGATGCTGGAAAGGGTAACAGTACCGGTAATGGTGTTGGCATCAACGACCTCCAACGCAAAGGCTTGCGCCACATCCGGCTGCACAGGGAAAGTAACAGCATTGTTGGAAATGCTACCATTGAGCGAATCGCCGCTGACGCAATTGGTGAATAGCAAACCAGAACCCGACTGCTCGACGACTATTGTTTGCCTGCGGGTTCTAACCCACACCCAATTACCCGGTGTTGATTCGAAGTAAATGTTGTTTGTCTGTACCCAGGTACCCACCAGCTGAGCAGCCGTCACCCCGCCAGCGACAACATCTGTGTCTTCAGAACCGCCTCCACCACCGCCGCCACAGCCAGACAGACCCAACACCGCTATCAGAGCCACCGCAAACTGCATTTTCATAAAGTAAAAATCTCGTAATTAATTGATTTTATTGGTCTTGTTGTTCTAGAGCTGCGCATCTTCACTAGCGTTTTATAAAGGCAGCCTGTCAGGCTTGTCTACTTTTAGATCGATCAATTATCAGTCACCTCTTTGATAACCGGAAATTCCCCGCATATCAACGCCGCTTTGGTTTCACTCTGTCGCAACCTGCCGTCCCGGCTTACAAAAGTGAACATCCGGAAACAATCAGGCCAGACATTCCACCAGATCCAGCAACCGGTGGGCGTAGCCGGTTTCGTTGTCGTACCAGGCAACAAGCTTGATCATGTGGTTGCTGACCAGGGTCTGGGTCTCGTCGTAGATCGCAGACTCCGTGCGGCCGAGAAAATCCGCGCTCACCAGGGGCTCGTCGCAGTACCCCACAATGCCCTTCCACACGCCGTCGCTGGCGGTGCGCAGCAGGTCGTGGATGAAATGCGCTTTTTCTGCCGGGCGTTCCAGCACCAGGGTCAGATCCACCGCTGCCACGTTGACCGTCGGCACGCGCATGGAATAACCCGCAATCTTGCCCTGCAAGCGCGGCAGCACCTTCTGCACGGCGCCGATGCTGCTGCTGGTGGTGGGAATCAGATTCTGCGCGCCGGCACGTCCACGCCGCACGTCGCGGTGCACATGATCCAGCAGCACCTGATCGCTGGTGTAGGAATGGATTTCCGTCATGAACGCCTGCTTCACGCCGAAGGTGGAATCCAGAATCTGCAGCAGCGGCGCGATGCAGTGGGTGGTGCACGACGCGGCGGAAATGATTTTATGCTCCGGCTTCAAATCCTCGTGATTCACGCCGTACACAATTGTCGCGTCCACGTCGTCGAACGCCACTGCGCCGATCACCACACGCCTGGCGCCCGCCTGCAGATGCTGGCTGGCGGCAGCGCGGGAACGAAACAGGCCGGTGCATTCCAGCACCACGTCGATTTTCAACTCCGCCCACGGGCATTGCGCCGGATCTTCGATCTGCAGCAGCAGGATCTGGTCGCCATTCACCTGCAGGCGATTGTCATCCAGCAGCGTGACCGGGGTGTGAAAGCGGCCGTGGGTGGTGTCGTATTTGGTTAAGTGCAGAATCGATTCCGGCGTGCCCAGATCGTTGATCGCCACCAACTGGATGTCGCGGTTGCAGCCGTGGGCGCGGCCCTGGTAGAGCGCGCGCACCATGGTGCGTCCGATGCGGCCGTAGCCGTTGATGGCGATGCGCAAGGTCATATCAGCGAAGAACCGACTCCACTTTCGCCACCACATTTTCCACGGTGAAACCGAACTGCTTGAACAGCTGATCCGCCGGTGCGGATTCGCCGAAAGTAGTCATGCCCACCACGGCGCCGTCGAGACCAACAAACTTGTTCCAGTAATCGGCAATGCCGGCTTCCACTGCTACCCGCGCACGCACGCCATTGGGCAGCACGGATTCACGATAGGCGGCGTCCTGCTGCATGAACACGTCGACGCTGGGCATGGACACCACGGACACGTTCTTGCCTTTCGCTGCCAGCGCGTCGGCGGCTTTCACTGCCAGTTCCACTTCGGAGCCGGTGGCTATGATCAGCGCATCCTGCTTGCCAGCGCCAAACGCTTTCAGCACATAACCGCCTTTCGCCACGTTCGCCAGCTGCTCGGCGCTGCGCGGCATCGGCGTCAGATTCTGGCGGGAGAACACCAGCGCGGTGGGGCCATTGCGACGCTCGATCGCCGCTTTCCACGCCACGGCAGATTCAGCGGCATCGCACGGACGCCACAGCGACATGTTCGGCGTGGTGCGCAGGTTGGCCAGCTGTTCGACGGGCTGGTGGGTGGGGCCGTCTTCGCCCAGACCGATGGAGTCATGGGTATAAACCTGAATGTTCTGCTGTTTCATCAGCGCCGCCATACGCATGGCGTTGCGGGCGTATTCCATGAAGATCAGAAAGGTGGCGCCGTAAGTGATGAAGCCGCCGTGCAGCGCGATACCATTCATCGCAGCGGTCATGCCGAATTCGCGCACGCCCCAGTAAACGTAGTTGCCGGCTGCGTCTTCAGCGGTAATGCCCTTGCAGCCTTTCCAGAGGGTCAGGTTGGAACCGGCCAGGTCGGCAGAACCGCCCAGCAGCTCCGGCAGCAGCGGACCAAACGCATTGAGTGAATTCTGCGACGCTTTGCGCGAGGCGATTTTCTCGCTGCCCGCCTGCACCTGCTGAATATAGGCAGCGGACTTTTCCGCCCAGTCCGCCGGCAGTTCGCCTTTCATGCGACGTTCGAATTCCGCCGCCAGTTGGGGGAATTCCTTGCGGTAGTTGTCGAACTGGCGCTGCCAATCGTTTTCAGCGCGGGCGCCCTTTTCTTTCGCGTTCCACTCGGCGTAAATTTCTGACGGCACTTCGAACGGCGCGTGTTTCCAGCCCAGTTGTTCGCGGGTCAGTTTGATTTCGTCGTCACCCAGCGGTGCGCCGTGGCATTCTTCCTTGCCCTGCTTGTTGGGGGAGCCGAAACCGATGATGGTCTTGCAGCAGATCAGCGACGGGCGATCGGTGTTGGCGCGAGCCATTTCGATGGCGGCACGGATTTCGTCCGGGTTGTGACCGTTCACATTCGGAATCACGTGCCAGCCGTAACTTTCGAAACGCTTGGGCGTGTTGTCGGTGAACCAGCCGTGCACTTCGCCGTCGATGGAGATGCCGTTGTCGTCGTAGAACGCGATCAGCTTGCCCAGGCCCAGCGTGCCCGCCAGCGAGCAGACTTCGTGGGAAATGCCTTCCATCATGCAGCCGTCGCCCATGAACACATAGGTGTGGTGGTCGACGATGTTGTAGCCGCCTTTATTGAAGTGTGCCGCCAGCGCTTTTTCTGCGATCGCCATGCCCACCGCGTTGGCAATGCCCTGACCCAGCGGGCCGGTGGTGGTTTCCACACCAGGGGTGTAACCGTATTCCGGGTGGCCGGGGGTTTTCGAGTGCAGCTGGCGGAAGTTTTTCAGGTCGTCGATGGAGACGTCATAACCGGTCAGGTGCAGCAGTGAATAGATCAGCATGGAGCCGTGGCCGTTGGACAGGACGAAACGATCGCGGTCGGCCCATTTCGGATTGGACGGGTTGTGCTTCAGGTAGTCGCACCACAGCACCTGCGCGATGTCGGCCATCCCCATCGGGGCGCCCGGGTGACCGGACTTGGCTTTCTGGACTGCGTCCATGGACAGGGCGCGAATGGCATTGGCAAGTTCACTGCGGGTGGGCATCGGGATGCTCCTAACTGGATTAGTCCGGGGGCTGGGATTTTGGGGCGCTATTGTCGCTCAAGTGGGGATAGGCGGCAAACGGGATGCAGGGCGGGCAGATGACGCCAATCCGTCAATGCGCTGTTGTATTTATGTAATTTTGATTGCGCTGCCCTTGTGGCGGCGAGCGGGACAGTTTTACATCTGCGTGTCGATGTCCAGACCGTTCCCCTCATTGACTGCCTGAAGGTTTGAAACAAAGCGCATGGATGCCGTCACCTACCGCCCCCAGGATGCTGCCACTGATGCCCGCACGCCGTTGCTGCGTTCGCTGCGTCGGCCGTGGGTGGCCGGCTGGATTATGGGCCTTTCGCTGCTGCTGGCGCTGCCGTCGCTGCAGAGTGGCCTGATCGCCGACGATTACTACCACGCAGCGCGCTTCCTGGCTTCTGGATTGCTGCCCGATAGCGGCAGCCTTTCACCGTTCAATCTGTTCGCCGTAAGTGATGGCGCTGCCGCAACGCATGCACGACTGGTGGAGCAGGGCCTGCTGCCCTGGTGGACAGACAGCCAGTTCCGCTTTCAGCTGTGGCGCCCGCTGACGGAGCTGAGTCACTGGATTGATTATCGGTGGTGGCCAGCATCGCCCTGGCTGATGCACGCGCATCACTTGCTGTGGTTCGCTGCGCTGCAGTGGCTGGTGCTGCAATTCTACCGGCGGCTGTTTCCCGCCCCGATGGCGCTGGGCATGCTGGCCTTTGCGCTGTTTGTGCTGTCCGCCAATGTCAGTCAGACCGTCACCTGGCTCGCCGCCCGCAACACGCTGATGGGTGCGACCTTCGGCATCGCCGCTGTGCTGTTGCACATGAAAGCCTGGCAGGAAAACCGCGCGGGGTTGCGCTGGCTGGCCTGCGGTATGTTCACGCTGGCACTGGCGGCTTCGGAGTTCGGTTTGGGCGCCAGCGTCTGGCTGTTCGCCTGGGTGATGGTGATGGAATCAGGCAGTCTGATCGCACGTGTCCGGCGTTTGCTGCCCTACGGCTTGATCATGGGAATCTGGCTGCTGCTCTACACGAACGGCGGCTACGGCGTGGCGCAATCCGAATATTACCTTGATCCACTGCAGCATCCTGCCGGCTATGCGCTGGCGTTGGTTCAGCGCGGCGTGGATCTGCTGTTCACGTCGGTGTTTGGCTTTTCCACGGCGATGTTGACGCTGCCCACCACGACACCCACGGGCTGGCTGATCGCGTCGGTCTGTTTCGTACTGGTGATGACGCGAGTGTGGCAACAATTGCAGGAGCGAACATTCCGCTTTTTACTGCTGGGTGCACTGCTGAGCATACTGCCCATTGCTGCCGGCCCTGGCGGCGCCCGCACGCTGACCTTTGTGAGCCTGGGCATCACGCCGTTCGTTGCGGCGCTGCTGCATCACTGGCTGACGGGAAGCGACCCGCGCACGCTGACCCGTTGGGTGGCGTGGCCGCTTGTCATCTGTCTGGCGTTGGGCGCGCTGGGACGCACCGCCGCTGCGTTTGTGATGCCTGGTTACGACGAAAAATTCATCCGCAGCCCGGCGCTGCAGCTGCCAACGACGCACGCGGCTGAACCTGAACGAATCATCCTGCTGAATCCCAGTTCCGTGCTACACGCCATTCTCTATCCGCTGGCCCGCGTGCCAAAGCAGCTGGCGACACCGCCGCTATACCCGCTCGCATCCGGCACCACAGCCATCACCATCACCCGCGACCGCCCCAACAGTTTGCTGCTGACACCCGAGCATGGTTTTCTGACCGAACCGGCAGCGTTTTTTGTGCGCCGCAAGGATGCGCTGTTCCGCGCTGGTGATCGTCTGACATTTTCCGGCCTGCAGGTGGAGATCCTGAATCTCAATGCATCCGGGCGCCCGCAGCAGGTGCGTTTCACGTTCGAACATGCGCTGGAATCGCCGCAGCTGCGTTTTCTGCGCTGTGAGGATTTACGTTTCCGGAATTTTCACTTGCCCGATGTTGGGGAGACGGTGGTGTTGCCACCGTGCCGGCGCGCAAAACAACCTGACGCACCGGCAAATCGAGCCACGGATCTGGCGGCGAAGGAACCCTGATCCGTTGACGGACGGTCACTGCAGTTCGTATTCGAATTCCTTGATCACCTGCAGAAAGGCAGCGCCGAATTTTTCCAGCTTGCTGTCGCCCACACCGCTGATGCGCAGCAGCGCCGCTGGCGTGGTGGGCCGCTCCGCCACCATTTCCCGCAACGTGGAATCGTGGAACACCACATAGGGCGGCACGCCGAATTCTTCCGCCAGTTGTTTGCGGCAGGCGCGCAGCGCATGCCAGAGCGGCATGTCGGCGGCGTCGATATCGTTGTGCGGTGTCTTTGCGGCCTTGGCGGCCGACGGTGCCACATCCTTGCGCAGCTGGATGGTTTCATCGCCCCGCAGCAACGGCCGACAGCGATCGCTCAGCCGCAGTGTGCCAAAACCATCGCCATCCACATCCAGATAACCGCGCGCCACCAGCTGGCGCACCACGGATTTCCATTCCACCGCGCTCAACTCCTTGCCGATACCGTGGGTGGAGAGTTTGTGGTGTTCCAGTGCGAGGATTTTTTCACTGCCACTGCCGCGCAGGACATCGATGACATGATTGGCGCCGAAGCGCTGACCGGTGCGGAAGATGCAGGACAGCAACTTGCGCGCGGCGTCGGTGCCGTCCCAGGTTTTCGGCGGATTCAGGCAGGTGTCGCAGTTGCCGCAGGGGTTTTCCGCCGGCTCGCCGAAATAGCGCAGCAGGGTCTGGCGCCGGCAGCTGGTGATTTCGCACAGACCGAGCATGGTGTCGAGGCGCTGGCGCTCGTTACGCTTGTGCTGCTCGTTGCCGTCGGACTGCGCCAGCATCTGGCCCAGTTTCACCACATCTTCGAGACCGTACAGCAGCAGCGCAGTGGCAGGCTCGCCATCACGGCCGGCGCGGCCGGTTTCCTGGTAATAGGCTTCGATGCTTTTCGGCAGATCCAGATGCGCGACAAAGCGCACGTCGGGCTTGTCGATGCCCATGCCGAACGCAATCGTCGCCACCATGATGATGTTGTCCTCGCGCAGAAAGCGACGCTGGTGGGTGGCGCGCAACTCGGCGCTCAGACCCGCGTGATAGGGCAGCGCGTTGAAGCCTTTCTCGCACAACCATTCCGCCGTGCGCTCCACCTTGCTGCGCGACAGGCAATACACCACGCCGGCGTTGCCCTGCTGTTCCGTTTGCAGAAAATGCAGCAGCTGTTCCAGCGGCTTGTCTTTCTGCGCAATGCGGTACTGGATGTTGGGGCGATCGAACCCGGCGATAAAATGACGGGCATTCTGCAGATTGAGACGGTTGGCGATTTCAATCCGGGTGCGGGCATCGGCGGTGGCCGTGAGGGCAATGCGCGGCACATCGGGAAACTGTTCGTGCAGCAGATTCAGCTGCAGATAATCTGCGCGAAAATCGTGGCCCCATTGCGACACGCAGTGGGCTTCGTCGATGGCAAACAACGCGATGCGGGAGCGCTTGAGCAACTGCTGGCAACGCGGTTGGGTCAGCCGTTCCGGTGCCACATACAGCAGATCCAGCTCGCCGTTGAGCAGCGCCCGCTCGGTGGCGTTGGCCTGTTCCGCCGACAGCGATGAGTTCAGAAAACCCGCCTTCACCCCTGCCGCCTGCAGCGCATCCACCTGATCCTGCATCAGGGCAATCAGCGGCGAAATCACGATGCCACAGCCGGCACGCGCCAATGCCGGCACCTGGTAGCAGAGCGATTTGCCACCGCCGGTGGGCATGATCACCAGGGCGTCCTGGCCGGCTATCAGGGTTTCGACAATAGCCTGCTGCTGACCGCGAAACGCGGTGTAGCCGAAGACGTGCTCGAGGATGGATTGGGGGGATGGGGTCATGGGGCGGGAGTATACCGGTTTCAGCCGCTTTTTTCCTTGCCGGCCTGGGAGGTAAGTGCCTGAATCGAAGGGCGCTTGCCCATGCTTATGCCAAACCTGCCGTGTCGCCTCACCACTCAATGCCAAATCTATATCAAAAACTTTTGATATAGAGGAAAGATGCTTTTATACTGCGGCCCCATGAACGCCCCCGAAGAATCCCTTCACACCCTGGCCCAGCTACTCAAGGGCACTGGCGACCCGCTCCGGCTCGAAGTCCTGCGGGCACTCAAGGCTGATTCCTTCGGCGTGCTGGAGCTGTGCGATATCTTCGCCATCAAGCAGCCGGCCATGAGCCACCACCTGAAAGTGCTGGCCAACGCCGGCGCAGTGACCACCCGGCGCGAGGGCAATTCGATTTTTTACCGCCGTGCCCTGGCAGACCAGGGCGAGCCCGCCGGCCAGTTGCTGGCGGCTCTGTTCGCGGTGGTGGATCAGGTCGCATTGCAGGCGTCAACGGCCCGCAACATTGCGCAGATAAAAGATGAACGGGAGGAGCTGGCGCGGGAGTTTTTCGACCGCCACGCCGACGCCTTCCGCGAGCAGCAGGAACTGATTGCGCCGTTCGACCAATATGCCGACGGCGTCACCGACCTGCTGCTGCAGACCGAACCCAGCCGCAAACAGGCGGTGCTGGAAATCGGCCCGGGCGAAGGCGCTTATCTGCCCACACTGGCCGGCCTGTTCAAAACGGTGACGGCGATCGACATCTCCGGCGAGATGCTGGAAAAAGCCGAGACACTGATCCGGCAGGAAAAACTCAAAAACGTGACGCTGCTGAAAGCAGACACGGAAGACGCGGTGAAGCAAAAAATCCGCGTGCAGCGGGTGGTGTGCAATATGGTGCTGCATCATGTGCCCTCCCCCGCCGATGTATTTGAAGATTGCGCACAGCTGCTGGAACCCGGCGGCGCCCTGATCGTCACGGATCTATGCCGCCACGATCAGGACTGGACCAAGAAAATGTGCGGCGATCTGTGGCAGGGTTTCGACCCGGAAGAGTTGACCCGCTGGGCGCAGGACGCCGGGCTGGAAAGCAAAGAGAGTCTGTATCTTGGCCTGAGAAATGGTTTTCAGATCCAGATACGGCGTTTTGACAAAACCTGAATATTTTACTTATAGGATCGGGTGCAATGAGCGAATACACCATCTTTACTTCTGAATCCGTTTCTGAAGGCCATCCTGACAAAATGGCGGATCAGATTTCCGACGCCATTCTGGATGCCATCATCAAGGACGATCCGCACGCACGGGTTGCAGTGGAAACGTTGGTGAAAACCGGCATGGCGGTGATCGCCGGTGAAGTCACGACCTCGACCTATGTGGATCTCGAAGACGTTGTGCGTAAGGTCATCCTCGACATCGGCTACAACAGCTCCGACGTCGGCTTCGACGGCGCCTCCTGCGCAGTATTGAACGCCATCGGCAAACAGTCGCCGGACATCGCGATGGGCGTCGATGAAAAAGAAAACAAGGAAATGGGCGCCGGCGACCAGGGCCTGATGTTCGGCTACGCCACCAACGAAACCGACGTGCTGATGCCGGCTGCGATTCACTATTCCCACCGTCTGGTACAGCGTCAGGCGTACCTGCGCAAGAACGGTATCCTGCCTTGGCTGCGTCCGGATGCGAAAAGTCAGGTGACCCTGCGTTACGAAGGCGGCAAGCCGGTTGCGGCGGACGCCATCGTACTGTCCACCCAACATGATCCGGGCATCAAGCACGCCGATCTGTCCGAGGCCGTGCGCGAGGAAATCATCAAGCACGTGATTCCGGAAGAGTGGCTGCACAGCGGCACCAAATTCCACATCAACCCCACCGGCCAGTTCATCATCGGCGGCCCCGTGGGCGATTGCGGTCTGACCGGCCGTAAAATCATCGTGGATTCCTACGGCGGCGCGGCCCGTCACGGTGGTGGCGCGTTCTCTGGCAAGGATCCATCAAAAGTGGACCGTTCCGCTGCTTACGCTGGCCGCTATGTGGCGAAAAACATCGTGGCTGCCGGTCTGGCGGACAAGTGCGAAATCCAGGTGTCCTACGCCATCGGCGTTGCGGAACCCACTTCGATTTCCATCAACACCTTCGGCACCAACAAGATCAACGAAGACACGATCGCCCAACTGGTACGCGAGCATTTCGACCTGCGTCCGCGCGGCATCATCGAAATGCTGGATCTGCGCCGTCCAATTTACCGCGCCACTGCGGCGTATGGTCACTTCGGCCGCGAAGAAGCCGGTTTCACCTGGGAAAAAACTGATCGTGCCGCCGCCCTGCGCGCTGCTGCCGGTCTGTAAGTGAGAGGCTGAATATATGAATGCCGTACTGGATAGCAAATTCACCGACTACAAAGTTGCCGATATTTCCCTGGCCAAGTGGGGCCGCAAGGAAATCGAAATCGCCGAGGGCGAAATGCCCGCGCTGATGGCGCTGCGCAACAAATACAAGGCCCAGCAGCCGCTGAAAGGCGCCCGCATCATGGGTTGCATTCACATGACCATTCAAACCGCCGTGCTGATCGAAACGCTGACGGCACTGGGCGCGGAAGTGCGCTGGTCCTCGTGCAACATTTTTTCCACCCAGGATCACGCGGCTGCGGCCATTGCGGCGGCCGGCATTCCGGTATTCGCCTGGAAAGGTGAAACCGAAGAAGAATTCTGGTGGTGCATCGAGCAGACCATCAAGGCGGAAAAAGACAGCGACAAGCTGTGGGACGCCAACATGATTCTGGACGACGGCGGCGACCTGACCCAGATCCTGCACGAGAAATACCCGCAGATGCTGGACAAGATCCACGGTATTTCCGAAGAAACCACCACGGGCGTACACCGTCTGCTGGAAATGCTGGAGCACGGCAAACTGAAAGTGCCTGCGATCAACGTCAACGATGCTGTCACCAAGTCGAAGAACGACAACAAATACGGTTGCCGTCACTCGCTGAACGACGCCATCAAGCGCGGCACCGACCACCTGCTGGCCGGCAAGAAAGCGCTGGTGATCGGCTATGGTGATGTGGGCAAAGGTTCTGCTGCGTCGCTGCGTCAGGAAGGCATGATCGTACGCGTCACCGAGATCGATCCGATCTGCGCCATGCAGGCGTGCATGGACGGCTACGAAGTGGTGTCCCCCTATATCAACGGCATCAACACCGGTACCGCAGAAGGCATCGACAAGCAGCTGCTGGGCAACACCGATCTGGTGGTCACCACCACCGGCAACGTCAACGTGTGCGACAAGTTCATGCTGCAGGCGCTGAAAAATGGCGCTGTGGTGTGCAACATCGGCCACTTCGACAGCGAGATCGACACGGCTTTCATGCGCAAGAACTGGGAATGGGAAGAGGTGAAGCCGCAGGTGCACATGGTGTACCGCAACAAGGCCACCAACGATCACCTGATCCTGCTGTCGGAAGGCCGCCTGGTAAACCTGGGCAACGCCACCGGCCACCCGTCGCGCATCATGGACGGTTCTTTTGCCAACCAGGTGCTGGCGCAGATCTATCTGTGGGAACGCAAGTTCGCCGCGCTGCCAGCGGGTGAAAAAGCGAAAAACCTGTACGTGAAAGTGCTGCCGAAAAAGCTGGACGAAGAAGTGGCGGCGGAGATGGTGCGCGGCTTCGGCGGCGTGATCACCCGTCTGACGGCGGAACAGGCAAAGTACATCAACGTTGCCGTTGACGGGCCGTACAAGCCGGATAGTTATAAGTATTGAGTTGCTGAGAGCGGAGCATTGTCTCCGCATTCCGGGGTGGGAGAACCGCCTTTGGGGCACGCTACAAGCACATCCATGTGCGCTCGACAGCGGCCATCCATGGCCGCTGACGTCCCCAAAGGCGGTTCTCCCACCCCGGAACGCTACCCCAGCACCAGCTGCGAACAGCGAGAACACCATGAACTCCCAATCCAAATACGAAAAACGCTTCAGCTTCGAATTCTTCCCGCCGAAAACCGATGCCGGCATGGAAAAACTCGGCGTTGTGCAGCAGGAACTGGCGGCGCGCAAGCCCGGCTTTTTCTCCGTCACCTACGGCGCCGGCGGCTCCACCCGCGATAAAACCTTCGACACCGTCATGCGCGTGAAGAACGGCACCGGCATCTGCACCGCGCCGCACCTGTCCTGCGTCGGGGACACCAAAAAGCAGCTGGCGGAACTGCTGCAGCAATACAAGGCCAACGGCATCAATCGCATCGTGGCACTGCGCGGCGATCTGCCTTCCGGCATGGGTGCGTCCCTGGGTGAACTGAAATACGCCTCGGACCTGGTGCGTTTCATCCGCGAGCAGACCGGCAACCATTTCCACATCGAAGTGGCCGCCTACCCGGAAATGCATCCACAGGCGCAGGGCATGAATGCCGATCTGCAAGCTTTCAAGACCAAGGTGGATGCCGGCGCCAGCAGCGCGATTACGCAGTATTTCTTCAACATCGACGCCTACAAGTTCTTTATCGACAGTTGCGAACAGATGGGCATCGACATTCCAGTGGTGCCGG
Organism: Pseudomonadales bacterium; assembly: GCA_020062665.1. Classification (GTDB taxonomy): domain Bacteria; phylum Pseudomonadota; class Gammaproteobacteria; order Pseudomonadales; family Ketobacteraceae; genus Ch67. Next base: position 118,854 of record JAGUVW010000003.1, read on the forward strand.
GCATCATGCCCATCACCAACTACGAGAATCTGGTGCGCTTCTCCCATGCCTGCGGCGCCGAGATTCCGCGCTGGATCAAGGTGCGCATGGAATCCTTCGCCGGCGATCAGGCCTCCATCCTGAAATTCGGCGAGGAAGTGGTGACCAGCCTGTGCCAGGAGCTGCTCGATATGGGCGCACCGGGTCTGCATTTCTACACCATGAACCAGTCCGGCCCGACGCTGGCCATCTGGGACAACCTGAATCTCCCCGGCTAATTCAATTCGGTTGAACGCGGCTGCCCGCAAGGCAGCCCGGACCGCTATCCCCAGACCTGAACCTCATAAAAGCCAGCTATGCTTATAAAGAGCAAGGCTTGGTTCTACCTCTTAAACTGAATCATTTTCCAGCCGCTGACTCCCCAAAACGTTTCTGTCATTCAACGGCAGGATTGCGTCCGGCGCGACGCGGCGGTTCATTGGAGTGGTTTATGTGGTTCAAACAGCAGAAAGCGCAGATACAGCAACTGGAAGCTCAGCTGTCTGAGGCGCAGGATTTTCTTGCCGCACTGAAAAGCCATAACGCGGTCATCGAGTTTTCGCCCGACGGCACGATTCAGGACGTGAATTCATCCTTTCTGGAGGTGGTGGGCTACACCCGGGATGAGGTCGTGGGCAATCATCATCGGATGTTCTGCCTGCCGGAATATGTAAACAGTCAGGCGTACCGGCAGTTATGGCAGAATCTGGCCGCCGGCGAGTTCCAAAGTGGATCATTCGAGCGCGTCACCAAGCAGGGCAAAAGGATCTGGCTGCGCGCCACCTATTTTCCCGTGAGTCATGCCGGCCGTGTCTATCGTATCGTGAAGCTGGCCCAGGATGTGACGGCCGAAGCGGAACAACGTCGCGCCCAGCAAGCCATCTTGACCGCACTGGATCGCTCGCTGGCCGTCATCGAATTCAATCCCGATGGCACCATCCTCACCGCCAACGACAATTTCCTGCGCTGCGTGGGCTATCGGCTCGACGAAGTGAAAGGCAAGCACCACCGGATTTTCTGTCCTGATCAGTTCTATCGCGACAATCCCCACTTCTGGCAGGCGCTGGCGCGGGGCGAATTCAAGACCGGAAAATTCGAGCGTCGCAACCGCCAGGGCGCCACGCTATGGCTCGAGGCCACCTACAATCCGGTCTTCGATGAGCAGCGCAAGGTGGTGAAGGTGATCAAATTCGCCAGCGACATCAGCCTCCGGGTGGAACAGGATCTGGCCACGCAACAGGCGGCCGAGATTGCCAACAGCACCTCGGAAGAAACCGCGCAGATTGCGGTCAATGGCGCGCGCATGCTGCAGCAGAGCGTGCAGATCTCCCAGGCCATTGCCACGCAAATTGGCGATGCATCGCAGCTGATCAGTCAGCTGAATGCGAAGTCTGCCGAGATCTCGGCCATCGTCACCACCATCAGCAGCATTGCCGATCAGACCAACCTGCTGGCGCTGAACGCCGCCATCGAAGCCGCGCGGGCCGGTGAGCATGGCCGCGGCTTTGCGGTGGTGGCGGACGAGGTGCGCAGCCTGGCCTCGCGCACCAATGCCTCGACCCTGGAAATCGATGAGATGGTGCGGGGCAACCAGAACCTGACAGAAGACGCCATGAACCGCATGCAGCAGGTGCAGGAACAGGCGCGCCAGGGCAGCGAACTGATCAATCAAGCCGCGTCTGTTATCGAGGAAATCCGCCAGGGTGCAGAAAACGTTTCCCAAACCGTTGCCGCGCTGGGCCGGCTGGGCTGAACGCTCCCGTTGCTGCATCCGTTTCGTCCGTTTGCCCCGGAAGAAGCCAGCACGTAACATCGGAGCTCCCCGGTTTACGAAAGTGTGTCGCTCATGTCCATCAATCACACCCTCATGCAACGGGATCTGTCTGTCCTCTGGCATCCCTGCACCCAGATGAAGGATCACGAACAGCTGCCCATCATTCCGATCAAACGGGGTGACGGCGTGTGGCTGGAGGATTTCGAAGGCAAACGTTATCTGGACGCGGTGAGCTCCTGGTGGGTGAATCTGTTCGGCCATGCCAATCCGCGCATCAACGCGCGGATCAAGGCGCAGCTCGATAGTCTTGAGCATGTAATTCTCGCGGGGTTCACCCATGAACCCATCATCGAGCTGTCGGAACGGTTGGTGGCGCTGACGCCGGAAAAACTCACACGGGTTTTTTACGCCGACAATGGCTCCTCCGGCATCGAAGTGGCGCTGAAGATGAGCTTTCACTACTGGCTGAATGAGAGCGAGCGCGCCGGAAGCAAAGCAACGAAAACGAAATTCGTCACGCTGGCGAACAGCTATCACGGCGAAACCCTGGCGGCACTGGCCGTGGGCAATGTGGAGCTGTACAAGAAAACCTACGAACCACTGCTGATGACCACCTTCACCGCGCCCAGCCCGGATGCCTATCTGGCAGAACCCGGCGAAAGCGCAGAAAGCTGTGCGTTGCGCGCAGCGGCGAAAATGGAAAAAATCCTCGCGCAACGTCATGAAGAAATCTGCGCTGTGATCGTCGAGCCGCTGGTGCAGTGCGCCGGCAATATGCGCATGCATCATCCCCTGTACCTGACAAAACTGCGCGAACTGTGCGACCGCTACGACGTGCATCTGATCGCCGATGAAATCGCCGTGGGCTTCGGCCGCACTGGCACTTTATTTGCGTGCGAACAGGCGCGGATCACGCCGGATTTTATGTGCCTGTCGAAAGGGCTCACCGGTGGCTACCTGCCCCTGTGCGCCGTACTCACCACAGACAAAATCTACAACGCCTTTTACGATGATTACGCCAGCCTGCGCGGTTTCCTGCATTCCCATTCCTACACCGGCAACCCGCTGGCCTGCGCCGCCGCACTCGCCACGCTGGATATTTTCCGCGACGACAACGTGATCGCACGCAACCAGAAGCTGATCGCGAAAATGCAGCAGGCGACCACGCATTTCCGCGATCACCCCCAGGTGGCGGATGTGCGCCAGACCGGCATGATCCTGGCAATCGAAATGGTGAAGGACAAACGGACAAGGGAACCTTATCCCTGGCAGGAGCGGCGTGGCCTGCGTGTTTATCAGCACGGCCTGGCCAACGGTGCGCTGCTGCGGCCGCTGGGCAGCGTGGTGTATTTCATGCCGCCCTATGTGATCACGGAAGAGCAGATCGATTTTCTGGCGCAGGTGGCGTGGGATGGGATTCGGGCGGCGACGCGGGACTGAACGGATCGCACTGGGCCAATTGCACTGAGCGACAGGGCATTTCACTGCATCCTTGCCACGACCGACACCGGCCGAAACAGATCCGCCAGATGCAGCTCCCGCAGCATGGCCCGCTTTTTGGTTTGATGGCGCTGCATGCGGATCAGAATGTCGGACAGCGTACGCACTGCTTCGAGTATGTGGCTGCCTTTGTTCAGCATCACGCATTCCGCGCGCTGGGCCAGCACCACATCGGAAATTTCCGCCCGCGACGGCAGGCCTTCCTTCGCCAGCTGTTCCAGCACCTGGGTGGCCCAGATCACCGGCACGTGGGCGGCCTCACACAGCCAGAGAATTTCTTCCTGCACTTCCGCCAGGCGCTCGAAGCCGCATTCCACCGCCAGATCGCCGCGGGCAATCATCACGCCGCAACGGTGGCTGCGCAGGGCTGCCAGCAACATGTCCGGCAGATTTTCGAAACCGCGCCGGGTTTCGATCTTGAGCACGATGGCCGGTGGCGTGGCCGTCTGTTCCGCCAGCAGACGCTGCAGCTGCACCACATCGTTCGCAGTGTTGGCGAACGACAGCGCCACCATGTCCGCGTGGCGCGCCACAAACGGCAGATCCGCCAGATCCTTGGCCGTGAGCGCAGCCAGATCGAGCACGCTGTCCGGCAGGTTGATGCCTTTGTCACTGCCCAGCTTGCCGCCGCTGGCCCGCGTGCGGGTGACGCGCACCTGCACCTGGCTCGCGCTCACCCGTTCAATCACCGCGCCGATCTTGCCGTCGTCGAACCATACCCGCTCGCCTTTTTTCGCTTGCCTGAATGCTGCAAAACAGGTGCAGCCGATGTGGGCCGGATGCACCACCCGGCCATTGCGGTTGTGCTGGGCCGGGTGACCTGGTTCGGTGTCGGGGGTGATGACCAACCGATCGCCCGTTTGCAGCTGCAGGGTGTTTTCCACCCGTGGCAGCGAGCGCAGGCGATGGTGAACATCCCGCTGGGGTTTGCTGGACGCCGTCACCAGGGTTACGCCGTTAGCCAGATAGAGCGTCTTCTCGCTGTGCACGATGCAGTGATGGGGGTGCACCTCGACTACCGTCAGGGTACGGCGGGCACCCCTGGTATCCTTCAGCCGGATCACCTGGCCGGGCTTCAGGTAACGCAAAAAGCGGGAATACACGCGCAGCGCGGGCAGCCCCGCCGTTTCAGACCCTGACAAGGATTCCGGCGTGCCCGCCAGCAGTGCCAGCCGCGCCGGTTCCAGCACCTTGCCGGCGTAATCCCGCTGCGGCCGGATCTTGATGACACCAGGCCGGGTGGACAACGCTCCAGTGCGGATCTTCGGCCCCGCCAGATCCATCAGCACAGTGCAGGGCAGGCCGGTGGCTTGCCGGGCCGCCCGCAGATGCTCCAGCATTTTCTGCCACTGTTCGACACCATCATGGGCGCAGTTGATGCGCATGCAGTTCATGCCGTTTTTCAGCAGATCGAGAATCAGCTGGCCGTCGGCAGCCGCTTCACCCGGCATGGTCACCATGATGCGGGCATTACGATCCGCTGGCGGCCGGCCGAACAGGGCTTCGGTGTGCTGTTGCAGACGCGCCGCGCCAGCAAGGTGAATCGGCTCCGCCGCCAGACGCTTTCCCGCCAGCGCGGCCAGGGCCGTGATCACCGCATCGAGGCTGGCCAGCACATCTGGCTCGGCGCGCCCCAGGGACGACAATCCCCACTGCGCCAGCGCCACCTGCAGGGCACGCAAATCCTGCCGGCGCAGCGCCAGATAGTGCAGCAGATTGCGAGCACTGGGCTGGCGGGCAGGGTCGATGGTGTCGAGTTGGGCCGTTGCCGATCGCTCGAACCGGAGCAACCGGCTGCGCAGCTGGCGCAGGATCTTCAGCAAGGCAGCGGGTTCAGGCAGTGCAGAAAAGGTAATGTCGGCTTGATGCTGGGTCATGGGCAGTACTCGCCAGTGCGAGCAGCAATAGGGATCGGACAGTATCCCGGCCGATCATGAACCTGGGATGACGGAATCAGGCCAGCGCCTTGCTGGCAGCGGCCAGAAAATCAAACCGGGGCAATGCCGATGGATCGAACTGGATCAGCAGGGCCACCCGCTGGTTCCCCTTGCGGTCATGCAGAATCTGAAGCTCCACCGCCTGCGCGCCCTCCTGGCCGGCCTTGCGTTCGACACTGCGGCGGTCGAGGTAGAGGGTGTGCTTGTCCAGCGAAAGCAGAGCCGCCGCATCCACCAGCGCTTTCTGCACCAGCTCCGCATGGATGGGCAGCGTCTTGGTGGCATCGCCCAGCGCCATCAATTCGTCCTCCACCTGCTGCAGTTCCTTTTCGAGGGCAACGGTATCGGGCCGGGCACCACGACTCTCGAAATTCCAGCCCGCCTGCTGCAACAGGCCCAGCTTGCGCATCAACAGCCCATGCTGGCTTTTCAGCTCCGATTGCTGCTGCTGGCGTTCCTCCAGGGTTTCCAGGATCTGGCGCAGTATCACGTCAAAGGCCCGACGCTTGAGTTGAAGGCGGGTCTGCTCCAGATCGGCGGATACCTCCAGCATCTGATGGTCATCAAAGCTCACCACGGTCTGCATCACATCCTGGCGGATGTCGCCGTCCACCATGTCGCTGGCCATGACGGTGCGCTTGCTCATCCGCGCCACCAGCAGGCCAAAGGCGGTATCGGTTTTCAGTTCGCTGCGGGCTTCATTCACACAGGTGTCTTTTGCCAGCACCTCGATCATCCGATCCGGATTGGCAAACAACACATTCAGGCGGGGATCGCTGGCGTGGTTTGCGGGAGTGGCCTGCAGGGGCGGCGCCAGGCTGTCCACCAGCTTCACTACATGATCCACCGCCTGCACCACCCCCGGCGCCAGACGTTTGCGTGCATCCGAGAGCGCATGCAACCGGCGATCCGTGGCATCGATGGCGCGCTGGGTGGCCCGTTCGATCAGATCAGGGGGATAGTCTCCATTGGCATGTTCATCCCGGCCGAAAATCGATTGCAGAAATTGCAGCATAAAACGCCTTCCCTAACGCTGGTATGGAACCGACAGGCTACGGGTGGCCTGGATTCGCCGTCAATGCGCCAGCTCAATGATCTGTCCGATCACGCCAGCTGTTACCTGCGGACAAGTACAGCGACGATCCCTAAACCAGGCCACCGTGATCCGCACCGGCTGGGAATGGCTGCTGACGCCACTGATGATGTACCAGAACTATCATCTGGTGCATCACCTCTATCCCACCGTGCCGTTCTACCGTTACAAGAAAGCCTGGCTGGCGCGGGAGCAGTTCCATGAGTCGCACCAGCCGGCGAAGGTGACGGCGTTCCAGTTCTTCCGGGAGTGATCCCTGCGCATCTGGCGTCAGGAAGGCACAACCCGCAGGCGGGGCTTTTCCCCGCCTTTTTTACGGATTCAATTCAGTGACCCTAGGGCGGGGATTCAGGGCGCTGACTCCACATACCAGCCCGGCCGCTGGCGCAGGCCATCCGGGGGAAACTGCGGTTCACTGGGGGGCTCGAACAGCATTTCCTCCCACCAGTTGCCAGGCTTGAACGCGGTGGCCAGGCGCTGGCGTAGCCAGGTCAGGTTGAGGATGCTTTCCTTCCATTCCCCTTCGCCGTTGGCGATGTCCACCGGATCCTTGATGTTCAGGTAGCTGGGGCTCACCGGACGATCCACCGCGCGGCCTTCGTCGCGCCACCAGAAATAGAGCGAGCGCACCGTCCACAGGTAGCCGAAGTGGTAGGCGGTGGGGTTGTAACCCCAGTTGGCGATGCGCTCGGGGTCGGCGCGGTAAGCGGCTTCGCGGCGGGCAACGATGTCGGTAGCGGCATCCAGGGCGGCGCGGGCGCGATTCAGGTGCAGATTGGCGGCGGTTTTGTCGTCGTTCAGGATGAAGACGCTCTGGCTGGCCACGGTTTGATAGAGCTGGTGTACCTGCTCGGCGCGCAGGGTGGTGATCTGCATGGCGTCGGTGATTTCGTCATACAGCGGTGTTGCCTCCGCCGGAATCTGCGGGGAAAGCGCCTGCCAGGCCAGCGTGATCGTGCCCAGCCGCTGCACGGTTTCCGCCAGCAGCGCCTGCAGATCGCGGTAGGGAATTTTTTGCCGGCGCGGCTGCAGCAGGCCGGTCATGTCCTGGATGCCCATTTTCGCCGGCTGGGTTTCCAGCTGGCCCAGCATCACGCCCACTTCGCTCCAGGTGTCCCAGCCCTGCAGGTAGGCCTGGGCGTTGCGCAGGTGGCCGTTTGCCGGCGTCTGGCCGCTTACAGTACCGTACCAGAGCAGATCACGGTTGGCGTCGATCCAGGCCTGAAGCAGCGCGCCGGCATCCTTTTGCGCCGTTCCCAGCAGCGAGGTGAACGGCAGCAGCGCCCCTTGCAACGCGCTGGCATCGTCATGCTCCAGCAGCGGATTCCAGGCAGCGCGGGCAGTCACCACATCATTCAGCCAGTAACCCCATTCCCAGCCGCTGGAAAAATTCACCTGCCCCTGGATGCGGCTGCCGGCGTGCTCGCCACGCCCCATGCGGCCCTCGTTTTCATCGGCGGCGATCAGGCGCAGGTCGCGCAGGCGGCTGGCGGCATAGACCGGCAGAAACAGCGGCACGTCGATATCGAAATTCACCCAGTAGGCGGTTTCCGGGTAGTACAGCACCTCGCGGCGGCCCGCTTCCATTTGCATGTAGCGGCGGATCTCGTGGAAGTTGTCGTTGCCGTAGGTGTACACCGGGCCTTGCAGATCGTAGTACTGCACGGTGTGCGGCAACACGCCCAGGGCTGGATCGGCGTAATAGGGCAGGAAGTTGAAATTCAGCGCCGCGCCGGTGTCCGGATCGGTGAAACCTTGCGCCACCTGATCCTGCGTGCAGTGCACTTTCACGTAGGTGGGCTTGCCGTACACCGACGCCGTGTAACGGGTAGCGGTGTTCATCCACTCCAGCATTTTGGCAGCGCTGGGATGGGTGAATTCGCTGTAGCCCATTTCGATTTCCAGATAATCGAAACCGGCGGCCATCAGCCAGTCGATGGCGCTGTGGATCTGGGCGGTTTCGTTGCCCTTTTCCCGCAGCATGATCCAGGCGTGTTGCTGGCGGAAGGCGATCGGCGCGTCGATGCCCACCGCCAGACCCCAGTCGTGGGCCATCTGCACCAGGGTCTGCAGGCGCTGCTGGCGTTCGGGGCTGTCGGCAAAGGTTTGCCAGGATTGCGCCATCAACAGGAACCACTCCACCCGGTTCTGCCGGTTCGCCACCGCCCATTCCAGAAAGCGCTCCCATTCCGGCAACAACGCCTGCCAGCCGGCTTCGTCGTCGGGTCCGTCGGGGCCCCAGCCATTCAGCACATGGGTGAGTTCCAGCGGATGCTGGGTGTGGATGTGCCAGGCGCGGATCGGCCAGTGGGGGCTTTCGCTGATGTTCAGATCGGGCAGCAGATCCAGCGGCGCCACCGTGGGCTGCAGTGGATGCAGGAAACGCAGGCCCAGGCTTTCCAACAGGGCGTAGGCGGCGTAGAGATCACCGATCTGGGGGCCATGGGGCGTCAGATCGTATTCGGCGCCATCATGGCCGCGAGTGAGGTAGATGCGCTGTCCGCCCTGCTGCCGGGACTGTACCTGGAAGGCTTCTGGCGCGGCGGGCAGGTCCGCTTCTGGCAGGGTCTGCTGCAACGGCGTGGTGCCGATCAGCCAGAGCACGTCGCTGGCCGGCGCCGTGGTGGCGCTGTCATCAAGCAGCCGTACCTGATAGCCCAGGCTTTCCAGATGCTGACGGATACGCTGGCGCGGCGTGGCGGGAATGCGGCTGTTGAACTGCAGGCTCCAGAGCGGCGATGGCAGCGGTACCTGCAGAGACTCTGCCGCAGCCTGCCGCGCACTGCCTGCATTGGCCTGCGGCTCGCCCGCGATACCCGTAGACGGATCAGAACCCCCGCCACAGGACACCAGCACTAAAGCGAGCAGCAACAACAACCAACGTGACGCAATCCCTGGGAGCACGAGCAAATTCCTTGCAAAAGAAGATCAGTGTGGGCCGATCAGTCTAGCAAAACGGCAGTGCTGTGCGAAAACCATACTGATGTGCGGTGGTATCAGCCGTGCTGTTTGATGAAACCTTCCAGCGTATCCACCATCTTCGGCGACCCGACGAACAGCGGGCAGCGCTGGTGCAACTGGGTGGGTTCCAGATCCAGGATGCGCTGGCCCGGCCCTGCAATGGCCTTGCCACCCGCCTGCTCGATCAGGAACGCCATCGGGTTGCACTCATACAACAGCCGCAGCTTGCCGTTGGGATGACTGCTGGTGGACGGATACATGTAAATGCCGCCCTTGATCAGGTTGCGGTGAAAATCCGACACCAGCGAGCCGATATAGCGCGAGGTGTAAGGCCGCTTGGTGGGCTTGTCCTCTTCCTGGCAGTACTTGATGTACTTTTTCACGCCATCGGGGAAGTGCACGTAATTGCCTTCGTTGATGGAGTAGATGGTGCCGCTCTCCGGAATCCGCAGGTTGGGATGGGACAGGCAGAACACGCCGATGGTGGGATCGTAGGTAAAGCCGTTCACGCCGTTGCCGGAGGAATACACCAGCATGGTGGACGAACCGTAAATCACATAACCGGCCGCGATCTGCTTGTGGCCGGGCTGGAGGAAATCCTCTTCCGTCACATGACTGCCCACCGGCGACACCCGGCGATAGATGCTGAAGATCGTGCCCACCGACACGTTCACGTCGATGTTGGAGGAACCGTCCAGCGGATCGATCAGCACCACGTATTTGCCTTCGAGGTTTTTGGTTTCCTCGAATTTCACGAACTGTTCCTCTTCCTCCGACGCGATGCCGCACACCACACCACGCTGGGCCAGTGCACTCTTGAAACGCTCGTTGGCGTACACGTCGAGCTTCTGCTGCTGCTCGCCCTGCACGTTGGCGGCGCCCGCAATTCCAATGATGTCGGCCAGGCCCGCCTTGTTGATTTCCCGGTGCAGGATTTTCGCCGCGAGGCGGAGGGAGGAGAACAGCGAGGTCAGTTCACCGGTGGCGTCCGGGTATTCCATCTGCTGGTCGACGATGAACTCGCCAAGGGTTTTGATGATTTCCATGAATGTGGTTCCGTACTGTCGGGTTGAGAATTGAAAAAATCAGCGATTGGGATCGGATTCGCCGGGCCCTGCCGGCTTGTCCTGTTCCTGGCGCAGAAAGCCTGCAGCCGCTGCCGGCTTGTCCAGACGCCGGGTGGTGTCGTCATCCGGCATCACTGCGCGGGTCTGCTGGTTCACTTGCGCGATTTTCGAAATGGCATTGAGTTCCTTTTCATTCTGCAGCGACGCCACCGACTCGCGCTGGCGCAGGAAATCCTTCACCTCGCTGATCATGGCTTTCAGTTCGGCGTCGTTTTTCTCGAAGCCCCACACCAGCCGCGCGTGCTCCAGATTATCGACGCCTGACATGGCGAAGGTGGACGAATGCAGGTTGGCGCAGATCACCCAGGGCGTCATGCTGGAACGCACCACCACGTTTTCGGAACGGGTGCTGTCGTAGATGCTCATGCCGGTGGACACTTTCGATTCGGTGAAAGTACCCTGCACGCGGAAAAACACCATCAGCGACTTGAACTGGATTTCGGCCCAGAAGGTGTGGGCGTAGTTTTCCAGCAGGCGGCCGAAGATGCTCAGCAGCAGATAACCCAGCGCCAGTTTCAGCAGCACCAGCCCACTATTGACGAACGGTGCCAGCTGCTCGATCGCCTTGGTATTGGTGATGTTCTTGAAGAAATCCAGCACCGGGCCGGACAGAAACGCATTGAGCGGGTCGATGGCGAAAAACAGCAGCAGGTAGGCGCAGAACAACATGACCTGCGCGGCCACCGTGGCGATCATGCGCAGCAGTTTGAAATGTTGCGGATATTCCCAGGGCACGAATTCCGGCTGGGTTTCCTGAATGGTTTCACCGTCGAACTGGCCCTTGTCGCTGGCGCGGCCTTCCTGCAGCAGATTGGCATCGAAATCCCGGTACACGCGGTTAGGCACTTCACGGTAACGACGATTGGCCATCACACTGCTTTCGATATTGATGAAGATGTCCTGCGGGTGCACCAGCTCCTGCCAGCTTTCGCGGAATTCCGACACCTCGGTGATCGGATTGGCCAGCTTCGCGCGCTCCGCCACCAGCAGAAAAATCACCGCTGACACGATGGCCGCCAGCACCAGCAGCCCCAGGATGAACCCACCGGAACTGAAGCCGATGAAATGGGTTTCCATCAGCGTGGTGAGTTTTTCCAGCTGCTTGATATCTGCCAGGTACGGCTGCCAGAACGTCTTGTGGATGAACACGAAAATCACCGGCGTCAGGATCGCCACCACCAAAGCAATGGTGATGTTCTTGACGCTCATCTCGCCCCTGTAGCGGGAGATATTGATGTCGCTGAGATTCACCGTGGCCTTGCGCCAGGCCAGGATCAGGTACACCAGCAGCGCGAACGATACGCCGGTCAGCACCATGTCGGCATTCTTGCCTACCAGCCCGGACTTCACCATAAACCAGCTCAGCACATAACACAGCAGCGCCACCGCCGTTTTCGCCAGCGCACCCGCCAGCTGATCGGCAATGTTGCGCACAGGGAACGGGGTGAAGGTCAGACGCGGGAAGAAACTGTGCACCATGCGGGAAATCAGTCCCACCGGCTCCTTGTAGGTGACGTTCTTGCGTCCCATCAGCATTTCTTCCAGCTGCTGGTGGGTATAGTGAACATGCTTTTCCACATTCTGTTTTTCGGAGCGGGAGACGTTTTTTGCCAGGGAGGTGGGGATGGAGCGGCCCACATAAAACCGCACGATCTTGAAGATGCCACGCCCCAGGGCATAGAGGCCGTTGGACAGCAGCACAAAGCCCACCAGCGCAGTGATCCAGCCCTTGGTGAAACTGGCCTCGATGGTGGACGACACCGACACCAGCAGGTAAATGGACAACAGGGTCTGCAGCGCACCGCGGGTGGCAATCACCACCCCTTCGAGCTTGAACGGGTTACGGATGCCAAGGCCGGTGGAGCCATAGTCGAATGCCATAGGGTGTCCTTGTCACAGGTAGGAGCAGGAGGGCGCAACGGGACAACTATAAACGATCTGGGCTATGATGGCTGTATCTTCCCTGTGACATTCCCGCCATGCGAACACCCCGGATTTTTCAGAATCAACCCCTGCTCGAAGGCAACACCCTGGCACTGGACGAAAACGGCAGCCGCCATATCGGCAAGGTGCTGCGCATGGGGGTGGGGGAGCCGGTGATCCTGTTCAACGGCACCGGCGGTGAGTATCACGGCAGCATCAGCGCGGTGGACAAGAAGGCAGTGGAAGTGACCCTGGACTTCTTCAACGACGCCGACCGGGCATCCCCCGTGCACATCCATCTGGGCCAGGTCATGGGCAAGGGCGACCACATGGACTACGCCCTGCAGAAGGCGGTGGAACTGGGGGTCAGTGAGATCACCCCCCTCACCAGTCACCATTGCGAAGTATCCCTGAAGGGTGAGCGGCTGGAGAAAAAGCTCCAGCAGTGGCGCCACCTGCTGATCAGCGCCTGCGAACAGAGCGGCCTGAATATCGTGCCAGTACTGCACCCCCCCCTGCCCGTTCACCAGTGGTGCGAAACGGTGCAGGCCGAGCGCAAATGGATTCTGCACACCGATGACCTGCCCACCCATCCGTTCAGCGGCGAAGCGCCTGCGTCCGTGTGTTTCGCAGTGGGGCCTGAGGGCGGCTTCGACAACGAGGAAGTGGCACTGGCGAAAGAGAAAGGCTTCAGCGTGGTGACCCTGGGCCCCAGGGTCTGGCGCACCGAAACTGCGCCGGTGGTGATGCTAAGCCTGATCCAGCTGGCGTGGGGGGATTTCGCCCTGTAAGGCAGTTCTTCAATCCCATTGCTCCCGCCATGGAACAGCCAATCATGCAGTGTGTGACTTCTACGAGGGATTTGTGAAGTAGCCGATAAGCCTGATCAATGGCTTGCGAATACTGAACAACGCGTAAATTATTATCGCGTAGTGAATACCTGCCGTAGCCATTGATATCAGCATTAGCTTGTATGGATCTTCTTTGGCGGCCAGAAATGCCGGAGAAATAACAACGGTAAGACCAAGCAGCCAATAGCAGATGGAAAGGCCCATCGTGCATTTCTGCCGTAACAGGACAGCGATTCTCACACAGAAAAAAGCAATGACAACGTCCGCCACGGTATATCCATACACCTGCAACAAAATCAGATCGGTATTGGCAGGATCGATGCTTGTTATCAGTCGGACAACCCAGTCATGCTGATCTGACATAGATATATGCCTTATTCTGCTGGATCAGTTTGAAAATTTTGTAAGCAAAAAGCGCTGCAATGCCGTTTATCAAAACCCACAAGAAACCACAGACCACATAGTAAAAGTGGAAACCGGTATAAACATAGCGGTCTTCTAACCGGTCAGCATGAACCAAATCGATGTAAACGTAGTGGTACCCAACATAAAAAATGACAAACACAAGCCCGATAGTTCTGATCGCTTGTTTTGACTGGGAATTAAGCCTGTCCTTACGCGGATTCCAATGTGCGGCGCGGTCATTGCCTCCAATCAGAGATTGTCCTGCCAGGAAAAGGAAGACGGCATATGTCGTTATTAACGCTTCGAGCAAGACGTACAAGGTGCAATATGCGTCCACTGTCAGTTGATATGCCAAAGTCCAGTTTGCATCATTGGGTTGCATTAAGATCTGGGATGACACATCAAAGAATGTCACGAAAAACATAACCACCAGCATAACCATCAATACTGCTCTTGATTTCCGAGCAGAACCGGAAGCCATAATTCTGACTTTCCAAATATCGGCCAAAAAAACCAGAATTATGGTTTCACATATCAGCCAAAAATATAAAATCACACCACCTGTTGTCGTTAACAACGATTGGCATCCATTTCAAAAAAGCCCTGCCAAGTCGACTACTAAAAACAATAAAACCACCAAATACCAATGGCTATTGGTCTAATGACTACCACAATTTATCTGATGTGTCTGGGTACATTCTTAAAAACCAGGCCCCAAGAATAAAGTGTCCAGTTATCGTCACAACCACCCCCAAAGATCCAAACACAAAGTAAGCCGCCACAGCAAAAGGCAATAACGTAAGCGCTAAAATCCGGATTCGCTTTTTAACTTTTCTCTCGCGCTCAGGAGGAAGATGCAATTGAGTGCTTGGATCATGGAAATCTGTAACCATTGCTATCCTCACAAACCTCCTTAGTCGGACACTACTTCATAGTGCATTACCCAGTAGTAATGCCACCCCCACAAGGCGACAGCCCACACATAAATTGATAATCTGAAAATACGCTGCCATCTTGCCTTCCATTTGCATCCTCCAGGCAATACAACCCACCCCTTCGATACAGCGAATTCCATGAATGCAAGCAAAAGGATTCCAAGCCCATTAACAAATGCTGGTACCATTACCGCCCCCTAGGTCACTCACAATTATCTTGGCAGTTCTGCATACAATCTTGCATTTCAAACGTACATTGAGCATCAATTCTCCATACAACGCCTGCACATGTACCCAAACACGCTAACTTTAAAGCCATGTGTGGGATCAAACTACATCCAAAGTTGCAGATCAATGTAAAAGCCAGGACAAAATCTTTACAGCTCATAAAATTTTCTCTGCATGCATTTATGCAATCTTGCCTACTTGCCAGTCCTAGCGGATCAATTTCTAGGTACGGAGAACCATTTGCGTAGCCGTACAGAGACATGCCCCCTAACAATCCAACAGGGTCGGATTGAACATACCTTCCTATCGCAGGATCATAATTCCGGAAGTAGTTGTAATATAGCCCGGTCTCCCGATCATGGTACTGACCCGGAAAGCGCAGGTTGTTCTCCACCACGTTCACCGTCTCATTCACTGTTCCAAACGGCTCATACTGCCCTTTCCACACCACCTGTCGGGCCTGGTTGGTCATCACCTTCGGGGTGTTCAGGTTGTCACTGTGAATATAGTACAGC
>JAGUVW010000063.1 GCA_020062665.1 Pseudomonadales bacterium
GCCGTGTGGCTGCTGGCCAGCGGCCTGCTGGGTCTGGCGGGGCTGCGGGCACGCAAGCGCGGCTGAACGCTTCCCGCAAGCAGCCTGTTGTATCACTGCCCGCCGGAGTTCGCCGGCGGGCAGGATTCGAAAAGATTCGCGGAACGGCGCTTCCGAAGCGCGCCGTTCCAACACGCTCAGTGGTGGTGTCCACCAACCCCGTGCGCGTGGCCGTGGGATTTTTCTTCCGCCGAGGCTTCGCGGATATCCGCCACCTGAATATCGAACACCAGCGTCTTGCCCGCCAGCGGATGGTTGGTGTCCACGTCGGCGTTGAACTTGCCCACTTTCACCACGGTCACCTGACGATAGCCTTTGTCGGTTTCCACGAACGCCATCATGCCCGGCTTCCACTTGCGCGCGCCCTGCAGATGCTTCAGCGAAATCCGCTGCATGGCATTTTCCTGGCGCGGGCCGTAACCATCCTTCGGCTCCACGGTGACGGTGAAGCTGTCGCCCACTGCCTTGCCTTCCAGCGCCTTTTCCAGGCCGGGAATGATGTTGCTGTGACCATGCAGATAGGCCATCGGATCTTTGCCTGCGGTGGATTCGATGAGTTCGCCTTTGTCGTCTTTGAGCGTGTAGTGAAACTGGACAACGGTGTCTTTGCTGATGTTCATGGGACTTTCCTGTTGCGTGTTGGCAATTAGGGTTGTGAATTCACTTGGTGGCAGGACTGATTTCCAATCGGTAGTCCGCGCCGTCGCCCTGAGCCAGCAGTTTCACCAGCCAGGGCAGACCTTCCAGCAATTGTTCCCGCAAAACAAACGGCGGGTTGATGACGAACATGCCGCTGCCGTACATGCCGTGACCGCCGGGCATTTCGGTGACTTGAAGCTGCACGTTGAGCCAGTTGTCGCAGGGCAGCTGCTGCAGCTGGCCGGCAAAGCGCTGGGAATAATTGGCGTTGAGCAGCGGATACCAGACCAGATAGGTGCCGGTGGCGAAACGCTTGAGCCCTTCCTGCAAGGCGGCGAGCACCCGTTTGTAATCTTCTTTCAGTTCATAGGGCGGGTCCATCAGTATCAGGCCACGGCGGGTGGGCGGTGGCAGCAGTGCCTTGATCTGCTCGAAACCATCGCCGTAGATCACTTGCGCGCGGGGATCGTCCGCCAGATTTTTTTCCAGGTGCTTGAGATCGGACGTATGCATTTCCACCACACGCAGACGATCGTCTTCCCGCAGCAGTTGCGCGGCCACCATGGGGGAACCGGGATAGAATTTCAGGCTGGCTTCGTTCTGGTTCTGCACGCAGGTCATGTAGTCTGCGAACACGTCCGGCACTTTTTTCTGCGCCCACAGGCGGCCGATGCCGTCCTTGTATTCACCGGTTTTCTGCGCGAAGCCTTCGTACAGCGCGTACTGGCCCGCGCCAGCATGGGTGTCGATATAGAAGAACGGTTTGTCCTTTTTCTTCATGTACTGCAGGCACAGCACCTGCACCCAGTGTTTGAGAATGTCGGCGTGGTTGCCGGCGTGATAGGCGTGGCGGTAGCTCAGCATGTTTTGATCCAGAACAGCATGGGTTTGAGGGTTTCTTCGCTGTCGCCGATATCGCGCCAGTGGTAGTCGCAGGTCAGATCCGGGCGCGGTGTGTAACCACGTTTGTCCCAGAATGCATGGTGGGGCACGTAATCCTGTGGTCGTGCAGGGTGATTCGATGGCCGCTGCACGGCGCAGAAAGTGGTGATGGAGCAACCTTGTTCCCGCGCCGCTTGTTCCCGCGCGTCGAAAAAGCGGTGGCCGATGCCGCTGCCGCGATACGGGCTTTGCAGCACGGATTCCCCGAAGTAGTAAATGTCGTCAATCGCGAAACCGTGGCGACGAAATGGCAGCTGGAAGGCGTCGTCCGCATCCCGCATCGGCAGCGCGGTGGACGCCCCCACCACCTTGTCGCCATCCAGCGCCAGCACCAGGGTGCTATTGGGCGAATCGATGTAACGCTGCAGGTAGTGTTTTTCGTAATCGAGGCTGCCATCGTACAGGTAGGGAAATTCGCGAAACACCTGGATACGCAGAGCAGCAACTGGCTCCAGCCATTGTTCGAACGCAGACCCGCTGACGGTGAGGATGGTCGGTTTCATGGCGGCAAGGGGCGTGAAATTCGGGGGAAGCAGGCTATCACAGGTTGGCGGCGGTGGAAACGCTCGGCGGAACGCTCGGGGAATCAAGGAGTGCGAGGGTGACAGGCCTACCCGGCGCCCGGATGCGCCAGCGGGATCGACTGAGTGGCGCTGGGAAGGCCGCGCTGCGGCCCCGGTCACGCCAGCATCAGGTCAGACAGCGGCGGCCTTGCGTCGGCGAGTGGCTGTCTTGCTTGCGGCGGCCGGCTGCATGCTGTTCAGCACCGCAGCATGAAAGCCGCAATCGCAGGCAAACACCGTCTGCGCCTTGATAGCGGCCAGGGTTTTCGGCTTGAGGGTTCCGCAGGCGGGGCACTTGGTGTTCAGCGTCAGTTCGGGTTGCATCAGACAACTCCATCATGATTTTTGTTGTGAATGACCTGCAAAAAAGCAGGAACTGCGCTGATAACAGTAGCAGCCAGGTGCACAAAGGGAAAGCAGTTTGTTTACAGCTTGAGCAGGCTGAGGTCGAGCTTGCCGTCTTTCACCGGCGGACACCAGAAGTAGGCGCCGGTGATGGGCTGGCTGAAGCGGAACAGGCCGTCGGTGATGCCGTCTTCCAGACCCACCATGCGCTTGAGCATGGTTTCGAAGGCGTCCAGGGAGTGGCCGAATGCCACGAACATCAGGCCGTCGCGGGTGGCGTCGTTCCACGGCATGGAGCGGCGCACCATGAAAGCCGGCGGGTTGAAACTTTCCTGAGCGGAGCGTTTGACGTGAGCGGAGTCCGGCGCGTGTTCGAGTTCTTCGTTATCGCTCTGGCGGCGGCCGATGATGTTGTCACGTTCTTTCTGCGGCAGGGATTCGAAGTGGTTGAGGTTGTGGAGCCACTGCTGCACGGCCACGAAGCTGGAGCCGGCGAAGCCCTGTTTGTCGATCTGCACGATGGCGGCCTGTTCGGCAGCTTCATCGTGCGGATTTTCGGTGCCGTCTTCGTAGTCGGACAGGTCGTGGTTCTGGTGGAAGGTAAAGCTGTCGATGGCGTCGCGCAGGTCGAAGGCCGGTGCCAGCAGGGAGCGCAGGTGGCGGGAGCGGTTCACCAGTTCGCCGCGATCGTTGCCGCGCAGCCACAGCAGCAGCGAGGCGGGTGTTGAGGGGATTTCGACGCTGGCGCCACTGAGAGCAGGCAGTTCGCGCATGCCGTGGATTCTGGTGTTGCAGTGGTGGAGCAGGGTCTGGCCGAGTCCTGCCAGCAGGTTGTCGCCGTCGGTTTGTTGGGCGAGGCGCTGCAGGATTTCGCGGGGGTCGGTGTCGGGTTTGTGGGTGAAGATGAGGTAGCGGGCCACGGGCGGCAGCGGTGCGAGGATGGCGGGTTGGTGCAGGGACATCAGCTGGTTTCCTGGGCGGCGATATGGATGGATTTTTTATACCACAGGATGATGAGTGATGCGTGGTTTTGCGGGATCGGAGCTGGTGGATGTGGGTGGATGTGAGGGAGCATGAGAAGGTGCCAGCGTGGACCGGGAGGGCCATTTTCCTAAATCATGAGGGCACATCCATGTGCCCTCATGAATCGTCTTTGGCGCCGCTACGCTATCCCTGCTGCGCAGCGCCAAAACGACGGAAAATAGCCCTCCCGGCCCACGCTTCGACGACTTTCCCGCGCTTCCTTGTGCTGTCGGGACTCAAGAGCGTTTTGCTTTGAGTGTCGTCATATCCGGTTGGTTTTATTTTTCCAGCTGCGACAGATCGCGCACACCACCACGGTCGGCACTGGTGGCCAGTGCGGCGTAGGCTTTCAGCGCGGTGCTGACTTTGCGCTCACGCGGATGCTCCGGTTTCCAACCCGCCTTGCCTTTGGCGTTCATGGCGGCCCGGCGCTGTGCCAGCACTTCATCGCTGACTTTCACATCGATGGTGCGATTGGGAATGTCGATATGGATCAGGTCGCCCTCTTCCACCAATGCGATGGCACCACCGGAGGCGGCTTCTGGCGATACGTGGCCGATGGACAGGCCCGAAGTACCACCCGAGAAACGGCCGTCGGTGAGCAGCGCGCACTGCTTGCCCAGACCTTTCGATTTCAGATAGCTGGTGGGGTACAGCATTTCCTGCATGCCGGGGCCACCTTTGGGGCCTTCGTAGCGGATCACCACCACGTCGCCGGCTTTCACTTCGTCATTCAGGATGCCTTTCACGGCTGCGTCCTGGCTTTCGAAAATCCGCGCTGGGCCGGTGAAGACCAGAATGCTGTCGTCGACACCGGCAGTTTTCACCACGCAGCCGTTCTCGGCGATATTGCCGTGCAGCACGGCCAGGCCGCCTTCGCGGGAATAGGCGTGCTCGACGGAACGGATGCAGCCTTCGGCGCGGTCGTCATCCAGGGAATCCCAGCGGCAGTCCTGGCTGAACGCCACCTGGGTGGGAATGCCGGCAGGGCCGGCCTTGAAGAATTTCTGCACATCGGCATTGTCGGTGACGGTGATGTCCCATTTCGCCAATGCGTCTTTCATCGTGGGCGCATGCACAGTGCTCACGTCGGTATGCAGCAGACCACCGCGGGCCAGTTCGCCCAGAATGCTCATGATGCCGCCGGCGCGGTGCACGTCTTCGATGTGATATTTCTGTGTGTTCGGCGCCACCTTGCACAACTGCGGCACTTTGCGCGACAGGGCATCGATGTCCTTCATGCCGAAATCCAGCTCCGCTTCCTGGGCCGCCGCCATCAGGTGCAGGATGGTGTTGGTGGAACCGCCCATGGCGATATCCAGCGAGGTGGCGTTTTCGAATGCTTTCCGGTTGGCGATGTTGCGCGGCAGCACGGAGGCGTCGTCCTTCAGGTAGTAGCGCTGGGTCAGCTCGACGATGGTGCGGCCCGCCTGCAGGAACAGTTGCTCGCGGTCGGCGTGAGTCGCCAGGGTGGTGCCGTTACCCGGCAGGGACAGGCCCAGCGCTTCAGTCAAACAGTTCATGGAATTCGCGGTGAACATGCCGGAGCAGGACCCGCAGGTGGGGCAGGCGCTGCGCTCGTACATGTCGGCCTGCTCGTCGGTGATGTTCGGGTCGGCGGCCGCCACCATCGCGTCCACCAGGTCCAGCTTGATCAGCTTGCCGGACAGTTTGGTCTTGCCCGCTTCCATCGGTCCACCGGACACGAAAATGGTGGGGATATTCAGCCGCAGCGCCGCCATCAGCATGCCGGGGGTGATCTTGTCGCAGTTGGAGATGCACACCAGGGCGTCGGCGCAGTGGGCGTTCGCCATGTACTCCACCGAGTCGGCAATGATCTCGCGGGACGGCAGCGAATACAGCATGCCGTCATGGCCCATGGCGATGCCGTCGTCCACGGCGATGGTGTTGAATTCCTTGGCGACGCCACCGGCTTTTTCAATTTCGCGGCAGACCAGCTGGCCCAGGTCTTTCAGGTGCACATGGCCCGGCACGAACTGGGTGAAGGAGTTGGCCACGGCGATGATGGGTTTCTTGAAATCCTCGTCCTTCATGCCGGTGGCGCGCCACAACGCGCGGGCACCCGCCATGTTGCGGCCCTGGGTGGAGGTTTTGGAACGGTAAGCGGGCATGGTGCACTCCTGAAAACAACGCCAGATGAATCAAAAAACAGGGTGAATAGGATAACAGGAACAGC
Source organism: Pseudomonadales bacterium (assembly GCA_020062665.1). GTDB lineage: Bacteria > Pseudomonadota > Gammaproteobacteria > Pseudomonadales > Ketobacteraceae > Ch67. The sequence continues at coordinate 5,749 of JAGUVW010000063.1, forward strand.
CCCTGCCCGTCAGGCGCTCAGAAATCCACGCGCAGGGTCAGGGATAGGGCCGGCGCCTGCAGGCGGTAAGCACTGGCTTCGCCCAGGTAATTGCGTTTGTTGAGGTTTTTGTCCGCCAGCCCCGCCAGATTGTGGCCGGTGAGCACCCAGGTGAGGTTGTGCGCCGGCTGGAAGCGCAGGCCCAGATTCAGATAGAGGTTAGGGCCGTAGAGGCGGGTCTGGCTGTCGGCCCGGTGTTCGGCCTCGGGCGGGCGACCGGTGTCATACCAGTCGCTCCAGTCCTTGATGCCATCGAAACCCCAGTAATACTGGGTGGAACCATAGGCCGACCAGCGCGTATCGATGCGGTAGTTCAGCACCGCCTTGGTGATGTTCTGGCTCCAGTTGTTGAGGTTGTCGCCGTAACCATTGGGGGCGTTGGAAATAAGCGAAACCTCTTCCCCTTCCAGCAGTGTGAAATCCACCAGGTTGACGTAGGCGTGGGACAGGGTCCACTGCCAGTTGCCGAGGCGGTACACCCATTCTGCTTCCAGCCCCCACTGGCGCTGGCGGGCGATCAGCACGTTGTTGGCGGCTGCGTCCACAAACTGGTAGCCGATCACATCCAGGTCGTAATAGAACCAGGACAGCCCCAGCCAGCCGCTGTCCTGGTGGCGCTCCCAGCGCAGTTCCAGCGCGTTCAGCACTTCCGGGTCGGTGTGGTCGTTGCCGTAGAGATAGGCCTGACGCAGTTCCACCTCGAAATTCATTCGCTGCGACCGGCTCAGGATCAGCTTGTAGAAATCGTCATCCTGCTGCCAGACCATGGACAGGCGCGGCGAGAACAGCGGATCGGAATAGTCATGACGGTCGAGCCGGCCGCTGGCGAACAGGGTGAGTTGCGGTTGCAGTTGCTGCTGGTACTCCCCCACCAGCGAGAACACGTCCACCGACCAGGGCGCCATGCCGTCGAGAAACAGATAGGAGGTAGCCTCCTGATCCGGGTAACCAGGGCTGTCCAGGCCCAGGCGGCGGCGGTTCCATTCCGCACCCAGGGCCAGCCGGTAACGCTGCGTTTCCTGCGCCAGGTAGGACGACAGCAACCAGTTGTCCTCGCGGTGGGATTCCACCCTGGGGCCGCCCAGGGTCAGGGGCTCGATGGAAATGAAACGCTCGTAATCAGTGCTGACATAGCTGAGCCGGCTGCGGCTGCTCCAGTCGGCGGCCACCGGCTGGCGCCATTCACCGCTCAGGGTCAGTTGCTGGTAACCCAGTTCCACCGGCGGATAGGGATTGGCGGGATCGACTTCCACCGAACGCCCCAGGGGTGGCTGCGCCACGTTCTCGGTATAAACCGGATTCACCTGCCCGCCCCGGCTGTAGCGGGCCCAGAAGGTGCTCTGCTCGCCTTCCAGCTGCAGATGCCATTTCAGCGGCGGCAGGTCGCGATATTGGGCGTGATCGGCGCTGATGTTCTCGGGGCCGTCCTCGCCGGCAGTCACCGGGTCGCCCCACTTGGTGGTGAAATCGTTGGAGAAGCGCACCGGGGCATCGCTGGCGTCGGCGCCCTGGACATCCGCCAACCCGGCGTAAACGTAGTAGCGCAGGGTGTCGGTGACGTCGCCGCCTGCCGACAATTCCTGGCTGACGAAATCCTCCCCCAGCCCCACACGGGTGACACTGCGGACCTCATCGGTCTGCGCGCTGAACGTCTGGATGCTCACCACCATGGACACCGCGCCCAGGCCGTACAGTGCCGACCCCGGCCCGCGAAACACCTCGATGCGACGGATGTCCGACAGCAGCACCAGATCGCGCTCGCTGATGGCGCCGGCGGAGGTGTACTGGTTCAGCACTTGGCCATTCACCACCAGCAGGTACTTGTCGTCGCGGTCGCTCATGATGCCGCGATTGCCCAGGTGGGAAAAACCGAACGGGTGATAGATCCACTGCAAACCCGGCACGTGGATTTCCAGCAGCTCGTTCAGGCTGCGGGCATTGGATTGCTGAATGTCCTGACTGGTGATGACGGTGACGGCGGCGGGGGTTATATGGGAATCGGCGGGGGTCAGACTGCCGATCTGGATGTCAGCCAGCTCCTCCAGCGACAGCTCGAACAGATCGACCTTGGCCCACGCGCAAGGGACGCTTACCAACGCTGCCAGCAGCACGCACACAGCGTGACAAAACCTTCGCACCCTTCCCATAGCATTGTTATCCATATTGTTTCCCAGCATTCCACTTGGCTGAGTATAGTCATCCGTGGTCGCGATGGCGGGATATAGTCAGACGCTGTCTTTCTTCTGTCTCAGATCCTGCATCATCAGCCGCGACAGTTCCTGCATCTGGCTGTCGTCACTGGCCGCCAGCTCCTGACTCACCCCCACCCGGTCCATCTTGCTGCGGTTCTGGCTGAGTTTGGCTTTGCCTTCGATGGCAGTGATCTGGATGCGGAAGCAGACGATTGCCTGGCTCATGGCTTTCAGGCGATCGGCGGGAAGATCCTCGATGCGCCAGCCGGGGCCGTAGAGGGCTTCGTTGGTATTGGTGAGGCGGCGCAGCAGGTCGATGGCTTCGCTGTCGGTTTTCACCAGTTCGACCTTGCCGCGTACCTGCACCGACAGGTAATTCCAGGTGGGTACGCCGTCCGGCTGACTGTACCAGGCGGGTGAAACATAGGCGTGAGGCCCGTTGAACTGCACCAGCAGATCCTCGGCGTTCATCATGGCCATCCAGTGCTTGTTGGCCTTGGCCACATGGCCCAGCAGCTGGTTTTTCTCCCGATCCAGCAGAAAGGGGATCTGGTTGGCCTCCAGACGGCCGCGATGACTGGTGATCAGGGTGCCGAAACTCCAACGCTCGATCCAGTCATGCAGGGTCGCGAGGTCTTTGACCGAGAAATGCTCGGGTACATACATGGAGGGAATTCCTTGCGGCGGTCAATGCGGATCCGCCAAGTCGGTTGGCTTCATCAATACTAGGTGCAACCAGACTACAAAACAAACGCTGAGCATGACCGCCGACACCCCGTTCACGCCCACCCAACCCAGCCAGGACAGCACCACGCCGGCCCCCAGGGTCGCCACGCCCTGCACGCCGAACACGGTGAAATCATTCAGCGCCTGGGCGCGAAAACGCTCCGGCCCGCTCCAGGCCGTGGCCACCAGCTGGGTGCCAGAAATGAACAGCAGGTTCCAGCCCAGCCCCAGCAGAATCAGGGCGATCATGTAGTGCTGGAACGCCATCCCGGACAGGGCCATCAGGATGCAGGCGGCGTTCAGCACCAGTCCGGCGAACGCCATCCGGTAAGGCCCGAAGCGCCCGATCAGCCAGCCGGAAAACAGCGACGGAATGAACATGGCTGCAATGTGGGCCTGGATCACGGTGGAGGTTTCCTCCAGCGACAAACCATTGTGGTGATGCATGCTGATGGGGGTGGCGGTCATCACCAGGCTCATTACGCCATAGGCCACGGCCCCACAGAGCACACCGAAACTGAACTGGCGATTCCACAGGGAACCCTGCGAGGCTACCGTCTGATTTGATGCCGCCGGGACAGGCGCCGGATCGCGGAACAACAACAATCCCAGCCCCGCCACCAGCGCCAGATTGGCCAGCATCCAGTAGGAACCGCCGTAAGGCACCCCCGGCACCCATTCGGCTGCCCAGGCCCCCAAGCGCGGCCCCAGCAGGGCAGAACCGATGCCGGCAAACAGGATCAGCGCCACCGCCCGGCCTACCCGGTCAGCCGTGGCGTTTTCCGCCGCCGCAAAACGGAATTGCTGGACGAACGCCATCGGCGCCCCCAGCAGGAACATGGCCAGGCAGTACAGCACAAACGATTCCGCCAGAATCGCGCCCATACAGGCCAGCGACCCCACCACCGTCACCGCCACCCCCAGCAGAAAGCCATAACGCCGGCCCTTGCGCCGGGCCACTCCCGCCGCCCACAGGGAACTGCTGGCGGTACCGGCCACCAGCATGCCCATGCCGAGGGTCGCCAGCGCTTCGGACGGCGCCAGTCGCGCCCCCACAAAGCCGTTCAGCAACACCATCATCGGGCCGATACTGCCCAGGGTGGCCTGGGCGAACATGAGGGCGATCAGGTTGCGCCAGTTCATCGCGAGTGTTTCGTTCCAAACAGGGAAAGGGTTTCCGACTATACCCGTTAGGTAGCCACACCGGTAGCCAGCTTCAATTTGACAGTTATCGAACTGTCATATAACGTCCACTGCATCATCATTGCGCTGCAAAGGATCATTCGTCATGAAAAGGATTGTCATCACCCGCGCCGGCAGCCCCGAGGTTCTCCAGGTCCAACAGGGCGCCGATCCCACGCCACTCCCCGGCGAAGTCCGCATCCGGGTGAAAGCCGCCGGGCTCAACTTTGCCGACATCATGGCTCGCAAGGGCCTCTACCCGGACGCGCCGCCCCTGCCCTGCACCGTCGGCTACGAGGTGGCCGGCGTGGTGGATGCGGTGGGCAGCGGCGTGGAGGAAAGCTGGCTCAACATGGAAGTGGCCGCCCTCACCCGCTTCGGCGGTCAGGCGGATACCGTGGTGGTGCAGACAGGGCAGGTGTTTCCCAAACCGGCGGGCCTGTCCTTCGAGCAGGCCGCCGCGATTCCGGTGAACTACCTCACCGCGTGGCAGTTGCTGGTCGTGATGGGCAGCCTGAAATCCGATGAATCCGTGCTGATCCACAATGCCGGCGGCGGCGTCGGGCTGGCAGCCATTGATATCGCGTCCCACATCGGCGCCACCATTTACGGCACCGCCAGCGCCCGCAAGCACGACTTTCTGCGGGAGCGGGGCCTGCACCACCCCATCGACTACCGCCATCAGGACTGGGGCCCCCAACTGGATCGCCTGACCGACGGCAAGGGCGTCGACCTGATCACCGACCCCATCGGCGGCGACCACTTCCGCAAGAGCTACAAGCACCTGCGCAGCACCGGCCGGCTGGGCATGTTCGGCATTTCCACCGCGTCCGAGGGCGCCGGCAGCAAGTGGTCGCTGGTGAAGATGGCGGTGAAAACCCCGTTCTTCCACCCCTTCGGCCTGATGAACGTCAACAAGGGCGTGTTCGGCGTGAACATGGGACATCTGTGGCACGAACAGGAGAAGGTGCGGCGCTGGATGGAGGCGATCATGGCGGGCTTCGAGGCGGGCTGGATTCGGCCCCACGTGGACAAGGTGTTCCGTTTTGAAGAAGCGGCGGCGGCGCACCGTTACATGGAAGAACGCGGCAATACCGGCAAGGTGATTCTGGTGCCCTGAGCGCCGCCGCGTATTGGCCACCGGCCCCGGCAATCGCTGCGGGCCGGTCCATACCGGTTCCAGTGTCAGTCGGCCACCAGCTTGCGCAGATCGTCCACCGCCACCCCGCTCAATGCCCGGCTGCCTGCCAGCACCATCAGCAGTTGCTGTTCCAGCCGGGACAGGCCGGCTTCCCGCTCTTCCCGCCCCAGATTCATGGCATCCAGCACCCACACGATCAGCAGAGAGATGATGGCCTGGGATTCCGTTTCGTACAGGCTGCCCTCCAGCCCCTTGCCCCGCGCCACCTGACGCAGGTTGTCCGCCAGATCCTCCTGCATCATCGCCATTTCGCGGCGGATGGTTTTGCGGTATTCGGGATTGGGGTTGAACCACTGCATGATCAGCAGCCGCAGCACCGGCTCGAACTTGTTCACATACTGCAGGAACAACCCGAGCAGAATCTGCAATGCTGACCTTGGATCATCCCCCACCATTTCGCCACGGGCCGCCCGCAGAATGGCGCGCAGCCGGATCAGGGACTCGTCCACCAGTGCCAGCCCCAGCTCGTCCATGTCGGCGAAATGGTTGTACAGCGACGGTGCCGCCATGCCCGCCTCCCGCGCCACTTCCCGCAGGCCCAGGGCGGTAGGGGAACGCCCCTCCTCCACCAGGCGCAGGGCCGCGTCCAGGATGCGACGACGGGTGTCCTGCTTGCGGTCGGAGCGGGAACGGGGTGCGGGGCTGGTGCGGGTCATCAATTACTGATCCTGTAACAGGCGTTAATGAACAGGTGTTAGCCATGGCCGGAAGCCAGTTTCAAGCCTTGAACAAAGAATATTCAGCTCCAATTATATTGACATCCGGGCAAACCACAATTAATTTAACTAACACTTGTTAGTTATTTGCTCACTGGGAATGTCGTGCATGAATTACTTTGTCACCGGGGCCACCGGCTTCATCGGCCGGTTTCTGGTCGCCCGCTTGCTGCAACGCAGCGACTCCACCGTTTACGCCCTGGTGCGCAAGGGCTCGGAAGCCCGTCTGCACCAGATCGCCGCCGACCTGGGGGTGAGCGAAAGCCGCCTGGTGCCGGTGACTGGCAACCTGACCCAGCCCAACCTGGGGCTGGCGCAGGAAGATCTCCTGCGTCTGCACGGCCGCATCGACCACTGCTTCCACCTGGCGGCCATTTACGATCTGAAAGCAGATCTGATCTCGCAGCAACGGACCAACGTCGACGGTACCCGCTACGCGGTGCAGGCGGCGGAAGCCCTGGGCAGCGGCTGCTTCCACCACGTCAGCTCCATCGCGGTGGCCGGGCTCTATCCCGGCTGCTTCACCGAAACCATGTTCGAACAGGCCACCGGCCTGGACGATCCCTACTTCTACACCAAGCATCTGGCGGAAAAATGCGTGCGCGAGGAATGCCGGATTCCCTGGCGGGTGTATCGCCCGTCCATGGTGGTGGGGCACTCCAAGTCAGGCGAAATGGACAAGATCGACGGCCCCTACTACATCTTCAAGATCATGCAGCGCCTGCACGACTGGCTGCCGCGCTGGCTGCCGCTGCCAGGCATCGAAGGCGGCCAGTTCAACATCGTGCCGGTGGACTATGTGGTGGATGCCATGGATGCCATTGCCCACAAACCGGGGCTGGATGGGCAGGCATTTCATCTCACCGCGGAACGCCACTACCGGCTGGGGGATCTGCTGAACCTGGTCGCCGACGTGGCACAGGCACCGCGCTTTTCCCTGCAGATCAGCAATCGTCTGTTGGAAGGCGCGCCGCTCAACGCCATCACCCGCCTCGGCCAGATCGGTTTTGTGCACCGGCAGGTGGAAAAACTGCTGAACGCGCTCGACATGCCGCTGTCGACGCTGGGCTTCGTCACCTACCCGGTCACCTTCGATCGCAGCCAAACTGCGGTCGCCCTCGCCGACACCGGCATCACGCCACCGGCGCTGGAAGACTATCTGCCCGTTCTCTGGGACTACTGGGCTCGCCATCTCGATCCCGATCGCAAAAGCCGCGCCTATGCCCGGCAATTTTCCACACAGCACTGAAACGTCGCACAGGTAAATCGCCATGTCTGGTCAAGTGAAATTCCGCCGTCCGAAAATCCTGCCCTATTTCAGCCGCGCCAAAGAACACTGGGAATGGAATATCAAAAGCCTGCTCAAGCCAAAGGATGCCCTGCGCGAGCGGGTGAACGGCAAAGTGATTCTGCTCACCGGCGCCAGCTCCGGCATCGGCGCGCAGGTGGCGCACAAACTCGCAGACGCCGGCGCCACCCTGTTGCTGGTGGCCCGCAATCGCGACAAGCTGGATGAACTGGCGCAGGAAATTCACAACCGTGGCGGCAAGGCGTCCGTCTATCCGGGCAATCTCACCGTGATGGAAGACTGCGACCGCATCTGCCAGGAAGCGCTGCGCGATCACGGCCGCGTGGACATCCTGATCAACAACGCCGGCCGCTCCATCCGCCGCTCGATCAAATTCACCTTTGATCGCTTTCACGATTACGAGCGCACCATGCAGCTGAATTACTTCGGCTCGATCCGCATGGCGATGAATCTGCTGCCCGGCATGCTGGAACGCAATGACGGCCACATCATCAACGTGTCCACTGTGGGTGTGCAGGCAAATCCCGCGCGTTTTTCTGCCTATCTCGCCTCAAAGTGGGCACTGGAAGGCTGGAGCTGGGTGGCAGCCAACGAATTCGCCCACACCAACGTGCGCTTCTCCACCATCAACTATCCGCTGGTGCGCACACCGATGATCGCGCCCACCAAAATCTACGACTACATGCCGGTGATGTCGCCGGAAACGGCGGTGAAGTGGATGCTGGATGTGATCATCACCCAGAACAAACGCAAGCTGGGTGTAATGGGGAAAGGCGCGCTGCTGATGTACTACATTCTGCCGAAGACGTCGGAAACCATCGTCAATGCCAGTTATCAGGTGGTGTACGAAGCGCCGCCCACAGGGCCAAAAGCGGCGGCAACAGCGCCTGCGGCTGGCATCGAGTCAGATGAACCCACGCCAGCAGCGCAGCATCCTGAGGGCGACATCAGCGAGTGCCCCTTTCACGCCGCGCAGCAGAAGCGCGCCTGATATTCACCGGATGCTGCAAAACGAAAAAGGCTGGCATACCTGACGGTGCCAGCCTTTCTGCATTCCATTGTACGTGTACGCAATTTACATCGGGCCGATTTCGCACACATCATTCCCCAGCCACAACGCCACGTCGCAGGTTGTACAGCCGCTCAGCAGCAACGCACCCAACACCAGCAGCCCGCTCATCATTATTGTTTTCATGGATGTCCCTCGCATTTCTGTCGTTCGAGCGCTTTCATCATACGGCGGCGCCAGCGGCCTGACCATTACCGGCCATCGGACTCTTTTTCGGCAACATCCAGTTCAGCAGACTGTAGCCCACCACTGCCGACAGCAGACTGCCGGACAGAATCCCCAGACGGTCATTGAACGCAAAATGCTGGCCCTCGGTGAACGCCAGGGAGCTGATGAACAGACTCATGGTGAAACCGATGCCACACAGCACCGACACGCCGTACATTTCCTTCCAGCCGACTCCGGTAGGCAACCGCGCCAACCCGATTTTCACCGCGATAAAGCAGAACGAGAACACACCAATCTGGTTGCCCAGGAACAGGCCCAATGCAATACCCAGGGGAACCGGTTGCAACAGGGTGTCGAGCGTAAGCCCGGCAAGGGACAGGCCGGTATTGGCAAACGCAAACAGCGGCAGAATAACGAAAGAAACCGGGCCATGCAGTTCGTGCTCCAGCCGTTCCAGTGTATTGCGGCCATTTTCATCCTTACCGGTGGCTGGAATGATCAATCCCAGAATGACGCCCGCCAGCGTGGCATGCACGCCGGATTTCAGTACTGCCGTCCACAGCACCAGCCCCACCAGGATATACGGCGCTGCGCCCTGAACCCCACGCACGTTCATCCACAACAGCACCATGATGGCAGCGCTCGCCACCACCAGCGAAGCGGTAGAAAGTTCGGTGGTGTAAAACAGCGCGATGATGACGATTGCACCCAGGTCGTCGGCGATGGCCAGGGTCAGCAGAAACACTTTCAGCGACGTGGGAACCCGGCTACCCAGCAGCGACAACACACCCAGGGCGAACGCAATGTCAGTGGCAGATGGAATCGCCCAGCCACGAATGGCTTCCGGATCACCCCAGTTGATATAGCTATATATCGCCGCCGGCGCCGCCATGCCGCCCACCGCGCCCACAATCGGCAACACCACCTTGGCCGGCGAGGACAGTTCGCCGTGCATCACCTCGCGCTTGATCTCAAGCCCCACGGTGAAGAAAAAAACCGCCATCAGACCATCGTTGATCCACAGCAGCAACGGCTTGTGAATGCTCAGCTTGCCGATCAGGATGGCGACCGGTGTATCCAGCAGCGCGTTGTACACATAGGCCCAAGGGCTGTTGGCCAGCAACAGGGCCAGAAAAGTTGCCAGCATCAGCAAAATGCCGCTGGCGGATTCCAGTTTGAAAAAACGCTGTATTGCCGTGGCCATTCCATTCCTCGTATTTTTCTTCTGATTTACAACAGCATAACCCATTGACATAAGCTGCCAAGAGAATTTGGCGTAACAAAGTGCATAAAGTGTCGTGGCGGGAGCATGCCGGTTTCTTGAATTTCGCTCACGCCGACTTAGAGTGTTGGCGTCTACCGAGGAGTATAGCCATGTCATTGCCTGCTGTTTTTGATCGCCTGCGTCTGCCGGTAATCGCCTCCCCCCTGTTCATCATTTCGAATCCGGATCTGGTGATTGCCCAGTGCAAGGCCGGCGTCGTGGGTTCCTTTCCCGCCCTGAACGCCCGTCCCGGCCCGGTGCTGGAAGAATGGCTGCAGCGCATTACCCGCGAACTGGCGGAATACGACGCCGCACATCCGGACGCTCCGTCGGCCCCCTTTGCGGTCAACCAGATCGTGCACAAGTCGAACGATCGGCTGCAGCATGACGTGGAATTGTGCGTGCAGTACAAGGTGCCGATCGTGATCACCTCGCTGGGTGCCCGGCAGGATGTGAACGAGGCTATTCATTCCTACGGCGGCATCGTGCTGCACGATGTGATCGACCAGAAATTCGCCCGCAAGGCCATCGAGAAAGGTGCCGACGGGCTGATCCTGGTGAGCGCCGGCGCCGGCGGTCATGCCGGTACCCAGTCGCCCTTCGCCCTGGTACAGGAAACCCGGGAGTGGTTCGATGGCCCCATCGCGCTGTCTGGCAGCATCGCATCCGGCAGCGCCGTGCTGGCGGCCCAGGCCCTGGGCGCGGATCTGGCCTACATCGGCTCCGCCTTCATCGCCACCCACGAAGCCAACGCGGTGGAAGGCTACAAGCAGGCCATCGTCAACAGTTCCGCCGGCGACATCGTCTATTCCAACCTGTTCACCGGCATCCACGGCAACTACCTGCGCTCTTCCATCGCCGCCGCCGGCATGGATCCGGACAACCTGCCGGAATCCGATCCCAGCGCCATGAACTTCGGCTCCGGCGGCAATACCAAGGTCAAGGCGTGGAAGGATATCTGGGGCTCGGGCCAGGGCATCGGCGCCATCAAGCAAATCAGCTCCACTGCCGATTTCGTCGCCCGTCTGGGTGCGGAGTACCGGGCTGCCAAGGCACGCATCTGCGGCGGCTGAAGCTGCTCTCAGCGTTGAGCGGTGCTTTCGGCATCACAATCCCGCGCGCAGACTCTGTCCGTGGGATTTTTTTATGTGCGCCAGGCAAAAAAAGCCCACCTTGGGAGTGGGCTGCATACAGATGCCTATGGAAGTGGATCGTGTCAGAAATCAGCGCGGCGCCATGCGGATGGAACCGTCGATGCGGATCACTTCACCGTTGAGGAAGCCGTTCTCCACGATGGAGCAGGCCAGTTTGCCGTATTCCGCTGGGTTACCCAGGCGCTTGGGGAACTGGGTGGCTTCGATCAGAGGCAGCTTGACCGCGTCAGGCGCCGCATTCATCAGCGGGGTGTTGAAGATGCCGGGAGCGATGGTGTTGACGCGGATGCCGTAGGGCGCCAGATCGCGGGCGATCGGCAGGGTCATGCCCACCACGCCGCCTTTGGATGCAGAGTACGCCACCTGACCCACCTGGCCGTCGAACGCCGCCACAGACGCGGTGTTGATGATCACGCCACGCTCGCCGTCTTCGGTCACCGGCTGGTTCTTGGCCATGGCTTCGGCCGCCAGACGGGTCACGTTGAAGGTGCCGATCAGGTTCACGCTGATCACCTTCTGGAAGATGTCCAGGGAGTGCGGGCCCTTGCCACCGTAGGTTTTCATGGCGGAACCGATACCGGCGCAGTTCACGGCGATGTGCAGAGCACCGAAGGATTCCACGGTGAAGGCAATACCGGCCTGCACAGAGGCTTCATCGGACACATTCACCTTGGCGAATTTGCAGTTGGCGCCGAGTTCGGCGGCAGTGGCATTACCAGCAGCTTCGTTCAGGTCGAAAATCACAACCTTGGCGCCCTTGGCCAGAAACGCTTCGGTGGTGGCGCGGCCCAGGCCCGATGCACCGCCGGTGACGATGGCGACTTTACCGTTCAACTCCATTACAGAATCCTCTTTTGCATTGATTGAACATGACTCGTGGGTCGGAAGTATACACAGGGGTACCCCCCATTCCTACTGGCCGAAATTGCCACATTATTAGCTTTTTCAGTCAGTGAATACGGTGCGGATTGACAGGAAAATCAGGGCTTGCGTACGCTGCGCGCAGCCTGGAGATGCACAACCGTCCGACGGCTGGAAATCCGCGAAGGAATTGCACTCGCCACGCAGGGCCGCCACCCGTTTCAATCACCCAAGAAGTAATGCCGAATGTGGTTCCTCTTTCGCTTCCTGATCGCCCGTTACATCCAGAAGGCCCAGCCCACCCATTCCGTGCTGGACTGGGTCATCACCCGCTACCGCGTGCAGCTGTGGGACATCGACGCCAACATTCACATGAACAATGTGAAGTACCTGAAATATCTGGAGCGCGGACGTGTCGAGCACATGATTGCCACACCCTGGATGAACGAAACGTTCAACAAGGGCGTGAAAGCGCTGATCGCCAATACTGAAATCAGCTACGTGAAGGAATTGAAGCCGTTCCAGCCTTTCAAAGTGGAAACGCGCATCAGCAGCTGGGACGACAAATACGTTTACTTCGAACAGCTTTTCACCTACAAACGTACCGTGTTCACCGCCGCCGTGATTCGCATGGCAATGGTGAATGTCCGTACCGGCAAACGGGTGTCACCCGTGCAGGTTATGCAGGATACTTTCGCAGGGCTGCAGTCACCGCCGGTGCCCGCCAGCGCCATTGCACTGAACCAGCTGGTGGCAGCACAGCGCAGCGAAACCCAGGCGGTTGCCGATGCCCACGCGGCGCAGGACGAACAATCCAACTCTTGAATGCAGGAATTGATACCCATGACGCAACAGGTTCTCACCGAAATCCAGGACGGCGTGATCATCATCCGCCTCAATCGCGCTGACAAAAAAAATGCGCTGACCGGTGAAATGTACAACGGGATTTCCGACGCGCTGGATCAGCTGGAGCGTGACAACAGCCTGCGGGTGGGCCTGATCACCGGTACGCCCGACTGCTTCACCGCCGGCAACGATCTGGTGGATTTCATGAAGGGCGGCAGCATCACCGGCAATTCACCGGTGGGGCGTTTCCTGGCGACGATTCCCGTGCTCACCAAGCCACTGGTGGCAGCGGTGAACGGGCCGGCGGTGGGCGTGGGCACAACCATGCTGCTGCACTGCGATCTGGTGTACGCGGCGCCGGGCGCAAAATTCCAGATGCCATTCATCAACCTGGGCCTGTGCCCGGAAGCCGGCTCCAGCCTGCTGCTGCCGCAACTGGTGGGATACCGTCGTGCCACTGAACTGCTGATGCTGTGCGACGCTTTCACCGCCGACGAAGCCAAAGACATGGGCATCGTGAATGCCGTGCTGCCAGCGGATCAGTACCAGCAGCACGCACTGGATCAGGCCAAGCGCCTGGCCAGGCAACCGCCTTCTTCGATCCGCGCCGCAAAAAAGCTGATGCGCAGGGCGAGTCAGGAAGCACTGAAATCCGTGATGGCGGAAGAAGCTCGTCTGTTTACTGAGATGCTGGATGGCGGCGAGGCGAAGGAAGCGTTCGCTGCGTTCTTCGAGAAGCGGAAGCCGGATTTTTCGAAGTTCTGAGTAAGTAGTGAAACGGTATTGGCTTTCATGCCAATACCGTCCACTTTTCAATGACTACACACCCGTCAGAATTTATATTTTTGCAGAATAATGTCGCTGGTTTCTGCAAACTGGATTGCTTCGGGATCTTCGTACAGCATTGTCACGCCATTGGCTACCGCCTCCAGGAAGCGATTCCAATAACCTGATTCCATGTCACCTGCTACCAGAACATGTCCATCTGGCGTGTGCAGCGCTTTGCGCGGGAAGGGAATCTCATGTTGCTTTGATGCGGTTCGCTTTCCGGTTTCGGCATTGTAGACGACAGTCTTGGCAAGCAGGTTCTCGCTGCCCATCAACTGACACATATTGGTGAAGAAAATCTCCCAGTCTGTCCATTCGCCGCACTCGTTGTAGACGCCGCCAAAACTTCGCACCGTCACCATGACCTTGCCATCATGCAACGCCAGATTGAGTGGATAGTGATAGTAGGATTTCAACCCGGAAGCGTGCGGCGCAATGGGGTTTCCGACCGCTTTGTTCCACAGTATTTCACCGGTTTGCCCGGACAGCTTTACTGTTAAGGTATCAGACGACAGCGTCGACAGCGTCGGAACCGGAACTCCGGCAATCGTGCCAGACTCTCTCGTCCCATAGGCAGTGGGACGTACCTTCGCAACCAGGGGGTTCCCCTGATCATCCAGATCCAACAAGCCCTCGATATACAAGTAGTCGAAAGTGCCGACGTTGCCACTAGAACCGACATTCGCGGCAAACCCAGTTGCATCCAGCAGCGGTTCCAGTGATGTGTTAAAAACGACAGCGCCCGCCGAATCCAGCTTGGCAACACTGTAAGCACACAGGACAAAGGAATCCTGCTGATGGAGCTTTATCGCAACGGGTTGGCAATATGCTAACGCCGCTGCACTGGCAGGCAAAGTAGAAACAGACCACACTGGCTGCAAGTCTGCCCCCCAGCGCTGCACATCGGCTTTGCCATTTTGCTTGCGCAGCAACACATTCAGGTTGTGGTCGCCGTCAACGGCCAAATCAGCAATTTCCTGATCGGCCACTGTTCTCTCACCGGTCAGATTTCCGCTCGCGTCATAGACCCTCAGCACTGAATGATCGATGGTAGTCATGCAGCCATCCACCTCGGCACAGCTCTCCATCTCGGCACCACTGATGACATACAGGCGGCCATCAACCGCTTTCATGTCATGCAGTACCTGGCCGTCGACTTCAGGAGAAAACGTATGCAATAGTGTGAGAGGTTCTCCTGTGCTTGCCGACATCAGCCACAGCTCCCGTGAGGCCCCTTCCGGATTGACCACAAAACTGGGATACGGCCCGGTCGCTACCGCGATGACATCCGCTGAAATCGATTCCACATCGATTACCGCCACGCTGTTTTCCAGCGTTGTCTGCCACAGCAGCGCCCCCGCCGGATTGTGCTTGAGTAAAAGGCCACTATGCTCGAAAGGGTTATCAGCACTGCGAATGGATCCACCCACATAGCTGTTGCTGATCTGATCCACGGCTACCGCAGTTACCACTTTGGGCCCGGCGTCCGTGAAACGCGTTTCCCAAAGCAGCTTGCCGCCGCAAGCAACCAGGGCTCCTGTGAATGCAACTATAAGAACTGAGGATTGATGCTTGAACATGATATTTGTCTCCATACTGGAAGACATGCAGCCCGGTTTACGTGACCGCATCCCCCACCATTGTTGTTTTTGATTTAGCGCTGGCTAATCCTGCCAGCGCGAACAAGACTATCATCCCCCGCGTGCACCAAGCTATAGGCGTCTACCCGGAGTGGGTAGCAGTTCCCTCTGCACCACTTCCTATCGCTGATTCTTCAATCCCATGCCATCTTCGACGCTGGCGTTAATAAACCGGTACAGGGTCGCCCGATTCACGCCCAGCAATCGCGCGGCCTCGCTCATGTTGCCTTGGCTTTGGCGCACGGCCCGCTGGATCAGAATGGCTTCGGCTTGTTTCAGATTGAGGGGCATGCTATCGGTCAGCGGCAGCGCCAGTGTTGCTGCGGCATGCTCCACGGCCGCAGGCAGCGGGTGTCGCGGAAAATCCAGGTGCGTGCGCCGGATCACATCGCCACCGCTGAATATCAGCGCCCGTTCCAGCAGATTTTTCAATTCGCGGATGTTGCCGGGAAAGGGATACTCGCGCAGCGCCGCCAGCGCGTCGGCGGCAATTGCGGGCGCTTTCTGCCCCATTTCGGTTGCAAACAGCTGCAGGAAATGCTGAGCCAGCAGGGGAATATCATCCCGCCTCTCCCGCAGCGGTGGTACCCGCACCTGAAAACGCGCCAGCCGGTAATACAGATCCTCGCGAAATTCGCCTTTGCCGATTTTGGCGGCCAGATCCACATGGGTGGCGCTGAGCACCCGTACATCGGTTTTGATTTCGCGATTGCTGCCCACCGGGCGCACCACTCCGTCTTCCAGTACCCGCAGCAGTTTCGCCTGCAGCCCGGCCGGCATGTCGCCGATTTCATCCAGAAAAAGTGTGCCGCCGCTGGCCAGTTCGAAAAAACCTTTGCGATCGGACGTGGCCCCGGTGAACGCGCCTTTGACATGGCCGAAAAAGGCGGACTCCGCCAGTTCGGCGGGAATCGCCACGCAGTTCACCGGAATGAAGGCGCCCGCCCCGCGCAGGCTGCCATAGTGGATGGCGCGGGCAATCAATTCCTTGCCGGTGCCGCTTTCGCCGTTGATCAGTACACTGGTGACGGCACTCTGGTGCAGGCGGCGGATGTCCGCCAGGATGGCCGCCATGGTGCTGCTGTTGCTGACAAAACCGGGAATGCCCCAGCGCTCGGCCTCGCGTCGCGACAGCACGCTGAGTTTTTCGTCCGCCATGGCCAGGGCCTGCTCGCTACGCTGGCGGGCGCTGGTTTCCGCTGCCAGTTGCCGGTGGCTGCGTTGCAGTTCCTCCATGTGCTGTTCCAGTTCGGCATTCTTCTGGCGCAACATCTGGGTGAGGCGATGCAGCTTCAGATGGGTGGCTACGCGCGCCAGCACCTCTTCTTTGCGGAACGGCTTTTCGATGTAATCCACACCGCCGGCATGAAAACTTTCCACCACGGATTGCGGTTCCGAACGGGCGGTGATGAAGATAACGGGAACATCTTCCAGCATCGGCAATTGCTTCAGCTGGCGGCAGGTTTCCCAGCCATCCATGCCCGGCATGATGACATCCAGCAGAATGAGCTGCGGCTGCACTTTGCCGGCAATTTTCAGGGCAGATTCGCCGCTGTTACACACGCTGATCTGGTAGCCCTCTGGCTCCAGGGCTTCGCTCAGCAGTGTGAGATTGCTGGGGATGTCATCAACGATGAGGATGGATTCCCTGGCTTGGGTCATGGTCATAGTGTTCTCTCGGGTTCGGGAATTTCCTGCGCCGCCACCTGCAGCAGAATGCGGGCAATGGCATCCATGTCATAGGCGCGCACCAGCGGCCAGAGATGATCCGCCAGCAGCGCGGCTTCGCCCCCCAGCCGGGTGAGTTCTTCCAGCTGGGATTTCAATACGGTGGTGCTGTGCAGTTCGGTGGCGGTGAGCAGCCGGGTCAGCAAAGGTTCCGGCAAGCGGATCTGGCGGTAATCCAGGGGCCGCGGTGGACGGGCGTCGGTTTCCAGCAGAAATTCCCGCACAAAATGCACATCCAGCAGCTGCTGCAGGATCTGGAAAATCTGATCCACCCGGAACGGTTTCGCCAGAAAGGCATCGCAACCTGCCTGCAGGCTCTGCTGCTGTTCTTCTGCCATGGCGGAGGCGGAATACGCAATCACACGGCGGGGTGCGTTAGGCAACGCTTTGAGTTGCCGGATCAGGCCCAGCCCTCCCCGGTGGGGCATGCGAATATCCAGAAAACAGACATCCGGTTGAACCCGCTGCAATTGCTGCAATGCCTGGGTGCCCGATTCCGCTTCCAGCACATCGCACCCGGCCTGGCGCAACAGGCGCGCCAGCACATCGCGATTGGCAAACAGGTCATCGACGATCTGCGCCAGCAGTCGCTGTCCCGGCTGCAGTTGCCAGCGGTGCACACTGGCATCCACAAAGCGCGCGGCGGTGCTGTCGGCCAGCGGTAACGTGACGCTGAAACGGGAACCCACACCGGGTTCGGAATACAGTTCGATGGCGCCACCGAGGAAGCGGGCCATGCGGTCGGCGATGGCAAGCCCCAGGCCGGTGCCACCCTGCTGGCGTCCCTGGCTGCCCTGCTGGAAGGGTTCAAACAGGCCGGCCTGCTCCGCTGGCGTGATGCCGGGGCCGGTGTCGATCACTTCGAACCGATATTGCTGAGGCCCGCTTTCCCTCACACCCAGCAACACTTCACCGCGCTGGGTGAAACGCACGGCGTTACCCAGCAGATTGATCAGGATCTGGCGCAGCTTGCCGGCGTCGCCCTGTACCCAACGCGGGCCACCGGCCAGGGTTTCCACGCGCATTTGCAGGCGTTTTTCCTGGCAGCGCGGCTTGAACATGGTGGCCAGTTCCTGCAGTAGGCCGTTCAGCTCGAAGGCCGACAGGTAGCGCTCCATGCGCCCGGTTTCTACCTTGGAAAAATCCAGTACTTCGTCGATCTGGGTGAGCAGGTGATTGCCGCTGATGATGATGGCGTTGATGGCTTCGCGCTGATCCGCGTTCATGCGGTGATCCTGGCGCAGCAGTTGGGCATAGCCCAGCACGGCATTCATGGGCGTGCGGATTTCGTGACTCATGCTGGCGAGAAAATCGGTTTTCGCCCGGTTGGCTGCCTCGGCGGCTTCCACCGCGCGCGCCCGTTGTTCCACTTCCACCTGCAAGGCGGCATTGGCCTCGGCCACCTCGCGGGTACGGCGGGCACTGGCACCCAGAAACCCCGCCAGCGACGCACTCATCACCAGTCCCGACAGCAGCATGATCAGGGCCTGCCAGGGCATACGGGCCGCCGGCGATTGTGCGTCGATGCGAAATACCAGCCGCCAGGGCCGTCCGGCGGTCTCCAGGGGCACCGACCATTCCTGCTCGCCAAAGCGGAAGATGAGTGCGTGCAATGGCTGGCGGGATTCCCGCAGCGCTGCCGCCTGCCGGAAAAACGGGATCGCCGGGTCGGCGTCATCGTCGTACAGCGCGATGTCGATTCCCCGCTCCGCCAGCCCCCCTAACGCCGTGCGCACCAGATCGCCACTGCGAAAGACCGCCAGGGAAAACCCCGCCAGCGCTGCTTCACGCTGTTCAGGCAGTGGCCGCACCACACGGTAGAGGGGATAGAACATCAGGAATCCCTGCTGGTTGTCGCGCTCCTGGGCCAGCCGCACCGGCGCACTGGCCGCTGGCTCGCCGTCGAGCCAGGC
>JAGUVW010000020.1 GCA_020062665.1 Pseudomonadales bacterium
CAGTTCGGCACCGGGCAGCGCCTGCAGGTCGCAGCGCCCCGGCCGGGCCTGGGCGATGGGATAGCCGGCGTCGATGTCACCGGCGTGAATCTGGCGTTCGGCGCCATCGGCATCCGTCAGGTGCACCGATCCCTGCAGCAGGAAGTAGGCGTAAGGCTCCAGCCCCTGGCAACGCTGCAGCAGCACCGGCTCCAGCACTCGCAGGGTCGCACAGGCGGGCACGATGGCCTTGAGCTGCGGCACCGTCCAGTCCATGAAATAGGACAACTGCTGCGCCACACGGTGCAGCGTTCCGATGTGCACAGGAAGGGCGGGGGTTTGGCTCATGGCAAACCGTCTAGGGGTTCATTCACACAGGGCTGATGATTGCAGTATAGAAAGGGCTGGAAAAAGCGCGACCTTTCGCGCGCGTAAACAAAGCGGGACACCTCCGTGCTGGCAGGTGTCCCGTTTGCGGCAGTCACCAACACTCAGTTTGCTGGCGCATCCACCTGCACGGCCATCACTACACCGCCTTCATATTCGTGCTGATAGTTGCCGCCAAAGGCCGGGATAATGTCGCGCAGGCCGATGTGGGCACCGATCAGCGCCACGCCGCCCTTGGACACGGCAAATTCGGCAACGTCCGGATCTTCGCCTTCTTCCACATCAAACGTGACCGTCAATGTGTTGCCCTGCTGCACCCAGGTGCCGGTTCCCACGAAATCCTCCTGTTCCATACCGATGTCGCTGGATGAGTTGGCAAACATTTCCACATCCACGTCGACACCTGAAATGGTGAAGGTCCCGTCGCTGGCGAAGTGCAGATCCGCAATGCCCACCCAGAAGCCTACGCGGGCAAAGCCGTCCGCGACGCCCAGCCCGTTGCCTGGCATCTGGGTGTCGGCAGCGCTGTTCTTGTGCGCGGCCAGAATCCAGCCCATGTCACGGAATTTGTAATATTTGTCGGACACGGAATCACTGGCCGCCTGGGCCGCTTCCAGCGCCGCGATGCGGCTGTTGTTGTCGTTGATCGCGGTGATCAGCGCCTGGAAATTGCCGTTGACCTGGCTGGCCTGCGCCGCCTGGCCTGATTGAAAGGTGGTGATGGAACCGACTTCCGCCGCAACGGCTGTACCGGCAAATACGGTGGCAATGGCGCTGGCCAGAATCATGTGCTTGACGTTTTTCATGTGGTTTTCCTCCGAAGAATAATTAGCTGTGGACAGGCGCCGGCGTTATTGCCAGTTGGCCTCATCCCAATTGAATTGATCCCAGACCGCACCGGTGGGCGGCGTTTCGCTTTCCACAAACGTGGCGCTGACGGTGCACGCGCCGGTGATCGAACCGGTGGTAAACGTGCTGCCCTCCAGCGTGCCGTCGCAACCACTGGCGCCCGCGATCTGGTAGCCCTGATCCGGTGTCAGCGTGAACGTGGTGCTGCCGCCATAGGCGACACTGCGCGCTGTCGGGCTGATGCTGCCGTTGGCGCCGGCACTGGTGCTGACTGTAATCTGGACCAGGCTGAAGGTGGCGCTGACGCTGCAGGCGCCGGTGATGGTGCCGGTGGTGTAAGTGGTGCCGTCGAGTGTGCCATCGCAGCCGGTGACGCTGGCAATTTCATAGCCGGTGTCGGTGCCCAGCGTGAAGCTGGTGCTGCTGCCGTGGGTGACATTCGTCGAGGCGGGATCGATGGAACCGCCGGTACCGGCACTGGCCGTGATGCTGTAGGAGCGCAAGGCAAAGGTTGCGCTGATGCTGCAAGCGGCGGTGATGGTGCCCGTGGTGTAGGTGTTGCCATTCAATGCACCATCGCAACCGCTGATGCTGGCAACCTCATAACCCGTGTCAGGCGTGACGGTGAATGCAGTAGTGCTGCCATGATTCACTGATGCAGACGTGGGGCTGATGGCGCCGTTGGCACCGGCTTCCACGCTGACGGTGTAGCTGTTGATGGCAAAGGTCGCGCTCACCGTGCAGGCGCCAGTGATGGTGCCGGTGGTGTAAACCCCGTTCTCCAGTGTGCCGTCGCAACCGGTGACGTTGGCGATGCTGTAGCCCGGATCCGGATTGATTTCGAAACTGGTGCTGTCACCGTGTACCACGGTTTGCTGCTCCGGCGCGATGCTGCCACCGGTGCTGGCCTGGGTTGCAACCACGTATTCGTTGAGCGCAAAGCTGACATCGATCGTGCAGTTTGCCGTGATCGTGCCGGTGGTGTAAGTGTTGCCTTCCAGTTCACCGCCACAGCCTGTGATGCTACCGACGTTGTAGCCTTCGCTCGGTGTCAGTGTGAACGTGGCCGTGCCGCCGCTGAGGACATTGGCACTCTGAGGGCTGACGCTGCCGTTTTCACCCACGCTGTCAAATGCGGCGACGTACACGGCCACGGCAGCGAAATCGGTGTTCTGCTGCGCGAAGGTGCCAATCGCGTCCGCCAGTGTGTTGCCGCCGATCTGCAATTCGTCTTCGCCCACGGCCACGGCTTCACCGCCAGCCTGGCCATCGATGGCGCCATCGGTCATGTCCGACACCAGCGCCTTGATCACCACGAACGGATCAGCACCGGGCGCAACGGTACTCGCCAGCTGCGACAGGCCACCGAGCACGGCAGCATACGCCAGCTGCTGCGCGTCGGCACCCGTGGTATCCGCCGGATTCGCCGGCACGGTCACCAGTGGATCGAACCCTACTGACAGCACCTCCGCCAGCGTGTTGCGGCCCGCGTTCAAGCCTTGCTCCACCGTCGCGCCTGGATTGCTCGCTATATGCTCGCGCGTCACCTGCACCAGCAGATCCGTCAGCGGCGTCACCGCGACCGTCTCGGCGCCTTCCGGCAGAAAGCTGTTGAGTTCACCAGCGGTGACGGTATTGCCCGACGCTTCGTCGGTGTAAGACCCTCCAGTGGACACCACCGCCAGCGGACGCGGTTCGGCGGCATCGATTTGCGCGCTCCAGTTGCCGTCGCTGTCGGTCTGGATCGGCCCCGCCACCCGTGCGCCGGCAGTACCGTTTGCGTTGAGGCGATACACGTTGATAGTGGCACCGGCCACCGGCCCCTTGCTCACCAGGCCGCCGACCTCTTCCAGCACCGGCGTGGTGCCGCCACCGCCCCCGCCACCACCGGACGAGCCGGAACTTTTCGAGCTGCCGCCGCAGGCAAGCAATAGCAGGGGAATGGCGCAGACCACGCCAAGGCGAAGTATTCTCACAGAAACCTCCAACGGTGATGGCAATTGTTCAAGGCAAAGCAAACCCCGGGTCGTGGCGCACCCTGAGGAAGAATTGATCATGATTTCTCCAGTATAGACAGCCTGAATGGATTGCAAGGCCGATGAATGTCGTTCACAAAAATTTCACCGGCACAGAAAAATGCCACTGAACGCGCCGGCCACGCGCCCGGTCTACACTTGAAACATCTGCGCAGGGACGAGCGCGCACTACGCCGGAGCCTTCATGACCGCAAGCCCCCGTCGCTGGAACAACCCACTGGACTGGCGACCCATCGATCGTCACATGCTGCTGGGCACCCTGTTGCTGCTGGTGCCGCTGGTGTTTGGCGGCTGGCTGGCGGGCACCCTGTGGCTGGCGCCGTCGTATCTGAACGCATCAGTGGCCAAGGGCCTGATGGTGCTGTTTGGCATTCACGGTGTGGTGCTGCTAGTCCTCCTGTTGCAGGCACTGCGTCGGCGCCGCACTGAAACGGAATGGCCACTGCTGGAAAACGTCGTCATCATTTCCTTCGTCGTATCCATCCTGGCGGGCAGCTACGCCGCCGGCACCCAGTACACCCAGGGCCTGCTGGTGCTGTTTCTGGGCTTCAACATTGCGTCGGCGCTCACCAGCATTCGCAAGATCTATGTGGCCTATGTCTGCGTGTGCGCCGTGCTACTGGTGATTGCTATAGTGGATTTCACCGGCGCGACACCCCACGCCCCCCTGTTCAGCCGGCCACCCCTGGAAGCTGACGGCTCCCTCACCACCGCCTGGCTGATCTTCCAGGTCATGGTGGCGGCGGTGCTGCTGGCGCTCACCCGCATCACCATCGCCGTGATCAATCGCTGGGTGGAGCGGGAAAATCTCTACCGGGAAAT
The DNA here is from genome assembly GCA_020062665.1 of Pseudomonadales bacterium. Lineage (GTDB taxonomy): Bacteria > Pseudomonadota > Gammaproteobacteria > Pseudomonadales > Ketobacteraceae > Ch67. The sequence continues at coordinate 4,074 of JAGUVW010000020.1, forward strand.
GTCCAGCATCGACGGCCTGACCCGCCTCACCAACCGCCGCTCCTTCATCGAGCGGGGCCAGAGCGAAATCCGCCGCGCCCAGCGTGCTGCCCTGCACAACGTGGCCTGCGTGCTGGCGGATCTGGATCACTTCAAGTCCATCAACGACACCTGGGGCCATCACGTCGGCGATGAGGTGCTGGTGGCGGCCTCGAACATCCTGATGGAAAACACCCGCGAGTACGACGAAGTGGGGCGCTACGGCGGCGAGGAGTTCGCCATCCTGATGCCCGGCCTGTCCCTGGCGGAAGCCAGCGCCGCCGCCGAACGCATCCGGGATAAAATCGCCGGCACCCCGGTGCTGGTGGACGGCCAGGCCATCCATTTCACCGCCAGTTTCGGGGTCGCCTGCTTCCCTGCCCTGGGAGTCGACTCCCTGAATGAGCTGCTCAAGGCCGCCGACCGCGCCCTGTACCAGGCCAAGGATCAGGGGCGCAACCGGGTGGTGACGGTTCTCGACGGTCAGCCAACCGATTGATTTTCAAGCCTTCGCCGATATTCCCCAGCAGACTTCCATGACAGGCCGATGACGATCCGGTGAAGATGCTTGTCATCCCACCGTTGCCCTTTGGTAGAATGACCGGACGACCATTGACCAGAAGAACAATAATCAGGGGATTCGTCATGGCTGTTGTAGTGCGGGCGTGTCTGTTGTTGTTATCCGTTTTCCTCGTGTCTGCCTGTGGCAGCGAGGATGTTGCTCAACCCGGCGCAAGCCGCAGCAGTAGCGTCGAGGCCGATGGCCGCGACACGCCAGCGCCGCCCGACAACCCCGGCGATGACAGTTCCGGCGGCCCTGATTCCACCCCGCCCCCGCAGGACGATGAAGTGATTCCACCGCCCACGGACGATCCCGAGGATGAGGAACCCGTGGAAGAAGACCCGATCGACGAAACGCCTGATGAGGACGTGCCGCCCGTCGACGTTCCGGATGACGAGGTTGAACCGCCGCCGCAGGCCACCCTCGACACCAATATCTTTTTCCCCGTCATTCCCGGCATGCAGCTGTATTTCGACAACAACCCGGTGCCCACCGTGCTGGGCGCAGGCCAACTGATGGGTACCGACCTCGCGTATCCGCTGCAGCACGACGACATCCTGAGCAACTATTTCACCAGCACCGCCGCCACCGTGGGTCTGAAAGGCATTCACGTGCTGCTGATCGATAATGCCAACCCGGTTTACCTGAACATGGTTTTCAACGAAAGCCGCCCCATCCTGGGCAACGCGGCGTCTTACGACACGACGGGCTCGGCGGTGATCCGCGTGACAGGTGTGCCGATTTCCTTCCGCTTTCCCGTGCGCCTGACTGCCACCCTGGCGGCCGATGAATGGGTGAACATTGGCGGACTGGCGCCGCAACCTGCGCGTCGCATCCAGATCACCCAACGCCTTGCCGTATCCTGGCTGCAGCGGGTGGCGCTGCTGCTGGCCTATCCCTGGCTGGCGCCGATCTTCGATCCGGTGGCCTTCAGCCTGCAGCTGGTACCCGGCATCGGTGTGGTGGGCGTGCAGATGGGGAATCTGAGCACTCAGGTGCAGTCACTTGCCGGCGTGCCGGAGCCGCTGGTGTTTGCCGTGCTGCGCAACGGGCCCATTGGTGGCAGCGCGCCGCAAACCCTGCTGGTAGACGGTGAGGCGATTACCGATATGGCATCGGCGCCGGAGATTTTCTACCGCACCGCCGCCACGGACTGGCTGGATGTCGCATTCGACGAAACCGGCAGCTGGCGCGCCCGCATCACCCGCAGCGATCTGGCGCGGGGCATTCACGCCGCCACCGTGCGCTTCGGCACCGGTGATCAGGCCCGCGATGTGACGGTGAGTCTGATGGTGGAGTGACACGTCATCACGCTTGTCATTCCGCCGTCACTGACTCCAGTCGATGCGCTCGAACAGCCGTTGCAGTTTTTCGGCTCGCGCGGGATTCAACTGCCGGCACCACTCGATACGCCCGCGCAGATGGGCACGATAGTCCGTCACCTCCGCGTGATGCTGCGATCGCCATCCCTGCTGCACGTTATTGTGCAGCTCTGCCTTGAGCCGATCGAATTCCCGTCGCGGCAGATTCAGTTGCTGATTCACACAGATGCCCGTCACCTGCTGCCGTTGTGACGCCGCCATGCAGCGCGACTTGCGGTGATTGAGGCAGAAACCTTCCTCGCGCACGATGGCGCCGACGCGCTGTTCGATCTGGCGGAACTGACGCTGCAAATGCATTCCGCCTGACAACACCAGATCATCTGCGTACCGGCTGTAATGGGCGTTCAGCTTGCGCGCATAACCCGCCAGACGCCGATCAATTCCCGCCAGCGCAAAGTGACTGAGCAGCGGCGACGACGGCGCACCCTGGGGCAGATGATTCTGCTGCGCCAGTTCCTGCTGCCGTGCCGACAGTTCCAGCCGCTGCAGCACTGTGCGCGGTACGCGATGGGTGCACAGCCCCAGCAGATCACGGCACAGCGCCTCGCCATAGCCGAGCGCGCGAAAGGCGCGGTAGACATGGCCACCGTGCACATGCAGAAAACAATCACTCAGATCAAAGCGCAACACCATCGGCTGACCCACATGCAGGGCAGCATGTTGCAGCGCCCCGCGCTCCGCCACAAAACCGAATGCAGCAGGATGCAACGGCAGATGCTGCAGCATGTCATCATGGATGCGGCGCTGAATATCTTTCAGCGTAGGCTTGGGTGCTTCGATCAAACGCACTCCGCCATCGCGCTTGGCCAGCGTGGCAATATGATAGTGACGGATTTTTTCCAGCGCCGACGCGGACGCATAATTGCTGCGATCGGCAAACCAGTCCAGATCGGCAATGCTCACTCCCAGCCACTGCGCCAGCTCACCCGGTGACGACAACTGCGGCACTGCAGGATGCAGCGGCAATTGAGCAGGGGGCGTCAAAGAAAAGTGGCGAATGCGCGGCTGAAACTGCTGGCGAATGCGCGCCAGCCGCATATCGTTGCCCAGAAATTCCACCAGCTCGGCGTGCGTGGGCGCAACAGAAAAATGTCGCCGCACCCGCTGGGCGAAAGGCTTGATCCAGGGCGCCTCATCACCCAGGGCGACGACGATGCGCTCAGACAACGCCGCCGGCTGCCAGTCACCGGCCAGGCACACATCTGCGAAGGAAGAAAAGAAATAGCGACGTCGAGGCATAAAGTCCGGTTGCGCAGCGAAAGGACTGGTGGTTGCCAACCCGTTCCGCTGCACAACCGTCACGGTGCGAGACGACGACCCTTGTGTGAACCTGACTGCACGGAGTGCAGCGCCGTTCATACGATGAAATGACGCGTATTCATCATCCTTGGGGTAACCCCAAAGTGTGTTGTGCGGGGACAACACTCGCTCAGGCACCGCCGCCATCATACTCAACCGGTGTGCGCCCTGTCACCCGCAGCACAGGTGCGGCCGGTCGAGCGGGCGGATCCGCCCGTCGCGTCAACCATTGCACGCGCTCCTGCAAACCGGTCATAGTGCTGCGCGTTGTACGCAACGCTGTCACCTTTTTCCATCGTCAGGAGCTCCATCATGGCAATCCGGATTCGCCCGCTGTTTCGTCTGCTCGCCTTCACCCTGTTGTTCGCCGCGTTCAGCAGCGGCTGCGGCGGCAAAGCCACCTTCGTGTTCGAAGGGCTCAAGGGCCGCGAGATCACCCATCTGCATCAACATCAGCAACGCCTGTATGCCAGCACCGACGCCGGCCTGTTCAGCAAAACCCTGGGCCAGTCAGAGTGGACAGCGCTGGGCCTGCAGCACTACCGCATCGAAGACATTGCGATTATTGACGAACAACATCTGCTGGCAGCGGTGCTGGAAGTCGCGACGACAAACACCGGGGAAGCCGACGATGGCGCGCTGGCAATCCAGCAACCGCACCTGATGGAAACCCTGGATGGCGGCCAAACCTGGCAGCCGGTGCTTCATGATTTCGGTGGTGGCTTCGAAGATCCCATTCACGCTTTGCATTTCGATAGCAACAGCGGCGTGCTGTATGGCAGCGGCGTAGACGTTCTGGCGCAATCCACGGATCTGGGGCGCAGCTGGCATATTCTGAGCGGGGCGTGGGGCGGCTTCAGCCAGCCCAAACGCGCGCTGGCGCTGAACCCGCACAACGGCCAGGTCTGGTTTGGCGGCCAGAATGCCATGGAGCAGATGGTGTTGCGGCGTTTCGATCCGGCCACCGGCGTCACCGATGAATTTCCCGATCTGCTGCCGATGCCGGCAGTGATTTACGGCATCACTTTCGATCCGAACAATGCCAACCGGATTCTGGCCTCTGGTGAAGGCGGCTTCGCGCAGAGCCTGGACAACGGCGTTAACTGGACGCAGCCTCTGGGGGATGTAGATCACCGCTTCTATTTCGATGTGGTGCTCGATCCGCAAAAATCTACCACGCTCTACACCGCCGGCTGGGCAAAGAACGGCCATCTGCCGCAACCGCTGATCGTGGAAGTGTCCCGCGACAACGGCCAGCGCTGGCGCCAATACCGCCATCCCGACAACAACCTGTTCGGCGGCGCCCGCAGCCTGCTGGCTGTGACCGAGCAGAATCGCACGGTGCTGTATGTGGGCCTTTATTACGGCGGCATCATGAAGGTGTTGCTGCCGCGCTGAAATATTTTACAGACTCACAAACTGCTGGAAGGGCCCGGTGATTTCATACGTGATACCGAAGCCATTGCTGCCACCAAAAATCACGCAGCCGCGCTGGGAACTGAAGTAGAGCCGGCTGCCATCGGGACTGAACGCCGGGCCGGTGATTTCCGACCCGTTCTGCCCGGTCACCTGCAGCAGCGGCGCCATGTTGCCCTGCTGGTCGATCACCACGATCTGCATGTCGCCACCATCTTCCGCCACCAGGATGTCACCGCCGGACGACACCGTAAGATTATCCACGCCGGTGAGAATCGGGTTTGCCGCCGCTGCCGCGTCGTAGATCACGCTCAGATGATCGTTGGCAGTATCCAGGCACCACACCCGGTTGTCGCCCTTGGTGGTGAAATGAATCAGGCCGTTGCTGTACCAGATGCCTTCGCCACCTTTGAACACCGTGCTCGCCGCCACCTGTTTGCGCGTGGGCGTCTGCAGCAGATTGGGGCGCGGATTGGGCACATCGATCCACTGCACAAAACCCAGTTCATCCACCGCCGCCACCTGCAACACACCGGCGGCCAGATTCAGGCGACCCAGGTTGTCGTAACCCGCCGGCACAAAGCGGTAGAGGCGGCCATCGCTTTCATCTTCCGTCAGATAGAGCAGGCCGTTGATGGGATCCACTGCCACCGCTTCATGTTTGAAATGTCCCAGGGCAGGGCGCGCAATCGGCGGCTGCTGGCCGAAGGGATCGCATTCGAAGACGCGGCCGAAATCCACTTCCTCGCAGGACAGCCAGGTACCCCAGGGCGTGGGGCCGCCGGCACAATTCACATTGGTGCCACCCAGGATGCGATAGGCACTGTGCACCGAACCATTGGCATTGAAACGGATCGCCGACGCACCGCCACCCAGCACGCTGATGGTTTCGCTGTTGGACACATACACCCAGCCACCATCCGGTGCGGCGAACGTGGTGCCCCCATCGGGATACATATGCCAGGCATAACCGGTGGTGCTGAGCAGACCCTTGCGAACTTTCAACCCGGCAGACGCCAGAATGCGCGAGGAAAAGCCCGCTGGCAGACGCACACCGTTGCGATCCGGCGGCAGCAGTTCACCGACTTGCGCCAGGGTTTGTGCCGCCAATGGCTGGCTGACGGACAGCAGGCTCGGCCCGATGGCCAGCGCAGCAAAACCGGCAGAACCGCGCTGCAGCAGGCGACGGCGGGAAACAGTGGAATCAGTCATGGTGCCCCCTTTTATTTTTATTACGGGGCAACAGCATAGGGAGTGGCTGTGACAGAATGGATGCAGTTTTGTTAAGAGGTTGTGGTGCCCGGTGGCACGTGCTGGCTACCGAACCATTTGATCACATAAACCAGCACCACAAACACAACACACACCGCCACCGACGTGACCTGTTCCACCGGCTTGGGCGGCAGAATGAAAATAAACCCCTGCCCCTTGATCAGCGACGAAAAGCTCGACACGCAGAACGGCATCATGAACAGGCGGAATATCTGCCAGTAATCGGTTTTCGCACCGCTCTGCCGCGACACACTCAGCATCAACGCAAAACCGATCACCACGCAGATACCGAGCGAATTCAGCCACAGCCGGGGCGATGGATCAAAATAGAAATACAGCGTGACCAGATACCACAGCAGATAACACCAGAGCACCATCTTGCCCGGTGTGATACGGACGAAATAACGTAGCACCGCCATACCAGCTGCTCAACCCGCTGCCTGGCTCTGCACCTGCCGGTTCACCCGGCTGCTGAGGAAATAATTTTCCGCCAGTGCATTGTGAATGCCGTTGAATTCGATCTGCAGCTGATCGATGAATTCGTGCAGCATCTTCTGGTCGTAGGCGTTCAGCTCCGCGCTCTGGATGGTGCGCATCAGCGCGTGGATTTTGCGCAACACGTTCTCGTAATTGGGTAGCTGCACGATGCACTGTTCCAGCTGCTGCACGCAGAAATAGATCGCACGGGGAAATTTGGTGGACTGGAACAGGAATTTCAGCACGTCACCACGCCGGATGCGCGCCTGCATGGACTGGCGATACATCTGGTAGCCGGTGAGGGATTTCAGCACGCTCATCCACTGGATGTTTTCGAACGGGCGCAGCTCCAGATTTTCACTCATCAGCAGATTGGCCGTGCGCACGTCGATGATGCGCGAGGTCATGTCCGCCCGTTCCAGGTTGCCGCCCAGGCGTAAAAACAGATAACCCTGATCCTGGTTCATGGTGCCGGCGAGCAAACCGGTGATGGCCTGATTGCGCTGGATGATTTCCTTCAGATAACTGAAGCGACCGCGCTTGGACAGGCCGGTGGCGCTCTGATCCTTGGCGTAATAATTCAGCGCGTTGATCTGTTCCCAGGCTTCGCGCGGAATCACGTCGCGGATGGTGCGGGCGTTTTCGCGGGCGTAACTGAGGGAATTCACGATCGACACCGGGCTGTTGGTGTCGCTCACCAGATATTTCAGCACCGAGCGTTCGTCGAAATTCTCATTCGACTTCAGATAGCTGTCGCGGGTGCCGGTGATGTCGATCAAAGGCTCCCAGCCCAGCGTGGTTTTCTTGGGAATATCCAGCAGCAGGTTGGAGTTGACATTCACCAGCCGCGCCATGTTTTCCGCGCGCTCAAGATAGCGGGACATCCAGAACAGGGTTTCAGCAACACGGGCCAGCATGTCTTATTCCTCCACGATCCAGGTGTCTTTACTGCCACCGCCCTGGGACGAGTTCACCACCAGCGAGCCCTTGCGCAACGCCACCCGCGTCAAACCGCCCATGGTGACGTTGATGTTGTCGCTGCTGAGAATGAACGGGCGCAAATCCACATGGCGCGGCTCCACATGATCACCCACCAGCGTGGGCACGGTGGACAGCGACAACGTCGGCTGCGCGATGTAATTGCGCGGATCGGCCTTGATCAGGCCGGCAAATTTTTCCCGCTCCTTCTTGCTCGCCGCCGGGCCGATCATCATGCCGTAGCCGCCGGATTCATTGGCGGGTTTCACCACCAGCTTGTCGAGATTTTTCAGCACGTATTCCTGTTCGTCCGGATACATGCAGCGGTAGGTGGGCACGTTGGGCAGGATCACGTCTTCGCCCAGATAGTATTTGATGATCTCGGGCACGAAGGCATACACCACCTTGTCGTCCGCCACGCCGGCGCCGGGGGCATTCGCCAGCGCTACGTTGCCTTTTTTCCACGCCCGCATCAGGCCGGGCACGCCTAACGTGGAATCGGGGTTGAAGGCTTCGGGATCGAGGAAGAGGTCGTCGATGCGGCGATAAATCACGTCCACGCGCTGCAGTCCTTCCACGGTGCGCATGTACACGCAGTCATCGCTTTCCACCACCAGATCACGGCCTTCCACCAATTCGGCGCCCATCTGCTGCGCCAGATAGGCGTGTTCAAAATAAGCGGAGTTGTAGATGCCCGGTGTCAGCACCACCACCTCGGGATAATCGGCGGGGCGCGGCGACAGCGACGCCAGCATGTCGAACAGTTGCGAGGGATAATCGTCCACCGGCTGGATGCTCATGGACTCGAACATTTCCGGAAACACCCGCTTCATCACCGAACGGTTTTCCAGCATGTAGGACACGCCGCTGGGCACCCGCAGATTGTCTTCCAGCACGTACATGGTGCCGTCGCTGTGGCGCACCAGATCCGATCCGCAAATATGCGCCCAGATGTTCAGCGGCGGATTCACGCCCATGCATTCCTTGCGGAAGTTCACCGAGTTGGCGAGCAGTTCTTTCGGGAAGACCTTGTCCTTGATGATCTTCTGCTCGTGATAGAGATCGTGGATAAACAGATTGAGTGCGCGCACCCGCTGCTTGAGGCCTTTTTCGATGCCGTCCCATTCGGATTTGGCGATGATGCGGGGGATGATGTCGAAGGGCCAGGAGCGGTCGATGGAGCCTTCTTCCTGGGTGTAAACGGTGAAGGTGATGCCCATTTCCTTGATGGACAGTTCCGACGCCGCCCGCAGGCTTTCCACTTCTTCCCCCGCCAGGCCGGTGAGGTAGTTGGCCAGCACGGCAGAGTGGCTGCGGGGTTTGCCGTTGCTCTGGATCAGTTCATCAAAAAAATTGCCGACTTCGTAATCTTTCCATTTGATTGGCATAGAGTCTTCTTACTGTGGGCTGTCACACTTCGATGCGATCGACATCGACCGATACCGCCAGCAGCGTCTGGTCGCCGCCGTAAATCACACCTTTGAGTGGGGTGACATCTGCAAAATCCCGGCCAAGGGCCACGGTGATGTACTGCTCGTTGGGCATCAGGTTGTTGGTGGGATCGAAGCCCACCCAGCCGTCGTCGAGCATGTGCACCGCATACCAGGCGTGGGACGCATCGGCCCCCGCCAGCTTGGGTTGCCCCGGCGGCGGCGTGGTTTCCAGATAGCCGCTGACATAGCTGGCGGCGATCCCCATGGAACGCAGGCAGGCAATACCCAGATGGGCGAAGTCCTGACACACGCCACGCTTCTGCGCGATCACGGTGGCCAGCGGCGTACTGATACTGGTGGCGGTGGGATCGTAGACAAAGTCCGTGTGCAGGCGCGCCATCAGTTCGTTGCAGCATTCCAGCAGGGAGCGCTGTGGCGTGAAGGTTTTTTCCGCGTAGGCGCGCGCCTCGGTCAGCAGCGGTACCAGCGGCGACGGCAGCAGGAATTCCCGCACTGGCAGCAGTTCCGGCAACGTGGTGGTTTTGAGGCTGTCGCGCACGTATTCCCACGGGCAGTCGGCGCTGAACAGGAACTGGCGCGAAGGGTCGAGCACCTGCACGTCGCTGTACACCGACACCGTCAATTCCTTGTGCGGTTGCAGGATGTCGAAGCTGGTGACCTGGTTGCCGTAGTAATCAAAGCGCTTGTGCACTGAATCGGGTTGCGGGTGAATCACGAATCGATTGCGCGCACAGGTTTGGTGCGTATTATTCAGCGGCGACATCCGTGCTTCGTTGAAGCACAGGGACACCGGGCTGCCATATTTATAATGCGTGGTGTGTTTGATGCGGAATTTCATACGCTTAGCTCGATGCGCGTGGGGGCCAGCTGGCGCGCGCCCTGGGTGTGGCTGAAGTATTTTTCCGTCAGCAGCATGGACACTTTGCTCAACCGGCGCTCCACATTGTTCAGCAGTTTTTCCAGATGGATGCGGTGGCCGGTGTCTTCGCTGATCCGCGCCAGTTTTTCGGTTTCTGCCAGCTTCAATTCGGTGCTCACCTGCAGCACCAGTTTCTGCTCGCGGCTGAGCTGGTGCGCCGGCAGCTTCACCGGCATGGGTGGCAGCTTCGCCAGTTTCTGGGCGATCTGTTCCACCTGATAGGCGAGCGAACGGGGATGCTGGGTGTCCAGCAGCAGCAGGTCGAGCACGGTGTACACGTGCTGCAGCGCGCGATAACGGCGGCGGTGGGTGATCAGGCTGGCCTGGTTGAGCAGCACGGCTTCCAGCATCAGGTGCTCCACCACATCCGATTGCGGCTGCACCAGCGCGTTGCGCAGGATGTTCACCACCTGCAGCGCTCGCTCCAGCCGCCGCCCCAGGGTCAGCATGTACCAGCCGCTTTCGTGGGGCATGCTTTCCTGGGTCTGACCGAAGAACGCCATCAGCGAGCCGATCAGCGTATCCAGTTCGTTCTGCAGCAAGGGGAAATCGTCGGGATCGCCGGCCAGATGCTGGATGGTGCTGTCCACGTTGTCGATCACGCGCCAGGTATCCACCGACCACAGATCGCGCACGTTGAAGGCGCTCTGCATGAACGAATCCAGCGTGCCGATCAGGCTGGAGCGCTGGGCACGGTTGAGCGCCATGTCCAGGATGCGCGGGCGCGGGTTGGCCAGGTGCTCTTCGGCATCCTCGCCGGTGAAGCCGGGATAAATGCCAGTGAGGTGGGTGAGGGTGATCAGCAGCTGCTTGAGCACCGCCAGATCCGCATCGTCGCCATAGTCGTCGTAGTCCGCCAGTTTGCCCAGCGCGGTGCGCAGCAGGCGCAGGGTGCCTTCGGCGCGCTCGGCGTAGCGGCCCACCCAGAACAGGTTTTCGCCGGAACGGGAGGGCAGGCCCGCTTCCACCACCACCGCATCGCCGGGCCGGGCGGTGGGCCACAGGCTGACCTGATGCACCGGTTTGTCCGCCAGAATCCAGGTGTCTTTCGACAGGCCGCCGGCCTGGTTGGAAATGAACAGGCTGTCGGCATCCGGCGCCACCCGCGACAGGCCACCGGGCATCACATCGTAATCACCCTGATGGGCGGTGACGAACGCGCGCAGCAACACCCGGCGCGGCACGATGTCGCCCTTGCTCAGCGCAGGCGTGGTGGAGCAGCTCAGCACTTCCTGGCCCACGTAAAGATAGGGCGCCGCCAGAATGCGCTGCTTGAGTTGTTCCACTTCTGCCGGCTTCAGTTGCGAAACGAACACCGATGGCGCGCGCCGGTCGATGCCCTTGATCACCAGTTCCGGCAGATGGGCCAGCACGTAATCCAGTTCCTTTTTCTGCCCGCACCACCAGGTGGCGGCAGAAGGCAGCATGATGTCCTCGCCCAGCCAGTGCTTGCAGATGCTGGGCAGGAACGGCATCAGGCCGGGATTTTCCAGCACGCTGGAGCCCAGCGGATTGGCGATGATGACGTTGCCCAGCCGCGCCGCCTGCAGCAGCCCCGGCACGCCCAGATGGGAATCCTCGCGCAGCTCCAGCGGATCGCAGAAGGTGTCGTCCACCCGGCGTACGATGATGTCCACCTGCTTCAGGCCTTCGAGGGACTTCAGCCACACCTTGCCGTCGCGCACGGTGAGGTCGTCGCCCTGTACCAGGCTGTAGCCCAGATACGACGCAAGATAGGCGTGCTCGAAATAGGTTTCGTTGCGCGGCCCTGGGGTGAGGATGACGACGCGGGGTTCTTCCTTGGCGTTGGGTAGCAGGCTCGCCAGTGTGGCGCGCAGATTGCGGAAGAAGATCGACAGCCGGTGCACTTGCGTGCGACGGAATTCGTCCGCCATCACCCGGGTCATGGCCATGCGGGTTTCCAGCGCGTAACCGGCACCGGACGGCGCCTGGGTGCGATCGCCCATGATCCACATGCGGCCATCGGGGCCACGGGCCAGATCAGCGGCGTAGAGCAGCAGCTGGGGCATGTCTTCCTTGGGCACCTGATCACAGGGACGCAGAAAGCCCTGATGGCCATAAATCAGTTCCGGTGGCAGCAAACCTTCCTTGATCAGGTGACGCTCGCCGTACAGATCGCGATACACCATGTCCAGCAGGCGCGCACGCTGCTTGAGGCCCGCACTGATCACCGCCCAGTCGGTGGACTTGAGCACCAGCGGAATCGGATCGAGCTGCCAGGTGCGCTGCTGGCCCTTGGGATCGTTGTAGATGTTGTAGGTGACGCCGTTTTCCCGCAGCAGACGCCGCGCTTCCAGCCGCCGCCGCTCCAGCTCGTCGCCACCCAGTTCATTGAGATCCCGCATCAGCCGGCGCCAGTGGGGATTCACCCCCGCCGGCGTGGTGGCCCACATCTCATCGTAACCGCGCAACTGGGACGGGTACTGTTTCATCCTGCTTTCCAGCTCGACGACACCGTCGGGCGCCGCTGCCTTGTTCTTGGTATCCGTGGCCATGAGGAATACTCAACCAGCTTCTTCCGCTGCAAATGAATTTGAGTATAACACTCAGGACAGACGCGACGGCCGGCGCAGGTCGAGGGTGTGCGGGTACTCGCGGTTGGTTTCCTCCGGCGGCGGGCTCATGGGTTGCGGCGCCCGGCCGTGGGGATAGAAGCGGTCGCCGCTGTTGAGGAACGGTCGCAGTTCCGGCGGCACCTCGATGGGCCCCTGGGTATGGCCCATGCCCCAGTAACGACTGATGCGGCGGCCTTCTGCCTCGTAGGCATTCACCGGGAAGGTGTCGTAGCTGCGCCCGCCCGCATGGTGCACGTGATAGGTGCAACCGCCAATGGAGCGGCCGTTGAAGGTGTCGATCAGATCGAAGATCAGCGGTGCATGCACGCCGATGGTGGGATGCAGCGCCGACGGCGGCTGCCAGGCGCGGAAACGCACGCCCGCAACGTATTCGCCTTCCACCCCGGTATTGCGCAACGGCACACTGCGGCCGTTGCACGCCAGCACGTAGCGGCTGTCGCACAGGCCGGTGAGTTTCACCTGAATGCGCTCCACCGACGAATCCACGAAGCGCGCGGTGCCGTGACGGGTGACTTCCTCGCCCATCACATGCCAGGGTTCGATGGCGGCCTGCAGTTCGATCTTGATGTCGCCGATGCGGGTGCGGCCGTAATGGGGGAAACGGAATTCCAGGAACGGCGCCAGCCAGTCGGCCTGAAACGCATAACCGTTCTGCTGCATGAACGCGCACACGTCCTTCACATCTTCCATCACGTAGTGAGGCAGCATGAAGCGATCGTGCAGCTCCGTACGCCAGCGCACCAGCTTGTGCTTGTACGGCTGCTTCCAGAACATGGCCACCAGCGTGCGCAGCAACAGCATCTGCACCAGGCTCATGCGGGCGTGGGGCGGCATTTCGAAACCACGGAATTCCAGAATGCCGAGACGCCCGGTGGCGGAATCCGGCGAGTAAAGCTTGTCGATGCAGAACTCGCTGCGGTGGGTGTTGCCGGAAATATCCACCAGCAGATTGCGCAGCAGGCGGTCCACCAGCCAGGGCTGATCGATCTCGCCTTCCGGCATTTGCGAAAACGCGATTTCCAGTTCGTACAGACTTTCGTTGCGGCCTTCATCCACGCGGGGCGCCTGTGAAGTGGGGCCGATAAACATGCCGGAAAATAAATACGACAGACCGGGATGGTGCTGCCAGAACGTAATCAGGCTGCGCAGCACATCAGGACGGCGCAAAAGCGGCGAATCCGCCGGCGTGGCGCCACCGAGCGTGACATGGTTGCCGCCGCCGGTGCCAGTGTGGCGGCCATCGAGCAGGAATTTTTCGGTGCCCAGCCGCGACTTGCGCGCGATCTCGTACAGATCGTGGGTGTTCTTCTGCAACTCATCCCAACTGTGCATGGGATGAATGTTCACCTCGATCACGCCGGGATCGGGCGTCACCATGAATTTTTCCAGGCGCAGATCCTTGGGCGGCGCATAGCCTTCCAGCACCACCGGCATGCTGAGTTTGGCGGCGGTGGATTCGATGGCATGCACCAGCGTTATGAATTGCTCGCCACTGGTAAGCGGCGGCAGGAACACGAACAGCACACCGTTGCGTGCTTCGACGCACAGCGCTGTCTGGATGAACTGCTCCTTCTCGTTTTTCTCTTTCACCTGAGTGGCTTCGATCGGCATCAGGTTGGGCGGGAAATAGGGCAGCGCGCCGGCGTCCTCGAACAGACTCATGGGCTGATGCTGTTCGCGCTTGCTCATGGGCAGCCAGTGAATGACTTCCAGCGGCAGCCGCATGCCCATCGGTGAATCGCCGGGCACCAGATGCAAATGGCCACGGCGGAAGGTCCAGCTGCAACTGTGCCAGCTGTTATCGTAAAAATCCCAATTCAACGGCAGCGTGTAACCCACCGGCTGATCGAGACCCCGCTGCAGATGCTCCAGCAGACGCTTGCGTTCGATATCCAGCTTCAGATCCTTCGCCAGCGGATCGAACTGTGCCGGCAGATTGCCTTCCTGCCACAGGTAATACACCGCATCTTCGTAACCCGGCAGAATGAAACGTTCCGGCAGATGCAGCTCGTGGACGAGCTGGGTGATGAATTGCCCGGCATTGCGTACCGTGAAACCGTAATGGTGATTGGGATCAGCCATCAGCGCGGGATTGTGCCAGAGCGGATAGCCGTCCTTGCGCCAGTAACAGGCGTACTGCCAGCGCGGCAGCGGTTCGCCGGGATACCATTTGCCCTGGCCGTAATGCTTCACGCCACCAGGCGCGAAATGTTTCTGCATGGCCAGAAACAGACTGTGGGCCAGCTTGCGTTTGGCCGGGCTGTCGGCGGTGGTGTTCCACTCCGCGCCTTCCATATCGTCGATGGACACAAAGGTGGGTTCGCCACCCATGGTCAGACGCACATCGCCCGCGCTGAGTTCTTCATCCACCTGATTGCCGAGGGCCTGGATATTGTCCCACTGCTCATCGGTGTAGGGTTTGGTGACGCGGGGATCTTCGTGAATGCGATCCACCACGTTGGCGTATTCGAATTCCACCTCGCATTTTGAGGTAGCGCCGGTGACAGGCGCCGCGCTCACCGGATCGGGGGTGCAGGCCAGCGGAATATGGCCTTCGCCCGCGAACAGACCGGACGTGGGATCGAGGCCGATCCAGCCTGCGCCCGGCACATACACTTCACACCAGGCATGCAGATCGGTGAAATCCGCGTGGGGGCCGCTGGGGCCGTCGAGGGATTCTACATCCGGCCGCAACTGCACCAGATAACCGGAGACAAAGCGCGCCGCCAGGCCCAGATGACGCAGGATCTGCACCAGCAGAAACGCCGAATCGCGGCAGGAACCGATTTTGCTGGTGAGGGTTTCCTCGCAGGTCTGCACGCCTGGTTCCATGCGGATGCTGTACTCGATGTGCTTGTACAGATCCTGGTTCACTTCCACCAGAAAGTTGACGATATTGCGCGGCGTGCGATCGATGGTGCCGATGTAATCCAGCAGCAGCGAGCCGGATTCCTTCACCTCCAGATAGGGCACCAATTCCTTCGCCAGCTGCTCCTCGTATTCGAACGGAAAATTATCGGCGTATTCCTCGACAAAAAAATCGAACGGGTTGATGACTTTCAGATCCGCGATGACTTCCACATCGATCTGCAGCTCGCGGGATTTTTCCGGGAACACCACACGGGCGAGGAAGTTGCCGAACGGGTCCTGCTGCCAGTTGATGAAATGATTTTCGGGTTTGATCTTGAGGGAGTAGCCCTCGATGGGGGTGCGGCTGTGCACCGCCGGACGCAGGCGGAACACGTGGGGAAACAATTGCACGGCGCGGTCGTAGGAATAGCGCGTGTGGTGGCGGATGGCGACCTTGATGGACATTACAAACCCCTGTCAGGTGTTACGGTGGCAAATCGTGACGCAGCTCAGCCTACTCCCTTTGGATGACAGCGTCGCGCACAATATCGGGACAGGGTTTGATGGCAAGTTTTGTGCCACGGGTGGCGACAACGGCCGGCATACCTTGCGGCGAGCGGCCTTGGCACACCATGGCTCGATTTTGTGCGCACTCCGAACGGGATCGCACCTGAATGGGGCGCACTGTTACTGCATCATTCTGCAAGCAGGACACAACGCCCCTTCCCCCAAAAAAAATCAGGCCCCCGCAGGGGCCTGAACCGCTCTACCACTTCCACTGACAGCACTGCTTACAACGCTATATCCACTGCGCCTGCCACATCGGTTACATCCGCTGTACCGGCTGCACCCATGGCGTCCCCGGCGGGCACAAGGCAGCAAATGCCGCCCACATCACCCGGATCGATATGATCCAGCACGCCGCCGCCCTGCTGCACCCGTGCATACACCTTGAAGAACCGGTTGCCGATGTTTTCCGCCTCCAGCAGGTTGAGCGTGTAGCCCGCCACGCTGGGCAAGCGGATTTCCTGAATCGCATCCGCCAGGCGCGGCATCACGCGGGGAATCGCAAAGTCCACCAACGCCTGAATGAATTTTTCATCCAGCACGATGGCGGACTGCTCTTTCACCACCGAGTGAATGTCGATGGTCGGATCGGTGTCGATCAGCACGCGGATGCGATTGCCGCTCAGGCCCAGATCGATGTCGGCGCGAGCATGGGCGATGATCTGGATCAGCGGCTGGAAATCACCGCCAGTGTCAGTGCGACGCACCTGGGCGCTGATGCGCACGTCCTTGGCCTGGATGCTGGCCAGCGCGGGATTGCTGCGCGGCATCGGCAGATCCAGATAGGGTGAATACAGCGGTGTCACTTCCAGCCGCATCTCGTAATTGCGCAGCACGGATTCCAGTCTGGGAATCGAACTGCCGGCCACGGTGGTGGACAGTTTGTCGATGCCCATCAGGTGCGCGCCGTAGATGGTTTTGTTGAGAATGTCCCAATCCAGGCTCAAACCCACGTCGAACAGCTGGCCCGACGGCGTGGTGGTGGCAAAGCCCGGCAGTGCTTCGGTGCGCGCCTTGCTGTGATAGCCCGGCTCGCGGATCACGCTGGTGTCGCGCTGATTCACCGCCACATTGGCGTCCGCCTGGGTGATCGCCACTTCCAGTCCACTGCTGTCGGCCGTGACGCTGGCGTTCATCAGATAGAAATTCAGTGTCTTGCCGCGCAGGGGAATGTTGAAGTCGTTGGGAATCAGCGCCAGTTGCGCGTTGATTTTTTCCGCCGCCTTTTCCCCGACTTTCTCGCCGATGAGTTCGGCAATGCTGCTGTCGATGGCTTCGAAGATCAGCTGTTCCAGCGTACCCAGTCCTGGCAGATCGAACGGGAAGCCAAAATCGATGGCATCGAAATCACCGCCGATGATATTCAGGTTGGGTTCGATGTGATCCACCACCAGCGTGGGATTGGCGTTGGGATTGCCGTCCACCCGGAAGCGCACCAGCACGTGGCCCGATACGTTGGCGTTGTGCAGGCCGGTGGGCACGCCCACACCCACCTTCGGCAGCAGCGGCGGATCTGCCAGCACCTTGCTCCAGATCCGCACGTCGAGGTTCTGGGCACTGACGTTGGCACGCACGTGATAGCCGCCCTGGTTAGTGGGCAGCAGGTTCACATTGAGGTTGTCGAGGCGAAAACGGGTGACATCCAGTTCGAACGAAAAGATCGACCAGCTCTTGTCCACCACCGGATTGCGCGCCTTGATCAGCTGCTCCAGGTTCAGGCCATTCAGCACGCCCTGCACACCGGGGGTGATGACATTGCTGAAGGTGCGTGCCATCACCTTGGCTTTCGCCAGCTGGGGAATGTCCACGATGGAGGAAAACGCATCGTTACTGCGGGTGCGATGAATGTCTTCGGCGCGGAACACCAGCGGCAGGAATTCACCCACCACGCCGTTGGGATCGGCTTCCAGCTGATAGGTGACGGAAAATTCGTTGTTCTCGTTCAGCGTGATGGGGGCGGCACTGCGGTAACTGGAAGGCCCGGTCTGTACCATCAGTGTTGGCGGCACCGCGCCGTTGGCACCGGTTTTGTTGATCGGTGACAGATCCGAAACATAGCCGGTAAAGGTGACCGTCACCCCCGGCAGCATCAGCCACGGATCGATGTTGGTGATGTGGAATTCCGGCCCGCTGCGATCCACGTAAAACGTCAGCGTGCGGCTCACCTGCGGCGTGCGCACTTCCAGCCGGTTCTTTTCATCTTCGAAGGTGGAACCCGCCAGCTGCGCGGTGGCAACACCCGTTTCCCCGTTCACTGCAAACTGCGCGGTGACATCGTTGCCATTGAGCAGAAAAGTAGCCTCGCCGGCTTTGGTTTTGACAAAGCGAATGTCGAAATCGATGAGATCGCTGCGGCCGAACACCCCCTGCTGGGTGGGTGATGCAAACTGGATGTCGGCACCGCCGCAGGCGCTGAGCAAAACGGCCAGACACAGGGTCGCCAGCGCGCGCACTCCCTGAAGCCAGTACTGGGTTGGAATCATGATCTATCCCCTTTCAATAAGTTGAATGAATGCCGCCCTGAACTGCCCGGAAAGGAACGGATGCTGGCAGGTTAGGGGACGGGCGGACAAAAGAATTGACCCTGACCGGTGCGCAGGCTGCACGGGCGGGTCAAGCGCTGTTGTCGGGTGTGGCCGGATGTCCGTTGTGGCCAGGTGTCTGTGCGGGCAGGGGACTTTACTGTGCCAGCTAGTTCCTTAGTAGCAGGCAGGGCCGGCGTCTGCTGGCTACAGTAGGCGTTCTGCTTGTGGGAATCGCCTGTATGAATCAAGACTGGATTTCACTGTTGGTACGGCGGCGCTGGCCGCTGTTTTTGCTGTCCTGCCTGCTGATGGCATTCGCGCTGGCCGGGTTTCGCCAGTTTGTGTTTGATTCATCGCCCCGGGTGTTTTTCGACGATGACAACGCGGAATACGAGCGCTTCGAGGCACTGGAAGATACCTATGGCCGGGATTTCCGCCTGTTTTTCATGATGTCTGCCGAGGACGGTGACGTTTTCCAGCCGTCTCACCTGCAGGCCCTGCGCGAGATGACGGAGCGCTGCTGGCAGCTGGCATTCGTGCGGCGAGTGGATTCCCTCAGCAATTTCCAGTACAGCCACAGCGAAGGCGATGATCTGTTCGTGGAGGATCTGCTCAGCGACGACATCATCAACGATCCCGAGCGCCTGGCCGCGCGCAAGGCCATCGCCCTGTCCGATCCGGATATTGCCGGGCGCCTGGTGGCAAAGAACGGTGGCCATGCCGCCATCGTGCTGGCCCTCAACATGACCCCCGAAGATGTGCAGACCCCAGAAAGCGCCGAGATGGTGAAGCAGGCCCGCGCGCTGGCCGACGAAATTGCCGCGCGTTATCCCGGCGTGAAGTTTGCCGCCACCGGCAATCTGCTCAGCACCTACTACAACATGGAAGTGGCGCAGCAGGACATGGCGGTGATGGTGCCGCTGATGTTCGGCCTGATGTTTCTGTTTCTGGGTTTCATGCTGCGCAGCATTTCCACTGTGGTGGTGACGCTGATCATTGCCTTCTGTTCTGCCGTGGGCGCTTTGGGACTGAGCGCCTGGCTGGGCATCACGTTTTCGATTCTGGCGTCGAACGCGCTGATCATCGGCATCACCGTGGCGGTGGCGCATTGCGTGCACATCTTCACCCAGCTGTTCAAGGATCTGCAGCATCTGCCCAAGGCCGAAGCCCTGGCCGCCACCCTGCGCACCAATTTCCTGGCCGTGAGCATGACCAGCCTCACCACCATGCTGGGATTTCTCAGTCTGAATACCAATGATCTGCCGCCGGCCGTTGCGCTGGGTAATGCGGCCGCCATTGCCACCGCTCTGGCCTGGTTGCTGTCGTTCACCTTGTTGCCGGCGCTGGTGATGCTGCTGCCGTTCAAGGCCCACACCACCAGCGAGTACTTGATCGAAGGCCGCATGTCACGGCTGGGCGAATGGGTGATCCGCCGTCCGTATCCCATTCTGCTGCTGATGATTGCCCTCAGCGTGGCC
The DNA here is from genome assembly GCA_020062665.1 of Pseudomonadales bacterium. Lineage (GTDB taxonomy): Bacteria > Pseudomonadota > Gammaproteobacteria > Pseudomonadales > Ketobacteraceae > Ch67. The sequence continues at coordinate 23,868 of JAGUVW010000020.1, forward strand.
GCATTGCACCTGAGCTTCAATAACCGGCTCAACGACAACCTGATCCAGACCCTGCATGAGCCGCATATTTTCCGCAGCGATACCCAGGCCATCGACAATCAGTTCGGCGCGCTCTACATCAACAATTACGACATGGATTCCGGCAGCGAGAACGGCATCGTCGATCCGCGCTACCTGCGCGAGATGGACAAGTTCGTGACTTACCTGCGCAGCCAGCCGGAAGTCAGCAGCGTGCATGCGTTTTCTGACATCATCAAACGGCTCAACCAGAGCATGCACGGCGAGGACCCCGCCTACTACACGATTCCTGATGATCGCGAGCTGATTTCCCAATACCTGCTGCTGTATGAAATGTCGTTGCCGTTCGGACTGGATCTGAATGAAATGCTCACCCCCGACAAGCGCCGCTCGGTGGTGGTGGTGGGCATGCCATCCCAGGACACGCACACGGACATCGCGGTGGATCAGCGCATCTGGGAATGGCAGCAGCACAATCTGCCGCCGGAATACCAGGCCCGCAACATTTCACTGTCCAACATCTGGTCGTACCTCACCATTCACAGCCTCACCAATTCGCTGGAAGGTTCCATCGTCGCGCTGGTGCTGATATCGGCGGTGATGCTGTTCATGCTGCGCTCGGTGCGCTATGGCGTGATCAGTCTGATTCCCAATCTGCTGCCGGCGGCGTTCGGTTTCGCGGCCTGGTATTTCATCTCGGGCAATGTGGGGCTGGGGCTGACCTGCGTGGTGATCATCACCATGGGCATCGTGGTGGATGATACGGTGCATTTTCTGGTGAAGTACCAGCGCGCGCTGAAAGAAAACGGCGGCAATGCGGAACAGGCGGTGCGCGCCACGTTCCGCCAGGTGGGTTCGGCCATCTTCATCACCACGGTGGTATTGGCGGCGGGCTTTGGTGTGCTGGGGATGTCGCAGATCGTCATCAACAGTGCGCTGGGACAGGTGACGGCGGTGATTCTGCTGGCGGCGTTTTTGCTCGACGTATTGCTGCTGCCGGTGCTGCTGCTGATTGCGGACCGGCGGCGCAAGCTGGCGCTGGCAGTGCCGCCGCTGCAGCCTGCGCAACCGCACGATGTCCGGCACGAGCACAACCTGGCGCCGGTGCAGCGTGCCGGGAAAGCAGAGGTGATCTGATTTGATTCAGTGTACCGGCGTGTCACCCAGCTGCAGGAATTCGCCGAGGCTGGACGCCGCCAGAGGCCGCGAAAAATAGAAGCCCTGCACGATGTCGCAGGCTTCGTTTTCCAGCATCTGCCACTGCTGCTGGGTCTCGACACCTTCGGCCACCACCTGCAACCCCAGATCATGGCCCAGGCGGATGACGTTGCGCACGATCGCCACATCCCCCGCCGACGTATCCATGCCCTGCACAAACGACTGATCGATCTTGATGCGGGACACCGGAAAACGCTTGAGATAGCTCAGCGACGAATAGCCGGTGCCGAAATCATCCAGCGAGATATGGAAGCCCCGGTCGCGCAGCTGGCGCATGGTGGCAATCGCCATGTCTGCGTTGCGCATCACTGCTGACTCGGTGATTTCCAGATCGATGAATTCCGGATTCAGCTGCCACTGGGCCAGCAGTTCCTGCAGGAACTCCCCCAGATTGGGTTGATACAGCTGGATCGCCGACAGATTGATGCCCGTCACCAGCGGCAACTTGCCGGCCTGCCATTGCGCCGCCTGGCGGAACGCATTTTCCACCACCCAGCGTCCCAGCGCTGGCATCAGCCCCATGTTCTCGGCAATCGGCACGAACACCGCCGGCGACAAGCCGCCCTTGTCGAAACCGGGCCAGCGCAGCAGCGCTTCCACGCCGGACACCCGCCGATCCGCCAGCATCACCTGGGGCTGATAGTGCAACTGCAGCTGATCACCCTGAATCGCAGTGCGCAGTTTTTCGCTGACCTGATGTTGCCAGCGGAACTGGCCGTGCAGATTGCGCGAGTAAAAGTGGAAATTGTTGCGGCCCGCCTGCTTGGCGCTGTACAGCGCCAGATCCACATTCTTCATCAATTCATCCAGACGAATGTCGTCGTCCGGGAACAGGGTGATGCCGATGCTGGCACGGGTGTGAATCTTGTTGCCGAACAGATCGAACGGCGTGGTGGACAGGGATTGCAGCAGACGCTCTGCCACCAGCGCCGCTTCCTCGCCGTTGCGAATGTCATCCAGCAGAATCATGAATTCATCGCCGCCGATGCGCGCAAGAGTGTCGGTGGCTTTCAGACAACTGAACAGGCGCTTGCCCACTTCCCGCAGCAGCTGATCGCCCACCGGATGGCCGTGGGTGTCGTTGATCATCTTGTAGTGATCCAGATCCAGCATCAGCAGCGCGCCCATGGTGTTCTTGCGCTGGCTGGCGGCCAGGGCGTGGTGCAGACGATCCTGCAGCAGCGCCCGATTGGCCAGGCCGGTGAGTTCATCGTGGGTCGCCAGGTGTTCCAGCTGCTTTTGCGCGACGAGCTGCTCGGTCATGTCCAGGCCGATGCTCCAGTTGGCCCAGCCATTGATGGGAAAGCGTTTGGAAATATTGAACCAGGCAATCTGGCGCGATTCCTGTTTGCCCTTGAGCGTGCTCACGCGGTGCTGGTAGTCGCCGCCGCCCTGATGACATTCCATCAGCAATTGTTCGCGGGACTGGGCATCGGGAAACAGTTTTTCCAGCGCCTGCGCATCCTGGCGAATCTCGGCCTGGGTGTAACCTGTCACTTCCTGCGCCGCGCGATTCCACGCCAGGATCTGGCCGTTGCGGTCGTAGGCGTTGAGCATCACCGGCATGTTTTCCACCAGATCCCGCATGCGCTGGCGGCTGGCCTGCAGTTCGCGGCGCTGGGCGCTCTGCACCACCACATAGAAGAACATGCCCCACAATGCAGGCTGCAGGATCTGCAGGTAGTCGCCCCAGTCTTCATCGATGTCGACACGGGATGACAGCCCCGCCCACGCCCAGAAACCCAGCGCGTTGACGATGGCCGTGATCCCGCACACCAGCACCACGATCCATTGTTCGGCGACAGTGAGACGATGGCGGCCACGGTACAGAAACAGGATCAGCGCAGCGGCAGCGGCAATGGCACCGGCCAGATCCAGAAAACTAATCATAGGCATGTGGCTCGGGGTTCCCGTGTCGGAATGCAAACCAGCACCAGCACAACAACAGCACGCCATTGAGCGCATAGGCAATGTGCTCGACGATGTTGAAGAACCGGTATAACAACACGTGTTCAATATTGGTGGCTGTCCACGCCAGCCAGGCGGCCACATACGCCGCGAACAACCATCCACTGGCCGGCAAGCGCCGCAGCTCTGTGCGGTACATCACCAGGAAGCCCAGCACAATGCTGCCGAGCATCCACACCAGAATTTCATTTTCATGCATGGGGAAATCCATCTCATCCCGCCTCGCTGAAGTTTCAGTCGAATACATTAACGCTAGGCGGGCTTGTGACCGGGTGCAACATTTTTGTGCAGAGACTGTAACAGGAAGCGAAAATATTCTACTTGCCCTGGCAGAAATAGCCGGCGGCACTATCCTGCCCGCACCAAACCCCGATAAACCTTGGGATTATTGACGCCGGCGACCTAGCAAACATTGGTTTTCGCGGAAGTTGACGGCTATGGATGACCCTGGGCCAGATCACGCAGCGACTGGCGAATCTGCTCCTGATGTGCGGGAAAGAAGTCGCGGCGCAGGGATTCCAGCAGCGTGGATTGCTCCTGCGGGGTCAGATCCGCCTGCAGGCGCAACTGATCCCGCTGCTGTTCGTAGGCAGCCTGCAGCCAGGGATCGGTGGCGGTTTGCTGTGGTACGTCCGGTGCAACTGCTGCGGCTGTAACACGGGCTTGCGATGGCAACGGCTGCAGCCGTTCCAGCATGCGGCGATCGTAGGCGTTGTCCTCGCCAAACCAGCGGTCGGCCAATTCGCCCAGCCGATCCTGCTGCAACTGCTCGCGGCGGGTAAACAGGGTTGCGATCGTCTGCAGCTGTTCTGCGCTCAGCGCGTCCGGCGCTGCGTCCGGCTTCAGTTCCCACACCAGCAATTCCACGTCGGCCTGATACTGGCGGTAGTTCTGCCACAGCAGCAACGCCTGTTGTGCCGCCGGTTGTGGCAATGCGCGCGCTCGCGCCTGCAGCAGTGTTTGCAGTTCGGCGGCACTGACATCGTGACGCGCCGCCAGCAGAAAATCGAACAGCAATTTCAGCTGCAGATCGGTGATGAGTGCGCCGCTGTCATCCACCCGCAGACCGTCGGGCAGCGCGGCACCGCGCAGGGAATGCAAACGCTCCAAGATGGCGATTTCCTGTTGCGCCGCATCCTGTTCCAGCACAGGTTGCGGCGCTGCGTTGGCAGCGGGCAGCGCAACGGGATCGTCAGCCGCAGCCACCGAGGTCATTGCAGGGGGAGTGATCGCCGCCACCGGCGGAGCATCCGGCAGCGGCGTCCACACCTGCACCATGCAGAAAAGCAGCAGCAACGACACCATGGACAGTGTCGCTGCCACCACTTTTTCCCTCTGCAGAAAACTCACAGGCCTTGTTGCTGCAAACGGTTGGCGTGCACCAGAAACACGGTGCGCGGATCCACATCCGGCGTCAGGCCGAACAGCTGATTCACTTCATCCAGATGCGACCAGTAATAGCGATCGGAAATCACTTCGCCCAGCCGCGCGCCGCAGGTGGGCACCACGCCGTCATTTTCGCCTTCGCCGTTGAGTTTGCTGGCGTAGTAACTGAGCGTGAGCGCCACGCTGGAAGGATCCAGCAGATCCTCGCCGGAACGGAATACGCTGGTGGGCGCCCCCCGCCCCACCCAGGAATAAATCGGAAACCGCCATGCCACTTCATTGCCGTTGGCATCCGTCACCGTGCCGCTGGCCGCGGTGGCCATGGGGCCGTTGCAATCTTCACTGAAGCCATGGGTGCCCACGGTGCGGCCGAATTCCAGCGAGCCGGCCCGCGTACTCAGGTACAGCGCGGTGAGGGCGTCCTGCTCCAGATCCAGGCCGTTGGTTTTGCCCTGCAACCAGCCCAGATATTCCACCAGCGCCACGATGGCATCGCGCACCGCAGGCAGCACGCTGCCTACACCGGTGTTCAGCATCCACACCGCATCTGCCGTCTTGGAACCACGCACCGGCCCGCCGATCACCGTGAGCGACGCCACCCGCTCCGGATGCAGCGCTGCGTACGCGCGCACGGTGTAGGTGCCCTGGCTGTGGCCGATCAGATTGAATTTTTGTGCGCCGGTCTCGGCGGCGATGCGCTCGATGTGCGCCTCCAGTTGCGCCACGCGAATGTGCTCGCCCGCCACCGCAGACAGCGTTGGCGTGTACACCTGCTCATTGCCGTGCTGACGCAAGCGTTGCGGAATGCCATACCAGTAATCCACCAGGCCCAGATAGCGTTCGGCGCCGGTAAAACCATGGGCCATGACAATGGGATAGCGGGTGGTGGCGTAACCTCCGGCGCTGGCAACACCGGGCAGGATGAACAACAGTGCGCCGAGCAGGGCGGCAACAGACAGATCGCGTTTCATGGGCAGTCCTTTTTCTTGTTATGGAGGAAGCCTGCCCACTCTAGTGCAACGCCGCAGCGTGGTATTGATCGCGCGGCCGGCATTTTTGTCCGGTCGCGCAACGCGGTGAAATCAACTCTGCAACGTCAGAATTTGCGGTCCACCGACACCGCCATCAGGAAGCCATTGACCTCGTTTTCGAACGGCGTGGAAAAATACGGGTTGTACACCACGTTGCCTTCGATGCAGCTGTTGGCATTCTGCGATTTGCAGGCCGGCGTGCTGCTTTCGGAATACAGATAGGCGAAGGCGCCGTCGAAGCGGGTCTTGCGATCGTATTGCCAACCAAATCCAACGGTGTAGAGATCCGCATCGCCGATGGGAAAAATCAGGTCGGTGCGATCATCGGGAATCGCCGAGGCACGGGGTTCATAACCGCCGCGCAGCACCCAGTTGGCGTTGAGCTGGTATTCCACGCCCACGGCCCAGCTCCAGGTATCTTCGTATTTGCGGGTGATCACCATGCTGCTGGGGGTGGTGAGGTCGTAGCCCGCCGCAGTGGCGATGGCGGTGCCGAAACTGAGGAAGTCCACGTTGCGATCGAACTCGAAATTCAATGACTCCCAGACGCTGTAATCCGTCCATTTCAGATCCACGTTGAGCTTGAGTGACGGCACCATCTGGATCGACGCACCGAACGCCAGATGCTGGGGCACGATGTATTCCATTTCCACCGTGCCGCTTTCAATTTTCTGCGCGTTGAGCGGCGCGCCGCCCAGAAACAGCAACAGCCCCGTCACCAGCGGGCTCTCCTTCAACCCTTCTGCGGTGTGGAGGAATTCGTCGGTGTTTTCCATGCTGAAGTCGCCCTTCAGATTGGACTTGGTTTCACTGCGATAGACCATGCCCAGGGACAGCCAGGGTTCCGGTTCCCACAGCAGGCCGATATTCACGCCCACCGAGATGAAATCTTCCAACTCCAAGGTGAGCAGGCCCACGTTGTCATAGGGGCCAAACTCGATCGGCGGCAGCGGACTGCCCTGGATATTGTTGAGGTCGCGGATGTAACCCAGGGTGAGCGTCGGCGCGCGGAATTTGGTGGCCACGTACATGCCCTGGTAGGAAAAGTTGATGCCAATGCCGGCGGACAGCGTGTCGGTCAGGCGCAGTCCCACGGTGGGTGAAAAATAGGTGATGCGCGACAGCGCCACTTCCTGCCCCTGGTAGGCGCCGGCGCCGTCTTCCTCGCGGGTCAGGCCGATGCCCTCCGGCACGTAAACGGCGCTGCCCAGCACCATATCGCTGGCGGCCATTTCGAACGCAGCACCACCGGAGGGAAACGCCAGAATCGGCGATTCATTCACCCCCAGGAACGGCACCATCACGATGGGATTGCCGGTTTTGGTGGTGGCGCCTGCCACCGGGTCGACGCCCCAGCACTGGCTATGGGCGTTGCTGATCTGCTCCGGCGTGCTGCTGCCATCCAGCGGGTAGTCGGTCTTGCATTGCTCGTTAAGGGAGTAATAGGCCTCTTTTCCAGCGGCCGTCGGCAAGGTCGGCTCGCCGAAGCGGGATTCCAGCGCCACGTCGGCCACCAGCAGTTTGAGGTTGGTCTGGCGCCCGGTGATCTGGGTGAGACCCGCCGGATTGAAATGAATGGAATCGATGCCCGGCGGATCGGCCGTGACTGCATGCGCCAGGGCCAGCGCTTTGGGATTGCCCACCGACAGGTTGGTGAGCAGCTGGGCCTGGGCCGGCACCGACAACATCAGAATGGCCGGCAAACAGGTCAGTAACGGGGCCTGCAACAAGGGCAGCGAGCGACGGACAGGGGCGGCGCCCAACGGCACCAGGGAAGACTGCAGCATAGGATTCACTTTGTTGTTTTTGTTGTGTGGACGTGTTCGGCGAACGGATCGCAGTGTTAATTCATGCGCCTTATTGGTACATAAGTACCAGTATTGATTTAGCCTACAACGACTTTCCCGCCGCTGTCATTAACAAATTGGTGTATTTCGTTGACGATCCACGCCGGCGCATCCAGCGGCAAATCGTGTCCCGCAGTGGGATGCTCCCGCAGCGGCGCGTCCCAGTGGCGGGCAATGGCGCGGGAACATTCCACGCTCACCAGCCGATCCTGCGTAGCCGCCAGCAGCAGCACCGGCACCGCCGGGCGCCGCGCACCCAGACGAAAACGCGACGCCGCCCACAACTGCCGCACGGTATTGCCCAACGACACCGGGCGCTCGGCGCGAATGGCATTCCACAACGGCAGCGCGCTGGCCCGGGCATCGGCGTGGTTGCTCACCAGGCGCAGAATCGCTGCTTCCTTGTCGCCGGCCGGGGTCAGCGCTGCCAGCAGCATCCTGCCCAGCGCTGCCGGACGCAACCGGTGCAGCAGCGGCGAGACGCCACCGTAGCTGGTGTTGATCAGCACCGCGCGCTGAAAATCCAGCGGAAAACTGTGCAGCCAATGCGCCGCAATCATGCCCCCCAGCGAGATCGCCAGCAGCACCGCCACTTCACTGCTACGGCGCTGCTGCAGAAATTCCTCACGCATCACACTCACCATTTTTTCCACCTGCAACGGCGAACGCAGGCGATGATTGATTCCGGCGCCGGGCAGATCGATGCAGGTAATGCGCGCGCCGGGAAACGCGGCTGCCAATTGCTGCGGCAGATCGCCCCAGTGCCGGGCCTCGCGGGTCAGGCCCCGCACCAGATAGAAATGCAGGTTAAGGCGGGAAATGGTTTCTTGCATTGCAGCGGCTCCTGGAATTTGTATTATCTGGCCAGCAATCAAAATAAAATGCGGGCGCGCATGCAGTATCGCCCGTGCAAAGGCAGCATTGTCTGCCAGCGACTGGCCGTGGTCTTGAGATTTGCCACGGTTTTTTTGACTCGACACGCAAACGCCACAGGGGAACGTGCATGACGCCAACGCCCGAGGGAACCGTCCGCATCGGTTATGTGCGGGCGCTGCTGGATTACCTGGCGCACCACGGTTTCGACATCGGTCAGGTTGCCGGCACCGCCCTGCTGGCAGAACTGCAGGCCTCGTCCCTCAACCAGCGCCTGCCTCTGCGCCACTGGATCGACCTGCTCAACCGCGCCATCGCCGTCACCGCCGATCCTGATCTGCCGCTGCGGGTGGCAGAGGAACTCACGCCGCGTCACTGGGGCGTCTTCGCCTATGCTGCCATGACCTGCGAAACCCTGGCCCAGGTGGTGACGATCCTGGAGCGTTACGAACGTCTGATCGACGAAGCCAACGATTCCTGCCTGGCGCTGGATGGCGGCCGCGCCGCCCTGCAATGGCTGCCCCGCATCGAACAGCCGGCGCCGGCCCTGATGCAGCTGTCGGTGGCCAGCTGGGTGGTGTTCGCGCGCCGCTACACCGGCCGTACCGAGCTGCCTGCCGACGTGGATTTCACCTTTCCGGCGCCGGCAGACACCTCCACCTACCAGCGCCTGTTCGGCGGCCAAGTGCGCTTCGCCCAGCCCGTCACCCAGCTGTACGTGCCGCTGGAATACCTGGCCCTGCCCATCACGCACCGCGACGCCGATACCCATCGCCTGCTGCTGTCCCAGGCCCAGAGCCAGATCGCCGCGCTGGATGCGGAGCGCAACGTGGCAGCCCTGGTGCGACAGGCCATCACCCGCCACCTGTCCAGCGGCAAGGTGACGCTGGAGCAACTGGCCGAGGTACTGCAGCTGGCACCGCGCACCCTGCAATACCAGCTGGAACAGGGCGGCACCCATTTTCGCCAGCTGCTGGACGAGGTGCGGCAGGAACTGGCCTGCATCTACCTGGCGGATCCGGACATGGCGCTGGTGGATGTGGCGTTCCTGCTGGGCTATTCCGAGCAGAGCCCGTTCAACAAGGCGTTCAAACGCTGGACCGGGGAAACGCCGGGGGAATATCGCCGGCGCCTGCGAAGCTGAACGGGATAGCATCGACTGCGTGACAACAGGCCCGCAAAAATCAGAACTGGGTGGACAGAAACAGATTCACACCGGTGAGCTTGTTGGCATAAACAAAGCGGTAATCATCCGTGGTTTCGGTGACATCCAGAGTATTGCTGCCCACACCCAGGCCCACTGCCAGATAGGGCAGCAGCCAGTATTCCATGCCCACATCAATGTTGGAGAAGGTACCGTTCCAGTCGCCGATCTCGATGGTGAACAGCTGGGTCTGCATGTACCAGTTGAATGTCGGTGTCACCTGATAGCGCAGGCCCATGCCGAACACCGGCAGCGGAATCGAACTGGATACATCGCGGGCTTCATCGGCCGACGTGCCGGAACCTGACACCTGCGCATCCAGATCCAGCGCAAAGCGGGTGCCATGCAAACCGGCACTGGCAAACAGCTCAACCTGATCACTGCGATAGAACGACCACTGGTACGCCAGCGAATAAATGTCGTAGGTGAAATCCGTATCGACCCGCGCCCCCGCTGACAAGGTAATCTGTTCGCCATCGTTGTCCACCCATTCGATGTCCTGGGCCAGGCTGCGTGACGCGCTGGTGGAAATCCGGTACCAGGAAAAACCGACTGCATGCTCCGGCGTAAAGCGATAGCGCGCATCCAGCCGTGCCACCGTGTCCTCGATGTCGACGCCCAGCGTGTCGCGGGGATTGAGCGCAAGGCCCGTGCCCAGAGTGCGTTCGGTGAGCGCCACCGACGTGTCGGATTTGAAAATGGAATAGCTGCCCAGACTCAACTTGAAGCGGTCGGCTGGTGCAGTCTCCTCTGCCTGTACCAGCGTTGGCGTCAACAAAGCCACGCCCACGCCGGCCAGCAATGGCTTCATCATGGATTTGCCGATTTCCATTCAGATGCTCCTCGGTCGCTGCCTGTTTTTATTGTGCATGCACAATAGCAGATCTGGGGTTGGGAATTCCCTGATCTGGAGCGGAATGTCAGAAGCTGAGTTGAGTGGACAGCACCAGCGTGCGGGGCTGGCCCAGGATCAGATAGCCCTGGCCGGGATAGCCGCCGCTGGCGATCCACTGGTCGCGGTCGCTGACATTCTGCAGGTTGGCCCGCAGCACCAGGCTGTTGCCGTTGCCCAGTTGCCAGCGCTGGCGCAGGCCCAGATCCAGGCGCTGCCAGTCCGGCACTTTCTGGCGGTTGGCGGCGTCGGCGTACTGGCTGCCGGTGGCCATGAACTGGCCGGCGAAGGTGAGGCCCTGCCAGCCAGGCACATCCCACTCCAGATTCAGGTTGCCCTGCCAGGAGGGGGCGCCGATGACATCCGCGCCGTCGTTGTCCGTGCGCAGCAGGCTCACGCCACCCAGCCAGCGCAGGCCCGTCAGTGGTTCGCCGTAGGCATTCCATTCCACCCCCTCGTGCTCCTGGATTCCCTGTTCCACCAGTGCATTTTGCCCGTTGAAACCGGTGAGCGGCCGGCGCAGGCGGAACAGGGCCAGCTGGCTGCCCAGATCGCCGGATTGGTATTTCAGCCCCGCTTCCCACTGCCGCACCTGGTAGGGTTCCAGTGCACCGCCGGCATTGGCCACCGGCCCGGCCCCGTTCACCGCCGGCGCGATGTCGCCCTGCTCCAGACCCTCGGCGTAATGCAGGTAGGCCGACCAGTCCGGCGCCAGATGCACCAGCACGGCTGCCAGCGGGGCCAGGCCGTTTTCATCGTAGCCGGTCAGGCGCTCGCCGCTGCCGTAGGCAAAGGTGTCCTCGATGATGCTCTGCCGCCGCAGCGCGAGGGTGATCTGCAGGTGATCGTCCAGCAGCGACAGCTGATCCGCCAGAGCGATGCCGGCAAGGCGTTGGGTAAGCGTGGTGCGGGGCTGATCCAGATCGCCGCCGGGAAAGGTCACCGTGGCGGGCTCGGGTACCGATTGCGGCCGATACAGGTTGTCCTGGTAGCCATCGAACACCGCAAACGCATTGCGGGTGTCGAAATCATACAGATTGGCGGCAAGCGTGAAGCGGTGCGTCACCACACCGGTGGCAACGGTCAGCCGCAACCCGGTGCCGCCGGTGAATACCTGATCTTCCCGCTCCACCTGAAAACGGTTGGCGCTGAAATCGCCGGCGTCGTTGAACACGGTGAGAAAGGCACTCAAATTGCTCTGTTCCTCGCCCTGACGCGCGCCGGCGGCGATCCAGCCGGTGAGGCGAGCGCTGAAGTCATGCTCGGCCCGCAGGGTGGCAAACACATCCGCTTCCTTGGAATAGGTCCAGGGCTGGGCGATGGCGCTGTCGGCGTCTGGCGCGTCGGGAATGCTCAGCCCCGGTGCGATGACGATGCTCGGCGTGGTGGCGTGCAGGTGATGGGACTGGTAGCCCACATCCACGGAAAGCCGGGTGGCGGCACCCCGAAAATCCACCCCGGCGGTGGCCAGCTGCAACGACTGGGATTCCCGCTCCACCGCGGTATCGCCGTCATGCCAGGCGCCGTTCAAGCGCAAACCCCAGCGCTGATCGTCACTGCGCCGGCCCACGTCCGCTGCCAGCAGGGTCTGGCCATCGTTCTGGTAGCCCAGGGTCAGATCGGTCAGATCCCGCTTGGGCGCGCGCTTGGGCACCACGTTCACCGCCCC
>JAGUVW010000052.1 GCA_020062665.1 Pseudomonadales bacterium
CTGCTGACCAATTCTTGTCCCATAATCTTCTAACTAATTGAATATTAAAATTAAAAGTTATCTTATCCTACTTTTCTGTAAGTTTGATCGCCATACCCCAACAGTGGTGAGAACCTCCGTGAGCAACTCGCCACTGTAGACAATGGCCGTGGGCGACAGCGCCAGCAAAATCCCCGCCGTTGCCGCAATGCGCAGATCGAACAGCCGAACGCATATCAGAAACGTCAACACCGCACACAGCGCGCCAAGCAACGCCTGCATCAGCTGGATAACGTGGATGCTGTCGCCACTCAGCCACAAACCAGCGGCCAGAAAAAACGGATAGCCGGGTGGCGTGAATGCAGAAAGCATCTGATGGCGACTGACATAGCCCTCGCCCGCCAGCAGGCGCTGGGCATGTTCGAGATAGCGGGCGGAATCGGAAACCGGCGTGATCGTGGTGAGCTCAACGAACAGGACGCGTAGCAGCAATGCCAGAACGAATATCCAGAACGACCAGCGCACAACAGTGCTGGAATCAATACGGTGCAGCATGTGGCCCCCTCCAACCGATCGAATATCAGTTGCCCGATGTGTTTGCCCCCAATAGTGAAAAGGGCGCCGAAGCGCCCTTTCACATCACAAAACTACCGGCAAAATCACTTCCCGTAAACCGGAAACTTCGCGCACACGGCTTTGACTTTTTCCTTCACCGCGCTGATCACCGCTTCGTTGTTCACGTCCGCCAGGATGTCGCAGATCCAGCCCGCCAGTTCGCGGCACTCGACTTCCTTGAAACCACGAGTCGTCACCGCCGGCGTACCGATGCGCAGACCGGACGTCACGAACGGCGAGCGCGGGTCGTTGGGCACGCTGTTCTTGTTCACGGTGATGAAGGCACGGCCCAGGGCGGCGTCTGCGTCCTTGCCGGTGATGTCCTGCTTGATCAGGGACAGCAGGAACAGGTGGTTTTTAGTGCCGCCGGACACCACATCGAAACCGCGCTGGATGAACACGTCGGCCATGGCCTGGGCGTTCTTCAGCACCTGCTGCTGGTAGGTTTTGAATTCCGGCTGCAGCGCTTCCTTGAAACACACCGCTTTCGCCGCGATCACGTGCTCCAGCGGGCCACCCTGGGCGCCGGGGAACACGGCGGAATTCAGTTTCTTCTCGATTTCTTCATTGGCGCGGGCCAGGATCAGGCCGCCACGGGGGCCGCGCAGCGTTTTATGAGTGGTAGTAGTGACCACATCGGCGTAAGGCACCGGGTTGGGATAGATACCCGCGGCAATCAGTCCGGCCACGTGGGCCATGTCCACAAACAGGTAGGCGCCAACCTTGTCGGCAATGGCGCGGAAACGGGGGAAATCCAGCACCTGGGAGTAAGCTGAGAAACCGGCCACGATCATCTTCGGCTTGTGTTCCAGCGCCAGACGTTCCACTTCGTCGTAATCGATCAGGCCGTTGTCGTTGATGCCGTACTGCACCGCGTTGTAGAGCTTGCCGGAGGAGGACACCTTGGCACCGTGGGTGAGGTGACCGCCGTGGGCCAGGCTCATGCCCAGGATGGTGTCACCGGCATTGAGCAGGGCCAGGTAGACAGCGGAGTTGGCCTGGGAACCGGCATGGGGCTGCACGTTGGCGTAATCAGCGCCGAACAGTTGCTTGGCGCGGTCGATGGCCAGCTGCTCCACCACATCCACGTGCTCGCAACCGCCGTAGTAGCGCTTGCCGGGATAGCCCTCGGCGTATTTGTTGGTGAGTACCGAGCCCTGGGCTTCCATCACCGCCGGGCTGGTGTAGTTTTCCGAGGCGATCAGCTCGATATGTTCTTCCTGACGCTGTTTTTCAGCCTCCATGGCCTCCCACAGTTCGGGGTCGAATTTGGCAAGGTTCAAATCGGCTGAAAACATGATGCGCTCCGCGGAATCTGTGGGCTGGACGGGAATGAGCGCGGTATTTTACATAAAAGTGAAAAGCCCGGCACATGAAACTCCCGCGCTTTTCCAACAAATTCCCTCACTGCCGGCGGGTTGACCCTAACCCGGTTCGGCCCTAGATTCCGGCGCTCCCCATGACCCAGGACTCACCCATGGCCCGTTCGCCCGCATCCCGTCCCTGCCGCGCCCTGATGATTGCTGCCCCCGCCTCGGGCCAGGGCAAGACCACCGTGGTGGCCGGCCTCGCCCGCCACCTGCGCAACCAGGGTGAGCGGGTGCGGGTGTTCAAGATGGGGCCGGACTTCATCGACCCCATGATCCACGAACGGGCCAGCGGCGCGCCGGTGTACCAGCTCGACCTCTGGATGATGGGGGAAGCCCACTGCGCCGCCCTGCTGGCAGAAGCAGCGACCGAAGCCGACTGGATTCTGCTGGAAAGCGTGATGGGCCTGTACGATGGCAATCCCAGCAGCGCGGCGTTTTCCCGCCGCTTTGGCATCCCGGTGGTGCTGCTGATCGATGGCTCCGCCATGGCCCAAACCTTCGGCGCCCTGGCGTATGGCCTGTCACGCTACGAAGACATCCACTGCGCCGGCGTGATCGCCAACCGCGTGAACAGTGCCGGCCACGCCGCCTTTCTGCGGGAAAGCCTGAAAGACGGCCTGCCCCTGCTCGGCCATCTGCCGGTGAACCCGGATCTGACGCTGCCGGAGCGACATCTGGGCCTGGTCACTGCCGCTGAGATCACCGATCTTGAAGCCCGCCTCGACGCCTGCGCAGCCTGGATCGCCCAGGCGGAGCTGCAACTGCCGGCAGCGCCGTTCACGCCCGGCGCAACAGACGCTGCTTTCCCGGTATCAAACCTGCTGCGCGGGGTGCGCATTGCCGTGGCGCGGGACGCGGCGTTCTGCTTTCTCTACCACGCCAATCTGCGCTGGCTGGAAAGTGCCGGCGCCCGGCTGCAATTCTTCTCGCCAATGGCCGGTGATTCCCTGCCCGCTGCCGATGCGCTGTATCTGCCCGGTGGTTACCCCGAGCTGCACCTGCAATCCCTGCAGGACAACCAGGCGCTGATCCGCGATATCCGCCAGCATTTCAACCATGACAAACCCATTCTGGCCGAATGCGGTGGCCTGCTCTATCTGCTGGAATCCCTGCAGGCTGTGGACGGGGAAAAGGCGACAATGGCGGGACTGATTCCCGGCCAGGGCGTGATACACCCGCGCCTGTTCGGCATCGGCATGCAGGCGCTGGCACTGCCGGATGGCGAACTGCGCGGCCACGGCTTTCATTACGGCGAATGGCAGAACGGACCCGAACCCCAGCTACGCACCACCCCCGCCCGCACGATGAGCAAGCCAGAAGTGGTGCACCGGGAACGCCGCCTCACGGCATCCTTCACCCATTGGTATTTTCCGTCGGCACCGGCCTGCGCGGCTCAGCTGTTTTTGCCCTGAAACGATGCCGGCAAATCCTTCACATGCAGATCCAGCTGCGGGAACGCAATCTCGATCTTCAGTTCATTGAAGCGCCGGTTGATCTCGGTATTCAACTCGTGCAGCAGCACGGAGCGCATGTTGAACTGCTCGATGAACACGCGCAGCTCGAACTGCAGATCGCTTTCGCCGAAACTGAGGAACAACGCCGTCGGCATGGGATCGCTCTTGACCATCGGATTAGCCCTGGCGATCTCCAGCAGGGTGCGGGTCACCAGATCCGTGTCCGAGCCATACACCACACCCACTTTCACCACCAGGCGCGTGGTGCTGTCGCTCAGCGTCCAGTTGACGAACTGGCTGGTAACGAACGTCTTGTTGGGAATGATCACTTCCTTCTGATCCCAATCGACGATCGTAGTGGCACGCATGCGAATACGGCTCACCGTACCACTCAGATTGTTGATGGTAACGGTATCGCCGATACGGATCGGGCGCTCGTACAGGATGATCAGACCTGAGATGAAATTGGCGAAAATCTCCTGCAGGCCGAAACCCAAGCCCACACCGAGGGCCGCCACCAGCCAGCCTAGTTTGCTCCAGTCCAGCCCGATCATGCCGGACACCACCATCACACCGCCAATCATGGCGATGTAACGCGCCGTGGTGGTGACTGCAAAGCGAATACCCGAGTCCATGCTGAAGCGCTGCAGCACCACCACTTCGATCAGACCGGGCAGGTTCTTCACGCTGACAAAGGTGAGCAGAACGGCGATCAGCGTGAGCAACAGCGTGCCCAGGCTGACGGGGATTTGCTGCGCCCCTTCACCCGTCCCCATGCTGTAGTGCCACAACACCACTTTGTTGATGATATTGGCCGCCTGCAGCGTGTCCTGCCAGATCCACCACATCGCAGCTACAAACGCGGAATAGGACAGCACCTTCAGCAAGGCGCGATTCTGCTCGCTGATGGTGGCCACGTCGATGGTGGGTATGTCCACCTCCGGCACGATCTCACCCGAACTTTTGGCTGCTTCCTGGTTCTCCTTGGCCTTCTTCATGGCTTCGCGCTTTTCCAGCGCCCGGTCCAACGCAATCTTGCGTTCCTGCACCGCGAACCAGCGCATGCACACCTGATCCAGCACAAAAATCATGAACGCCGCCATGATGCTCTGATAAATCAGCACGTGAACCATCATAGCGGTGAAGTTGAAGCCCTCGAAGGCCAGGCCCAGCATGCCGGAAGGCACCAACACTGCCAGCCAGAACAGCCAGCGGTTCCAGCGCTGGTACCATTGCAACTCGTGACTTTCATCCTGCTGCAGGATACCGGTGCGTGGATTCAGCAGACGCCAGACGAACAACCAGAACAACACCGCCATCGCCAGATAGGCAGCCCGCCCCAGCAGCCCGGCCTGCTGCTCATCGCCTTCGGCCCACACTACGCTGAAGGCAATCGCCCAGGGAATCTGCCAGTACAGCAAGCGCCATTGCCGCTGCATGGCCGCGATTGCCGATGGACGCCAGGAAAAATGCGCCTGCGCCAGGCCGTTGTTGATGCACACCGCGCGCACGAATTCGAGCATGAATACCCAGAAGGCGATGGTCATCATCGCTTCGCCCACACTGTGTACGAACACAGTAGCCTCGGAATGGGTCAGCAAGGGCGACGCCAGCACCATCAGCAACAACGACGGCGGCGCCGCCAGCAGCACTGTGATCACCAGTGCCTCGGCGGTGTAACGGAACTTGTCCTTCATCACGTTGCCAAGATGGGAGCGCAGCACTTCCAGGCGGCGCAACAGGCGCGGCCGTGGCCAGTACAGCAGGGCAGCGAGCAACGCAAAGCCCAGCAGGGGAAATACCGGCTTGATGAACCCATCGAGCCAGGTCTTCGCCACCTGAATCCAGCCGGAATGCGACACAAACCAGAGCGCGCTGGAAGGCAGATCTTTCAGCCACTGCAACCCCAACGGTTCAGAGCTGCGCCGCCACAGGAGCTTCTGGTTGAGCAGCTCGAAGAAGCGCCGGCGCTCGAGCAGCTGTTCGTCCATCACCAGACCCAGGTTGGTAAGTGCCACCACATACTTGGCATTCGCTTCCACCAGTTTGCTCAGCAGATCTGCCCGATCCGCCAGGATGCCCTGCAGATCAAGCTGCACCTCCTCTACCCGTTCGGGCTCCACGGGATCCTTCTTCTTTTTCACCAGTTTGGCGATAACCTGCTGGCGGCTGGACTGGGTGCGCACCTGCTGTAGTTGATCGTCGTACTTGAACTGATCCAGGCGGCTCTGGGAAATGGGTTGCGAGAAATCGTCAGCATCCTGCTGGGCCTTGATCTGGGCCTGCAGGGTCTGACGCTGGCGCACCAGGTAATCATCCACCTGCTGGTGCAGCTGGGTCAGCTCCAGCTGTTGCTGGGCCATTTCGAAGCGATAACGCAGATCCTGCAGTTCCTGCTTGGCCACTGCGAGAGCGTCATTGGCACGCGTCACCTCATCAGTCAGGGCATACAGGATTCTGGCCAGGCGCTGGTTTTTCTCCAGTTCAGCCACCACTACGCGGTGCTTGTCGCTCTGATCCAGCTGCAGTTGATCCGCCACCTCCTGTTCCTGCTCAGCGTTATCCTGCCGCAGCGTATCGCGCTCGGCACGCAACACTTCGAGGGTGGACATGATCACCCCCATGCGCAGCATCAGCAGATCCCGGTTAACCGTATATAACTCCAGCAGCTTCTGATAACCCTCCAGCCGGTTCTGGGCATTGTCACGGCGCAGAGCCGCATTGCTCAACTGCTGCTTCAGCAACTGGATTTTCAGATTGGCCAGCGGATTGGAGGGCGCGGCATCGCCAGCTTCCCGCAGGCGATCCTGCAGCTCGTTCACCTGTTTCTGGGCGCTGGCAACCTGGTCACGGGCCAGGGTGGGCAACGCCTGCTGCTCACCGATCCGCTCCATCACGTCATTGAGGCTCATCTGCAATGACTTGGCCTGGGCATCAAGCAGGTTGATCGCCTGTTCCATGGCATCGAGGGTCTTGGGCAGACGAGGCGCGACGCCCTGCTTTTCCAGTGCGACGATCTCGCGCCGCATCTGCTCCACCATGTCCGGCGCCTGCTGCAACTGATTGAAAAAATTGCTGCTGCTTTCCTGCAGGCGGGCGTGCTCGCGCTTGAGTTCCTCCAGCTCCTTGCCGATGCTTTCGATCTGGGCGGAATCCGTTGGCGGCGCCGTTTCCGCCGAGGCCGACGCCCAGGCACCGGCACTCCCCAGAAGCGGCAACAGCAACGCAAAAACGACGGTCAGGACTGACTTGTACACACAGGCTCCTTCAATACGGACAGACACGGTTTCAGGCCGGGTGGGCGTTTGCATCAAATGGGCAATTGGAGTAGCGTACGCCCATTCCCAACAACCCTCCCCAGCAATCACAACAGCACTCAATTCAGCTATGGCGCAATATATTTACACGATGCATCGGGTCAGCAAGGTTGTGCCCCCGAAGCGCGAAATCCTCAAGGACATTTCCCTTTCCTTCTTCCCCGGCGCCAAGATCGGCGTGCTCGGCCTCAACGGCTCAGGCAAATCCACACTGCTGCGCATTATGGCAGGAGTCGATAAAGAGATCGACGGGGAAGCCCGTGCCGCCACCGGCATCAAGATCGGCTACCTGCCCCAGGAGCCTCAACTGGATGCATCCAAGGACGTGCGCGGTAACGTGGAAGACGGCGTGCGCGAAATCAAGGACATCATGACCCGCTTCGACGAGATCAGCATGAAGTTCGGCGAAGAGATGTCCGACGACGAGATGAACAAGCTGCTGGAAGAACAGGCCGAACTGCAGAACAAGATCGACGCCTGCAATGGCTGGGACATCGACCGCACCCTGGAAATCGCCGCCGACGCCCTGCGCCTGCCACCCTGGGATGCCGACGTTTCCAAACTGTCCGGTGGTGAGAAGCGCCGGGTGGCCCTGTGCCGCCTGCTGCTGTCCGCCCCCGACATGCTGCTGCTGGACGAACCGACCAACCACCTGGACGCGGAATCCGTGGCCTGGCTGGAACGCTTCCTCCACGACTTCAAGGGCACCGTGGTGGCCATCACCCACGACCGTTACTTCCTCGACAACGTGGCCGAGTGGATCCTGGAACTGGACCGCGGCCACGGCATCCCCTGGAAAGGCAACTACTCCAGCTGGCTGGAACAGAAAGAAGCCCGCCTGGAACAGGAAGCCAAGCAGGAAGCCTCGCGCCAGCGCAGCATCAAGGCGGAACTGGAATGGGTACGCGCCAACCCCAAAGGCCGCCAGGCCAAGAGCAAGGCCCGTATTGCCCGCTTCGAAGAACTCACCAGCGTGGAATCCCAGAAGCGCAACGAAACCCAGGAACTCTATATCCCGGTGGCCGAGCGGCTGGGCGATGACGTCATCGAATTCCGCGACGTCACCAAAGCCTTCGGCGACCGCGTGCTGTACGACCACCTCAACTTCAAGGTTCCGAAAGGCGCCATTGTCGGCATCATCGGTCCCAACGGCGCCGGTAAAACCACTCTGTTCCGCTTGATCACTGGCGAGCAGAAGCCGGATCAGGGCGAAGTGCACATCGGCTCCACCGTGAAGCTGTCCTACGTGGACCAGTCCCGCGACAGTCTCAACAACGACAAGACTGTGTGGGAAGAAGTGTCCGACGGCCTCGACTTCATCAAGGTAGGCTCCTACGAGATGGCGTCACGTTCCTACGTGGGCCGCTTCAACTTCAAGGGCGGCGACCAGCAGAAACGTGTGGGCGAACTGTCCGGCGGTGAACGCAACCGTCTGCACTTGGCAAAACTGCTGCGCAGCGGCGGCAACGTGCTGATGCTGGACGAACCGACCAACGACCTCGACATCGAAACCCTGCGCGCCCTGGAAGAAGCGTTGCTGAGCTATGCCGGCGTAGCGATTGTCATCTCGCACGATCGCTGGTTCCTCGACCGCATCGCGACGCACATCCTGGATTTCGAAGGGGAAGAAGGGGTGGAATTCTTCGAAGGCAACTTCACCGAATACGAAGCCTACAAGAAGAAGAAATACGGCGAGGAAGCCACTCAGCCCAAGCGCCTCAAGTACAGAAAACTGGCCTGACCCGGCCTGGCGCGAAGGTGCCCCGTGTGAACCTGTTCACAGGCGGGGCACCGGGTTCAGCCGGCGCACCCGCCCACAGATGCTCCAAACAAAAAAGACGAGGGGCTTATTCCTCGTCTTCTTCGTCTTCCAGCTCATCATCCAGCAAACCCAGTTCCTTCTGCAGCCTGCGCTCTTCCATCAGGGCTTCGATCTTGCGCAGATAGTCGCCAGAACGCCGGCTCTTGCCATCCAGACGCTTCTCGATTTCACCATCGATATCGTCCATCAGCACTTCATCGATTTCTTCGACAAACGTCGTTTCAGTGGTAGTGGATGTCGTTCTCATAACCCCATTCCTGCTCAGTGTTACAGAGTTGTGAAATCAGGCACTCAACGTCCCCAATCCGGGCATCTTCGCTAAAAGCCACTGGGCTTTCATCTGATAATTATTAATGCAACATCAAAAATTTTTGTAGTTTGGCGCCGGACTTTTTTAGAGTTTTTTTTGCGCTTACCGACGGGCGTTATGCGCAAATCCCATTTTCCGTCCGCGCGCGCTACCGCCGACGGAAAACGTTGCGATCAGTAACAAAATCCCTACAAAGCCGACTTGTGAAACCGGGGATTCCTGCGTTTCATTAAAGATTGGGCTATGCTTCATCGATAGCAAGGACAAGGCAGGCCACCTCATGATCGAAAAACGCCACTTCACCCGCATCGCCTTCGACGCCCGCGCGCGCCTGCTGCAGGGCGAGTCGGACTGGTCGACCCAGTTGCTGGATATCTCGCTGAAGGGCGCTCTGGTGGCTCAGCCGGACGGCACAGCGCTGCATCAGGGCGAACCGGTGTCGCTGTACCTGTTACTGAGCGACGATGAAACCGAGATCCGGATGGATGGGCATGTCGTCCACCAGGAGCAGGGGCATCTGGGCATCGTGTGCGACCATATCGATGTGGACAGTGCGTCCCACCTGCGCCGCATCGTGGAGCTCAACACCGGTAGCGAGACCCTGCTGGAGCGCGAGTTCGATGCACTGGTGAAGTTCGCCAAGCACTGAAGTCCCACCCTCATTCGCTGCCGGGCGCCCCGTTCGTCAGGCCAGCGCCAGCACTCCCAACCCCAGAAACAGCACGCACGCCCCCCAGCGCGCCGCCCGCAACGGCAGCCGCTGCATCAGCCATGCACCCGCCAGCACCACGGGAACATTGGCCGCCAGCATGCCCACAGTAGTTCCCATCACCACCGGCCACAGATCCTGATAGTGGGCCGCCAGCACCACGGTGGCGATCTGGGTCTTGTCGCCGATTTCCGCCAGGAAGAACAGCACCGTAGTGGCCACGAACGGGCCGTACTTGTCGAGCGGGCTCGGGGCGGCGTCTTCCTTGTCGGGGATCAGCAGCCACAGGCCGATCAGGATGAAGCTGCCTGCGATGAGCCAGCGGCCCCAGTGGGCGGGAATCCAGTGCATCAGGAATTCACCCAGCCAGGCCGAGGCCGCGTGATTGAGCAGGGTGGCGACGAAGATACCGGCAATGATCGCCGAGTGGCGACCGGCAAACCGGGCAGCCAGAAACAGGGACAGGAGCTGGGTTTTGTCACCGATTTCGGCAATGGCGACAGCGAGGGTAGAGCCGAAGAATGCTTCCATGGAAAGGTTCCGGGGCGGGAGTAGCGACGACAGGCAGCAGTCACTGTCCCGCCGGGTGCAGTGGCTGTTGCCTCAAGTCTCACCAGTCCGCAGCACTCTTCCACAGAGTTCTTTGGATGCCGGCGCCATGGGCCTTCGGCCCAATTATGTTGACGCTGGCGCTGATCGCGTGGCGCGGTTCAGCCGGTTACTCCCCTAAGGGTGGGGGGATTGTAATGGCGTCATTAACAATAGACAACCCAAAGAACGGGATGAAGCAGCAGCCCGATCACGGTAGGGAGTGGCGTCACACAGGCTTCGGCGGCCGCAGATTCACAGCGCATCCAACGCCTCTTCCAACCGCGTCACTCCCACCACTTCCATGCCAGGAATAGGCGCCTTGGGGACGTTGCCTTTCGGCACGATGGCGCGGGTGAAACCGTGCTTGGCCGCTTCCTTCAGCCGCTCCTGGCCGTTGGGCACAGGGCGGATTTCGCCGGACAGTCCCACTTCACCAAACGCGATCAAGCGATTGTCCAGGGCGCGGTTGCGCAGGCTGGATACCACCGCAGTCAGCACAGCAAGATCGGAACCGGTTTCCAGCACCTTCACGCCGCCCACTACGTTGAGGAACACATCCATGCCCATGGTGGCGACACCACCGTGCCGATGCAGCACGGCCAGCAGCATGGCCAGACGATTCTGATCCAGCCCCACCGCGACGCGACGCGGGTTACCTAACTGGCTGTCATCCACCAGCGCCTGCACTTCCACCAGCAGAGGGCGGCTGCCTTCGCGCGTCACCATCACGATGCTGCCGGGCGTGGGATGATCGTAGCGCGATAAAAAAATCGCCGACGGGTTGGACACTTCCCGCAGTCCTTTGTCGGTCATGGCGAACACGCCCAGTTCGTTCACCGCGCCGAAACGGTTTTTCACCGCGCGAATCATGCGGAAGCGGTTGTCCTGCTCACCTTCAAAATAAAGCACGCTGTCCACCATGTGCTCCAGCACGCGGGGCCCGGCCAACGCGCCTTCCTTGGTGACATGGCCCACCAGAAACAACGCCGTGCCGGACTGCTTGGCGAAACGCACCAGCGCGGCAGCACACTCGCGCACTTGCGACACGCCACCGGGCGCAGACGTGAGCGCTTCGCTGTACACAGTCTGGATGGAATCGATCACCATGACTTTGGGCTGTTCTTTGGCAGCGGTGGCGAGGATGTTTTCGATGCTGGTTTCCGACATGATGCGCAGCGCGTCCATCGGCAGATCCAGTCGCCGCGCACGCAGGGCCACTTGCTGCAGGGATTCTTCGCCGGTGATATAGAGTGCGGGCAGACGCGCTGCAAGATGCGTCATCGTCTGCAGCAGAATGGTGGACTTGCCGATGCCCGGATCGCCGCCGATCAGCACCACCGAGCCTTCCACCAAGCCACCGCCGAGCACGCGATCCAGTTCGCTGGAACCACTGGGCACGCGCGGTTCTTCCACCAACGCCACTTCCGCCATGGTGGTGACGGTGCGCGCTTCACCCGCCCAGCCGGTTTTCGCCCCTTTGCCTGCGCGCGGGCCGAGTCCGCGATCCGGGTTGAATTCACTCAGCGTGTTCCAGGCGCCGCAGTCGGTGCACTGCCCCGCCCACTTGGCGAACACACTGCCGCAGTCGTTGCAGACGTATTGGGTTTTGGCTTTGGCCATGACGCGCGTCTTCCTTTTATATTCGATGACGAAGAATATCACCCGCACTGACGCGGCTGTGCCGGTTTTTTTCGCGGCGACGAATGCGCGTGCGATCACGCGCTACGACTGCTCTCCGTGAAGACGTTGCAGCCGCGCCAGATCCGCCGCCAGCAGATCGGGATCATCCCAGGGAATGCGGTCGCCGTAGCGACTGCTCAGCAGCCAGCGCCGCAGCGCCCCCCATTGTTTTGCCGCCAGCTGCCGCTCGGCTTCCTGCGGGAACATCGGCAGCCAGCGCGGCTCGGCAATCACCGGTCGCTGCAACGGAAAATCCCCCCGCCCCGCGATCAGCGCCCGCAACGCGCCAAGCAGATCCACCCCCGCCTGCGCGGCAAACAGAAACTGGCTGTTGGGGCGCGGATGCTGTTCCAGCAGCAGTAAGCGACCGTCTTCATCACGAATGAAATCCGCACCACCCAAGCCGTGAAAACCCGACACCCGCCCCAGCTGCTGCAGCAGCACGTCCATGTCCGCCGGCGCGCACAGGCGAATCACACAGGCCGGGCCGAATGCATCGGGATGGCAACGGATTTTTTCAAATCCCAGCCAGGCCAGCAGCGTTCCGCGAAACCACACCGCCGTGGCGCCGAACACCCGGCCGCGGATGAACTGCTGCAGCGCGAGCGCGCGATCCTGCGCCAGTTCCGCCAGAATCGTCTGCAGCTGCACTGGATCATCAGCGCGAAACACACTGTGGCCCGCCGTGCCCACTTCCCGCTTCACCAGCAACGGAAAACCGATTTTCTGCGCGAACGCCAGCAGCTGCTCACGATCCCGATGAGCAAACGTGCGCGGCACCGGCAAGCCATTGCGCGCCGCCAGCACCGGGAACGCAAATTTTGACACCAGAAAATCCAGACCCTGCCCGGTCACCGGTAAGAGCCGCTGCGCCTCTGGCAGCGACTGGTGCGGCTGCAATTGCAACACCAGTTCATCATCCACTGCGCACAGCCAGTGAAAACGGGCACCTTGGGTTTTTACGAACGTCAGAATCTGCTGCGTCCAGCGGACAGGATCATTGCCCTGCAGCGGATGCGGCTGCACCCAGCTGCTCTGCAGCAGGCGGCAACCCGGCGGGCCGATTGCCTCCACCGCGACACCCAGACGCGCCAGCAGCGCCGGCAGACGCGCGATTCCCGTCCAGTCAGTGATGGTGGCCAGCAGAATCCGTTGCGAAGAATGGTTTGCGGGAGGATGACCGGGCGCTGACGACATGCTCGCATCCTCCCCCGCGCTTCAGCCGGTGAGAATGCGCAGACACACCAGCGCACCGAAGTAATAGGCCGGCGCCATCAGCAGAATGCCGAACAGCCAGGTGGCAGAATCCGGCTGCAACTGGGAATCACCGGACATTTCCAGATACTCCGGCAATTTCGTGCGCACCCGCAGCAGGGTGTAGAAATCCCAGAACAGCACGAAGATGTACATCAGAATGGTGGAGTTGGCGGTGAAGGGCACCGCCTCTGGCATCCAGTAGGCGAAGATGAACGCGATGCTGAGCAGAGTGGACACCAGGCCGCCCACCGGATGCAGCCAGTCGTTTTCCAGTCGCCGCAACATGTACACGCCCACCGGCAACGAGATGACCATGAACGCGATGTAAAGGGTCACCCAGAACGGCATGTCAGTGGGCCTGATACACGCGCTGCACGCGGTCGGTGACCTGGCACAGCAATTCATAGTTGATGGTGCCGGCCCAGCGCGCCACCTGCTCCACCGGCAGGCCATTGCCCCACAGAATCACCGGCGCGTTGATGGGCGCATCGGGCACCGCGCTGATGTCCACTGTCAGCATATCCATGGACACACGGCCCACCAGCGGACAGCGTTTTCCCCCGATCAGCACAAAGGCGTCTTTCGATACATGGCGGGGATAACCGTCGCCATAACCGATAGCCACCACTGCCACCGGCGTGTCGTGCGATGCTTTCCAGGTAGCGCCGTAGCCCACGGTCTGCCCGGCAGGCACCACTGATTTCGCAATCACCGAGGATTCCAGCTGCATCACGGGTTTCAGATTCAGTTCGGCAGCGGAGGCTTCGTTCACCGGCGTCGCGCCGTACAGCATGATGCCCGGCCGCACCCACTGATAATGGAAAGGTTCGCCACGCACGATGCCGGCGGAATTGGCGAAGGAACAGGTGCGAGCGCCGGTGGATTTCGCCAGAGTGGCAAAGGTGTCACGTTGGGAGGTATTGAGTGGATGATCGATCTCGTCGGCGCAGGCCAGATGGCTCATCAGGCGCAGCGCGCTCACCTTCGCACTGGTGCGCAAGCTGTCCCACACATCCAGCACCCGTTGCGGCGGCAAGCCCAGCCGGTGCATGCCGGTATCCACCTTCAGCCACACCACGAGCGGCGCGGCGATGGCGGTATCCAGCAGCATCTGCAACTGCCAGTCCTGGTGAATCACCACTTCGAACCGCTGCTGCGCCGCCTGCTGCAATTCACAGGGATCGAGCACGCCTTCCATCAGCAGAATGGGTTGCGTGATGCCGGCCTGGCGCAGCGTCACCGCTTCTGCAAAGGTCGCCACGCCAAAACCATCTGCGTCCGCCAGCGCCTGCGCCACCTGCACCGCGCCGCTGCCGTAACCATCCGCCTTCACCACCGCCAGCACCTTGCTCTGCGGCGCAAAGGTTTTCACCCGGCGGAAATTGTGCTGGAGCGCAGACAGATCGATGACGGCGCGGGTGCCGCGGCTCATGGCGATCAGTATTCTCCGTAGGAATTGTGGGCGAGGTCTTCAAAGCGGGTGTAGCGACCCAGAAACGCCAGCCGCACCGTGCCGATGGGGCCGTTCCGCTGCTTGCCGATGATGATTTCCGCCGTGCCCTTGTCCTCGGAATCCTCGTTATAGACCTCATCGCGGTAGATGAACATGATGATGTCCGCGTCCTGCTCGATGGCGCCGGATTCCCGCAGGTCGGACATCACTGGCCGTTTGTTCGGCCGCTGTTCCAGGCCCCGGTTCAGCTGCGACAGCGCCACCACCGGGCAATTCATTTCCTTCGCCAGACCTTTCAGCGAGCGCGAAATTTCCGAAATCTCGTTCACCCGGTTTTCCGCGCCAGGTACCTGCATCAGCTGCAGGTAGTCCACCATGATCAGGCCGATCTCGCCCTGGTCGCGGGCGATGCGGCGGGATCGGGCGCGGACTTCGGTGGGGCTCAAACCGGCAGAATCATCGATAAAGAGTTTCTGCTCTGCCAGCAGGCTGACAGCGGAACTGAAGCGGGGCCAGTCGTCTTCTTCCAACCGACCGGTGGTAACGCGCGACATATCGATGCGCCCCAGGGACGCCAGCATCCGCATCACCAGCTGCTCGGCTGGCATTTCCATGCTGAACACCAGCACCGGCTTGCCCGTGCGGATCATGGCGTTTTCGACGATGTTCATCGAGAACGTGGTTTTACCCATGGCGGGACGGGCCGCCACGATCACCAACGCGCCACCCTGCAAACCGGAGGTCTTTTCATCAAGATCGGAAAAGCCGGTGGGAACGCCCGTGAGTTTTTCGTCAGACTTGAACAGCTGATCGATGCGATCGACCGTGGCCTTCAGTGCCTGCTTGATGGGAATCGGCCCACCGCCCTTGCTGCCCTGCTCGGCGATGTTGAACACCTTGCGTTCGGCTTCGTCCAGCAGCTCGGAAGAAGTCCGCCCTTCCGGCCGGAACGCCGACTCGGCTATCTCGCCAGACACCTGGATCATCTGCCGCAGCACCGAACGCTCACGCACGATTTCGGCATACGCCTTGATGTTCGACGCACTGGGGGTGTTCTTCGCCAGCAGCGCCAGATAGGCCATGCCGCCGCTTTCGTCGAGAATGCCGGCGTTGTCCAGCGCCTCGCCCAGGGTCACCACGTCGAAGGGCTTGCTCAACTCTGCCAGCTGCGCAATCGCGCGGAAAATCAGCCGGTGATCACGGCGGTAGAAATCCACATCGGACACCACCTCGGCCACATCGTCGAAGGCGCGATTTTCCAGCATCAAGCCGCCCAGCACAGACTGCTCGGCCTCGATGGAGTGGGGCGGAACCTTGATGGCAGCGGCTTCCAGATCAGCGTCCAGGTGAAGCTCGATGGGGGCGGCGTCATTCATGGCAGTCTGGGGCACGTCGTGTGGGAGTGAAGTGAAACGGAAGTGTAACGGCTGGCGAAGCGCCGGTGCAATGCTGATAGCGCCCATACTTGCAGCGGCACGAAAGCATGCCCAACAGCAGGCGACAACACTGGGGAATCAGCCGAAAACAACAAAACTCCAGCCACCGTCGGCGACTGGAGTCCTGTCTGCAGGTTTTAACTGTCGTTGCCGAACTTATTCGGGAACAACAGAAACCTTGATGGTGGCCGCAACGTCACTGTGCAGCTGCACAGTCAGTTCGAAGTCACCGGTATTGCGGATAGCGCCATTGGGCATCAGCACTTCGGCCTTGGCCACAGCAACGCCAGCGGCGGTGATGGCGTCGGCGATGTCGCGAGTACCCACGGAACCGAACAGCTTGCCTTCATCGCCCGCCTTGGCCGGGATGGTCACAGAGCCGATTTCGGTGAGCTTGTCGGCGCGGGCCTGGGCAGCAGCCAGCTTGTCATTGGCCTGCTTTTCCAGTTCAGCGCGACGCTCTTCGAAGAACTTGATATTGGCCTCGGTGGCAGGAACAGCCTTGCCATGAGGAATCAGAAAATTGCGGCCATAGCCATTGCGTACTTTAACCTTGTCACCCAGGTTGCCCAGGTTACGGGTTTTTTCCAACAAGATGATTTCCATCTTTACTTACCTCTTGGGTTTGAATCGGCCCACCCGGTGATCAAGGACGGGCTGCTCCAATTCGTTTTCTAAAGTCGATAAAACTGTCCATTGTCGCTGCGGCTACCAACAGCACGAAAGCCGGGCCGGCAAACAGCACCAGCGCCACGTAGAACAACACCAGCGGTGTGCGGTTACCGGGTCGGCGAGCGGCCAGGCCGTGCACCAATCCCAATCCCGCCACCACCAGCGGCAATACCAATAGCGGCACCACAATCACCGCAGCGGGCTGCCACTGGCTCACCAACATCCCCACCATCAGGGCTGTGGTGGCGCCGGGCGTCATCCGCAACTGGTGGAACTCCTGTCGGAACCCACCGGGATTGTACAACCGTGCCTGAATGGCCCTGGCCAGCAGCAGGGCTGCCATGGCAACCACGCCCGTCAACAACCCGAACCCCTCGATCACCATCGTCCGCGGATCGATCTGATCCAGCAAGTTGGCCTGCTCACTCTGTTGCCGGATCTGGTCGAACAGGGGCTGGAACACCGCCAGCAGCTGATCGAACCGATCCGGAAACCACTGCACCAGCGCCGCCAGATACAAGGCTGCGACCAGTGCGGTGAGCAGAACCCCCATTGCCAGGGAGCGGGTATTGGCCAGCACGACTGCACCGATGCCTGCCGCCAGCAACGCACCCAACTGGGACACGTCGCCGCCATTCCACTGTATTACCGCTGCCATCAGCGCGCCGGCCAGGGGCCAGAGTGCTTCGGCTGCGTTGCGCCGTAGCGCCACCAGTGCCACTACCGACACCGATGTCCAGGCAATCAGGGGAATGAATCCCAGGACTGCCGCAGCGACGAGCGCATTGAAGCGCCCGCGCATGATCCAGTTTGCCAGTTGCAACATCACTGGCTCCGAATCAGCTTACTTGTGTGAATCAGAGTACGGCAGCAAAGCCAGGGCACGGGCGCGTTTGACGGCACGGGCCAGCTGGCGCTGGTACTTGGCACTGGTTCCGGTGATACGGCTGGGTACGATCTTGCCGGTTTCAGTGATGTAGTTCTTCAGGGTGTCCAGATCCTTGTAATCGATCTCGACGACATTTTCTGCGGTGAAACGGCAGAATTTTCTGCGGCGGTAAAAACGTGCCATGTTTGGCTCCTTCAACGTAATTCGATGTGCTGTGCGTGCAGAACCAGTCGGGTGGAATCGGTGTCCTTGAAGTGGGATCGGGCCAGGAAGCCTGTCACGATCACCCGGCTGCCCAGCGCGAGGTTTTGCAGGTCGGCGGTGATCGCCTCCCCCCGTGCTTCCACCTTGAGATGGCAGAGCACTTCCCGCGCGGCCCCCGCCTCTTCCTGGCGGGATCGGTGTTCCAGCAAAAACGCTTGATGGGGGACACCGGCCGGTGTGTAACGCAAGCCGGTCAGCTCGGTTACGGTACCACTCAGAACCAGTCGATTGGTTTCCACGGTTCCGGTTCTTGGCCTCTGTTATTCGTCAGATGCCGCGTCGTCAGAATCGTCCTCGTCGCTGTCATCGGCTTCAACAACGCGGGGGGATTCGCCACGATCCTTGTCACCGGACTTGGACAGGGCAGACTGCTCGGTTACGGCTTCTTCACGACGGATCACCATGTTGCGCAGAACAGCATCATTGAACTTGAAGTTGCTGGTCAGCTCGTCCAGGACTTCCTGTGAACATTCAACGTTCAGCAGGATGTAGTGAGCCTTGTGAATCTTGTTGATGGGATAGGCCAGCTGGCGACGGCCCCAGTCTTCCAGACGGTGAATGGCGCCACCGCCTTCCACGATCTGGCCTTTGTAGCGTTCGACCATGCCAGGTACCTGTTCGGACTGGTCAGGGTGAACCATAAACACGATTTCGTAATGTCTCATTGGACATGCTCCTTACGGATTTAAAGCCTTCCGCCCGCGGGATGCGCCGGTAAGGCAAGGAGTAAATACATACTAACCACTCACCTTCGCCGAGGGTCGACGAAGGATCGCGCATTCTATAGAAGTTGCCGGGGCCTGACAAGGGCGCTGACAGCCGGGTCAGACCGGGCTGGCGTGGCGCAAGAGGGACAGGATGGTAGCGTTGAGCATGGCCTGGTTCAGAGGTTTGCAGAGCACGCCGTTCATGCCGGCGGAACGGGCGCTCTGCAGCTCATCGAGCTCCGAGTGACCGGTCAGGCCGATAATGACCAGCTGCTTGAATTCCGGGCGTTGACGCAGCCGCGTGGTGACTTCCAGCCCGCCCATGCCAGGCATTTCGAAATCCATCAGCACCACGTCGAAACGATCCCGCTCCAGCAAATCCAGGGCATCAAGACCATTGGCGGCGCGACATACGTGGCAGCCCTGCTGTTCCAGGATGGTACAGATGATCTTCTGGTTGACCGGGTTGTCCTCGGCCACCAGCACCGAGACATGCTCCAGGGAGGCGCCGGCGGCGTGGGCGGTCTGC
>JAGUVW010000057.1 GCA_020062665.1 Pseudomonadales bacterium
CGGACACGCTTCAAGCCCATCCATGGGACGCTCAACAGCGGCCATCCATGGCCGCCGATGGTCCGGAATCCCGATCCCACTCGCAGATTCCACTGTCGAATGGGGTTAGTGCAAAATTTTATAAACAGTGATCAAGTGTCGTGCCTGGATCAAAGTTGGCACGGACTGTTTCAGCCGAATGCGGGCGTGTTCATTTCCGCAGATCCACGTCCGGGCGAGGAAATGAATGCGTCTGCGTTCGGCTGAAACCGACGCGGCACGAACCAGCACGGCACGAACCAGCACGGCACGAACCAGCACGGCACGAACCAGCACGGCACGAACCAGCACGGCACGAACCAGCACCAAGCCAGCACAAATCACATTGCAGCTGATCCATACCCAGCAGCAGGCAACAGAATAGCAACACCGGTTCCGCCACAAGCCGAGCCGCAGAAAAAGTTACAAACTCAAAGTCACAACAGGAGCCACGCTCACAATGTCCAAGATCGCCCAAATCCGTGCACGGGAAGTCCTCGACTCCCGCGGCAACCCCACCATCGAAGCGGACGTGATTCTCGAATCCGGCGCTGCCGGTTCCGCCTGTGCACCGTCCGGCGCCTCCACCGGTTCCCGCGAAGCGCTCGAACTGCGTGACGGCGACAAGAGCCGCTACCTGGGCAAAGGCGTGCTGAAGGCCGTTGACTACGCCAACAAAGACATCTTCAACCTGCTCAAGGGCAAAGATGCAACCCAGCAGCGCCTGATCGACAAACTGATGATCGATGCCGACGGCACCGAGAACAAATCCAAATTCGGCGCCAACGCCATCCTGGCGGTGTCTCTGGCAACTGCCAAAGCTGCCGCTGTGCACAAGGTGATGCCGCTGTTCCAGCACATCTCCGAAATCATCGACGGCAAGGCCGGCCCATACTCCATGCCGGTGCCGATGATGAACATCATCAACGGTGGTGCCCATGCCGACAACAACGTCGACATCCAGGAATTCATGATCCAGCCCGTCGGTGCGCCCAACTTCCGCGAAGCGCTGCGTTACGGCGCAGAAATTTTCCACTCGCTGAAAGCCGTGCTGAAGGCCAAAGGTCTGAACACTGCGGTGGGTGACGAAGGCGGTTTCGCGCCGAACCTGTCCTCCAACGAGGAAGCACTGGCCGTGATCATGCAGGCCATCGAAAAGGCCGGCTACAAACCCGGTGTCGATATCACGCTGGCATTGGACTGCGCGTCGTCCGAGTTCTACAAGAACGGCAAATACGTGCTGGGTGGCGACAACAAGACGCTGGATTCCGCCGGATTCGCCGATTACCTGGCAGACCTGTGCAACCGCTACCCGATCGTGTCGATTGAAGACGGCCAGGACGAAAGTGACTGGGCCGGCTGGAAAATCCTGACCGACAAACTGGGCAGCAAAGTCCAGCTGGTGGGCGACGACCTGTTCGTCACCAACACCAAGATCTTGAAAGAAGGCATCGAGAAAGGCATTGCCAACAGCATCCTGATCAAGTTCAACCAGATCGGCAGCCTGACCGAAACCCTCGACGCTATCGCGATGGCGAAAGCGGCTGGCTACACCGCCGTGATTTCCCACCGCTCCGGCGAAACCGAAGACTCCACCATCGCCGACCTGGCAGTGGCCACCGCCGCCGGCCAGATCAAAACCGGCTCCCTGTGCCGTTCCGATCGCGTCGCCAAGTACAACCAGCTGCTGCGCATCGAGGAAGTGATCGGTGAAAAAGCACCGTATCGCGGCAAGGCAGAGTTTAAAGGGTTGAAGTGAGACGGGTTGTCGAGGGCGGAGCGCAACAGCCCGCCCTTGACGCCAGCCCCCCAAACACCGATGCTTAATCCCGCATGCACCACAGGATCGTGACCCCCGCGGCCCATGACCGAACAACAAACCCAACAAAACTGGTTCACCCTCCCGCGCATCCTGTTCTGGATACTCGTCGTCCTGTTCTTTTCCCTGCAACTGCGGCTCTGGATCGGT
This sequence comes from Pseudomonadales bacterium, assembly GCA_020062665.1. Taxonomy (GTDB): domain Bacteria; phylum Pseudomonadota; class Gammaproteobacteria; order Pseudomonadales; family Ketobacteraceae; genus Ch67. The sequence continues at coordinate 1,988 of JAGUVW010000057.1, forward strand.
GATGGCAGCCTCGCTGAAGTCTGGCATCTCAACAGCGCCATCGAGCAACAGGAAACCGAAAACCACCTGCTCGAAGAACGCAACAAACGCCTGCGCGCCGAGGTCAGTAACCTCAAGGAAGGGCTCGACGCGGTGGAAGAACGCGCCCGCACACAACTGGGCATGATCAAGGAAGACGAAACCTTCTTCCTGATCAAGGAAGACAACACACTCAAACCCAAACAACCATGACTCCATCGCTGTCCTGCTGGTGCGTCGTCCCTGCGGCCGGGGCAGGCAAACGTTTCGGCGCCGCCATCCCCAAACAATACCTGGAACTGCAAGGTAAAACCGTCTGCGAACAGACACTGGAACGGCTGCTGCAGGTCAGCGCGATTCAGCGCATCGTCGTGTGCCTGGGCCGCGACGACGACCGCTTCCAGACCCTGCCGCTGGCACAGCATCCAAGAATCCTCACCACCCATGGCGGCGCCGAACGCTGCCACTCCGTGCTCAACGGCCTGCACGCTTTGCAGAACGAAGCCAGCGACGACGACTGGGTGCTGGTGCACGATGTGGCCCGTCCCTGCGTACGCCCGGCGGACATCGAAAAACTCATCCATCATGTGCAGCGCCAAAACGCCATCGGTGGCATCCTGGCGAACCCGGTGCGCGACACCATGAAGCGGGTGAACCCGCACAACCACATCACCGAAACCGTGAGCCGCGAGCACCTCTGGCACGCACTGACGCCGCAGATGTTCCCCCTGGGACTGCTGCGCGACGCACTGGAATCTGCGCTGGCGGATCTTGCGCTGGTCACCGACGAAGCCTCTGCCCTCGAACGCCTGGGCCATCAGCCGCTGCTGGTGGAAGGCCATCCGGACAACCTGAAAATCACCCATCCCCAGGATCTTCCCCTGGCCAACCTGTTCATCCAGCAACAACAGCAGGAGACGCACTAATGTTTCGTATCGGCCACGGTTTCGACGTACACAAATTCGGCGATGGCGATCATCTGGTGTTGGGTGGTGTGCGCATTCCCTACGACAAATCGTTCATCGCACACTCCGATGGCGACGTAGCCTTGCATGCGCTCAGTGACGCACTGCTGGGTGCCGCCGCGCTGGGCGACATCGGACGCCACTTCCCCGACACTGATGCGCAATACAAAGGCGCCGACAGCCGCAACCTGCTGCGCTCCGTCGTCAGCAAAATCCACAGTGCCGGTTACAAGGTTGGTAACGTGGATATCACCATCGTCGCCCAGGCACCGAAAATGGCGCCGCATATCGAACAGATGCGCGCCCACATCGCGGCGGATCTGCAAGTCGACGTCGGTGCGGTGAACGTGAAAGCCACCACCACAGAGCAGCTCGGTTATACCGGCCGCAAAGAAGGCATCGCCGTGCACGCGGTGGCGCTGCTGCTCAATGTCTGACATTCATTCTGCACAACCGGGCGTGCCGCACCTGCCGGCATACCGCTTCGACAACGCTCCGTTCGCCTTGGGTGCGCCCACGGCCCGCGCAGATTTCAAAACCATCCCCGAGGATTTCATCGTCGAAGAAGTATTGGGTTTCGAACCGGCGGGCGAGGGCGAGCATCTATTCCTGCAACTGCAGACCGACGATCAGAACACCCAGTACACCCTGAAACTGCTGTCCCGCCATTTCCAGGTGCCGCAGAAACTCATCAGCTATTCCGGCCTCAAGGATCGGCGCGGCCTCACCAGCCAGTGGTTCTCTGTCCACCTGCCGGGGAAATCCGTGGCCGTGGATGCCGACGCCCTCAAAACGCTGGGCATCACACTGTTGCGTCACACCCGCCACAATAAAAAGCTGCGCATCGGCACCCACAAGGCGAACCGCTTTCATATCCGCCTGCGCAATGTCAGCGCAAGTGAAACCCTGCCCGAGCGGATCGATGTCCTCCGTCACCAGGGCGTACCTAACTATTTCGGCCCCCAGCGTTTTGGCCATCACGGTCACAACGTGGACGAAGCACTGCACTGGATCGAAAAAAACGAACTGCCCCTGGCGCGGGAACTGCGCAGCCGGGTGCTGTCCACCCTGCGCAGCTGGCTGTTCAATGGCGACCTGGCCCGGCGTGTCAGCACCAGCAGCTGGAATCAGTGGACGCCCGGCGATCCGGTGGCGCTGTCCGGCAGCCACAGCTTCTTTCAACCGGATACCTGGGATGACACGCTGCAGCAGCGACTCGAAGCAGGCGACATCCACATCGCGACCTGGCTCTGGAGCAGCGACCACCCATGGCAAGCGGACGAAAAGATCAGCCGCTACCTGGCTCAGGCTGGCTTCAAAGCCGAGATCCGCCCGCTACGCCTGCTGCCCCAGCAGTTCGACTGCCAGTGGGAAGGCAACGATCTGCTGCTGGCGTTCAACCTTCCTCCTGGCGCTTATGCCACTAGCGTGCTGCGCGAGTTGGTTCAGCTGATTGATCGTTCCCTGCCCGCCGCATCGGCATGACAGGGTTTCTGTGCCGGAATCCGCATTCCAGCTCGCTGTTTACCGCGCCTTCTTTTACAATGAATCTTTTGAATAATAACGACTTTTGAAATTGCATCCTGATCAGGATTGCCCGCCCACCCCACGAGGAACCCTGGCGTGAACGAGTTTCACCTCAATGGCATCGGCATGACTTCACAGCGCACCCGCGACCGCCTCATCGGCCGGCTGCAGGATCAGGGCATCCGCAATTTCGAAGTGCTCGACGCCATTCGCAGCGTTCCGCGTCATCTGTTCATCGACGAAGCCCTGGCCCACCGCGCCTACGAAGACACCGCCCTGCCCATCGGTCATAACCAGACCATTTCCCAGCCGTATATTGTGGCCCGCATGACAGAACTGCTGATCGAAGGCGGGCGTCTCAAGAACGTGCTGGAAATTGGCACCGGCTCCGGCTACCAGACTGCGGTGCTGGCGCGGTTCGCCCAGCAGGTGTGCTCGGTGGAACGCATCAAGGCCCTGCAGGAAAAGGCCCGCGCCCGCCTGAAAAGCCTCAAGATCAACAACGTGCTGCTGCGCTACGCCGACGGCAACACCGGCATGAAGGACAAGGCACCGTTCGACGGCATCCTGGCCGCTGCCGCGCCGGCGCAGATTCCCCAGGAGCTGCTGGAGCAGTTGGCCGTGGGCGGACGTCTGATCATTCCGGTGGGAGAACACAAGCAGGTGCTGTACCGTGTCACCCGCACCGAAACCGGCTTTCAGCAGGACAAAATTGAAGAAGTGAAGTTCGTTCCGTTCCGTTCCGGCGTGCGCTGACCGTAAGTTTTTTCACTGGAAGTACCTCCATGCCCATCACCAACCGCAAAGATGCCATCGAGCTTTATCTGAAAGGAATTGCCATGGGCGCCGCAGACATCGTGCCTGGGGTATCCGGCGGCACCATCGCTTTCATCAGCGGCATTTATGAAGAGCTGATCGACAGCATCGGTGCCATCGGCCCCAAGACATTCAAGATCCTGTTCAAGGACGGCATTGCCGCCGCCTGGAAGTCCATCAACGGCACCTTCCTGCTCACCCTGATGCTGGGCATCCTGTCCAGCGTGTTTGCCCTGTCCACCCTGATTTCCGGGCTGCTGGAAAGTCATCCCCAGCTGCTCTGGTCGTTCTTTTTTGGCCTGATCGTCATTTCCGCCATCCACATCGCCCGCCAGATCAAGGGTTGGAGCAGCGGTGAAGTCATCGCCATCGTGCTGGGAACCGTCGTCGCGTACGGCATTACCTCCATCGCGCCGGCGCAGATGCCCATGAATCCGCTCACCATCTTCTTTGCTGGCGCCATCGCCATCTGCGCCATGATCCTGCCGGGCATTTCCGGCAGTTTCATCCTGCTGCTGCTGGGCATGTACGCCAACATCCTGGGGGCAGTGAAGAGCCTCGATATTCTGACCCTGCTGATCTTCTCCGCCGGCTGCCTGAGTGGCCTGCTGCTGTTCACCCGTTTCCTGTCCTGGCTGCTGCACCACCATCACGGTCCGGCCCTGGCGGTGCTCACTGGCTTCATGATCGGCTCCCTGAACAAGGTCTGGCCCTGGAAACAGACCACCCTGTACACCACCAACAGTCACGGGGATCAAATCCCTCTGCTGCAGTCCAATCTGTTGCCGCACCAGTTTCTGGCCTCCACCGGCGAAGATCCGCAGCTGATCGCCTGTCTGTTGCTGATGGGATTGGGGGTAGCCGTGGTGGTAGTACTGGAGCGGGTGGCAAAGGCACGCAAAGGCAGCTAGCTATAGCTCAATTTGTACAAAAAACACTCAATTGGTGCGAAATTGAACAGATTTTGGATAGACTTTTTTCTCATATAGCTAAAAGGTTTAGTGTGTTTTTAATTCTAAATTAAATTAGGTGGATTATTGATCTGAAAAAGGGAGTTCACCGGAGTCCAATTGCTTTCATGATGACCTTTCTTCCCGTACGTCGGCTGCTCTACGCCTCACTCGCCCTGTTGCTGGCAGCCTGCGGACCCTCCCGGTATGAACCCACACGCAACGTCTATCGCGCTGAAGCCCCTGTCACACAAGGCAATTATAGGGTTCAGCGCGGCGACACCCTTTATTCCATCGCGTGGCGACACAATTGGGATCACCACGAACTGGCCGCTGCAAATGGAATAAAACCGCCGTACCAGATCTATCCTGGACAAATTATATACCTCAACAAAAAGCCTCCCTCCGTTAGAACCCAGCCCCGGCCTGCGCCAGTAAATCCGCAGTCTTCACCACCAACGAGTTATAAGAAACCCGCAAACAATGCAAAACCGATCCAAGAAAAAGTTGCAAATCAAAGAGATAAACAGGTAGATATGTCTTGGAACTGGCCAGCCAGGGGCCCAATGATTGAAGGATTCTCGGTTTCGGGAGCCGTCAACAAGGGCATCGACCTGGCAGGTCGCAAGGGTGAACCTGTCCTTGCAACCGCAGATGGCAGGGTGGTTTATAGCGGCACCGGACTTGTCGGCTATGGCAACCTGATCATCATCAAGCACAACGACACCTATCTGAGTGCGTATGGCCACAACAGCAAACTCCTGGTCATTGAAGGACAATGGGTTAAAGCTGGGCAGAAAATTGCCGAAATAGGTTCAACCGGCACCAACCGCGACAAGCTCCATTTCGAGATTCGTCGCCATGGTAAACCGGTCAACCCGCTGCAGTACTTGCCTAAACGCTGATTGGGACCGGCGGGCAGGGGCGGGGTGCAACACCACAGCACGGGGCCTGAGCGATCCCTGATCCCAGGTATAACAAGTACATAGCGCGGGAAGAAGAGACATGATGCAAGCTGAACGGGATGACGAAATTCTGGATATCGAATTCTTTGAAGACCCTGAACTTGAAGACGCCTTCGAAGAGCGCGCCGCGGAACTGCGGGACAAACGCCTCGGCCTCGATGATGACGACGACGAATTCTTCGTCGCCCAACCCGGCGTTCAGAAAACACTGGATGCCACCCAACTCTACCTGAATGAAATCGGCTTCTCGCCCCTGCTGACACCAGAGGAAGAAGTCTATTACGCACGCCGCGCCCTGCGGGGCAATGAAGAAGCCCGCAAGCGCATGATCGAAAGCAACCTGCGTCTGGTGGTGAAAATCGCCCGCCGCTACGTGAATCGTGGCCTGTCCCTGCTTGACCTGATCGAAGAAGGCAACCTGGGCCTGATCCGCGCGGTGGAAAAATTCGATCCGGAGCGCGGTTTCCGCTTCTCCACTTACGCCACCTGGTGGATTCGTCAGACCATCGAGCGCGCCATCATGAACCAGACCCGCACCATCCGTCTGCCGATTCATGTGGTGAAAGAACTCAACATCTACCTGCGTGCCGCCCGCGAACTCACCCAGAAACTCGATCACGAACCCACCCCGGAAGAAATCGCCGAACTGCTCGACAAGCCGCTGGACGACGTCAAGCGCATGCTGGGTTTGAACGAGCGCATTTCCTCCGTCGACACTCCGATGGCCTACGACTCCGACAAGTCGCTGCTGGACACCATCGCGGACACCAAAAACTCCGATCCCGCCGAACTGCTGCAGGACGCCGACCTGCGTTACAGCATCGACTACTGGCTGGATCAACTGCCCAACAAACAGCGCGAAGTCATTGCCCGTCGCTTCGGTCTGCGTGGCTATGAGATGAGCACGCTGGAAGAAGTGGGCCTGGAAATCGGCCTCACTCGTGAGCGCGTGCGCCAGATTCAGGTGGAAGCCCTGAAGCGCCTGCGCGACCTGCTCGAAAAGCAGGGCCTCACTGGCGAGTCCATCTTCGGCGGTTGATACCGCTCCCACAGCAACACCCCAAAGCCCGCCCCAACCGGCGGGCTTTTTCTTTTTGTTTCGATGCGCAGCGAAAAAATTCTGCACAAACACAGATATCCTCTTAATCCCGGTGGTGGTTTTCTTCTACACTCAGGCACTTGGGTGGCACACACCCCATTGCCCAGTAAGGAATCCCCATGCGCAAGACCAAAATCATCTGCACCATCGGCCCGGCCACCAGTTCGTACGAAATGCTGGAAAAACTCGCGCTGGCGGGCATGAACGTGGTGCGCCTCAATATGTCCCATGGCGATCATGCCTTTCACGGCAAAGTGATCCAGAACGTGCAGCGCCTGAATAAAAAACTGCACAACCACGTAGCCGTGCTGCTCGACACTCAAGGCCCGGAAATCCGCACTGGCGAGCGCGACAGCGATCTCAACCTGCACACCGGCGATATCGTGTCGGTGGTGGCGCGGGGCAGCGGCGATGTGGAAGAACACTCCCTGATGGTGAACTACGAAGACCTCATCACCGATATGAAAGTGGGCGATCGCCTGACAGTGGACAACGGCCTCATCAATCTGGAAATTCTCGAAAAGCACGAGCGCATCATGCGCTGTCGTGTCATTGACGGTGGCATTCTGAAGAGCAAACGGCATGTGAATCTGCCAGGCATCCGGGTGAACCTGCCGGCCATTACCGAAAAGGATCGCAAGGACATCCTGTTCGGCGTTGAGGCCGGCGTGGATTTCATCGCGCTGTCGTTCGTGCGCGAAGCGGCGGACATCACCCAGCTAAATGAGCTGCTGGGCGAGAAGGCGGGCAAGGTCAAAGTCATCGCCAAGATTGAAAACCAGGAAGGTGTCGACAACGTTGAGGAAATCATCGACGCCGCCGACGGCATCATGGTGGCGCGGGGCGATCTGGGCGTGGAGGTGGATTTCTGGGAGCTGCCGAACATCCAGCGCCGCATCATCCGTCTGTGTGCGCAGAAAGGAAAGCGCACCATCGTTGCCACCCACCTGCTGGAATCCATGATCGAACATCCCATGCCTACCCGTGCGGAAGTTACCGACGTGGCCAACGCCGTATATGAGGAAGCGGATGCGATCATGCTGTCCGGCGAAACCACCGTGGGCAAATATCCGATCAAGTGCGTCGAGGCTATGGTGCGCATCGCCACCACCATCGAGAAACATCGTGGGCTGAATTTCGCAGCACAATTGGAAACCCACCACCACAAGCAGAATCTGGCGGCGAGTGCCGTGCATTTGGCGGAGTCCATTCCGGTCAAGGCGATCGTGGTCATCACTCGCCGTGGTCGTATGGCCAACTATGTCACCAACTGCCATCCCCAGAACGCGACCATCCACGCCTTCACCAACGATGGCCGCACCCGCCGCCAGCTGGCGCTCAACCGCAACGTGTACGCCCACAAACTCATCTTCAGCAAGGATCCCGAGAAGACCCTGGCCAAGGCCTTCGCCCTGCTGCTGGCCACCAACGAATTCCATCCCCAGGATCAGGTGGTGGTGATTTCCGATACGTTGGGGTCGGGGGGCATTGATGCTATCCAGGTGCGCACGCTGGGTGAGTCCCAACCGGCCCACTGAGGTCACCCTGGCGGGCCCCCAGTGACGATCCTGTAAGAAATCGGGTCGTCTCTGTGTGCGAGATATCGCACATGCATGTCAGCATTGTGAGCGACGTAAAGTCGGCGTTCTTGGATCGATGGATTTAATTTATTGTTTTAATTGAAATAATTGATTGTCCGACAATGTGTGGGCAATTGCTGCTGAGGGCAGCCGTTATTGTGACTACCCGGGATATAGGTAGACTTACTCATGTGTTCGACGGATGACGCACAAGGAACATTTTCAGCGAACAAGGATCGGACAGGATGTCCGCAAGCGTTCAAAGGATTCAGGGATATTTCCGCAGGGCTGCGGGCAGGGAAGCAACTGAAAGTGAATAACAGAAGGATTTGTTCTGTAAACCCCAAGGATTCGCCTGATTCATGGCACGGATAGCCAACCACGGAATGGTGGGATCAGGCGGGTAGTTTCCACGGAATGGAAGCATGCGAGGTGGGCGGTTTTACCGCCCTTCTTCATTTCTGAGTCCCCCTCTTTTGGAATTTCGCCCGGATCGGATTCTCAGTCCGGTGCTGATCCTGCATTTATCTTCCCTGTATCACTTAGGCGTCTGGAATAGGTGACGGTCATTATGTCATGTCGTTGAATGTCCTTTTCATTCTCCTTGCAGGAACGAGTGCATGATGCTGGGGAGCGATTTCCGGAATGACGTAGGGCAGTGTGCGATTTTGCCTACATACGCGTGGGATTCTTAAGATTATTGCGTTGCAGGTTGCGCTGCATGGGGTTGGAAACTATTTTAACTCGTTGAATTTATTTGTTTTATATTGGTTGTCCGACAGTCTGTCAGATGGCAGGGGTGGCTGCCCCCTTATTGTCGGCGCTAAAAGATTCTTTATGATTCGTTCTCAAGGCGGGATGCCTTACAAGGAAACCGATCAGGGAAGGATCGGGACAAGGAACGTGAAGGCAGGATGCCTCAGGGATAGGAAATCCCAAACCAAGCGAGGTGGGGCGGTGCAAACCGCCCTTCTTTTTGCCTGACTGAAAGAGCCCCGACAGCAGGCACAAAAAAAGGCGGATTATCCGCCTTTTTTGCTTTAACGCTTCTAATGCCCGCTGCGGATTAGCGCTCCAGGTATTTGATCTTGCCTTCGACGCCGTCCCACTCTTCGGCATCTGGCAGGGAATCTTTCTTCTCGGTGATGTTGGGCCAGACTTCCGCGAGTTCGGCGTTCAACTTGACGAACTGCTGCTGATCTTCCGGCACTTCGTCTTCAGAGTAGATGGCGTTGGCGGGGCATTCGGGTTCGCACAGGGCGCAGTCGATGCACTCGTCCGGGTGGATAACCAGGAAGTTGGGGCCTTCGTAGAAGCAGTCTACGGGACACACTTCGACGCAGTCTGTGTACTTGCATTTGATGCAGTTATCGGTAACAACAAAGGTCATGGTTTCGCACCCTCTCTCAAGAATCGCGGGGCAGTCTAATCCGTCCCGTAGCCCCACGCAATATAACAACTTAAATGAAATTGCCGCAATTTTGTGGGGTGTCCGGAACTGCCACAAATCAAGACTTTTCGGTCATATCTTTAAGCTTATACAACAAATCCAGGGCTTGGCGCGGGTTGATAGCATCGGGGTCGAGTTTGGCCAGCATTTCCACCGCCGGGTGAGGTTTGGCGGGTTCGGCGAACAGGTCGGTCTGAACTGGCGCGTTGGCGTTGGCCACCACCTGATTGTTCAGATCCTGCTTTTCCAGCTGATGCAGTTTTTTGCGCGCGTTGCTGATGACGGGGGCGGGCACCCCGGCCAGTTTGGCCACCTGCAGGCCATAGCTTTGGCTGGCAGGGCCTTCCATCACCTTGTGCAGGAACAGGATGGTGTCGCCGGTTTCCTTCGCCGACAGGTGCACGTTCACGGTATGCGGCACGGTGTCGGGCAACTGGGTGAGTTCGAAGTAGTGGGTGGCGAACAGGGTCAGGGCCTGGATTTTCACCGCCAGGTGATTGGCGCAGGCCCAGGCCAGGGACAGGCCGTCGAAGGTGCTGGTGCCGCGGCCGATCTCGTCCATCAGTACCAGGCTCTGGCGGGTGGCGTTGTGGAGGATGTTGGCGGTCTCGGTCATTTCCACCATGAAGGTGGAGCGGCCGCCGGCCAGATCGTCGGAGGAACCGATGCGGGTGAAGACGCGGTCCACCGGGCCGACCTTGGCGTGCTCGGCAGGCACGAAGCTGCCGATGTGGGCGAGGATGGCTATCAGCGCCGTCTGGCGCATGAAGGTGGATTTACCGCCCATGTTGGGGCCGGTGATGATCAGCATGCGGCGGTGGCTGTCGAGCATCAGGTCGTTGGGGATGAAGGCTTCGTTGAGCACCTGCTCCACCACGGGATGACGGCCGGCGATGATGTGCAGGCCGGGTTCGTCGGACAGTTCCGGGCGTGACAGGGCGAGAGTGTCGGCGCGCTCGGCCAGGTTCGCCAGTACGTCCAGTTCCGCCACGGCAGCGAAGCTTTCCTGCAGTTCGAAAATCTGTTCCGAGATGATGTCGAGCAGGGCGTCGTAAAGTCCTTTCTCACGGGCAAGTGCGCGGCTCTTGGCGCTGAGGGCCTTGTCTTCGAAGGCTTTCAGCTCCGGCGTGATGTAGCGTTCGGCGTTCTTCAACGTTTGCCGGCGCATGTAGTCTTCCGGTGCTTGCTTGGCCTGGGCGCGGCTGATTTCGATGTAGTAGCCGTGGATGCGGTTGTAACCGACTTTCAGCGTGGAGATACCGGTGCGGGCCTTCTCGCGTTCTTCCAGATCCAGCAGGAACTGGCCAGCGTTTTCGCTGAGAGCCCGCAGTTCATCCAGTTCGGCATCGTAGCCGGTGGCGATGACGCCGCCGTCGCGCATGAGGACGGGTGGGGTTTCCACCAGGGCTTTGGTGAGGGTTTCCGCCAGAGCAGGATAGAGACTGATGCGCTCGCCGAGTTGGGCGATGACGGGTTCGGCAAATTGGGCGAGTTCGCTCTGCAGCGAGGGCAGCAGGTTCAGTGCATCCCGCAGGCGCGACAGGTCGCGGGGGCGGGCGGATTTCAATGCAATGCGGGCGAGAATGCGTTCGATGTCGCCGATCTGTTTCAGGAGCGCTTGCGCGGGTTCGTATTGATAATTCTGTAGCAGCGCGGCGATGGCGTTCTGGCGCTCCAGCAGCGGCTTGCGTTTGCGCAGCGGACGGTTGATCCAGCGGCGCAGCATGCGTCCGCCCATGGCGGTTTTGGTTTTGTCGAGCACCCAGGCCAGGGTGTGCTGGTCGTCGCCTTTGAGGTTTTCGGTCAGTTCCAGGTTGCGACGGGTGGCGGCGTCCAGGATCACGCAGTCGTCCTGGGCTTCCAGGCTGAGGCCACGAATGTGAGGCAGCGCTGCGCGCTGGGTTTCCTTGGCGTATTGGAGCAGACAGCCGGCGGCGGCGATGGCGAGCGGCAGGTGGTCGCAGCCGAAACCTTTCAGGTCTTGTGTTTCGAATTGCTGGATCAGGGCACGGCGGGCGGACTCGGTGTCGAATTCCCACACCGGGCGACCGCGCACACCGCGGCGGTTTTGCACTTTCTTTAATACATGGCTGTCCTCGGCCACCAATAGTTCGGCCGGATTGATGCGGCCCAGTTCGGCCTCCAGCGCGGCTTCGCCTTCCACTTCACAGACGAAGAAGCGGCCGCTGCTGATGTCCAGATGGGCGATGCCGTAACGCTCGCCGTGCTGGGTGATGGCGCAGAGCAGGTTGTCCTGGGATTCGTCCAGTAGGGCTTCATCGCTGATGGTGCCGGGGGTGACGATGCGCACCACCTTGCGCTCCACCGGGCCTTTGGCCAGGGCGGGGTCGCCCATTTGCTCGGCCACCGCCACCGACACGCCCAGCTTCACCAGTCGCGCCAGATAGTTTTCCGCCGCATGGTAGGGCACGCCCGCCATGGGGATTGGTGCACCGCCGGACTGACCACGGGCGGTAAGGGTAATGTCCAGCAGGTCGGCGGCCTTCTGGGCGTCGCCATAGAACAGTTCGTAGAAATCCCCCATGCGGTAGAACACCAGTTCGTGGGGATGCTGGGCCTTGATGCGCAGGTATTGCTGCATCATCGGGGTGTGCTGAGATACGTCAGTCACTGCTAAGTTGCTGTCTTCGTTCATGAAATGCTATTTAACTCTATATTAATCAATAACTTAAGTATTTGCTTAGTCTTCGTGTAGCGTGTCAGCGCGTATCAGACTGTCTCAGATCGTCTCAGAGAATCGCAGATTTCAGTATAGCTTTCAGTATGAGTTATACTGAAAAAGCGCTCTGAGAGCTTCGTAGAGCGTCTGAGCTGCATGTCTGTGAGCAACGCTCGCAGTGCGTGAGCTATGCTCAAATAATAGTGATTATCAATTGCATGCGTGAAGAGTAGCTAATGAGCAATACTAACAAAGCGCTTGATGCGCTCACAGTTAAAAGACATCGCGAGGGGGTGCTGTCTGACACCGCTCCGCACAAGGGGCTAAGACTGGTAGCGAACAAGAGCGGATCGAAGACTTGGATTTATCGATACAGAAACGTGGAGGGCAGGCTGCGCCAAATAAAGCTCGGTGAATACCCGTCCATGTCGCTCGCCGAGGCTAGGTCGGCGCTACTTGGCCAGCGGGCCATCCGTAATGAGCACGGTGATCCCAGAGAGTTTAAGCAAGCAAAGAAAGAAACACAGCGGACAATTAATGAGCAGAAGAGAAAGCAAGGCTATCTCGTTTCGCAGATGGTTGAGCATTACCTGTCTGAGCATATATCACACCATCGGGCACATAAAGGGCAGGCAGAATGCCGAAGAATGCTAGAGGCTGACGTGATACCTGAGCTGGGGGCCATGCCGGTGTTTGGCGTCAAAAGGTCACATGTCCACGAATTGATTCAAAAGATAGCAAAACGGGCGCCTAGAATCGCTTGCATGGTGAAAGTTGAATTGCATGGGGCATTTGAGCATGCAATTGCCGCAGGCCGTGTCGACATGGATTACGTAAACCCGACGTTTGGAGTGAAGACGCCCAAAATGAAAGCGAGGACTCGGGCTTTTACTGATGCCGAGTTGGTACAGTTCCTGAATTGGTTGCCTGGCTCGAAACTATCGGCAGCGATGAAAGATGTCCTGAATCTGATGTTGTTCACGGGATGCCGAGGCGGGGAGATTGTATCTATTGAGTGGAAAAATAGTAAGCGTCCGCCGATCACACCTTGTCAGCCGGCAGTTTCCAGTGATGCGGTAGCAGCTCGTTAATCAACGAAGCACGCTGCGTCGGCAACCGCTCCAG
>JAGUVW010000026.1 GCA_020062665.1 Pseudomonadales bacterium
GACCCGCCGGCCCGCAGAATCGCGTTGGCCGTGGCCTCGGCGGTGTCCAGGCGGATATCCGAGCACACCACCCGGCCGCCCCGCCGCGCCAGTTCGTGGGCAAAGGCGGCACCAATACCGCTGCCGGCGCCGGTAACAACGGCGGATGCGCCCTTCGAAGCTTTATTGCCGAACATGCAGACTCCCGGTGAATACAAAACAGCCAGAAAACCAAGCAACCGCTTGATCGTTACATCGAATGATGTAACATTATTAATCCGACTCTTTGTTCGGATTCAATTCGGAACCGCCATGCCCAGAAAGCCCACCCAGAAGCGCGCCAAAGCCACCGTAGAAGCCATCCTCGAAGCCGGATTCATCTGCGTGGCGGAACGGGGTGCCGACGACACCACCACCCGCCACATCGCCGACAAGGCGGGCATCAGCGTGGGATCGCTGTACGAATATTTCGCCAACAAGGAGCAGATTTACACCGCCATGAACCAGCGTTTCGTGGATGAAGTGGTGGCGATGATCCAGCCCCGCGCGGCAGAGCTTGTTCGGATGTCCATCGAGGACATGGTGCGCAATCTGCTGGAAGGCTTCCGGGAATTGCTGAGTCGCAACAACGACCGCTACCTCAAATCCGTGCGCTCGGCCATCCGCATGGACAGCAAAATCAGTTACGGCCCGGTGAACAAGATCCTGGGGGAACTGGTGATGCAACACCTGCTGCACCACCCGGAGAATCTGCAGGTGCGGCGTATTCCCACCATGACCTACATCTTTATCAACGGCGGAATATTCGCGCTGATCCGCCACCTGTCCGACCCCAGTCCGCCCATCAGTTTCGACGAACTGGTGGACGGACTGGCGGTGATGGTGGGGCATTACGTGGCGCAGGAACGGCTGATCCTAGCGGAAATGGCGGCACAGCCCGCACCAGCCCCCGCCTGATACCGGCTGTCGCCGCAGCCATGGACAGAGTCCGGCCGGGGCTCTTAAGCTGGCGTCCCTGCAAGCAGTGGCACGGGCCCCCGCCCGTTGGCCGTGAGGACTTCATTCCCTATGTCTGCCCATTTCAACCCGCTGCACCCCCACCACCGGATCGGCCTGCTGGCCTGTCTTGTGCTGCTGGTGCTGACACTGACCGCCTGCAACGACAATCAGCCTCCGGCCGATTCCGCCAGCCCTGCAAGCGACACCGCGCCGGCGGCGGAACCGCCTGCCCCGGAGGCACCCCCCAGCCCGCTGGTGGAAAAGCTGCTGCAGCAGGAATACCACGATGACCTGGACGCCATGCTGGCGCGGGGCATGATCCGGGTGGCGGTCACCCACAGTAAAACCCATTACTTCATCGACAAGGGCCGCCAGTACGGCCTCAACTCGGAAACCCTGCACGCCTTCGAGAATCACCTGCGCCAGCGTTACAAAACCCAACTCAAGGGCCGTTCCCTGTCGGTGGTGCTGATCCCGGTACGCCGCAACCAGCTGTTCAGTGTGCTGGAAAGCGGCCATGCCGAAATGGCGGTGGCCAATCTCACCATCACCGACGCGCGGATGAAACGGGCGGACTTCACCCAGCCGACCCTCCGCAATGTCAGCGAGATCCTGGTGTCCGGCACCCACGTCACGGCGCCCGATTCCGTCGAAGCCCTGTCTGGCAAACGGGTGGTGCTGCGCAAGAGCAGCTCGTTCCACCACCATCTGGAAGAAATCAACGCTGGCCTGACGGCAGCGGGCAAGCCGCCGATCATCATTGTTCCCGCCGATGAATATCTGGAAACGGAAGACCTGCTGGAAATGCTCGACGCCGGGCTGATCGAATACACCGTGGCCGACGCCCATATCGCCGGGCTGTGGGCCAAGGTGTTCGCCAACATCCGGGTGCATCCGGAACTGGTGATCAAGAAAGACCGCCAGATTGCCTGGGCACTGCGCAAGGGCACGCCGCAGCTGATGGCAGAAGCCAACCGGTTCCTGAAAAGCCACCGCGTCGGCACCCAGTTCGGCAACGTGCTCAGGCAGCGTTACCTGGAAAACCCCTACTGGGCGAAACGGGCGCTGGAACAGGGCGAACTGTCGAAGTTCACCAGCGTGGCCGAGCTGTTCCGCAAGTACGCCGATCAATACCAGTTCGACTACCTGATGCTGATCGCCCAGGGCTACCAGGAGTCCCAGCTGGATCAGAACCGCCGCAGCCCGGTAGGTGCCGTCGGCATCATGCAGGTGATGCCCAAAACGGGCAAAGCCATGGCGGTGGGGGACATTCACCAGCTGGAGCCCAACATTCACGCCGGCACCAAGTACATGCGTACCCTGATCGACACCTATTTTTCCGATCCCGAGATCGACGACATGAACCGGGTGCTGCTGGCCTTTGCCGCCTACAACAGTGGCCCCACCCGGCTGCAGAAACTGCGTCGGCGCACCGCCAAGGCGGGCCTCAATCCCAATGTATGGTTTGGCAATGTGGAGCACACAGTGGCCCGCCACGTGGGACAGGAGCCAGTGCGCTATGTGGCGAACATCGCGAAGTATTACGTGGCATACCGGCTGGCACACCAGCAGTTGCAGGAAAAGCAGGCGCGCAAATCCAGCCTGGCCCTGCGCTGAGCAGCGACGTCAGCGCGCCGGTTCGACAGCGGCCTGTACCGGCGCCACGGATTGCAGCGGAGGCGCCGGATCTGCTGCCGCCTCCACCGCGTCGGGCCCGGCCGGGACATCCACCACCGCCGGCACCCCGTCATGGAAGTACTCGGTGGGGAAATGCTCCTCCCGCAGGGCCGCCTGCTGCAGATGGGGTTCCAGAATCGGCGCCATGCCTTTGAGCACCTGGGCCGGCAGCGCCGAGGTGAAGCGGAAGTCCTTGGCTGCATCCCCTGGCACAAACGCAGTCAGCGTGCCGAAGTGATGATCCCCCAGATAGAACACCAGGGTAGCCGTGCGGCTGAGCGCCCGGGATTTCACCTTCTGCCCGCCGCTGGTCACCACCAGGCGGTTGTCGCCGGTTCCCGTCTTGCCGCCCATGTTGAGCGCTGAACCATCCGGCCGCTTGAAGGCACCCTGCAGGCGCCGGGCAGTGCCATTGGTCACCACTTCAGCCAGCGCATTCTTGAGGGCATAGGCCACGGCCGGGTTCATCACCACCTCGGCCTTGGAGGGGGGCAGCACGACGTGGGTTTCATAGGGTGTGTACTCGGCAAACGCCAGCCGGGTGATGCGCTGGGCCGGCATGCGCTCGCCCCCGTTCATGATGATGCCCATGAACTCTGCCAGCGCGGCTGGGCGATCGCCGGAACTGCCCAACGCGGTGGCCAGGGACGGCACCAGATGCTCGAATGGAAAGCCCAGCTGGCGCCAGCGCCGGTGCAGCTCGGTGAAGGCCTCGACCTCCAGCATGGTGCGAACGCGGCTGTCGCGGGCGTTCTTGGCCTTGGTGCGCAGCAGCCAGCCGTAGACCTGCTGGCGCTCATCCACGCTTTCTGCCAGCGCCATCGAGAACGTGGCCTTTTCATTCTGGAACAGATACCCCACCAGCCACAGTTCCAGCGGGTGCACCCGGGCCAGGTAACCCTGATCCTGCAGGTTGTAGCGATCGGGGCCATAGCGTTCGTACAGCCGCTCCAGCGCCTTGCGCTCCATGGGCTGGTGCGCCATTTCCCGCTGCATGAAGGCGACAAAATCCTCCACGCTGGCCGCCGGATACAGGGCGCGATGAATCACCGCGGCCCGCACCGGTGTCAGCTTCAGGCCGGACAGGAAGGTTTCCTCCCGCTCCGCTGTGGTCTTGCCGGCGTATTTGGTCCAGAAGCGCGCCAGGAACTGGGTGCCCTCGCGATCCACAAAGCGGGCCAGCACTTCGCGCCGGCGGGGGTCGTTGTCGTCCCGCCGCACGGCATCCAGATCACTCCACTGCTGGTGGGTGATGTAGCTGACGATTTCCCGCAGCATACGCACGAACGGCAGGTTGATGGATTCCTGCAGGGATTCCCGCACGGTGGGGATGCGGATGTTGTCTTCGCGCTTGAAGTTATTGAAGGTGTGGGCGCCGCCGCCGGTGTAGAACACTTCGGCGGGGCTGGCGGAATAGCGCCGGTCGAGCGCCGCTGCCAGCAGCTCATCGAGGGTCAGCGCCGGATTGGCCTGCAGCTGTTCCAGCACCCAGCGGGTCAGCACGTCGGTATCGGCCTGCAGCTGTTCGCGGATGACCTCGCGGGTCTGGCCGCTGTGCTGCTCATGCAGCTCGGCGATGACTTCCAGGTAGGTCGCCAGCACCCGCAGTTTGGCGGTGGAACCCAGCTCCAGCTTGCTGCCTTCATTGATATCGAAAGGAATGTCGGTGTTGTCGGTCTGCACCCGCACCCGGTTGCCCTCCGGCGTGCGCTCGAACAGGGTGAAGCTGTAGCGCAGATCCCGGCTCTGGCCGGGCCGCAGCAGATACTCGCCCACCAGGCCGTTCTTCTGCGCCACAGCGGGATCCTGCAGGCTGCGCAGGTGGGCGGTAACCTGATCCTGCAGGTCTTTCTGCAGGGTGGAATTCACGCTCAGATCCAGCCGGTCGAGGTCGTACAGGGACACGTCCAGGAGGGTGGACAGCCGGCTGCGCACCATGTTCACGCCTTTGTTGGTCTCCGCCGGCACCACCGCAGGATTCTGGCGGAAGTTGCGGAAGAACAGGGCCTGGCCGAGCGCCGCCTCCATCAGACGGGACGAGATCACGCCCTTGCGTCCCAGCAGGCGCAGGTGGGAATCGATGAGCTGGGCCAGATCTTCCCGGTTCTGCACCAGGTAATAGGACGGCCGGCGGTGGGCGATCATCAGCGCCATGGTCTGCCGCAGGGCCAGGCCCTGACGATTCAGCTCGACGCCGCGGGCGTCTTTCAGCTGCAGCAGGCGGTTGACCTCGTTGATGTCCGCCCCGAACCAGACGAACAGGCCGTCGCTGATGCCATTCACCTCGCCAAACCCGGGCGCGGCGGACAGCGGCACAGTGTTGAGGTAGTCCAGCACCAGCTGGCGCCGGGCCGGCATGGTGTCCACCCCGTTCTGGTACACGCGCACGCTGGCCGACACCATCTGGCGCAGCTTTTCTTCTGCCGAACCGGTGACGCCGTTCTCGGAATGACGGAATTTTTCGATCTGGGTAGCCAGGGTGCTGCCGCCCATGGAGGGGGTATCCAGATTGATCACGTCACCCACCTTGAACAGGGCGGCCTTGATGAAGCGGCCCCAGTTCACCGTCGGATTGCGGCGGGGCGTGGCGCTGTCCAGCAGCTTGCGATCTTCGATATAAAGCAGCGACCGCACCATCAGGTTGGGAATATCTTCGAAGCGGGCGTAGGTCTGACGCGGATAGCGGAAGTCGTACATCACCTGCTGCTGGCTGTCGATGATGGCGAGTCCGGCCTGGGTCTTTTCCCGGTAGGGAGGATAGAGGCTGGATTCCACATAGCGGAGCATTTCCGGCGACATGCGCGCCTGGCGCTCGATGATGTAGCCATTGGCCAGCAGCTTGTCGAGCACCGAAGGCAGCCGCACGTAACCCAGGCGCTGGTCGAAAGGTCCCTTGAGGGGATAGAGAACCGCGTCGGAACGGCCCTCTTCCAGCGTGAACTGCATCTGGCGGGCGTACCCTGGCAGCCAGCGCGACTGCAGGTACGAGGTCTTGCCTTCCCAGTAAAGCAACCCCAGCAGCACGATCATTAGCAGCAATAACAGCAACATCCAGCGCAGAGCGCGGCGTCTCCGGCGCGGCGGTGGCGGCAGCACCATGCCAACCCGATCCGCAGGAATAGCGACGATGGGATCCTCGAAGGGGCCTGTGGGGTCGACTATGTCATCGGTGGGAAGGGTGGCAAGGGGAACACTGGCTTCAGAATCGAAGTAAGGCTGCGAGCCCATACAAGGACTTGGCGTCTCCGACACGCGGGTTTGGCTGGACATGGGGGATTCGGTCTGACTTGACTGGAAACAGTCGGCGGTGACGAAAATAGAGTTCGCACCGTGATTGCACTGTTTATTGCGCAAAATCATACTAGAATCTCTTTATCAAAAGTAGTCAGCACCCGGTTTCCATTCCACTGTTTTGCGAGATTTTTTCTGTGTCGATCCGTTGCATCCTGTTCAGCCTGCTGGTTTTGTCGACATCCCTGGTTCATGCCCAGCCCGTCAAACCCGATCCCACCAAACTCGACCTGGCCTCGGTGAATGCCCTGGTGCTGGATCTGCAGACCAATGACGTGCTCTATACCCGCAATCCGGATGCGGTGGTGCCGATTGCGTCAGTCACCAAACTGATGACGGCGATCGTGACGCTGGAAGACAAGACCGAGCCGCTGGATGAGTGGATCGCGGTGGATATTTCTAAAGACCACTATCTGAAGGGTGTGTTCTCACGGGTGCGCATCAAAAGCGAACTGCAGCGCAAGGACATGCTGCTGCTGACCTTGATGGCGTCGGAAAACCGTGCCGCCGCCACTCTGGCCCACCACTACAGCAAGGGTTACGAGGCGTTCGTGGCCGCGATGAATGCCAAAGCCAAGGCCCTGGGCATGACCAAGACCCATTTCGTGGAGCCCACCGGCATTTCTGAACTGAATGTGTCCACCGCGCGGGATCTGGCCAGGCTGGTGCAGGCCTCTGCCAAGTATCCGTTGATCAACGAACTGAGCACCACACCGAAGAAAGACCTGCGTTTCCGCAAGCCCAATCACACCATGGCGTTCTACAACACCAACCCGCTGGTGCGCGCCAACAGCTGGGACATCGCCATGAGCAAGACCGGTTTCATCAACGAGGCGGGGCGCTGTCTGGTGATGAAAGCGGATGTGAAGGATCGCAAGCTGGCCATCGTGCTGCTGGATTCCTTCGGCAAGCGTTCCCACTTCGGTGACGCCAACCGGGTGAAGCGCTGGCTGGAAACCGGCAAGGGCGGCAGTGTGCATCCGTCCGCCAAGGCCTATGTGATGCGCAAGGAAAAGGCGCTGGCGTCGCTCCACAAGCCGTCGTGATTGTTCCGCGCGGGGCCGCCGTCCGGGTGGCCCCTTTTTGCTTTCTGTTCTTCAAGTTCCTATCACGCCCCCATCGTCTTTTGTGATCACCACCGTGGTTGAGCGTGGCCGGCTGACGCCGTCGCTGGCCGGGAAACTCAGGCCTGGATGCTGCACGTTGATCCACAGTGTGCGCTGATCCGGCGTGAAGGTGATGCCGGTGATCTCGCAGCCGCGAGGCCCCACCAGAAAACGGCGCACTTCGCGGCTGGCCGGGTCGGCGCACAGCAGCTGGTTGCAACCCATGTTGCGGTTGTGGGGTTCGCTGTCGCCGTAGTCGGTTTCGATCCACAGGCGTCCTGCCGCATCGAACGCGAGCCCATCCGGTGAGGAAAAAATATCGCCGTTGATGGTGCCGGCCAGGTTCGGCGCCACCGGCTGACCATTCGCATCCCGCGTGCCCGCGTTTTCCCCCGCCAGCAGAAACACATCCCACTCGAACTCGGTGGCGGTGGGATCGGCGTTCTGTTCCCGCCAGCGCAGGATGTGCCCGTGCAGATTGTGGGCGCGCGGATTGGCAGCGTCCACCTGATCGGCTTCACGCAATTCATTGTTGGTGAGGGTGACGTAGACCTCGCGGCTCCGGGGATGCACAGCGACCCATTCCGGGCGATCCATTCTGGTCGCTTGCACGTGATCCGCCGCCAGACGGGCGTTCAGCAGAATGTACGCCTGATCGGGAAACCCGTTGGCGGGCGTCAGGCCGTTTTCACCCACCTGCAATGCCCGCCACTGGCCGGTGCCATCGGCGTTGAAACGCGCGACGTAGAGCGTGCCTTCATCCAGCAGATCGCGATTGGCCGTTTTGCTGGTTGGATTGAAACGCCCCGCCGGAACGAACTTGTAGATGTATTCGCCCTTGCTGTCGTCGCCGGAGTAGAACGCCATGCGGCCATCCTCCCCCAGTGACGCCACCGCACATTCCCGGCAGAAGCGGCCCAGGGCGGTGCGCTTGACCGGCTGGCTGGCGGGATCGAAGGGATCGATTTCCACCACCCAGCCGAAGCGGTGGGGTTCGTGCACCTGTCCGCCGAAGGGTTGGGCAGGATCCGGCGTGGCGTCGAAGCGCGGATCGGCAGTGTCCCACTGGTATTTTTTCGGGTCGCTCTGGTTGGGCAGGTGATAACGCGCGTGGGAGGGCCGTTGGGCGTGATCGGCTTGATCGCGGTTCACAAAGTAGATGTGCCAGTTTTCCT
Organism: Pseudomonadales bacterium; assembly: GCA_020062665.1. Classification (GTDB taxonomy): domain Bacteria; phylum Pseudomonadota; class Gammaproteobacteria; order Pseudomonadales; family Ketobacteraceae; genus Ch67. The sequence continues at coordinate 8,228 of JAGUVW010000026.1, forward strand.
CGCAGGCCAGATAGGTGCCCCAGGGCGTGACACCCATGGCGCAGTTGTTGAGAGTACCCAGCACAACGGTGCCGCTGGGATCGCTGGCGGTTTTCATGTGTTCGCTGCCGGCGAGGGGGCCACGGATCGCCATCGGCGTCATCGCGCTGATGCGCCGGTTGTAGCGAGATTCCCCCACCCGCTGCCACTGACCGCTGGCGTCCTGACGGATTTCGATGATGCTGACGCCGTGGGCGGCCTGCTCCTTGCGCACTTCATCGAGCGGACGTTTGCCATCCTGACGGGTGAAGCCGTTGGGATGCAGGGTGGCATTGACGTATTCGTGGTTGATCACCAGCAGGCCGTGGCGATTGGGATCGTCGGGAAACGGAAAGAAGTGCATGCCGTCGTGGTTGTCGCCGGCCTGCTGCAGTTGCGCCTGCCAGTCGTCGCTGGCGTCGGGCCTCCAGGCAGGGGCACCGGGCAGCACCGGATCACCCCAGGAGAAAAACGGCCGCGCGCTATAGCCTTCTGCCACCACCACCCGGTCGAAACGGGGATCGGTTTGCGGCGCCACGCTCTTGAAGCCGAGCAGGCTGCTGGTGCTCGCAGGACGCGGTTCGTTCACGCAACCGGCCACACCGCCGAACAGGCCGAGCAGCGACAGCCCGATGCCGCCCTTGAGCAGATCGCGCCGGCTGGCCAGGATCTGGCTGAGGGTCGGGTTGGCGCTGGGATTGATGACGATGTCGGTGGGAAACTGGGGCATGGGCAACCTCGGGGGTTACAGGGTGAACGGGGCGAATCGGTCAGCGCCGCTGATCTTCGATTCTATAGTGAAACGTGTTGCGAACATTGGCCACTGCCTGGGGCTGGCCATCGACACGGCGAGGCTGATAGCGAAACGCCTTGGCCGCATTCAACGAGGTGCGGATGAACAGGGGATGACAATCCCCCACCACGGCGGGATTTTCCACCCGCCCGGCCGCATTGACCGTGTATTGCACGGTGCAATCACCTTCGATACCCCGATCCAGAGCCCGCTGCGGATAGTCGGGCGCAGGTTTGTCCAGGGGCGCGTAGTCGTGATTGTTGGCGGCCCATTGTTCCGCCGCGCGCCGGGCCTGTTCTGCCTCGGCGATGGCCGCTTGTTGCTGCGCCAGGCGCTCCCGTTCAAGCCGTTCCTGATTGAGCTTTTCCTGCTGCATGCGTTGCGCCTGCTCGCGCTGGCGTTGCAGGTCGGCACGCCGCTGGTCGTCCATGGGCTGGCGGGACAGGGTGGCATCTTCCAGCGGTTTGGGCGGGGGCGTCGCCAGTGGTTCCGGCATTGGCGGCTGAGCCGAAATGGGCGTCACCGGTGTCGACTGCGGTGTCGTTTGCGGCAAGGGTTGCAGCGCCACCAGCTGCGCGATCAACACCGGCTGAACCGGCGGCTTTGCAGGGACACCGCTCCCGTTCCAGGCCAGCAGCAGGAACAGCACCCCGTGCAACACCAGCGACAATCCTCCCGCCCCCAGCAGGCCGGGCCAGCGGCGGGATTCCGCAGCATCGGCGGGTGCGGGGAGCGCTGTCGGGCTATCGCAGGGGAAGCGCATGCTGATGGCGGTCATCGGGCAGATATCGACAGTCCCAGTGCGGCCGCCACATCCTTCCAGGCCACCAGTTTGAAATTCTGGGTGCCTTCCGGCAGCCGCTTGCGGCCGTCCTGCAGCACCAGCAATCCCGCCGTGAACGGGCCGCCCAGGTTGGCGGCGGTGACTTCCAGGCCATCGGTTTCCGACACGCCATCGATGCCAAGCCCCGCATTCAGGCCGACGCGAAACACCCCGCGCAATGCGAACGGCGGCGTGGCATCCAGCACCACGAAACTGTCGTTGCCCTGGCTGGAAATCACCAGCAAATCCAGGTCGGCATTGCGATACAGGCCCAGGCCTTCCACGTCGGCGTGCAGTGTGCCGCCCACTTTCAGCACCGGTTGCAGATCTGCCGGCGCCGCAGGCCGCGCGTCCACCCACCAGACGCCGGTGTCTTCCTCGCCCACGAACAGGCGGTGGCGCTCATCATCGGCCACGCAGCCTTCCGGCTGACTGCCCACCACAAAACGACGCACTTCGTCACCGTGGATCTGACCGTTCTTCCAGTGCAGACGATATTGAAGGTAGGTGCCATCCTTGCCGTTGACGAAGGCATGCAGTTCGCCGGCGGAAGGCTGATACAGACAGATGCCGTAGATGTCTGCCAGTGGCGTGGCGATTTCACCGCTGGCTGTCAGCGCGCCGCTGCGGCGATCGATGCGGAAAACGCTCAGGCTGTTGTGATCGCGGTTACTGGCCACCGCCAGATCGAACAGCGCATCCGGTTGTGCGCTGTCGAGTTTCACAGCGCTGCGCACATCCACGTTATTCAGGCGTCCCACCGGCAGACTCTGGCGCAGGCGACCATCGAGGCCATATACCAGCAGCCCTTCCTGTTTGTTGGTGCCCAGCACCAGGCTGAGCGCAGGATCATCCGGATGCATCCAGATGGCAGGATCATCGGCCGCATCACCGTGATGGGCCACCGAATCGGTTTGTGCGACGGCGGAGACGGTAGGCAGCACGTGCGACATTGCTTGAGAAGACGCTGGTGACGTTGCAGGCCAGGGCAAACGTGCCATCCACTGGGCGCCGGTTTCGTCATCCCGCAGCCAGATTTCCAGTTGCTGCTGATGCAGGCGCAATGCGAGTTCCTGCGGTTCATCGACCGCGTTGAGCACAAGCGCGCCCAAGGTGCGCCATTGCGCATCATCCTGCTGATAAGCGTGCAACATGGCGGCATCCTGATCCAGCACCGCGACACCACCGGGCATGATGGCCATGGCATTGGCGCCTTCGCGCAGATCACCAAACGGTACGCGCAGAGCGACGGGCTGGCGCTGCAGATCCGTTTCCGGATTCACCGCGAATTGCCACAGGCCCAGGCCCGTTTCGTTCACGAACACCTGTCCGCTGCTGTCATTCACCTGACAGAACTGCGCGCCCGGCGGCATCGTCAGTGCACGCACCGGCAGCGGTCGTGGCAGCAGACGCGCATCCTGCCCTACCAGCCACTGCGCGCCCTGCCCTTCTTCACCCAGCAGAAACAGGAACAGATGGCCCTGCGCGTCCTGGCCCAGGCACAGCCCTTCCACCGCAAAATCCATGGCGGGAAGATGGTACGACTCACCCCACTGCAGCGCCGCAGTATCGACGACTTGCACCCGCACCTGTCGGCGCGCGCGATCCAGCGTGGCGATCACCTGCGTCGGGCCGACGCCGCGCACATCTAGTCCGGCGAACGATCCCGATTGCTGCGCGAGGACTTTGCCACTGGCATCCAGCAGCGCCAGACCGTCCTGTTCGCTGACCGCCACACGATCGGCACCGCGATCCGCTGCCGGCAGAAAACGCAGCTGCTCGACGCGAAATGAATCTGCCGGCTGCCACGGCGTGAGCTGCAGTTTTGCCGGCGCCGCCTCCTGACAGGCGACTGACGCCAGCGCCAGCAACACAGCACTGGCGCGAATGTTTTTGAACAGATTGCTATGCATGAAGCCGTTTCCTGTGCCAGACATCAGAAGTGCGTGTAAGTCAGGCCCAGTTTGTAGGTGGGGCCATATTCTTCGTACTGGGCGTTGTAGGCTTCGTTGCCGATGTAGCTGTAGTAGGGTTCATCCGTAATGTTCTGCGCCTCGAACGACACCTGCAGTTCCCGCGTCACGAAATAGCGGCCGCTGAAATCCACGATGGTCTGTTCGTCGGCGTGAATGTCGCTGGCCGAGGAAGCGAAACCGCCCACTTCCGCCAGATAACCGGATTTGTAGTTGGCGGACAAACGCAGGCTGACGGTCTGGTTTTCCCAGCCCAGCATCAGATTGCCCACTTTGTCAGACTGGTTGGGCAATTCGATGCTGCGCCGGCTGGATGCGTCACTGATTTCCGCATCGGATTCACTGTAGGTGGCGTTGGCGCCCAGCAGCAGGTTGTTCCAGGGTGACGGCAGCATGTCCAGTTTCTGCGAATAGGCCAGCTCGATACCGTACAGCTTGGCGTTGTCGCCGTTGGCAAAGGTGTCGGCCTGATCGAAATCCTCGTAACCCGGCGCACCTGCCACATCGGTGGCATAGATGAAATTGTCGATGTCCTTGTAGAACAGGAACGCTGACACCACACCGGCGCGACCGAGGAAACGTTCGATGCCCAGATCGAGATTGCCGGCATCCAGCGGGTCCAGATCCGGATTGCCCGAGGAATATTCGTCGCCGTCGATCAGGATGCCCGGCGCCAGCTGTTCAAACGTAGGACGCACCACCACGCTGGTCCACGCCATGCGCAACTGGGTGTCGCCGTCGAGTTGGTAACGCGCGTGCAGGCCCGGCAGCCAGTGATCATAGCGTTTGGCCTTGTCCACCGCGCTGAAGTCGCCGTCGTCCAGCCGTGTGCCCTCGGCGCGCATTTCCGTGCCTTCGTAACGCAGGCCGACGATGAAACGCCAGTCATCCACATCCAGCGTATTCATCACGTAGGCCGCGTTGATGTCTTCATCAATGGTGAAATCATTGATGCGGGATTCTTCTTCATCCAGAACCGGATCGACGCTGCGCACCAGATTGTTCACCGCCGCCGCACTGATCGCCGGCCCGAAACGGCCCAACGCATAATCCACGGTGCCGTTGCTGAAGCGATCCAGGCTCAGTTGTTCATCGGTGAAACCCAGATCGCCCAGATCCTCCACAACCCAGAGGGTGCCATCGTTGGTTTTTTCGCGCCGGCTGAGCTTGCCGCCGAATTTGACCTGGCTGGCGTTGCCATTCCAGTCGTAGTCACGAGCCAGATCCAGTTTCAGATTGTGTTCGCTGTCTTCGGTGTACTGCTTTTCCAGCTCCGCCTGATCGAACATGTAGTTGGACGCGCTGTAGAAACCGTCGTCCACCCGCAATTGGGGCCGGCGTGTATTGCTGAAACCGGCGTCGGCGAAATCATCGTTGGATTCGAACTCTGCCGAGGCAATGTGACGGGGGGAATCCTCGCTGGCCTCACTGAAACCGGCCTGGGCACCGAGCGTCCACAGCCCCACCATTTTTTCACCGCCGAGCACGATGCTGGTGATCTCCTGGGTTTCCTGGCGATCCTTCAGTTCGCGCACCGCTTCGATATCGCTGGTTTCACCCTGCGCCACCGCATCAGCGAATTCAACGGCAGCCGCCTGACGGATTTCCGTGTCAGTGAATTCACTGAACAAGGTGCGCAGGTAATACAGCGTGCTGGCATCCGCCTTGTAATCCAGATTCAGGCCCACGCCCAGGCGCTCGCGGGTGATCGCATAATCCCGCAGCTCGAATTCTTCCAGCTTCGCGCCATCGGAAAAATCCCAGGCGCCGCCGGTTTCCACGTTGTCGGAACCAAAATCCCGTTCCTGCCAGCTCACAGCCAGCGCCACACCCAGATTGTCGCTGCCGTTGCCGACACTGAAACGATTGCTGACGGCGCCCGACAGTTTGGGGCTGCTCTGCCCGCTGTTGTCGTCGTGACTGCCTTCGACGGTGGCGGTGTAGAACAGGCCGTCGTGATCAAACGCGGACAGGCTTTCCACTTCGATGGTGCCACCCAGTGAATTGGCATCCATGTCCGGTGTCAGTGATTTCACCACCGACAGGGACTGCACCAGTTCCGACGGCAACACATCCAGCGCAACGGCACGGCGGCCGTCTTCCGGCGCCGGCACCAGGGTGCCGTTGATGGTGACGCTGTTCAGATCCGGGCCCAATCCACGCACGCTGACAAAGCGACCTTCGCCCTGATCCCGCTCCACCGACACACCGGGAATCCGTTGCAGCGCTTCGGCAGCGTTGTCGTCGGGCAACTGTGCAATGCCGTCGGCATGCACCACACTCCTGATCGTGTCGGCATTGCGTTGATCTTTAAGCGCGCGATCGATACTCACGGCCTGCCCCACCACATCGACGTGCTCGCCGCCGGTCTCCGCCAGGGCGATGGAATGGGCCGCCACGGCGGCGGCGATCAGGCTCAGACGAAAACCCGCTGTGCGGGCAACAGAATATTTCGGCGACATCGGCATTTCCCCAGACAAGCATCAGCGAGGTGACGCCAGCAGCACATGTGCTGGCAACTGGAAGCGAAACCTAGGGCCGCCCCATTACCGTTCCGTGACAACAGCGGCGATCACGCGAGCCGATAAGACCTCCCTTGCCCGCCGTGTGATGGGCTGGCTGTCACCAGACTGTCACATCGGTTTGTTTCCCTGACGCCACATCTCGTTGCGTAACCTGTCTGTCATGCGTCATCTTTTTCTGTTGCATCGTTTCAACCTGGGCCTGCTGCTGGTGCTGGCCAATGCCGCGCTGGTGCTGTTTCTGGCGGCCGGTGATCTCAAACCCGTGGACGAACTCGCCTGGACCGACATCATCGGCGAAGGCGGCACCGCTGCACTGGCACTGGCGTGGATCGTGCTGGTGCTCAGGAGCCGGCCGTCGGGCCGCGTCACCCATCTGCTGGTGGCCGGTCTGGGTTGTCTGTTCTTTTCCTGGTGGGTGGACACGCTGGATGAATTCATCCAGTTGCCGGACACGATCCTGTGGGATCACTGGCTGGAATCCATTCCCATGCCCATCGGCATGCTGCTGCTCACGCTGGGTATCTATCACTGGCACCGCGAGCAGCTGATCATCAGCGCGCAGATGGCCAAGCGCGAAAAACTGTTTCGCGACTACCGTCTGTTCGACAAGGTGACACCGCTGGGCGGTGCCGATTATCTGCGCCAGCAGCTGGACATCGCGCTGCAGCAGGCGCGCCAGCAACAGCAGCCGCTGTCACTGCTGATGCTGGATCTGACGGATTTTTCCGCCATCAATCGCCGCTATGGTTTTGCCGAAGGCGACCAGGTACTGCAGGCCGTCACGCAACTGTTGCTGCTGAATCTGCGGCGCCACGATCTGTTGTTCCGGCTGGCGGGGGATCGCTTTGTCGCGCTGCTGCCGGGCACCGGCGAACGGCAGGCGCACGCACTGGGCCAGGATCTGAAGGCAGCGGTGGATCACTTTGCCTATCACACGCAACAGCAGGGTGAGCGGCTGCAACTGTGCGCCACCTGCGCGGTGGTGATGGCGACCCAGGACAACAGCGAATCCCTGCTGCAGCGGCTGAATCTGGCGCTGGCACGCGCCCGCCAACCACCCTACGCCCACAGCGCGTGAACGCGGACGACAGCGCCATGACCCTGCATCGAATCTGGTACGAAAACGACACCCGTTGCATCGCCGCACACTTTCAACCGGCGGCGCTGCTCGATCTGGCGCTGGCGCGGGATGTGGACATGCACCGCGTGCTGCGCGGCACCACCCTGTTTGTTGACGACATCCTGCAACACCGCATTCGCATTGCGCCCGCCCAGTTCCTGCAACTGATCGACAACACCCAGCGTCTGCTGGCCAGCGACGACACCGCGTTTCTGCTGGGTCAGCGCCTGCTGCCGGGTCACTACGGCGCTGTCAGCGACGCGCTGCGCCACGCCGACCATCTGCAACAGGCGCTGGATCTGCTGATCCGCTATCGCGCCATTCTCAGCCCCCTGCTGGCACCGCGCCTGCTGGTGGATGATCATCACGCCTACCTGTACTGGATCGACAGCTGCGGCAACCGCGAGCAACAGCGCTTTGTGGTGGAAGCCACGATGACCGCCGTGCACGCACTCTGTCGCTGGCAGAGCGGCGAAAAGCTGCCGTGGTCATTCCACTTCCGTCATGCGCAACCGCGCCACATCGAACAGTACTGGGTGCATCTGGGTAACGACATCCACTTTGCGCAGCAGGTGGATCTGATGAAGATTCCACGGGAATATCTGGTGCGCGCCTGGCCACAGGCCGCGAGTCTGGCCGGCACCATTGCCCGCCAGGACAGCGAGCAGCAACGGCAGACACAGGGCTGGAGCAGCAGTTTTCTGGATCGCCTGTTTGCCCATCTGCTGCGTCACATTCGCGAACCCCTCAGTCTGGAACGGGTGGCACAGGACTTTGCCATGAGCCCCGCCACCCTCAAGCGCACACTGAAAAAACACCACACCGGATTTCAGGAACAGCTGGATCTGGTGCGCAAGCATGTGGCGCTGTATCTGCTGCACATCAAGGGCTTCAACAACGAGGAAGCGGCCACTTACCTGCACTTTCACGACAGCACCAACTTCCGTCGTTCCTTCAAGCGCTGGACGGGATTCGCACCCAGCGAATTGCGCCAGCACCTGTCCACACCGATCTGAACCGTCCGCGATATTGCGAAAGAGTGACAGTCGCGTGACCGGCGAGAAGGTCAAAAACGCCAAAAAGCACCTGTTTTTACGACCCGGATCAATGTCCCGGTCACACGGCTGACATCCCGTCTGCCGGCGCTTGACCACGCGCCACCGCCTGCGCAAAATGCCAACACCCTGCCGGTGCTGCACAACGCGCAGCCCGCTTCACAGGCGAGGACAACGACCATGAACTGGCACGACCGCGACTGCTTCGACCCCACCTACTTCCGCGATATCTGTACTGCGCTACAACAGCGTACTTTTCTGCAACCTGCCACCAGTGCCAGTGTGCAACTGGGCCACTGGATTGTGGATCGCGCTGACCAGGTGCTCGCCACCTGCACCCATCTGGAACCACTGCCAGCCACGGCGGACCAGGCCATCAAGGCGTTCGAGTACGCGGCGGAACATTATCCCGAGGACATCGCCCGCCATTTCCGCGACAGCGCCGGCACCACCGCCTTCCGGGGACTTTTCTGTACCCGCCATCTGGACATCTACTCCATGTGGGCCCGCATCGCCCAGCGCACCAACAGCCACTGGCACAGCGAGGACTGCTGGCTGCACAAACTGGCCTGCACCCTGCTGCGGGACAGCGAGTTTTCCACCAAGCTCGATGAAGCCGCCGAATGTTGTCGCCTGGGCCTGAACCGCCGCGACACCCTGGCCCGCATCGAACAGCATCACCGGCAGATGGATTCCGCCAATACCAGCGCCAAATCACTGTTGATGCTCGACCTGCTGTAACATTCAGCCAATATTCGACTCTTACTGTACGCGGTAACATCCGCGTCACAATGACAACAAGGAGTCGATACAGATGTTTTCATTCAAGCGAACCGGCATGGCGCTGCTGGCCATGGCGATCACCCCCGCCTTTGCGGCCGAGCCGGACTGGAGCGCCTACGGGCAGCTGCTGCAACGTCACGTCAGTGCCGGCGAGATCGATGGCGTCAAGCTCAACACCGTGAACTATTCCGCCTGGCGCATCGACCCCCTCTGGCCCCAGGTCATTTCCCAGCTGGAAACCTTTCCCGCCGAGCAACTGAAAACCCGCGACGAAAAACTCAGCTTCTACATCAATGCCTACAACATCCTGGCGATCAAGATGGTGCTGGATCACTGGCCGGCAGAAAGCATCAAGGACGCTGGTTCACTGCTGCGTCCGGTGTGGCGCAAGAACGTGGGCACGCTGCATGGCAAGACGGTGACCCTGCAAGGTGTGGAAGATGATCTGATCCGCTCGCTGGACGAACCGCGCATTCACATGGCCATCGTGTGCGCGTCGGTGAGCTGTCCGGATCTGCGCGCCGAACCCTATCGCACCGACATCCTGAACACCCAGCTGGACGACCAGACCCGCCAGTTCCTCCACAACGCCGACAAGGGTGTCGCCATCGAGGGCAACAAGGTGCAGGTCAGCAAGATTTTCGACTGGTTCGAAGATGATTTCGGCGGCGAGGAAGGCGTCGCGGCCTTCATCCGGCGCTACCGTGAATTGCCCGCCAACAGCAACATCGACGCCGACATCGACTACAACTGGAAGCTGAACGGCTCGTGAAAAAAAGCCGTGGCATCGGCGCTGCATCTGTCACGGCGCACCCTGGCGCGCCGCCTGCAAAGCGAAAACATCACCTACCTGAATATTCTGAACGAGGTGCGCATCGAGGAATCGGTGCGCTATCTGGAACGCGGCATGCGCGTGAGCGAAATCGCCGGCCAGCTGGGATACGAAAGCACGGCGAGTTTCATCAATCTGTTCAAGAAGAAAACCGGAAAAACCCCCAGCGAATATCGCAAGGCCACCAGCTAGCCTTTCACGCGCTTTTGCCGAAAAACTCCACCGCCAGCAGGATGCCCAGCGCAATCACCACGCCCGCAATACCCAGCAACAGGGGGAACATCGGATTGCGCGTCACCATGCCGACCGGCGCATCCGCCGGCGCCTGGATCAACGCCAGCGTCACATTGTCACGGCCACCGGAATCCAGCGCCGCCTGCAGCAGTGCGTTGCTGGCGTCGTCGATGGTGCGGTGCCTGGCCAGGATGGCTGCGATCTGGTCGTCTTCCAGTTCATCGGTCAGGCCGTCGCTGCACAACAGCAGCCAGTCGCCCTGCTCCCAGGCGTCGCGCTGGTAGCCGATCTCCAGCCCTTCGGCCGACGTGCTGCCCAGACAGGAGCTGATCACGTGTTGATGCGGGTGAGTCTTGGCCTGCTGTTCCGACAGCAAGCCGGACTTCAGCATGCGCTGGACGATGGAATGATCCTCGCTGCGCTGAACCAGCCTGCCCTTGCGCCAGCGATAGATGCGGCTGTCGCCACTCCAGGCGATCTCGTATTCGTTGCCCTGCTCGCGCACCACCACCACCGTCGTACCCATGCCGCGCAGTTCCGGCTGGGCCACGCCACGGGTCACGATCTTCTGATGGGCGGCGCGCAGGGCCGCTTCGATATCGGCACCCTGACTGATGCGTTCGGGAATTTCCTCGCAGGCGATGGCGCTGGCGATCTCGCCGCCGTGGTGGCCACCCATGCCGTCGGCCACCACCCACAGGCCGTGGCCGTCGTCCATGTGCAGGCTGTCCTGATTCTGGTTGCGCTTGTGTCCCGGGTGGGTCTGGGCGGACGAACGGCTGGAATGGCTGTGACTCATAGGATCTGCCCCCGCTGAACCGGGAGGCTGGCGCATACGTTGCGAAGTGAACTGGGCTGGAAAAAGGTGAGTGTCATCCGGTACCTGACCGACGCGATTCATGATCTGCATAAAGTGTCGTTCAGATTAGGCCGGCTGAAAAGTGCACGGGCAGAATTTTGTTCAGACAGAGAACCGGTACCGCTCCGGCTCGCGCGAGCGGTGCTTTCGAGGCAGGGGAGCGCAGACACCCCATCAGAAACGGCCAACCTGACCATTCCTGACGGGTACGGGAAAACTACAGCGGCAGGCCGAAATCCGGCGCGATCTGGTTCAGCCAGGCGTTGAGGCGTTCCTCGGTGAGATTGCTCTGGTTGTCGAGATCCAGCGCCAGTCCGACGAACTTGCCATCCACCAAGGATTCGGAATGCTCGAACTCGTAGCCATCGGTCGGCCAGGCGCCCACCACCTTGGCACCCCGCTCCACCACAAAGTCGTACAGCTGGATCATGGCATCGACGAATTCCGCCGCATAACCCACCTGATCACCCAGGCCAAATATCGCAACGGTCTTGCCGGTGAAATCCACGTCGGCAATCTTGGGCAGGAATTCCTCCCAGCTTTCCGCTTCGCAATCCGCCGACAGGCCAGGCAGCAAGCCTTCGCCGAGGGTGGGCAAACCCAGAATCAGATATTGATAGCGGGCGAAATCCTCGGGCGAGGTACGGTTGACGTTGAGCGGGTCGGCCATCAGTTCATCGTCGAACCGCTTTTTGATCATCTTGGAAACCTTGCGCGTCTTGCCGGTGTTGGAACCGAAGAAAAGTCCTATTTTAGCCATGGCATACCTCAGGCGACGGGTCAGTGAAATTCAGGTTGGGCTCTTGGCCTGCAGGGAATTCAGCATAAAACACGCCACAAAGGCGTTTGTTTTGATTCCGCTTATCCCGCTGATTCTGTGGCACTTTTTAGTGTGGGCATCCGGGGCTGAACAGCGCTTGTCGAGATCCCCACAGTGCAATTTCCACGGCAATTGAACCAATGTAGGGATCGCGACAATCAGGCTTACATTTCCAGGATCAGGCTGGCGCAGGCGGGCGTGGCTTCGGCGGGCGCTTCCACCGTGTCGGTGATGTTGGTCACCACCAGTTCCCGCTTGTCGCCCTGCTGTTCCACCGCCAGCACGCAACGACGCAGTCCTGGCGTGGTGGGCAGATTGAACATGGTGTCGTGCAGCGCAGATTCCAGCACCGCGCGCAGGCCGCGGGCACCGGTGTGGCGTTCGATGGCCTGCTCCGCCACAAAGCGAATGGCCGCGTCGGTAATGTCCAGCGTCACGCTCTGGTAGGCGAACAGTTGGCGGTACTGCTTCACCAACGCATTGCGCGGCTCAGTGAGAATGCGCACCAGCGCTTCCACATCCAGTTCCTGCAAAAAAGTAATGATGGGGAAGCGGCCGATGAATTCAGGAATCAGGCCGAATTTGTTGAGGTCGTCCGGCATCAGCGCGGCCATCAGTTCGCTCACCGAAGGCGCTGCGGTTTTCGGCGGCGTGTGAAAACCGATACCGGTCTGCTGCGGGCGAATGCGATTGCCGATCAGTTCTTCCAGACCCGGAAATGCGCCGCCAACGATGAACAGAATATTGCGGGTGTCGATGCTGACTTCCTCGCCACCTTCGCGCCGCCGGCCCGCCTTCGGCAAACGCAGTTCAGTACCTTCCACCAGTTTCAGCAGCGCCTGTTGCACGCCTTCGCCGGAAATATCCCGCACCGCCGTGCCGCCGCCACTGCGTTTGGCCAGCTTGTCCACTTCGTCGATGTAAACAATGCCCCATTGCGCCTGCTCAACATCGCCGCCAGCCGCCTCGAGCAGACGCACGATGATGCTGTCCACATCGTCGCCGACGTAGCCGGCCTGGGTCAGCGTGGTGGCATCAGCAGAAGCAAACGGCACACCCAGAATACGCGCCAGACTGCGCACGATCAGGGTCTTGCCAGTACCGGACGGCCCCGCCATCAGCACGTTGGCTTTTTCCAGCTCCACACCGGCCAGATCACCGCAGAACGACTGCGTGCCCTGATTGAGCAGGCGCAGAAAATGATTGAACACCGCAACAGCCAGCGTACTTTTTGCTGCTTCCTGCCCGATCACGTATTCGTCCAGATGTTTTTTGATGGCGGCGGGCGAACGCAATTCCGGCGCCATTTTCTGCACCTTGCGCTTCTGGCCCCAGCTGCTCACCACTTGGTGGGCCAGCTTGACGCAGGCTTCGCAGATGCGGCCCTCGCTACCGGCAATCAGCGGAACCTGCGGACTCTTTTCGACGCCGCAGAACGAACAATGCAGCTTTTCGTTTTCAGCCATTGGCGAGTCTCCCTTCCGGATGGGTGGATGGATGGCCGGCGTCACGCGCCCGCAATAATTCGTTGATCCAACGCTTCTGCGCGCGCTCCCGCTGCTGTTGTTCCAGCTTGCCGCGCAACGCCGGCAGAATGTCGTCGAGCAGCAGCGGCGCCGAAGGCTGTACGCTGTCGCACAGCATGATGTGAAAACCCAATGGCGATTCCACCACGTCGCTGACCTGCCCCGGTGCCAGGGTAAACAACACCTCTTCCAGCTCGGGATAGAGTTTGCCGCGGGTGACATTGCCCATTACGCCGCCCTGCAACGACGTGGGACATTCGGAATGTTTGAGTGCCTGTTCAGCAAACCGCTCCGGCTTCTTTTTCAGACGCCGCGCGATGTCGTTGATGCGCTGCCAGGCGGCTTCGCGCTGGTTTTCGGGAAAATCCGGATTGATGGTGATCAGGATGTGGCGGGCAACACGCATTTCCGGGCGCACAAACCGTTCGGGATTCATGTAGTAATACAGGCGGGCATCGGTGTCGGTGACCGGTTTCAGATCGGCGCTGATACGTTCAAGCACAGCTTCGACCCGCAGCTCGCGGGCCACTGCCGTGCGTAACGTATCCTGATCCAGATCGAGCGCCAGCAAGGTGGATTCCAGTTCACCGTCTTCAACAAATTCCGCCGCCATCTGTTTCACAACCTGTTCCACCTGTTGCGGGGGAATGGTGACAGCCGCTGCTTCGGCGCTGCTCAACACGGCATCCTCGATGTCCAGCTTGCGCCGGGCAATGCGCTCCGCCTGCTGGCGCTGCTCCCGTGTCAGCTGAGTCGGGCTGCAGTGATAGGTTTGCAATGCGACCCGCAACAGGGGATAGGCCAGCGGCTTGCTGTCAGTCATTCGCATCATCCTCTTCGGGTGCCGCCACTCCGCGTTTGCCTGCCGGCGCTGGCATTAACGCCGACTCGGGCACCTGCAACACCTTGCCACCGCCAAAATGCACGTGGTACTGCACGCCATCCGGCAGATCACGCAGCACTTTTTCGATCTGCCCCGGTTGCCCTGCCGCCACCACCACTTCGCCACGCAATGACAGCGTTTTGCGCGCCAACACCTGATCGCGGTATTCGTACAGACTCGGCACCCAAGGTTCCGATGCCAGCACCAGTTCTTCCTGGCGACAACCCACCGTTCGGCCTTCTCCCAGAAAATGCACTTTGTAGATCAGCTGATCCTGCAGATAGGTGCCCACGTCATACACGCATCCGACAGCGCCGCGCCGCACCAGCAATTCCCCCATGGCCATGCCGGGATAAGTGCCATCGTTGCGCACATTGCGGATCACCCGCACTTCTTCACCGTATTCGTAGGCAGGGCGCATGGTTCAGCCCCCCAGCAGTTGCTCAAGCGGAACGAAGGTGGATTGCGGCTCCTGCATCTTGAACACCTTGAACACCTTTTCGGTGAGTGCATCGGATTCGACAAAATCCTGATACGCGCGATTCAACAAGCTGTGATAGACCGTGCGCAACGCTGCTGCGTTGTCGGCATCCGGCAGAGCATCACCCGCCTTCTGCAAGTAATCATGAAAGCGCTGCATGATGTGCAAGCGATTGACGTGCACCACTTTCGTGTCAAACGGAATGTGGAAGAAGTTGAGAAAATCCTCAGCGGAACTCAGTTCTTCCATTTCTTCAGCCAGGGTCAGGGTCGTCATCAGCAGGCCTCCAGTCGTTTGGCAGTGAACGGTATGACATCGGCAGAGTGGGCGCCGAGAATGTCCAGCAGCAGGCGTGCGCCGAGACGATCCGCCGTATCCAGCGCCACAACTTTGGTGATCATGGATTTGCCCTCGGCAAACTGGCCCAGCCGCAGGTTCAGATAGCCGGCTGCCTTGAGGGCAAACAGATAGAAGCGCACCAGGCCAAACGAATGATGGGTGCCGTTGATGACATCCACCATCGACACATCCTGCCAGCGCTCGGGGAATTCGATTTTCTGGCCGACCGTTTTCATCACCCGGTGCGCGATATAGACGGCATCGTGATAGCGGTGCTGGTAGTAGTAAAAACGGTACAGGCCCACCAGCACCGACAGATTTTGCGGTGCCAGCTCAAAGGCTTCCTGCAGCCAGGGTTCCGCTTCCGGCCCGTAGTGATCGGCAGCCTTGCGCAGCAATGCGTCCAATGTCGTTGACAGCGGTTCGTCGAAATACAGCATGTCACTGGTGAAGTTTTGCAAATCCATGGTGGTTACTCCCCCCGTCATCAGGCACCCAGGCGTACGCCCGTGGGACAATCGTTGGCACAGATTTCATTGTCACGCTCGCAGGCTTGCAGTTCGATTGCCTGCGGTAGCGCCGATGGATTGGCAATGCGTTCTTCCAGCGCGTCGATGCGGCTGAGCAGGCAGGCAATGGCCTTGCCCACTGGATCAGGAATCAGGTGATGATCCAGATCGATGCCGTAGGGATTGAGGCGGCCCGCTTCTTTCACTTTCACGATTTTTCCCGGAATGCCCACCACCGTGCAGCCTTCCGGTACATCCTGCACCACCACCGAGTTGGCACCGACACGGGCATTTTTGCCAACGGTAATCGGCCCCAGAATCTTGGCGCCGGCGCCCACCAGTACGCCATCGCCCAACGTGGGATGTCGCTTGCCCTTGTTCCAGCTGGTGCCGCCCAGGGTGACGCCGTGATACAGCGTCACGTCGTTGCCCACTTCGGCCGTTTCGCCAATGACCACACAGGCGCCGTGATCGATGAAAAAGCGCTGGCCGATAGTGGCGCCCGGATGAATGTCGACGTTGCTGATCATGCGCGCCAGAAACGACAGCAAGCGCGCCAGATAACGCATGCCACGCCTCCACAGCAATGAACTGAGGCGATAGGTCATGATGGCGTGCACACCGGGATAGGTGGTGAGCACTTCGAACGTGGTGCGCGCGGCCGGATCGCGCTCGAACACACAGGCGATGTCGGCGCGCCACTGCGCCCATAACCCCGGCGTCTTTGTCCCCAACGATTCAGCGCGCCTGTGCTGGCCTGCGGATCCGCGTCGCGCAGGCTTTTTGTTTTTACCCGCCGGACAGGCTGCCGAAAACTGAACGCGCTGTGCCCAAAAAATCATGACTGGCCTCCGGCCCGCAACGGGCGAATGTCGTACAAATCGTGAAAGAAGCTGCGCAGATCCGGCGCTGTCGGACTGCGCTTGGTGAAGGCCGAAAAATGCCGGATTCGCACCAGCAAGCGCTGGGCTTGTTCCTGCGTCAGCGCAATACCGAGCGCACGATACGCGGTATGCACCATGTGTACGCCGGAATGCTTGCCCAGCACCAGGGAGTGATCGCGCCCCACTTCTGCCGGATCAAGACCCTGATAGTTGCGACGATCCTTGAGCAGGCCATCCACGTGAATGCCAGCCTCGTGAGTGAACACACCTGCGCCCACCACACTTTTCTGCCAGGCGACGCTACGGCCAGACGCTTGTTCCACCAACGCCGACAGCGCGGGAATTTTCTGGGTGATAACATGAGTGTCGATCTGATGCAGATTTTTCAGTGCCAACACACATTCTTCCAGCGGCGCATTGCCGGCGCGCTCACCCAGACCGTTGACCGTGGTATTGATATGGGTGGCACCGGCCAGGACGGCGGCAAGGGTATTGGCTGTCGCCAGGCCGTAGTCGTCGTGGGCGTGCATCTCCAGCTCCATATCAATGCGCTGGCGCAAAAATTCGATGCGTTTGAAGACGCTGAACGGTTCCAGGATACCCACGGTATCGGCAAAGCGGATGCGGCGGGCGCCGGCAGCCTGAGCCGCATCGGCAATTTGAATGACAAAGTCAGGATCAGCGCGGGACGCATCTTCGCAACCGATGCAGACATCGAAACCAGCATCCAGCGCCCGTGGCACCAGACGAGCGACTTCCTGCAGGGCCCAGCTGCGGCTACGATGCAATTTGCGCTGCAACATCTGATCGGACACCGGCACCGACAGATCCACCATGTGCACACCCGACGCGATGGCCGCCACCAGATCAACATCGCTCAGGCGACACCAGGCCAGCAGACGTGCCGGCAGACGCAGATCCGCAATCGCCCGCATCACATCGATCTCCTCTGGCCCCATAGCGGGAATGCCCACTTCCAGCTCTGGTACACCGGCATCCACCAGCGCCTTGGCAATTGCCAGTTTCTCTTCGCAGGTGAAGGCAACGCCGGCACTCTGTTCACCGTCGCGCAAAGTGGTGTCATCGATTACTACGCTGCTCATTCTGCTCCCCACGGTGGCGTCGTCAGATTCAGCCGTACACGGGCGCGAATGCTTTTTCGGGCTCTGCCACCGGGCCATGCTCGCCCCAGTACGGCGACAGCTTGCGCAATTGCGCCACGATCGGCGGAACGGCAGCGATCACGCGCTCGATTTCGTCCTGCGTGGTGTAACGCGACAACGAGAACCGCACGGTGCCATGGGCTGCCGTGTAGGGAATGCCCATGGCCCGCATGACGTGGGACGGCTCCAGCGATCCCGATGTGCAGGCCGATCCGCTCGATGCCGCGATGCCGGCCTTGTTCAGCAACAGCAGAATCGCTTCGCCCTCGATATATTCGAACGCAATATTCAGCGTGTTGGGCAGACGATTGTCGGGATCACCGGTGACAAACGCATTGGGCACCGTGGCCAGAATGCCTTCCTGCAATTGGTCGCGCAGCGCCTTCACCACCGTGCTTTCATGTTCCATGTGTGCCAGCGCCAATTCGGCCGCCTTGCCCAGTGCAACGATACCGGCCGCGTTTTCAGTGCCCGCCCGGCGACCGCGTTCCTGATGCCCACCGCGCAACAGCGGGCGAAAGCGCGTGCCACGCTTCAGATACAGCACGCCGATACCTTTCGGCGCATGCAGCTTGTGCCCCGACAATGACAGCATGTGAATACTGGAATTTTTCAGATCGATGGGCAGCTTGCCTACCACCTGCACCGCGTCAGTGTGAAACATGACACCCGCTTCTTCCGCCAGGCGCGCCATTTCTTCCACCGGGAACAGGGTTCCGGTTTCGTTGTTCGCCCACATAACGCTGACAATGGCGACGTTGTCGCTCAGCAACTCGCGGTACTTGTCCAGACTGAGCCGGCCTTTGCCATCCACTTCCAGCTTGTGCACGGTGTAGCCTTCTGTCGCCAGCTGATCGCACAGCGTCAGCACCGCCGGATGCTCCACTGTCGTCGTGATGATCTCGCGCCGTTCCGGCTGCGCTTTCAGTGCAGACAGTATGGCCGTGGAATCCGATTCAGTGCCGCAGGAGGTGAACACGATTTCCGAATCATGCTCTGCCCCCAGCAACGTCTGCACGGACTGGCGGGCCTTTTTCAGCGCCTGTCCCACCCGGTTGCCAAAGCTGTGCAGTGACGATGGATTGCCGAACTGCTCGGTGAAAAAAGGCAGCATGGCCTCGACAACGGCGGGATCGACCCTGGTGGTGGCATTGTTGTCCAGATAGATGTCGGCCATCTCACACCCCCGACACGGTGACAGGCGCATTATTGGAGACCGGAATCACCTTGACGAACTCGCCCAGATCCTCGATCAGCTTCTGCTGGATGCCCCCCAGGGTCGCACTGGCCAGCTGACAGCCGGTGCAGGCACCGATGAGTTTCACGTAGATATTTTTGCCATCCACATCCACCAGTTCCACATCGCCATGATCGCGCTGCAGGGTGGGCCGGATGGCGGCCAGCACCAGCTCGATCCGACGGATGCGCTGCACGCCGGTCATTTTTGCCGGTGCAATTGAAGCAGCGCTGGCCGCAGCCGGAGCGACTGTTGGCACGGATTCAGCGGGAGCAGGTATTGCGGGCGTTTTCAGCGGCACGATTTTTTTCTCCTTGCCCTTGATGGGTGCAGGTACGAAGGATTCCCCCCGCGCTGCCATTTCTTCAGTGAGCAGCGCTTCGATTTTTTCGTGGCAGGAGGAACAACCGCCACCGGCCTTGGTGTAGTTGGTGACATCCTCCACGGAACTGAGGCTGTTCGCCTTGATGGTATCGCGCACCATCACTTCGTCGATGGCGAAGCATTTGCACACCAGTGCGCCTTCCTCGTGATCGTCTTCCAGCTTCTCGCCCCGGTAGTCGGCAATGGCTGCGCGCAACGCTTCGCGGCCCATCACCGAGCAGTGCATTTTTTCCGGTGGCAAGCCGTCGAGGAAATCGGCGATGTCCTGGTTGCTGATCTTGAGCGCGTCATCCAGGGTCATGCCTTTGACCATCTCGGTCAGTGCAGAGGACGACGCAATGGCTGAACCACAACCGAATGTCTGGAAGCCCGCATCCAGAATGATCTCGGTCCTGGGATCGACTTTCAGCGTCAGCCGCAGTGCATCGCCACAGCTGATCGATCCCACATCGCCCACCGCATTGGCTTCGACCACGGCGCCCGCGTTCTTGGGGTTGTAGAAATGTTCTTTCACTTTTTCAGAGTAATCCCACATGGTACGAATCTCCCATTCTGTGAGCCATCGATCAGCAGGCGAATGATTTGCCGCAGCCGCAGGAACCGCTGGCATTCGGGTTTTCAAACTTGAAGCCACTGCCTTCCATGCTTTCGACAAAATCCACCGTCACGCCGCTCAGCATCGGCGCGCTGTTTTCATCGATCAGCAGCGTGACGCCACCGCAGTCCACCAGCTGGTCGGTCTGGCCGGGCGTTTCCTCCAGCCGCATGCTGTACTTGAATCCCGAGCAACCACCCCCTTCCACCTGAATGCGCAAACCGGTGACAGGCTTGTTGGCACTGGTGATAAAACGGGTGACGGCTTGAACGGCGTTATCTGTCAGCGAAATCATGGGCGCATCCTCTTTGGCAGAAAGCTTGCTACATATCTCCACAAGGGAAATTGCAAGCCACGTGCCACGCAGGAAACACAGCCTATCTTGCTGATTTTGCGCAGCATTGCGATCAAGGCCGGCGCGCACGCCCTGTCACAAACGACACCGGCAAATTCCTTTGTCGGATTCACGACACACCAAACCACAGGAGCATCCCATGCTGATCGACGCCTTCCAGCCCGGTGACATCGTTTACGCTGCGCAGACCATCTATAACGACGGTTCCATGCCCGACATGGATGAAGGCCAACTGATCGCGCAGGCCGGCCAGCGCGGCGTGATCATCAATACGGGGTATATAGAAGCAGAACCTCACAAGGGACTGGTGCTGGTAAGATTTGAATCACACGCTTTCAAGAGTGGGCTGGGGCCTGCAGTGGCCTGCTGGCCGGAGGAGTTGGCGCTGCCGCAGCAGTGAGATATGCCGGCAGCGATTGCCTTCCCATGAGGCGTTATATACATTTACGCCAGAACGCCCGCGATCTGTAGCAGAGATCAAGGGCGCAGTGAAAGCCGTCATCGCGCGCCGACACCCAAATCAGCGCACCGCACGTCATCGTTGCAGTACCGAAATGTCGTTGAAAAAAAAACCTGGAGATCCTGACATGAGGATACGAGTGCTTACCTCACAACTTGTCCTGCTGGCAGGCCTGACATTCAGCGCCGTTGCCGTCCACGCTGACGAAGTGCTGGTCGCCGTGGCCGCCAACTTTATCGCGCCCATGGAACAGATTGCCGCGCAATTCGCCAAGGACACGGGGCACCAGGCGGTGCTGTCATCCGGGGCCACCGGTGCTATCTACGCGAAGATCACCAACGGCGCGCCGTTCGGTGTATTTCTGTCTGCCGATGACAAAACACCGGCGCGACTGGCAAAGGAAAATCACGCCGACGCTACCACCGACTTCACCTATGCCATCGGGAAACTGGTGTTGTGGTCGGCAGATGCGGCCAAAGTGGATGCCGCCGGCAAAGTGCTGGCGGCTGGCCAGTACAAGCATGTGGCCATCGCAAATCCCGAAACCGCTCCCTATGGCAAGGCTGCCGTCGAGGTGATGACCAAACTCAATCTGTACGATCAGATCAAACCGAAACTGGTCACCGGCGAAAACATCGGCCAGACCTTCCAGTTCATCAGCACCGGCAACGCCCAGATCGGATTCGTGGCTTTGTCGCAGGTGTACAAGGATGGCAAGATCACACAGGGTTCTGCGTGGCTGGTTCCTGCTGACTACTATTCACCGATCCGGCAAAACGCCATTTTGCTGAAAAGGGGCAACGACAACGCCGCTGCCAAGGCACTGATGGAGTACCTGAAGTCGGCGCCGGCTAACCAGATTATTGAATCCTTCGGCTATGCAATCTGTTTTCCTTCATGTTGAGTGAAAGTGATATTGGGGCCATTGTCCTCACCCTGAAACTGGCGGGCACGACAACCGCATTGCTGCTGGTGCTGGGCACTCCGCTGGCGTGGTGGCTGGCGCGCACGCAGTCGCGCTGGAAAAACCCGGTGGCGGTGGTGGTGGCGTTGCCGCTGGTGCTGCCGCCCACGGTGTTGGGTTTCTATCTGCTGTTGCTGATGGGGCCCAACGGCCCGGTGGGCAAGCTCACACAGGCGCTGGGCATCGGCTTGTTGCCATTTTCGTTCACGGGATTGGTGGTGGCGTCGGTGCTGTACTCGATGCCGTTTGTGGTGCAGCCGCTGCAGAATGCCTTTGAAGCCGTGCATGAATCGCTGCTGGAAGCCGCCGCCACTCTGCGCGCCAGTCCGCTCGATACCTTCCGCCACGTGGTGCTGCCGCTGGCCCGCTCCGGTTTTGCCACCGCCGCCATTCTCGGCTTCGCCCATACAGTGGGTGAATTCGGCGTGGTGCTGATGGTCGGCGGCAACATTCCCAACGAAACCCGCGTGATGTCGGTACAGATCTACGATCACGTCGAAGCCTTGCGTTACGACAACGCGCACTGGCTGGCGGCCAGCATGGTGCTGTTCAGTCTGGTGGTGCTGTGGGCGCTGTATTCGAAACGCGCGCCGGGAGCATTCCGTGTCTGACGCCGGCCTTCACGCCCAGCTCGCTCTGGCTTTCGACAAATTTTCACTGCAGGTGGATCTGCAATTGCCTCGTAGTGGTTTCACCGTGCTGTTCGGCCGCTCCGGCTGCGGCAAGACTACCCTGCTGCGTTGTCTGGCCGGATTGCAGAGAGCCCAGGGCACCCTGCGCTGGAAAGACACGCTCTGGCAGGATGAGCGCCACTTTGTTCCGACACACCTGCGGCCGCTGTCCTATGTCTTTCAGGAACCGCGCCTGTTTCCCCATCTGGATGTAAAGGGCAATCTGGAATTCGGTTTCCGCCGCGTGCCGGGGAATGAGCGCCGCATCCGCATGGAGGAAGCGATCCAGTGGCTGGGCGTGGAATCCCTTTTGCAGCAGCGCCCAGAATCCCTCTCTGGTGGGCAGCGCCAGCGCGTCGCCATCGCCCGCGCGCTGCTCACCAGTCCGCAGATTCTGCTGATGGATGAACCACTGGCCAGTCTGGATCTGGACAGCAAGCTCGACATCCTGCCGTATCTGGAAAAATTGCGCTCGCATCTGGATATTCCGGTGATCTACGTCACCCATGCGCCGGATGAAATGGCGCGCCTGGCCGAGCATCTGGTGCTGATGGAAAACGGCCGCGTGCGCGCGCAGGGGCAGCTCAACGATCTGCTGACGCATATCGATCTGCCTCTGCTGCATCAGCTGGATGCCAGTGCGGTGATCAATGTCACTGTGGATCATCACGATCCACACTATCACCTCAGCCATGTGGCGGTGCCGGGCGGCTTTCTGACGGTGGCATACAACGAGCTGCCGGCAGGCAGCCGTTCACGGGTGCGGATTCTGGCGCGGGATGTCAGCATCGCACTGGAGCCAACCCATCACAGCAGTATCAGCAACTGCCTGCCCTGCTGCATCATCGACATTTCCGAGGATCGCGATCCAGCCCGCGTGATCGTGCGGCTGAACTTGGGTGGCGAGGTGATTCTGTCACGCATCACCCGGCGTTCCGTGGACATGCTGGGATTGCATCCCGGCCAGCTGGTCTATGCGCAAATCAAGGCGGTGGCGCTGATGAATTAGTTCAACGGTATTCACATCAGATCCAGCAACGCATACTCCACCGCGCCGGCGAACAGGCGGGTGCCGCCGCCTTCAGCCACCACCTGCCACAAAGCATTGGCGTCGCCCACACGCACACCCGCCAGATAGTCAACGCCATAGTTGCCCCACAGCTCCAGCCAAGGCAGGCTGGGGCCCAACAACACCACGGTTGCATCCGTCGCCAAGGTCAGCAGACGATGCACGGTTTTGTTGGCAATGCTGCTGGCGGTGATGAAAACCCAGTCGGCTTCCGGCAACAGCCATTCCGCCGCCATGTCTGGCAGATCATTGCCCTGGGGGCGACGCTCGATGCAGTGGAAGTGAATGTCGGGCCAGCATTGTTCCAGGCCTGGATAGCGGCCGATGACAACGACGGATTTCCCTGCCAGTTGTCGCCGGAAATGTTCGAACACGCGCAAATGACCGGGTGCAGGGTTGTGCAGTGTCTGTGCGTCGCGCAACAATCGGTTGTCGTGATTCACACAGGCATTGATCGTCGCCAGTCCGACACAGGCTTCGGCCGGATGCCAGTGCAGCAACCAGGCCGCCAGTTCACGGGCAGATCGCCCCACCAAGGTGCCAGGCCAGTCCAGCGTGCGCGGAACGTCCTGCGGACTGAAGCACAGGCCGATGTCGTGGGCCTGCACACTTGTCCAGTTCAATCCCAACATGACGCGCTGCACGACAACATCTGCAGTAACACGCTCGATCAACTGCTGGTAAAGCTCAGTGGACATCGCTGACCGACATCAGGCGCCCAGCGCCGGCAGTAATTTCAGTTCAGTCTTGACGGCGCCCTTTTTACCCCAGGCTGTCACGCCTTCGACAAACCAGCGCGCATCGGTGGGATGGGGCTTCACGACATCCAGTTCTGCGTAGACGTTGCCATCGGCACGGATCAGAACCGTGCCGAGGCGACGCCCGTCGAGGCCGCGCCACTCGCTGTAGAGCGCTTCGCTGCCATCGAACGGATCACGGCGTAGTTCACGCAAGCCAAACTCGTTGCCCTGCCCTGCCCCATCGGCAAAGCCCGCACGCTGTAGCTGGAGTTGCAGTGCTTGCCACACTTCTTCCAGCACAGGCTTTTCTGCCTGCGCACGGGCGGCCAATGCATCCATACTCAACGATACTGTGATTTCCATGTCGTTATCCTCATGCATGCACGCTGGCGTGGCGTCACCACAATTCCCTGGGCGCGAGTTTGTCGGTGTAGGGCTGCCCAGCAAGAATGTGCTGCTCGATGACGAGCGCCGCCTCTTCTGGCGCCAGCCAGCTGTACATCACCGAGCCGGGATAAACCAGCACATTGGCGCCGGCCTGACAGGGGCCCAGACAACCAGTGTTGGTGAGTGCCACCCGGTTCTGCAGATTGCGCTTGATCAACTCGGTGGCAAACGCATTGAACACCGCCTCGCCGTTACGTGATGCGCAGCTGCTGCGGGGATGCCCTTCCGGGCGGCGCTGCACGCAAACAAAAATGTGATAGTCCGGCTTTGGCATGACAACGACTCCTGAAATTCAACCTGCCAGCGGCTGGTGGGTGTGACAGTTCTTGGGACAGACCTTGGCGCACGATGTGCAGCCGATGCAATCCATGGCGTTCCGGATGGTCATGACTTTCAGCTCATCGTCTTCATCATAATCCTCTTCGTCCACCGCCATGATGTCTGCCTTGTCCACCAGGGTGAATACATCGCGTGGGCAGACCTTGTAGCAGCGTCCACAACCGATGCAGGTTTCCGGATTCAGAGCAACAACGAACTGCGGCGTCCACTCTGCACCGCCGCGGGTGCGCCCTACAATGACTGCCTCGGTCATGGCCTCTCTCTCCACTCTTGGGCTGATGCTTGCAACTATGCGGATACACTATCCAGTTTTGTCTTGGCTTCCTTCCACGCTTCACACGCCGCCACCGCCTGACGCGCCAGTTCCGGCAATTCGTGATAGGCACTGAGAAAACGATCTTCCACCAGATCGTGAATCTGCGATGCCCACTCGCTGGCGATACGCTTCTTGGTGTTCACATCCTTTTGCAGCACTTTCAGTTCATCTTCACTCATGACGATTCTCCTGTCCGGGTTGTCAGAGTTCAGCGACATCACGGTGTTGCTTTACCAGACCCACGGCCTTGCTCAACACTTTTTCCGCCTCTTCCACCATCTTCCCGAGGGAGTCAAAGCCGAAGCGGTGAACATCGCGCAGGCTCTTGTCCAGCGCCACCAGCTTGCCTACCAGAATCAGGGCACGGCCAAAACCTTCGTGGGTCAGATTGATCACGGGTACCGCCAGCAAACCGGTTTCCCTTTCCACCATCTGAGCGATGGCGTTGTAGTACGCCTTGACGCGGGACACGGTGGTTTCGTCAGGATCGCCCACCACCGGAATCTGGCGCCGGCGTTCCTTGGTGAGAACGAGCGGATCCAGCACACGGGCGTCGCTCCAGGTGTCGTAGGTGCCATAGCTGTCCATGGCCCGTAACTGCACCACCATCTGTTTGACAAAAGGATGCGCCAGTGCGGCGTCACTTTCGGTTACTACTACTGCTTCGGCTAGTTCACTCATGATGTATTACCTGCATTGGTTCGTTCGATTTCAATCCTGCCAACCTTCCGCTTCCATTGCGTCGAAGCGTCCCATCACCACGCCCTTGTGACGCTGAATGGCCTTGGCCAGCCAGGCAGATGGCCCGGCTTTCAATTCTTCCTGCAGTGCCTGAATCAAATCCTGGATGCGTGCATCCTCAGTCACCTTTACCGGCTGCACCTGAATCGCCAGCAACTGCCGCACGGCTGAAGCACCACAGGCCCGGCAATACACTGCAATGCAACCTTCCAGCAATGCCAGCTTGTGCACCAGTTTGTCTTCATTGGCGTCCTGGCTGAGCTGGCCGAACTCCGCCATGACCAGCAGACGCGATTGCTCAGGATCGACACCGAATATCGCCATGGCAGAAGCAGAACCAAAATGCTGATCCACCACCACGCCATCGGAGGTGGCGAAGCCCACCTTCAGCAACTGGGTTTCCGGCACCTCGTCTGAAAGCACGGTGAACTGGCGCGAGATCGTCATCGTTCAGTGCTCCACTCGCGTTTCATCCGCAGGCTTTTGCGCATAGATGGAGAAATAGGGCTGAATGCCCTGGTGATGCGCCACAACGCAATTGGCCAGATCGAACAGCGCTTGCTGGGTACCGTGATAACCAAACCAGCAGCGCTGAAAGCCACCGATCAAGTCATATTGGGGGAAGCCAATGCGCAGTAAAGGCACATGAAGGCGCCGAGCGCTATCCGCTGCATGGCTGTTGCCGAGCAACAACTGGGCATCATGGGCCTTTGCGGACTTCTCGAGATCTTCCAGATCACCCACCTGGATTTCGTCAATGCAGGATTCTGCCAGTGCTGCGCTCTTGGCGGGCACCACCGCTGCAACGGTTCGGGAACCCATGCCACGCAGCAGACTATCAAAGCCGAGCAGCAAATCCGGATCAGCAGCAATCGCCACTCGGGTGTCACCCAGCATGAAATGCGTATCCAGCATGGCATCCTGCAGCTGCGCACGATGACGCTGCCAGCGCAGGGGAACGGGTTGGCCACTGAGGTCACTCAGCGTCATCAACCATTGATCCACCACATCCAGCCCCATCAGATGACCAAAGCAGTGGACTGGAATGCCGGTGCGTTGCTGCAACAAATCAGCCGCTGGAAACAGGCTCTGCCCGACTACCAATGTTGCGATGCTTTCACTGGCCGTCTTCACATCCGACAGCGTCAATCCACCCGTGGTCAGCGGGTTGAAATCCGCGGCGTCCAGATGGCCATCCAGCGAACCCGACAGATCGGGAATCAGCAGCGGGCGCAAACCAAAACTTTCAATGCTCTCGCTGACATATTCCAGATCACCCGGCGTGAGGTTGGCGCCACAGAGCACGTTGACCTGGCGCTGACGCAAGCCAGCGCGACTGCGGTCGTCGGGAATCAAGGTGTCGATGATCCCTTTAACCGCCAGCGCAAATCCACTTTCGAAGCTACCGGCGAAATCCGGTGTATTGACTGCCACCACCGCAATTTTTTCATGCTGGGGATATTTCTGCCGGAACTGCCCCAACGCGCGACGGATGTCACAGCCTTGGGTTTCCGCCAGGCCCGTGGTCACCAGTCCGACAATGGCGGGCGCATTTTTTTCACAGATGGTTTTGAGCGCCTCGACAATGTTGTCGTCGGCACCCATCACGGAACTCACCTGATCCATGGCGGTGGTCTGCAGCGGCACCGGCTCGCGAAAGTGACGCACAAAAAATACCTTGGCGAACGCCGTGCAACCTTGCGACCCATGCATGAGCGGCATGCTGCGATGCATACCCAGAAAAGCCAGTACCGCGCCGGTGGTCTGGCTGGTTTTGAGTGGGCTCACTGCCAATGGCTTCTTGCGGTTGATCAGGGTAGCCATGTCGATGCCCTCACCCGTTCGCTACCAGGGCCGCGCCCATGGGCTTCACGCTGTCCCAGGGCGCCCGCCGCCGCACGGCGTCCCACACGGGACTTTCCAGCGTCAGGCACAGCTGCCGCACCAGTTCCAGCATGCCGTCGTAACCCGCGTAGCCGAATTCCCGCTCCTGATTGATATCCAGAAACGGAATGCGCGCCTTCAAAGCCGTGTACATGTTGCGGCCACCGGCAATCAGAATATCGGCCTTGTAGTCCTCGACGGTCTTCAGCAGGATGCGCGGATTGCCTTCGTCCAGCATTTTCACATCATCGCCCATCAGTTCGCGGATGCGGGCCTTGTCTTCCTCGGTGGACTTTTTGGTGCCGGTTGCCACTACTTTCATCCCCAGATCCTGCAACGCCGAAATCACCGACCAGGATTTCACGCCACCGGTGTAGAGCAATACCCGCTTGCCTTCCAGGCGCGGGCGCCAGGCTTGCAGCGCAGTGCGAATGCGGGTTTCTTCCCGCTCGATCAAGGCGTCGGTGCGCGCAGTCAGATCGGGATCATTGATCAGGCGGGCAAAATCCCGCAGGGATTGCGACGTGTCGGTGATGCCGTAAAAGCTGCCTTCAAACCAGGGCGTACCGAAGCGCTCCTGCAGTTTGCGGCCGACGTTCAACATCGCTTTGGAACACACCATCATGTTGGCTTCGGCCTTGTGCATGGTTTGCACTTCGCGAAAGCGCGCGTCACCGGACAGGGTGCACAGCACGCGCAAACCCAGTTCATCCAGCAACGGCAGCACATGCCAGAACTCACCGGCAATGTTGTATTCACCGATCAGATTGATGTCATGCACGCGAATGCCCGGACGCAGCGCAGAATCCGGCAGCGGATCGGGATCGCGGGTGCCCACCACATACTTGAGCATGGCTTCGCCGGCGATGCGATTGCCCAGATTCTTGGTGCCATAAAAGCCGGCGGCATCCACGGGCACCACTGGCACACGCCAGCGGGTTTGCGCTTCTTTGCAGATGGCATCAATGTCATCGCCTATCAACGCCGGTACGCAGGTGTTGTACACGAACACCGCCGGGGGCTGGTAATCGTCGATAGCCTGCTTGATGGCATGGAACAGGCGTTTTTCGGCACGCCCCATGATGATGTCCTGCTCGGTGAGGTCAGTGGTCATGCCGATGCGATAGAGTTCCGGCCCGCTGGAACGGGTACCCCGGTTATCCCAGGAACTGCCGGCACAAGCGATGGGGCCGTGCACGATATGCGCAACATCCGCAATGGGCAGCAACGCGATCTGCGCCCCATCAAACGCGCAGCCACCATCCGTTGCACCCGGTTTGGGTTTGGAACAACCGGACTTTTCCTTTTTGTTGTGACTGCACGCAGGCTCATTCAGCAATTCCGCGATCTCGTTGGCTTTCATTCGGACTGCTCCATAGCGGTGACAGGGACGTTCGCATTCACGTGGGCGCACATTGGTCGGTACAAACAGCTAGGTGCAAGCCGTATTCCAATTTCTAAACGACTGAATTCTCTGTACTTCATGATTTTTGGCCATGTCGCAAATGCGACAATGTCGGCGCACGCCATCACCACGCCTTTTGCATTCGCGACAATGACGTCAGCGATTGTCGGGTTCACCACGCAACCGTTCCGCTATCGCCGCCAACACTTCCGGATCAGATTCATCCTGACATTGCTTCAACGCATACAGCGGCGCATTGGCAACCGCAGCCAGACGCACCGTCCAGTCCCCATCGTCGAGCAGTTCGATGACGTCTTCCCCCTGCATGCGGTTGGCAACGATGCGGCGCACTTCCGGCTCCGGGTCGGTTGTCATCAGGCCCAACGACTCCGGCGGCAACCGCTTGGCCACCAGCTTGCGTACCTGGCGATCAGGATCGCGAATCAGGCGAAACAATCGTCCTACCGGCAAGCGCTGCGCCACATAGGCCCGCACCAGATAGTCGGGATCGTCGGCCATTTTTTCCAGCTGCTCTATCGGCAGGCGATCGGCCACCGTGATGCGGACCTCCCGATCCTCATCATTCATCAGCACCGTCAGCTCTTCCCGTGGCAATCGGTAGGCGACGGCACGCCGCACTGCTTCATCAGGATCGTGGATCAGATCCCTGAGCAACGTCACCGGCACATAGCGCACGGCGATGGCGCGACGCTCCCAGAAGTCATCGTGCAGATACTGGGGGGCATACTGGGGATTGACACGGAAGAAGCGATCGATCTGGCGCCCGCTCTCGATCACCACACAGGCGTCCCCCGGCATGCAGCGCCCGGTCAGCAGAAGATTCGTCCGGAACGGGCACAGCCGGCAATCCGCCACCGGCGTCGCAATCCTTTCCTGGGAGAGTTCGGTGGAATCGCTCATATCGGCAAGCTCAATCCGTGATGATTTCCGCCAATACCATGCCGGATGCAGAATCCAGATCAGATGTCAGGCATGAACAGTGGTCGCGGGAATCCACCAGATAGATGGCGAAGTGCTCCCGCGTCACCACAGGCTTTCCCGCATTGATGTCATCATCCATGCACCAGGTAAAATGCTGGCCAGGAAAGCGTCCGCGCAATTCATGCAACAGGGCTTCCGACAACCCCTTCTGTTCCAGCAGCGCCACTACGTCTTCCAGTTCTGCCCTTGCAATCATGACCACACCTCCTCGTTGAAGCGACGCATGACAGGCGTGCGGCCCATGGCTTTCGTCAGCCAGGGCGGCGGATTGTCCTGCGCCACCACCTGTTGCAAGCGCTTCAGCTCGTCCAGCGCTCGCGCCGGTTCCAACAGTTTGATCGGATGCAAGCCCGTGCCCACCACACTCGCAGCAGCGGCGGCACCGATACCCGTGGTGTACAGCACGTCGCAATCGCGGATCAGATCGGCGCGTGACAGGCTGCGATCGCGCGCACTCTGGCCATCCCGCGCTGGCTCACGAATATCAATCAGGCGGATGTATTCGGGCGATACCTGATAAATGAGGAAACGTGCGCAGCTGTAAAACGCGCCATCGATTTTTTCGCCGCTACAGGATGCGCAGGCAACACGCACAGAGCCATACAGTTCGCAGTAGACACCGCAGGCAATACTGGGCAGCGGGTCGCGTACCAGGTTGACACCACGTCCTTTGAGCAACCCCAACGCCTTCTGAAAATGGTCCGGATCAACCTGTGCCAGCCAGCCTCCTGCCGCATTGCGCAGCCGGGTCGCGCGCAACTTCTGCAATTTGGCATCCGTAAGCGGTTCACCCAGAATGCCAATCAACACCTGCAGCAAAGGACGCACATCCATGCCGGGCAACAGGCGCGATGCCAGCCCAATACGCAGCGCGATTTCATCATCGAGTGGCGCCGGCATGAATCAGTCCTCGCCGCCACCCATGCGCCTGGCGCGCAAGGTCACGGGCAACTTGGGTGGCGCAATCGGCTCCAGATAGTAGCTGGAACCATCCGCCAACCTGACCTCGCCGCCCCACTGTTCAGCGCTGTCATGTTCGATCGACACGATATCTTCTTCCAGATCACGCTTGGCCACATAAAGGGTCATTTTGCCGCTACCATCGCGACGAATCATTACACTGGGCATGAAAACTCTCCGCACACCGGATGACTGCTGGGAATGTCCGGTGGTGCGAAACCTGTGATCCCGCACCACCGGCAACGAACCGGAACCGTCGATCAACGGATCAGATCGTAGTTGTAGTCCGTGGTCTGCATGCCTCGGGTCTCCTCGTCCAGACGCTCCAGCACCGCATTCACCAAGGTAGTGAGGATCTGCATGGCGCCTTCGTAACCCAGTGTGGTCTGCCGGTGCAGGTGGTGGCGGTCGAAAATCGGGAAGCCGATTCTGATCAGCGGCACCTCGAACTCCTTGCCTTTGTGCAGCGTGTCACGCTGGATGAACTTGCCGTAGGAATTGCCAATCATGAAGTCCGGCTTGTCGGTGAACACCAGGGAACGCATGTGCCACAGATCCTTGCCGATATGGGCGGTGCAATTCTTGCCATAGGGCGAGGATTCCAGCAGGGCTTCCACTGACTTCTTCCAGCGCTTGTTGGCGTTGTTGCAGACGACATGCGTCGGTTCGGCTCCCAGCTCCAACAGGAATTTCACCATGCCCAGCACAAAATCCGGATCACCCCACAACGCGAACTTCTTGCCGTGCATCCAGGCATGGGAGTCGGTAATCATATCCACCAGACGTCCGCGCTCCTTGGCCAGACTGTCGGGAATTGGCTTGCCGGTGATTTCACTGACTTTCATCAGGAACTCATCGGTCCAGTCCAGACCCATGGGAATGTTCAGCTTGGGCACTTCGTGCTTCCAGGTGTTCTCGACAAACTTCTTGGTTTTTTCCAGATGCCAAGGTTGCAGCAGAATAGTATTCAGCGCATTGGGCGCATCCTTGATTTCAGCCTGCGTGGTACCGCCGGAATACATGCGGAATTCACCGTCTGCCGGGGTATCCAGCACCTCGGTGGGATCGGACAGCAGGACATTGTCTACACCCATCTCGCCCAGCATGCGCTTGATCACGCGGAAGTTGCCCAGATACGTTTCGAAGCCCGGCACCACGTTGATCTTGCCGTTGCTGCCGACCACTTTGTCCTCCATGTAGTTCAGGGTGAAGTAGCGGACGATGCCTTCGAACATGTTGTCCCAACCGGTGACATGGCTGCCCACGAAGCTGGGCGTATGTGCAAACGGTACCGGATATTCCTGGGGAACAAAGCCTTCCTTCTTGGAATTGTTGATGAACGCGTTGAGGTCGTCACCGATCACCTCTGCCATGCAGGTGGTGGACACGGCAATCATGTCGGGCTTATAGACTTCGCGGCAGTTCTGCAAACCGTCCTTCATGTTCTGCTGACCGCCGAACACCGCCGCGTCCTCCGTCATGGAATCCGATACGCAGGATACCGGCTCCTTGAAGTGACGGTTGAAGTAGGTGCGGAAATACGCAACACAGCCTTGAGAGCCGTGGACATAGGGCATGGTTTTTTCAAAGCCCAGGGCACACAACACTGCACCCAGCGGCTGACAGGCCTTGGCGGGGTTAACGGTGAGCGCTTCACGCTGGAAGTTCAGTTCCTGATATTCCTTGGTGGTCGTCCACAGGAATGTTTCATCAATCTTGTCCTGCGGATGTCTTTCCTCGAAACCGTCGCGCTTGCGCGCAAGCATGTCGCGGTATTCATCATCGCGGAACAGTGGATAACTGGGTTTGATATTGTCGACTTGCTGGCTCATGATGATGCTCCTTCCGCGCCACTCATATGTGGACTGGCGGATACAGGGTTCCGGCGTCCAGGGCACCGACGCAAATGCCGGTACCGGGAAACACCAGAAGAGGTTTTAGACAAATGTGCCGGCTCAGGCGCTGGCAGCCAGTTTTTCGGTAACCGCTTCCTGCTTTTTCCAGGGTGCGGCCATCTTGCTCCAGCAAGGATTGTTCAGCGTCATATCCATATCGCGGGCGAAGATGGCAAAACCATCGAAGCCGTGATAGGGGCCGGAATAATCCCAGGAATGCATCTGCCGGAAGGGAACACCCATTTTCTGGAAGATGTATTTTTCCTTGATGCCGGAACCGATCAGATCGGGCTTGACCTTCTTCACGAACTCCTCGAATTCGTAGCCGGTCACATCGTCATACAGCAGTGTGGCATCGCCCATTTCCTTCAGCGTGCGGTCGTAGTCGTCGTTGTGACCGAACTCATAGCCGGTGCCCACCACTTCCATGCCCAGGTCTTCATAGGCACCGATCACGTGACGGGGACGCAGACCGCCGATGTAAAGCATGACGCGCTTGCCCTCCAGACGCGGGCGGTATTTGGCAATCACCGCATCCCACTCCGGCTTGTACTTGGCAATCACTTCCTCGCACTTGGCCTGGATGCTTTCATCGAAGAAGGCAGCAATCTTGCGCAGGGACTCCACTGTCTTGGTGGGACCGAAGAAGTTGTACTCCATCCAGGGAATGCCGTACTTCTCTTCCATATGACGGGAGATGTAGTTCATGGAACGGTAACAGTGCACCAGATTCAGTTTGCACTTCGGTGTCAGCTCCATCTCAGAAATGGTGCCATCGCCCGACCACTGCGCTACCACGCGCAGGCCCATTTCCTCCAGCAGAATGCGCGACGACCAGGCATCACCACCGATGTTGTAATCGCCAATAATCGCGACATCATAGGGTGTGGTTTCGAAGCTGGTGTCGTTGTCGCGCTTGCCCAATACCCAGTCTCGCACGGCGTCATTGGCAATGTGGTGACCCAGCGACTGGGATACGCCACGGAAGCCTTCGCAACGTACCGGCACGACTGTCTTGCCATGCTCGGCCGTTTTCTTTTTGGCGACCGCTTCGATGTCATCGCCGATCAAGCCAATCGGACATTCAGACTGAATTGAAATGCCCTTATTGAGCGGAAACAGGGTTTCGATCTCATCTATCAGCTTGGCGAGCTTTTTGTCGCCACCGAACACGATGTCCTTCTCCTGGAAATCCGAGGTAAAGTTCATGGTGACGAAAGCATTCACACCGGTGGTGCCGATGTAATAGTTGCGGCGACCGGCGCGGGAATACTGACCACAGCCCACCGGGCCATGGGAAATATGGATCATATCCTTCACCGGACCCCACACCACACCCTTGGAACCGGCGTAGGCGCAGCCGCGGATCGTCATCAGACCCGGCAGGGATTTCTTGTTGGATGTGATGCACTTTTTGGACTGTTCCAACGTGGGATCGTTGGGCGAAAGATGCTTGGCGCGATCTTTCTTGGCTTTCTCTGGATAGACTTCCAGAACTTCCTGGATGAGGCTTTCGACCTCTTCACGTGACATGCCTGACATGGTGTTTCTCCTGACTGGGTATGTTTGCGGGCAACAGTGGCACCCGTTGAAGAGCGCCACTGACAAGGCCAATCTGCCTGCCCCGTTGATTACCTCAGGATCAAGCAGCAGCTTCTTCAGCCGCTGTCTTTCCGACGATGCTGGTATCTTCTTCATCCATGATGCCGAACTCCATCAGCAGGGCTTCGAGTTCATCCATGGTGACCGGCGTCGGGATAACCAGCTTCTTGTTGGCGATGATCTTCTGGGCCAAAGCGCGGTATTCGTCAGCCTGTTTGGCGCTCGGATCGTATTCGATCACGGTCATGCGACGGATTTCGGCGCGCTGTACGACGTTGTCGCGGGGAACGAAGTGGATCATCTGGCTGCCCAGGCGGTCGGCCAGCGCGATGATGAGTTCGTCTTCGCGATCGGTATTGCGGCTGTTGCAGATCAGGCCGGCCAGACGCACGCCACCGGAGTTGGCATACTTCACGATACCCTTGGTGATGTTGTTGGCGGCGTACATCGCCATCATTTCGCCGGATACCACGATGTAAATTTCCTGCGCCTTGTTTTCGCGGATTGGCATGGCGAAGCCACCGCACACCACGTCACCCAGCACGTCATAGAACACGAAGTCCAGATCGTCTTCGTAGGCACCTTCTTCTTCCAGGAAGTTGATCGCAGTGATAACACCACGGCCAGCGCAACCTACGCCGGGTTCAGGGCCGCCGGACTCGACGCACTTGATGCCGCCGTAACCGGTTTTCAGTACATCTTCCAGTTCCAGGTCCTCAACGGTGCCCGCTTCAGCGGCCATTTCCATGATGGTGTTCTGGGCCTTGGAATGCAGAATCAGACGTGTGGAATCCGCCTTGGGATCGCAGCCCACGATCATTACTTTCTTGCCGGCTTCAGCGAGCGCGGCAACCAGGTTCTGGGTAGTGGTGGACTTTCCGATACCGCCTTTTCCGTAAATCGCACATTGACGCATAGCCATGATGAATATCTCCTCCAGGTTTCAATCCACACACAGGGTTGTGGGCGCAAGGCGAGAGTTGCCTATCGCACCGGGACAGGAGCAGGCTTTGTGCCAATCCGTTTTTTAATAGTCAAGCTGCTGAAAATACAGAAATTTGGATCGAGCACTCCGAGCGATGGGCCAGTGACATACACAACAAATCACAGCCGACTTGTCGGTTGCTTGTTGCAATGGCGACAAACTTTTGTGGAGGGAATTTCATTCCCGTTCAACAGCGGAATGTGTGTTGCAAACACGACAAATTGTCGGCTTCGACCACCGCTTACGGTTTCGCCGGTTCAGTCAACCTCACGGAATTTCACAGCTTTTCTGCTGGCGCAACTCTTGCTCACGGTTACGCCAGCACATTCATATCTCAAGAAGGAGCAACCGATGAACCCAGCCAACTTCAGTGACGCCATCATCGCCGGCCTGCAACGGGGAGAAGTGATTCCCTACATGGGCCCCGGTGTTCTGCGGGGCGTTACCGATCTGGTGGATGGCTCTGCCATTCCCGCCGACAGCGACAGTCTGATCTACGCGATGACCGGCGGCCAGGCCATGGCACCACGGTTGATGTATGAATTTCCCCGTGCTGCCATGCATATGGAGAACAAAAAGGGCCGCAATTTCATCGAGCACTTCCTTACCCGCACCTATGGCGAACGCAAGTGGAGCCCATCCCCATCGCACCAGTGGATCGCCAGCCTGAATCTGCCCTACGTGATTGACTGCAACCGCGATACCCAACTGCAAACACTCTATGCCGATCGCGCCCACACGCTGGTGGTGGGCGCCGCGCGCATCGCCGCAACGCCCTATCGCTTCGATCTGTATCAATGGCAAGGTGATGCCTACCAGTCCATCAGCATTGATCAGGTCGATACTGGTCTGCCAATTCTGTTCAAACCCCTGGGTACACCGCTGCCCAAGCCCAGCTACGTTGCATCCGATGCCGATTTCGTCGATTACATCACCGAGCTGATGGGTGGCTTTGCCGTGCCTGGCTGGATCAAGCACTTGCGCCAGCACAAGCGCTATCTGTTCCTGGGCATGCGTTTCAACCGCGACACCGATCGCATGGTGATGAGTGAAATCGTCTATGGCGCGGCGCCAGATGCAGGCTGGGCACTGATCAGTGAACCCACCGACAAGGAACAGCGCTTCTGTGCCCGCAAGAACATCCAGATTATCGACGCAGATTGTCAGCTTCTGTCGGGCACATCAGCAGTCGCCGCATGATGCACCCGACGTATAAAGATTTCATCCACTTGCCAGGAGTACATACCATGTTGTTGGAACGCTATGAATCCCAGTCCCTGCTTTGCAACCAGAGCGTCAAGGGCGCCACTACCACGTCTAGCCTGTACGCCTTTCGTGGCGATATGGTGATTGAAGAGGGCGAGATCGCCGATGCTCAGGGCCGCCGTAAACCGCCCAAATCAGTAGTGAAGCAAGCAGTGATACTGCTGAGTGGCGACAGGATTCTGGGTATCGCCGGTGAGATCCAGGATCTTGCCCTGCTATCTGCATTTGCCGACAGATACACCGCGGATATCGATCCAACCCTGCCGGTACTGTTTTATGTGTCCAACCTGGGTAAACCACTGCAGCTGGAATGGAGTGGCCTGCGCTATATTCTGATTCCCCACGAAGACGGCGCGGTTTGGAACACACTGATGGAGGATCTGCGGCTCGACAAAGATGACTTCAAAGGCCAGTCTGCTGAAGACAAGGTGATCACCATGTTCGACGCCATCAAGGGTTTCAAACCCAAGTATGAGCAGGTATCACTGGATGACGCGGCGAAATTCACCGTTGAAGTTAAAAAAGAAGCGCGCGGACCGGTGTGAGTCCGCGCACAAAACCAGTTCCTGGCCTTCAAGCCGGCATGCGGAAGAAGGAAAAATGATTGGCCAGGTGCATGGCATGGGCCTGCTCATACTCTGCCTTGCTGAGTTCGCCATAGGCAAAGTGCGGTTTGAGTTCGCCCTGCCACTGCCGGAACTGTTCGATCGCCGCACGCAAGCGGGCTTCGGCGGTCGGGATATCAGTGGCATCATCCAGCGCGGGTGCCCCCGGAATCGGTTCTGCCAGATCGTGGGTCATGCGGCCGCGCCAGGCAAACACCTTGTAAGCCGCCGCTCCTACCGTGTTCTGGAACAACGCGGATTTCGACTCAGGAAAGCCTGTCATGGAAAACTCGATACTCTGCGCGCAATGGGTGAGCGTCTTCGCCCAGTTCCAGGTGGTGTGCGAAACCGGTTCTCCACTGCCCGCCAATTGCGCCAGCTCCGCCAGAGCTTCATCCAGCGTTTCAAACTGCAGCTCGCGATCGGCGCTGCCGGCCGACGCCAGCGCACCGGGCGCCATCAGCGCAATGCCGGTGAACACGGTTGCCTGCAGGAACTGCCGGCGGCCAAGACGATGATTTTTCAGATGCTTATTCACTGCCATACCTCTCTGCTGCGACCCGACGCAGTATAACCCAGCTCTCGCAAACCCCACACACGGCCGCTTTTTCCTGCTGGCAGCGTCACGTTCTTTTTGTGCGCTCTCCGGTTTGTGCAGCTGCCGAAAGTCACGGCCGGATTCGTCAACTTGTTACATCCCTCCCGCAACACACAGGCGTAGGCTGAATATGTCGCGCCAGGATGGGCCGGCACAAAACCCTTCTTTTATTCCTCTCAGGAGATTTCATTATGCAAACGCTCGCCGATACACAACCCACTGTACGTGAACTGAAGCCGGAAGAATGCCAGCAGGTATCCGGTGGACTGGTGGCTGCCGACGTCTCGGATCTCAAGGATTTTCCGGTGATCGCGTGGCCCCGCATCAATGTGGCCGTCAACGGCAAGATCCTCACCGCCAAGACCTTTGGCTGATCAGCGCCGGATTAAAACCAAACAATATCAATGAAAAGGAGCTCGCCATGAAAACCTCAACCCACAACAAACCCCAACGCATCACCCAGGCTGAACTGGCCGGTGTCGCCGCCCAGGCGGTCAGTCGCGCACTCGCCGCACGCGAATCTTGCCTGCGTGAATTGAGTCCGCAGGAACTGGCCGAAGTCAGCGGCGGCGCAGCAGCCGGTACTGCGTTTCTGGCCAAAGGCATCATCGCTGGCGGTCGCCCGGTGGATATGTATGCGTCTGCGCTGACCACGCTGACGACATCGCCGGCACTCAACACCTCGACGCTGAATGCCGCGACACTCGGTGCCGGCATGACCCGGATGGTGTGAGCCATGAAAACCGATCAGCAGACATTTTGTCCCAGTGCCCAGCCGGATTGGCAGGGTGCAAAAGTGTTTGGTGTGGTCGGTGGCACGCCGGATGCGCCGGAAACGGCGTATCTGGCAACGCCGGCACCGGTGTCGGATGAATTGCTGAAACTGGCCGATCCGGTAGCGCCGGATGAAGTGTTCCGCATTGCAGCGCCCTGTGCCTGCAGTGGTTGCGGCCACTTCGACAGCGCGCAATCCAGTTGCACCCTGGCGCAGAAAATCGTGCGCTGGGTGCCCATGGTGTCGGAAAGCCTGCCCGTATGCGGTATCCGCAGCGAGTGTCGCTGGTGGCAGCAGGAAGGCCGCGCGGCCTGTCTGCGCTGCCCGCAGGTGGTGACACGCAATCTGATGCCCACCGACGCCATGCGCGATGCCGCCAATCCGGAGCTCCGCTAGCATGACCACATCCCTGTTCCGCAGCGAAGCCATCGCCCATCAGCAGGAGGCCAAGATGGGCGATGTCATGGCACTGCGCACATCATCGCTGCTGTGGCTGAGCGTGTTGTTTGCACTGTTCGCGCTTGCGCTGGTGATATTTCTGGCGCAAGGGGAATATACCCGCAAGGCGCGCGTCACCGGTTTTCTGGCGCCCACGCAAGGAATGGTAAAAATCTTCACGCCGCAGGCCGGCACCGTGGTGGAACGCAAAGTGGAAGAAGGCCAGCCTGTGCAGCAAGGCGATGTGCTGTTCGTGCTGTCGGCAGAACAATCCTCGCTGGAAAGCACCGACACCCAGGCCAGCGTGATCACCAGCCTCCAGGCCCGCCGCGACAGCCTGCTGAACGAACTGGAACAACAGGACGAGCTAAACCGCGTGCAGTGGCAGGACCTGCACGACAACGTCAACGCCCTGCAGCAGGAACTGGCTCAAATCGAACAGGAAATCACGCTGCAACAACAGCGCGTAGCCGTGGCGAACGGCACGCTGGAGAAATTTCACGAGCTTTATCAGAAGCACTATGTATCCCAGCTGCAGTGGCAGGAAAAGCGTGACGAACTTCTGCACCGGCAAGCGACCCTGCAAAGCCTGCAACGGGATCGCCTGGTGCTGCAGCGTCAACTGCAGACACTGCGTGCGGATATCAGCGGCCGTCAGTTTGAATTTGCCCGCCAGCGCGCCGAACTCGATCGCGATATTTCGCAACTGGAACAACAGATCACCGAATATCAGGCGCGGCGCAGCATCGTGATCACCGCGCCCGCTGCCGGCACCGTCACCGCCATTCTGCTGCAGAAAGGACAAGTCGCCGGCGTGGAATCACCGCTGGCGTCCATTCTGCCGCAAGGTTCCGAATTGCAGGCGCATCTGCTGGTGCCCAGCCGCGCCATCGGTTTTGTCAGCGCCGGGCAGTCAGTCGCGTTGCGTTATCAGGCGTTTCCCTACCAGCGCTTCGGCTCCCACGCGGGTGTGGTGAGTGAAATTTCCCGCACCATCATTCGTCCTGGCGAAGCGGATTTTCCTGTGCAGCTGACAGAACCTGCCTACCGTGTAGTGGTGCGACCGGTGGAACAGCATCTGCTGGCGTACCAGCAATCCCTGCCGCTGCAGGCGGGCATGCTGCTGGATGCGGATATCAAGCTGGATCGTCGCTCGCTGTTCCAGTGGGTGTTCGATCCGATCTACAGCCTGGCGGGCACCCTATGACAGGACTGCGTTTTTCCGGCGCCAGGACGGTGCCCGTGCTGCTGCAATCCGAAGCGGCAGAATGTGGCTTGGCGTGCCTGGCCATGACAGCGGCATTTCATGGCCTGTCGATTGATCTGCCGAGTTTGCGCCGGCGCTTTTCCGTGTCGACACAGGGCATGACGCTGGCGCAACTGATGCAATGTGCCACCCGGCTCGAACTGCTGGGCCGACCGTTGCGGGTGGAACTGGAAGCGCTTGATCAACTCAAGCTGCCGGCCATCCTGCACTGGGATTTCAATCACTTTGTGGTTTTGACCAACGTCAGCGGACGTGGCCTGGTGCTGCACGATCCCGCGCGCGGCAAAGTGGAAATGACCCACGCCGAAGCCTCGCGTCATTTCACCGGTGTTGCGCTGGAACTGACACCGGCGCAGCAATTCACACCCGGCATTCAAAAGCAGAAAGTCAGCCTGCGCCAGCTGCTGGGCCACCTGCAAGGGCTCGGCAGCACGATCGGACAAATACTATTGCTGGCACTGGTGCTGGAACTGTTCGCACTGCTGCTGCCCTGGTTTGCCCAACTGGTGCTGGACGATGCTGTGGTAGCGGGTGATCGCGATCTGCTTGCCGTGCTTGGGCTGGGTTTCATTGTGCTGGTGCTGTTCAAGTCCGGCGCCGAAGCCCTGCGCAGCTGGATCGTGATGGTGCTCAGCACCACCGCCAACCTGCAACTGCTCAGCAATCTGTTTCGCCAGATGCTGCGGCTGCCCTATCGTTTTTTTGAAAAACGTCATCTGGGCGATGTCGTGTCGCGCTTCGAATCCATGAACCAGATCCAGCGCACGCTTACCGGCAGTTTTCTCGAAGCCTTTATCGACGGCCTCATGGCCATCTCCACCCTGATCATGATCCTGATCTACAGCCGCACGCTGGCGTTCGTGGTGATCGTCGCCGCGCTGCTGTATCTGCTGTTGCGACTGGGGCTGTTTCTGCCTTTACGACTGGCTGCAGAAGACAAGATCCAGCGCGCGGCCCGCCAGCAATCCCATCTGCTGGAAACCGTGCGCGGCATCCAGACGCTGAAGCTGTTCAACCGCGAGCAGCAGCGCCAGATGCAGCACCAGAATCTGGCGGTGGATCATTTCAACGCCGACGTGCGGATGCAGAAACTGCACATCCTGTACCGGCTCGGTAACACGCTGGTCTTCAGCGGCGAACACATTCTGGTGATCTGGCTGGGCGCGCTGTTGATTCTGGATCAGCAGTTTTCGGTGGGCATGATGTTCGCGTTTCTGGCGTACAAGGATCTGTTCACCAGCCGCATCATCGCCCTGATCGAAAAAGGCATCGAATTCAAAATGCTGGGGCTGCATCTGGAGCGCGTGGGAGAAATCGCCCTGCACGAGCCGGAAGCGGCAACCATGGACATGCCCGACAACAATGACTCATCCATCAGTGCCAGTCTGCAGATCCGCGATCTGACCTACGCCTGGGGCGACCATCAAACGCCGGTGCTGCAGAGCCTGAATCTGGACATCGCAGAAGGTGAAAGCGTGGCGATCGTTGGTGCGTCCGGCTGCGGCAAAACCACGCTGGCGAAACTGCTGCTGGGACTGCTGCAACCGGACAGCGGCAGCATCCAGATCGGTGGCTGCGACCTGCGCCGTTTCGGCATTGCCCGCTATCGCCAGCTGGTGGGGTCAGTGCTGCAGGAAGACAATCTGTTCGCCGGCTCCATTGCCGACAACATCTGCTTTTTCGATGCTGACACCAGCATGGAACGCATTCAGGCCTGCGCCCAGCTGGCGTGCGTACACGCGGATATCGCGGCGATGCCCATGGGTTACAACACGCTGATCGGTGACATGGGCGGCGCGCTGTCCGGCGGCCAGAAGCAACGCATCCTGCTGGCGCGCGCGCTCTACAAACAGCCGCGCATTCTGATCCTGGACGAAGCTACCAGTCATCTCGACGTGCAGCGGGAAAAGCAGGTGAACGATGCCATTCGCAACCTGAATCTCACCCGCATCATCATTGCGCACCGACCGGAAACCATCGCGTCGGCGGATCGAGTGATTCTGTTGCAGCAGGGCAAGGCGCACAGCCTGTCGGTGCAGAAGGGATCAAAAGCAGAAGCGGCGATTCAGGTGGCGTAACGCAAGGCCCGCCACCTTTCATCGTTCACACGTGGGGATAATCCGGTTGCTCCACCAGATTGTCGGCTATCGTTTCGTTGCGATTGGAGCGCACGTAAAAACCCCAGGGCGCCGCCACGCCATGATAGCCAGGCACCGCCAGAATTTTCTCCTTCATCAGTTCGCCACCTTCTTCCGGCGACACATCATGGCCCGTACTCAGCACAAAGTAGCCCACCGATTCACCTTCGGCACCGCGAATCGCAAAGCGATCCTTGATCACATCAGTGAATGTGGCCTCGTTGTAACCCGCCATTAAAAAGCTGGTGTAAACATAGTGGCCGTTCAACACCCAGGCATCGCGGCCGTACAGCTTCATCGGCACCGGCGCGATGCCAGTGATGGACGACAGACTGCCCAGCATGTCAGAAAACGCATCGCCCACCGCATCCGCCAATCCACCCTTCACCAAATCCGGCGCGCCATCGGCTTCGGACAGCTTCGGCGCCAGCAGAATGCTATACAGAATCCAGCCGATGGGGCCGATGCCAATCAGCAATACCTGCAACAGCGTCACCCACCAGGGCAGATCCACATCCACGTCAACACCGGCAGTCAGCACGTTGATGCGGCCACCGCCGGGAAACGTCCGCATGGCGCCATCATCGAGCAGATACCAGCGGCTCCAGTGCAGTACCAGCACACCATCCCAGCTGATGTCCGCCTGATCCTTGTGTGCCTTGCCATGCACCTCCATTCCCAGCGGATGCATTTTCAGATCCAGCGCATCAATGGTGGCGCCTTCGATTTCCTGCCCCACCTGCTCCGCCGATTTCACGGCCAGAATGCTGTCCATGGCATCCCGCGACAGCAACACCTGCAGGCCGCTGCCACGGGTGACGATGGAGCGATCGCCCGGCAACTGCGCATCCTCGCCCGGCAACGCCAGGGTGAACAG
Organism: Pseudomonadales bacterium; assembly: GCA_020062665.1. Lineage (GTDB taxonomy): Bacteria > Pseudomonadota > Gammaproteobacteria > Pseudomonadales > Ketobacteraceae > Ch67. Next base: position 51,863 of record JAGUVW010000026.1, read on the forward strand.
CAGGCTGGGGAGCGTGGCGCGATGTTCGGTGGAGGTAATGATCGGCGGCGCGCTCTCGACAGCTTCAATATGAGGCCGCTCGATATTCGACGGCTTGCCGACATAAAACCCAGCCGACCAGCTGTCGCGCGCGGGCGGCTCTTCAAACGTCGGCTCCAGCTGATCGATCAGCCCACCGAACACCGGCAGCGTGACTGACGCCAGCACCGATTCCACATTCTCACCCAGCAACGTTTCCAGCACTGGCTGAAACCAGACGGGCTGCACATCTTCCAGCGCGCCCAGCCTGATACCTGCCTGCGGTGCATCGTCTTCCACCTCCACCACCTGGGGAATCAATTCAATCCAGGCACTCACCGTCGCAGGTGTCGAACCAAACAGCGACACCTCACCCGTCACTCGCACACCGATGCGCAGGGCTGAGTCCGTCTCTTTCAATTCCACCACCGGTTGCGCCAGCTGGGCCTGCAGCGCGGGCAAGGTGTTGGAGTCGGTGAAGATGTTCAGATCAATGGGCGCCGACAGTGCCGACTCCCGATAGACATAACGCAATATGCCGTTGATGACCTCGATATCAATTCCCACTGCAATTTTGACAGATCCCATGTCCATAAGCAGATTCCTGGGTTGTGGTTGACACTACAGAGATCAACATAGGCCTGAACGGGAAGGAGATCAACAGCGCGCATTGACGCGAGTCAACCGACTGGAAATTCAACGATTTCGCTTTACCCAGTAATACGCCCCCACCTTTTTCACCAGACCGGCCTGCTTGAGTCCGGCCAGCTCCTTGTTGAGCGTCTGCCGGGTAACACCGAGCATGGCGGCCAGCAACTCTTGCGAAATGCGGGTACGGAGCAGATAGCCATCCTCCAGCGGCACCCCCAGGCTCGATGCAATATGGCGCAACCGATGCACAATCCGGCTTTTCACAGAGCCCAGCAGATTATCCTCGCCCCAGGCATACATGGCCCGCAAGCGTTGGCACAACAGCAACGCCACACCCTGATACAACCCGGGATTCGCCTGCAATACCCGAGCGATCACCGCGCTGTCGAAACCAACACACTGACAAGGCTCCATCGCGATGGTGGAATGCTGACGCGGCAACTGGTCGACAACCCCCAACTCCCCCAACCACTGCCCTGCCCCCACCACATCCAGCACGGCTTCGTCACCGCCGACGGTCGGCACCATCACCTTCAGACAGCCCGACTCGACGAAATACAACGCCCTGGCGGCTTCACCGCGCGTATAAAGCGTCTGGCCAGGCAGCAGCTGCCGTTCCACTGCCGTATCCAGCAAGCGCTGTCTGTCAGGCTCAGCCCAATGGGAAAACAGTACACTGCTGTCGAAAGCCGTTCGCCAAACTGCGGCGTCTGAATCCGATTGCGGTCGATGTGTCATATGCCTTATGCCTTCTTGTTGTAGGGACAGCGGGTGTAAACTTTTTGACAGCGGAACCGGCACCCCTGCGGTAATGTCGGTAGTGTCTGCCATTATCGGGAAAACACCATGCTCTACTCTCGTCATTCACTGCAACTGGGTCAGGATACTGTCGGCTACATCGATCAAGGTACAGGCCCGACGCTGGTCTGCCTGCATGCCATTGGTCACTCCGCCGATGACTACGCTCACTTCATCCAGTCGATCAGCCCGCGCTTTCGCTGCATTGCCATTGATTTTCCAGGGCATGGCGCCTCCAGTAAAGGTTGCCGGCCCGTCAGCAGCGCGTTCTATGCCGATGTGGTTGAGGCAATGCTGAACCAGCTCGCTATCGAACGATGCATCCTGATCGGCAATTCCATCGGCGGCGCCACTGCCATCGAACTGGCAATACGGCTACCGGAAAAAGTGCAAGCCCTGATACTGTGCAACCCCGGTGGTATTTTCGAACGCAATCGGGTGACACGCATTGCCAGCCCTGTATTCGCCGGCCTGTTTGCTCAGGGTGAAAAGCATGCTCGCTGGTATAAAACATTCTTTTCGACTTTCTATCGATCCGTTCTGACCAATGCCCCAGCCAGGGCAAGACGAGACGAAATCATTGAGCAGGCCTATGAAACCGCCCAGGTGTGTCGAGAAGCCTGGCAGAGTTTCGGCACGCCGGAATCGGATCTGCGCGACAGCATTCGGCAGCTGAACCTTCCCATTCTGGTGGCCTGGGCCACGCAGGATCGCATCAACCGGCTGAAGCTGAATCTGCCCACCATTCGCGCGCTGAAGAATGGCAACCTGAAAACCTACCCGGCCGGTCATGTGGCATTTCTGGAATGCCCTGATGAATTCTTGAAGGATTTTGAAACGTTCATGGCGAGCCTGTGCCTTACAACCGATGAGTCCATGACGGCCCCACCTTCATCCGCTATCATGGCGCCATGAATAGCCCACTGCTCACCCTGAAAGTACACCAGCAACTGCGCGCCGCCATGGACAGCGGTACAGCCACCATTGAATGCTCACTGGATCTGGATCGCACCACCGCCACCGTCAGCCTGGATGGCCGCGACTGGATCTGGCAGGGCCGGCGTTTTCCCCTGCCCGATACCTGCAAGGACAGAACCATCTACTACTGGGATGGCGAGAGTTTCGAGCCGGTATCGCGCTACACCACCTCGCTGATCAAGCTGGTGCCAACGGAATGGGGCGCGCCGACGTTTGAAATCGATGGCATCAAGATGCTGCCCACCGCGCAGGTGTCGCCCTATGCCGACGCCGAACGCAAGGTGAATCTGATCGCGCCCCGCGGCAAAGTCATTCTGGATACCTGTGGCGGGCTGGGTTATTTTGCCGCGTGCTGCCTGCAGGGCGGCGCCAGCAAAATCCTGTCGTTCGAGAAAAATTCCGATGTGATCTGGCTGCGCAGCCTCAATCCGTGGTCGCCGCCCGTGGGTGATGTACTCAGCCTCACCCAGGGCGACATATCTGAACTGATCGCATCCATTCCCACCGCGTCGGTGGATGCCATCCTGCACGATCCACCCCGTTTCGGCATCGCCGGCGAACTGTATTCACAAACGTTCTACGATCATCTGGCACGGGTGATCAAACGCAACGGCAAACTGTTCCACTACACCGGCACACCCAACAAACTCACCACTGGGCGCGATGTACCGAACGAAGTGGCCAAGCGTCTGGGCAAGGCGGGCTTTTCCACCCAGCTGAATGGCGACGGCGTACTGGCGGTGAAAAAGGGTTGATTCCATTCCACCGCCAGCGCAAGGCTGTCACACCGGACTCAGGCCCAACGCAATCCTGCCGCTGATCTGCGCCTGTTGCGCTTCCGGCAGCGGATGAAAATGCGCAGCCCTCACATCACGCTGAATGCGCTCCAGCACGTGATGGCGGAAGAAGCCTGCACCGCCCACCAGATTCGCCGCCTGCGCCACTACCGCCTGAATCGCATTCGTGGCCAGCGTCTTGTAGGCCAGAATGGAATCTGAATTGCCGATGCCGGGTTTGAAGCACAGATCATCACACTGCTCCACCATTGTGTTACGCACCAGGCGCGCCAACCGCAGCTGATTGCGCAACGCACCCAGATCCCGCGCCGATTCCGGCTTGTCCTGACAGGCCTGCGTGGCCAGCACTGCCGCCTGTTCCGCCAGTCCCAGATAGCAACTCACGATCAACGGCATGGCCACGGGCAGAATCAGATCCCACACGCCATGCCACTGGGCCACGGGCCGGCGCGCGACAATGGCATCATCCGGCACAAACACATCACGCAGCACGACGTCATGGGATCCTGACCCCCGCATGCCCAGCGTATCCCAGTTGTTCTGCACCGCAATGCCGGGCGCCGTCAGTGGAACGGAAAAATGCAGCACCTGATCGCCGGCCAGTGTCGTGGTCACTGCACTGGTCACCAACACCTGCCCACCGGGGCAACCGCTGACAAAACGCTTGTGGGCTGTCACGCGATAACCGGCTTCCACCGGTTCGGCGCGGCCATTGGATTGCAGCCAGTCATTGGCGCCCGTGCCAGCAATGATCAACTCGCCGGCGGCAATCTTGCTCAGCGTCGCCCTGGCTTTCGCGTCCTGGGCGTTTTTGAATTTATAAACGTTCAGCAACACCGGGTGCGTGTGCATCACAAAGGCCAGCGCAGTGGAACCACAGACCTGCGCCATCTGCGTAATAAAATCCGCCAGCGTGGCATAGTCCACACCACCACCACCCAGCTCCTGCGGAATACCTGCCGAAAAAAATCGCGCTGCTTTCAGATCGGCATAATTTTGCTGCACAAAACTGCCGTCGCGGTCATGAGCCGGCGCCCGGTCGGCAAAGGCAGGCAGCAGGGCCTGCAAGCGGTGCACCCAATCCGGGTTGACATCGTTGTCTACTAATTTACGTGCTGTTTCCATCGTGTTCTCTCCCAGTGATATCCATGCAATCTGTGTCGGTAGTAGTGCCATTGCAAAGTGAGTTTCCTCGGGTTGAACTATCCCGCCAGTCAGGCTATTTAACTAGTACATAAACAGTACCGGAGGCGTTATGGCGGGATACGGACAATACTGCCCGGTGGCCAAGGCAGCAGAAGTTCTGGGCGAAAAATGGTCGATTCTGATCTTGCGGGAATTGTGTGTCGCTGATCAAACGTTCAACAATCTGCGCCGGGGCATGCCGCTGATTTCACCCACGCTGCTGTCCAAGCGTTTGAAAACACTGATCGCCCATGGCGTCATCCAGCGTCACGAGAATGAACACGGCGTGTATTACGCGCTGACCACTGCCGGCCGCGAACTCAAGGACATGATCATGGGCCTGGGCGTGTGGGGGCAACGCTGGGTACGCAGCGATTACAGCAAGCCGGATCTGGACGCCTCACTGCTGATGTGGGACATGCATCGCACCATCAACCTCGAACCTTTTCCGCTGGCGCAGCGGGTTATCCAGTTCGAGTTCCTGGGCGTGCCGGCCCGCGATCGCTTCTACTGGCTGGTGGTGGAAAACCGCAACGTCGATGTCTGCTTCAAGAATCCCGGTTTTGACGTGAACCTGCGCATCCAGTGTCCGCTCAAGGAATTCACGGCGTTCTGGATGGGCGAGGTTTCACTGAGCGCACTGGAGCGGGCCGACAAAATCAGGATCGAAGGCGACGCACAGCTGCGCAAGAACCTGAGCAAGTGGCTGTGCGGCAGCGAGTTTTCGCAGGTGGAAAAGGGCGTGCTGCAAGAATGCTGATCAATCAATGCAATCCGGAACCATGACAATCAGATCTGTCACACCATAATCCACGCCGGCCTGCGACAACAGCGCGGTCACCTGACCGCGATGATGGGTCTGGTGATTGAAAAAATGAATCAGCACCGCGGCCAGTTTCTTGCTCATGCTGTCGCCCCGCATATTCCTGTAATGCAGGGCGCCTTCCAGAATCCCGACAGGAACCTCGTCAATGAACTGCAGAATCACCTCGTCCACGGTGCGTCGTGCATTCCCAAGCTCGCCAAAATCTTCGAACAGAATCTGATTCAGCGCTCTCGGCACAGGCAATGAATCGAGCGGTTGCAAGGCAGCGATTGAATGGTGGTGAGAACAAATGCGCGACAGCCAGGTAATGTCAGCCACCAGGATGTGATTGAGCGTGCCCAGGATGGAGCCGAAAAACGCGCCGCGTGTCTGCGCAATATCCTGTGGGCTCAAGGCAGATACCGCACGATAGAGGTTGTCATTCATCCACCGGTTGTACTGTGCGAGCAGTTCGAAATGCTGTTTGTCTGACATGGGATCACCGCGAATCGGCATGGGTTGTTTGAGTATTGTCAACGACGCAATCCGTGTAAATGGTATTCTGCTTTGATTCCGCTGGCAGACACATCCTGGAAACCATATGTCCGATCCCACCCAGCAAGGCCTGAGCAGCGCGCAGGCGGCAGAACGCCTGAAGCGTGATGGCCCCAATGTGCTCGACACCGAGCAGCGACGCACATTTATAACCTTGCTGATCGAGGTAGTGCGTGAACCGATGTTTCTGTTGCTGATCGCGGCGGGCAGCATTTATCTGCTGATGGGCGATCTTAACGAGGCTCTCATTCTTCTGGGTTTCGTTGTCATCATCATGACGATCACCGTACTGCAGGAACGCCGGACAGAGCGTACTTTGATTGCCTTGCGCGAGCTGAGCAGTCCGCGGGCACTGGTACTGAGGGATGGCGAGCAGCTAAGAATTCCCGGTAGCGAAGTCGTACAGGATGACGTGCTGATCCTGGCAGAAGGCGATCGCGTTCCGGCTGATGCCACCCTTCTGGCGGCCCACGAACTGGCAGTGGACGAGTCGTTGCTGTCCGGGGAATCCGTGCCCGTTGACAAGTTCGCAACGGATGGCCGGGTTTTCGCGGGCACGCTGGTTACCCGTGGTCAGGCGACCGCAAAGGTCACCGCAACCGCATCGCGCACCGAGCTGGGTCGCATCGGCAAATCCCTGAAAAGCATCGAAGACGAAAGGTCGCCATTGCATGAAGAAATGACGCACATCACACGGCGTCTGGCGGTAATTGGCATTTTGCTGTGCATCGCACTGTCCCTGCTGTTCGTGCTGCTGCGCGGCGGATGGCTCGATGCACTGCTCGCGGGAATCACCCTTGCCATGGGCATATTGCCCCAGGAGTTTGCGGTGATCATGATCGTATTCTTTGCCATGGGCGCCCGCAGAATTGCCCTTCACAACGTGCTGACCCGTCGCCTCAATGCGATTGAAACACTCGGGGAAACAACGGTTCTGTGCGTCGACAAGACCGGCACGCTGACCGAAAACCGCATGGCGCTTGCCATGCTGTCAGTCAATGGCGAACAACTTGATCTTCGCCAACTCAACGACAGGGAATTTCCGGAAACCTACCACCAGCTTCTCGAATTTGCCGTTCTGGCCAGCGAGATTGAGCCGCATGATCCAATGGAGCAGGCCGTCCTCCACTTTGCCGGCGAGCACCTTGGCAATACCGAGCATTTGCATCCGCAGTGGCAGCTGGCGCGCGAATACGAACTGTCCCCTGAACTGCTTGCCATGACGCATCTCTGGCGCAACGCGCCTGACGAACACGACATCATTGCTGCAAAGGGCGCGCCCGAAGCCATCGCAGACTTGTGTCACCTGAACCCGGAACAGGCCGCGCACGTCCAGCGGGATGCGCAGCGGCTGGCCGACAAGGCACTTCGAGTGCTGGGAGTAGCCAAAGGCAAGCATCGCAGCGACATTGCATGGCCTGCCATCCAGCATGATTTCGATTTTGAGTTCGTGGGCCTGATTGGGCTGGCAGACCCGCTGCGCCAGGATGTTCCAGATGCGGTAAACCAATGCAGGCGCGCTGGCATCCGCGTTGTCATGATTACCGGCGACCATCCCCAAACGGCTGCAGCTATTGCAAGCCAGGCTGGCATCGACGGCTCACGTGTGATAACCGGGGCGGATCTCAAAGCAGCCGCGCCTGCTGAGCACGCCCGCCTGATTACTGGAACCAGTGTTTTTGCCCGGGTAAGTCCTGAGCAAAAACTGCAGATTGTCGACGCACTGAAAGCCAACCACGAAGTCGTGGCAATGACCGGCGATGGCGTCAACGATGCACCGGCGCTCAAATCCGCCCACATCGGAATAGCCATGGGCAAGCGCGGCACCGATGTTGCGCGGGAAGCCGCTGCCCTGGTGTTGCTGGATGACCGATTTCCCACCATTGTTGAAGCAATACGTCTGGGCAGACGCATCTATGCCAATCTCAGGCAGGCACTGGTTTATACGCTGGCGGTGCATGTACCGATCATTGGCCTGTCCATATTGCCAATCCTGTTTGGATGGCCATTGTTACTGGCGCCGATTCATATCGCCTTTCTGGAACTGGTGATCGATCCTGCCTGTTCGGTAGTATTCGAAGCGGAAAAAGGCAACGACAAGCTGATGCAAAGTCCTCCGCGCTCCACCGGCGAGCCGCTGATTTCCCCCTACTTTCTAGCCCTGGGATTATTGCAGGGCAGCCTGATCACCATCGCATCTGCGGTAACCTATGCGCTGACACTCCAGGCAAATGGCAGCACCGCCCAGGCGCGCACCCTGGCTTTCTGCATGCTGGTCACAGCCAACGCGTTTTTGATCCTGTCGCTGCGCTCAACAGAGGTCGGCTGGCGCCCGATGTTCACCCGTATGTCACCGGTCACGTTGATTGTGTTGCTCGCAACCCTGGCGGTATTACTGAGTGCAGTGTGCATCCCGCCGATCGCTGCGTTGTTTGGTTTTGTAAGACCGACGCTGGAACAAGGGCTTATCGTGACCGGTGCAGGCGCAGCGCTGTTGCTGCCCTTCCAGTTCAGCAAAGTCATTCTGCGGGCAATTCCTGCTCTCGGAGCGAAACAATATCCAATCCATTGACCTGTCTTAAGCTTGCCTTCAGGAAGAAGCGTTAGCATCAACCCTGTTCCTCGAGAAGGAGCAGGTTGCATGAGAAGGAGATCGAACATGAAATCCTGGATGCTTGCCGTAAGTGTGGCTGCATGTGTGTTCACGGGCACTGTCCTGGCCGATGTGGATTGCGACGATCCCGTGGCCAGCTGGCAATCCCGCGACACGCTGCGCGAGCAACTTGAAAACAATGGCTGGAAAGTCAAACGCATACGTGTGGATGACGGCTGCTACGAAGTGCACGGCATCGATCGCAATGGCAACCGGTTCGAAGCCAAGTTCGCCCCCGCTTCACTGGAGATCATGGAGCTGGAAATCCGCTTTCAGCACCGGCGCGGGCGGGCGTCCGATTATCTGGATGGTGACGCGACACGGGGTGGCCCGCATAACCGCGCGCCACAGCAGGCCGCACCCGACACCGCCAATCCCGCACACGATGATGTCCGCTCAGCCGAATAACGGAGAACCACGATCATGAACGCCAAACATCTGCTGTTGCCACTCACAATCGTACTCGCCCTGCCCGCACTTTCCCAGGCACGCCCGGTTTCCTTCACGACAGAATTGTCACCCTACAAGGGCGACGGCGCTTATGTTGCACTGTATCTGACGGATGCCGCCGGCAAATACAAACAGACCCTGTGGATCGCGGGAAAAAAATCCAAATATTACAAACATCTTGCAGACTGGGCACGCGGCAGCGGCATGAAGCCCGCCGAATATGACGGCATGACCGGCGCCAGCGTGAGCAGTGGCACAACCCTCAAGCTGACCCTTGAAGTGGCCGACGCACTGATCGACGCAGGCTACCAGGTGCACATTGACACCGCTGTGGAAGACAAGCGCGACAACCGCTCCGAAGTGGTGGTGCCACTGACCACCGATGGCGCCGGCAAACCCACGGCAGGCAAGGGCTACGTCAAGTCCTTCACCTACTCGTTCTGATCGGTCACTCATCACGGCAACAACAAGGCGCGCTGCATGCTACGTCAACTGCATTCCCTGCCCGGACTGGTGGCTGCGCTTCTGGTGGCCGTGATGGCGCTGACCGGCGCGATTCTGGCCACTGATCCAGCCCAGCAGCGCCTGCACGCCGTCATACCTGCCGACGGCGAAATGTCCGTGGCAGATCTGGCGGGCAACGTCGCGCAGTACTATCCCGGCGTCGAACAGATTCAGCGCGCGCCATCCGGTGCCATCATCGTGTATTTCCGCTCCGGCGACACGAGCGGCGCCGACCTGATCGATCCTTTGAGCGGGCAGGCCATCACCGCCTACGAGACACCGGCCTTTATGCGCTGGATGAAGAACCTGCACCGGTCTTTTTTCCTCGATACCGAAGGCCGCATTGCGACGGGCAGCGGCGCCGCCCTGATGTTGCTGCTGGCGATTACCGGAGCGCTGATGCTGGCCGACCGCGCGGGTGGCTGGCGCAATGCATTGGGGCCGATACGTGGCACCACCGCGCAGCGTCTGCACGGCATGCTCGGGCGCGCTGCGCTGCTGGGCCTGCTGCTGTCGGCGCTGACCGGGCTGTACATGTCCGCAGGCAGCCTGGGCTTGATTCCCGAAGCGCTGGAGGCAGAACCGGAATTTCCCCCGGAAGAACCGCTGGCGGCGCCACTGCCCACGCACACGCTGGCGGCGCTCAAAGCCATCGACCTGAATGATCTGCGCGAACTGGTCTATCCCTATCCCGGTGATCCCGCCGATTACTATTCCGTGCGCACCGATCAGGGTGCAGGTTTCGTTCACGCCTCCAGTGGCGAAATGATTGCATTCGAAGCACACAGCAGCGCGCGCAAGATTTATGAATTCATCTACATGCTGCATACCGGTGAAGGACTGTGGTGGCTGGGGCTGTTGCTCGGTCTGGCGGCACTGACCGTGCCGGTGCTGGCGGTGACGGGCACGCAGATCTGGTGGAAGCGTCGCAGCGGCATGCCAACACTCGCCCACAACACGCCTGCCGATGCCGCAGACACGCTGATCCTGGTGGGCAGCGAAGGCAACACCACCTGGGGCTTTGCCAGAACACTGCATGATGCGCTCACCCAGGCCGGCTATCGCGTGCATACCGCGCCGATGAACACGCTGGCATCCGGTTACCGCGCCGCAAAAAGGATGCTGATTCTAACGGCCACTTACGGCGATGGCGGCCCACCGGCATCGGCCACCGAGTTCCTCGCTAAGCTCCGCCGCTTCAACCGCACACCGGAACTGCGTTATGCGGTACTGGGTTTTGGCGATCGCCAGTTTCCGCGCTTCTGCCAGTACGCGCTGGATGTCGACGCCGCACTGCTTGGCCAAGGCTGCACACCGCTTTGCCCACTCGACATGATCGACCGGCAATCACCGCAGGAATTTGCACGCTGGGGCCGCAATCTGGGCGACGTGATTGGCACATCACTGCAGCTGGAACACAACCCGGAACGCCCGCACACCCGGCCGATGCAACTGGCGGAACGGGTGGAATATGGCGCCGACACCGACACACCGACCACCGTATTCCGTTTTACCGCCGCGGCACCGACACAAAAATCCGGCATCCTGTCCAGGCTGCGTCTGCGCTATCGGCTGCCTTATTTCGAAGCGGGCGATCTTGTTGGCATTCTGCCACCGGGCAGCCACGTGCCCCGCTTCTACTCGCTGGCCTCATCATCAAAGGAAGGCATACTGGAAATCTGCGTCCGCAAACATACCGACGGTTTATGCTCCGGCTATCTGCACAACCTGAAGCCCGGCGACTGCATCGACGCCTTCATCCGGCCCAATCCCGAATTCCGCCCCGCCTCTGGCAAGGCGCCGGTGATCCTGATTGGCGCAGGCACCGGCATCGGCCCGCTCGCCGGCTTCATCAAGCACAACACGCCACACCATCCGATGTACCTGTACTGGGGCGGCCGCAATCCACAATCGGATTTTCTCTACCAGTCCGAACTGCAGCATTATCTGGAAGACAAACGGCTGACCAAACTCAACACCGCTTTTTCCCGCAGCGCGGACAGCGCCTACGTGCAGGACAGGATCAACGCCGATAACGAAGAACTGCGCAAGCTGATCCAGAACGGCGCCCAGATACTGGTATGCGGCGGACGGGAGATGGCAAAAGGCGTAAGGGAAGTCATCGACGACATCATTGCGCCCATCAATGCCAGCGTGCAGATGCTCAAGGCCGAGGGGCGCTATCGGGAAGATGTTTACTGAAGCGCAGGTATCACACCCTCAGCGCACCGCGAAATCCCCTGGCCCCATAGTAGGATTGCGCGCCGTTGTGATACACAAAGACATGGCCATAACGAAAATCCGCGAACAGCGCCCCGCCCAATGCCCGGATATCAGCAGGTGTCTTGATCCAGCTTGATGTCTTGGCGTCGAAACTGCCAAGCTGCTGCAGCTCGCGGTACTGCGCTTCGGTCAGCAGCTCGATGCCCATGGCGGCCGCCATATCCAGGGCACTACTTTGTGGCTTGTGTTCCTTGCGGGATTCCAGCGCGTCGCCATCATAGCAAACACTGCGACGGCCCTTGGGGCTTTCCGCCGCACAGTCGTAAAAAATATATTCGCCGGTCTTTTTGTCGTAGCCCACCACATCCGGCTCACCGCCGGTCTGCTCCATTTCGCCCAGTGATCGCAGCTTGTCGGCATTGGCTTCCAGTCTGGCCTGCACCTTCGCCCAGTCCATGCCACTGTGACGGTTCATGTTGTTTTCAAAGCGGCTCTTCAAGGTTGCCAGTAAGGTCTGTTGCTGTTTTTTGTTCATACCTGTGCCCTTCGGGATCTCTGGTTCGCAGTGCTGCGGCATCAATGTGCACGCGCGGAAGATTATTGACTTCATTCATTGTCTTCCGCAACTGCGACGGGCTGACGAACAGATAGGTGTCGTACTCCATTTTTTCCAGTGAATCGGCGTACAGATAATCCTCATAGTAGGCGTGCACCAGTTTCACCGACACCAGGGAAACACCCATCAGGCACTCGCAGTACAGCGTGATGTGGCCGATCTCCATATCATCGGGCACCTCGGCCTGTTCCTGTGTCGAAGGCGCCTGCAGCAACTGCACCAACCCCGGAGCCTTCACGCCCATAACCTGTTGCTGCCGGCCCATTCGCTTGGCCTCGGCACGCATCTGGGCATGAATGGTGCGCAGGCGTTGCAAATTCTCCGGACTATCGTTCATGCCGAGTGCCTGGCGTGAATAGTTGACGCGCTCATCGAACCATTTCTTCTTTTCCTCCCGCACCATTTCCGGCGACTTTTTCTGCGCCCCCATAATCTGATACAGCGGGGAGTAACCCGTGCGAAAACGGTTGAGTGAAACCTTGGGCTTTTCCGATGACATGCGAATGAAGACCGGATGCAGTTCCAGCGCTTTCTTGATCACTGCGTAGTTGTAGAGCGAAAAAGGCTGGCCGGTATCGGGATCTTTTGTCCCTGCCACGGCAAAGAAGATCGCCGACAGATGCGCCAGCGCCTCGGAAAACTGCGCCAATGTGGCGTCGGGCAATTGCCCGGTCGGGCTCAGGCTGGTGGAGATCAGCACGTTGCCCGTTTCATTCATCAGAAAATAGCGCTGCGCTTCGTGGCGGGGGGATTCATCCCCGGTTGCAGGTACGGGTGGCACCGGAGGTCTGGCCGCGCGACGACGCCCAACCAGGATCACCACTGCACCCAGCATAACGCCCACCAGCGCCACCAGCAGCAGCGCACGCAGCATATCGATCGGCAGCATCTCAGCCATAGGCGATCCGTATCCGAACGCCGCCGGCGCGCTTCACCGGGCGCTCATTCACTTCTTCTTCGGCTCCGCTGGCGGCTCCTTGGGTGGTTCGGCAGGCTTGGGCGCCAGATGCTCGCGCATGGTTTTCACCAGTTCACCATAGGCCGCATCGGTGGTGACCGAATTCAGATCCCCCGCATACTCGCGGATGAAGGTGGGCGTGACGAACATGTAGGTGTCCTTGTGCATCTTGAAGGTCATGGAGTGACTTTCGGTTTTGATGCACGGGCCAGCCTGGAACTGGGCCACGTGATCATGGGCGTCGATATACACCACGATCGCGCTGATGCTGGGCATACCCAGCAGATACTCACACACAAAAACAATATTGCCGACTTCGCTGCCGTGATCCGATGTGGCTCCGGCCACCTTCAGACCTTCATTGCCGATCGCCGAAATCATCGCAGTGGCGAAACTCAGCGCACCGGCACCGGTGGCAAGGCCGAGCAGCCCCTGAATCAGCTCCTTGCTGAACGTGGCGCCCCACGAACTGGTAGTGTGCGTCACATCCAGTTCGGTCACCTGGATAAAGCAGCCGGAACCCGCGATGATTTTGCGCAGCGCACCGTAGTTGTACAGCGAGTACGGCTTGTGGGTGTCGGGATTTTCAGTCGAGGTGATCGCCTTGGTCATGGCCGCGAAGAACACCGACACTTCCGCAAACACCTTGCGCACGGATTCCTGGATCTCGGCCGACTCACTGACCGTAGTCGCCAGCATGATGTTGCCGGTTTCGTTGAAGGTGTAGTACTTCTTCAGTTCGACGTTCTTGCCTTGATCGACGGGAACTTCGAGTTTGACGGGATCTGGCATGACGGGCTCCTGGGTGCGCGGGGGGTGTTGATTGATCCTATTCCCCGAGGACTAGCCGGTCTAGGTTGAGGAGTTGATGAGGGTCAAGAAAGGGCTGCAAATACTCACATTCATCCGGCATATCCAGGCTCCAACCACGATCCGCAGGTGAAATCGGAGCAGGTTTCACTCAGGCTGTCACCATGATGTGTTCCCCGCGCAACTTGGCCACATCTGCCTTGGGCGGTGCGCCAAACATGCGGCTGTACTCGCGACTGAAATGCGACGGGCTTTCATAACCCACCCGATAGCTGGCAGTAGCCGCTTCCAGGCCTTCTGCCAGCATCAAGCGCCGCGCTTCATACAGCCGTAGCTTCTTCTGGAACTGCAGCGGCGACATGCGCGTGACCTGTTTGAAACTGTGGAACAGCGCCGACTCACTCATGTTCACCGTTTCTGCCAATTCTTTTACCCGTAACGGTTCGGTGTAGCGCTCACGCAACGTGGAGATCACACGGGAAATCCGGTTGGCCTGGGAATCCGCTGCCACAAACTTGCGCATCCGTGGGCCCATTTCGCCAATCAGTGCACGATAGATAATTTCCCTGCGTGCCAGGGGGGCGAGGATGCGAATATCCTCCGGCGTGTCCAGCAAACTCAGCAACCGAAACAGAGCCCCCTGCATGGCCGCGTCCATGTGCGACATGCACAGGCCACATCCCACTTCCGGGCAAGGGCTGTCGGGATCGTAACTCGCCACCTTGTCGCCCAGCTCCAGCACCAGATCAGTCACCTCCTGCGGATCAACCGTAATCTTGACGCCCAGATAGGGGCGATCCATGCAGGCTTCCACGACCTGTCCCTGCACCGGCAGATGCACGGAACTCGCCAGATAACTCATGGGACCATAAACAATTTCGTGATCGCCCAGGCGAACGGTTTTGGTGCCTTGCAGAATAAAAATCAGCGAAGGTTCATAGACGGTGGAATTACAAGGCGTCAGGTCATCGGAACGATAGAGGTCGATTCCCTTGATGGCGGTCTGGGTCACACCACTTTGCTGCGCCCAGCGGCTGACGAGGGCGGCCATTTGCGGATGGGGCTCGACATCGGAAACACACTGTAATGGCGGGGTTGTCAGCGTCATGAATTGTCCTCCTGGTGTCGGCAAGTATACGCAGAGTGCTGCCGACCCGTGTGCGGATCGATACACTTTTTGCAGGATCAGGCAATCACTGCGCAGAAACCGGCAATCAGCCCATTCGCTTTGTGGAACCCCGGTACTGTTAACCGGGATTGCAGACCGGCCCTTGGCCACATTCATCACACCAGACAGGCAGGCTTAAAACCTCTATTTTGTAAGGTATTTAGACTCAAATGGACGCACATGCCACCCACGCCAGGATTCAAGCATATCCCTGAAAGCAGACTGCAAGGTCGCAGTCACACATCCTGCTGTTGCCCCTGCACGCTATCCCAATCCTCCAATTTAAACAGGATCAGGCAAGCTTCGCGCAGTAACCCGCTACCGCCCGCTGGGCGCTCATTCGTATCGTACGCTGGCCGGTCTGCCCCCGAGGCCAATGCCCACGGCAAACCGGATTTCCAAAAAATGTAACAGGGTATCGGATTACAGGAGTCTGCCCATGAAACATCTGAAGGGTAAAAGCGCTGCCGGTGTGCGTGGCACAGGTGCGTACAAAAGTCTGCTGGTGGCGCTGATCGCGATGGTGCTGGCCGGTTGTGATGTGCAGAGTGAAGTGGAATCCGAAACAGCTCCACCGGAAGTGGATGTGGCCCATGTGATCACCGAACCGGTGACATTGTGGGAATCCTTTACCGGCCGTGTGGTGGCGCCGGAAACCGTTGAATTGCGTCCCCGCGTGAGTGGTTACATCGACACGGTGGCATTTGAGGAAGGCGAACTGGTGAAGGCTGGCGACCTGCTGTTCCAGATTGATCCTCGCCCCTACCAGGCACGGGTACAAGCCGCCCAGGCGGAACGGGAACAAGCCAACAGTCAGCTGCAACTGGCGATGAGTGAAGCCGGGCGCGCGAAAACCCTGTTGGAAAGTCGCGCCATTTCCCGCGAGGAATTCGATCAGCGCAACGCGGCCTTGCTGGGTGCAAAAGCACAAATGAATGCAGCCGACGCAGCCCTCGCGAGTGCCGAACTGGATCTGCAATACACCCGGATCATTGCGCCCATCAGTGGCAGAGCCGGTCGCGCCATGGTGACCAAAGGCAATCTGGCCAGCGCCGATCAGACGCTGTTGACCACCGTTGTGTCGGTGGACCCGATGCACGTGTACTTCGAAGCGAATGAGCAATCCGCTTTCGAAAGTCTGCAGGTGCCCGGCGCGGGAAAATCCGCACCGGTGCGGATCGGGCTGTCTGGCGAAACCGGGTATCCGCACCAGGGCACACTGGATTTTATCGACAACCGCCTGAACAGCAGCACGGGCACCCTGCAATATCGCGCCGAGCTGGCGAATCCCGATGGCATTTTTAAACCGGGGCAGTTTGCCCGCGTGGAAATGCCGGTCGCGAAACTGGAGCGGGCTGTGCTGGTAAACCGCAAAGCCGTGATGACCGATCAGGATCGCCGCTATGTCTATGTGGTGGATGAGCACAATCAGGTGGCGCGCCGTCAGGTGACACCCGGAAGTGTCGCTGGTGAACTGCTGGTGATTCAGCAAGGTCTGGAACGCGGTGACCGCGTGATTGTGAACGGCATCCAGAAAGTGTTTGGCGATGGCGCGGCAGTACAACCGAATCTGGTGGCCATGCGCGACGAAGACAAACACTATCGTTCCATCGCCGCAACGCTGCCGACAGGAGGCCTGTTGCCATGAATTTTTCGCGCTTCTTTGTCGACAGACCCATCTTTGCGGCGGTGCTGTCGATCATCATCTTCGCGGTGGGCTTGATCTCGATTCCCAGCCTGCCCATCAGCGAATATCCGGAAGTAGTGCCACCCTCGGTGGTGGTGCGCACCGTCTATCCCGGCGCCAATCCCAAAGTGATTGCCGAAACCGTTGCCACACCGCTGGAGGAAGCCATCAACGGCGTGGAAGGCATGATGTATTTCAAATCCGTGGCCGGTTCTGATGGCGTGCTGCAGATGACCATCACCTTTCGCCCGGACATCGATGCCGACGACGCCACCGTGCGCGTGCAGAACCGCGTGAGCCAGGCCCTGGCTCGCTTGCCGGAAGATGTGCGGCGCCAGGGCGTCACCACGCAAAAGCAGTCACCGACCTTTCTGATGGTGGTGCATCTCACGTCACCCGATGGCCGCTACGACACACTCTATCTGCGCAACTACGCGCGCCTGCACGTGCTGGATGAACTGGCGCGTATTCGCGGCGTGGGTGATGCGCAGATTTTTGGTGGCGGTGACTACGCCATGCGTGCCTGGATTGATCCTGACAAAGTCGCTGCCCGCAACCTGACTGCCAGTGATGTCGTCAATGCCATGCGCGAACAGAACGTGCAGGTGTCCGCTGGCCAGCTCGGCGCCGAACCCACGCCCGGCAGCGATTTTCTGACGCTGATCAACGCGCGCGGCCGCCTGAGTACCGTGGAAGAGTTCGGCAATATCGTGCTCAAAAGCGGTACCAACGGCGAAATCGTGCGGCTGGCCGATGTAGCGCGACTGGAACTGGGCGCCAGTGACTACACCCTGCGTTCGCAACTGGACAGCAAGGATGCCGTGGCCATCGGTATCTTCCAGTCACCCGGTGCCAATGCGTTGCAGATCCGCGAACAGGTGGTGGACATCATGGATGAACTGGCCACCCGCTTTCCCGCCGGTGTGCAATATGAAACGGTGTACGACACCACGATTTTCGTCAGCGATTCCATCAAGGCGGTGATCAAGACCTTGCTGGAAGCGGTGCTGCTGGTGGTGCTGGTGGTCACGCTGTTTTTGCAAACCTGGCGTGCGTCCATCATTCCGTTGCTGGCAGTGCCGGTGTCGATTGTCGGCACATTCGCTGCGCTGTATCTGCTGGGCTATTCCATCAATACTTTGACATTGTTCGGCCTGGTGCTGGCCATCGGCATCGTGGTGGACGACGCCATCGTGGTGGTGGAAAACGTGGAGCGCAATATCGAAGAAGGCCTCACACCACTGGCCGCCGCGCACCAGGCCATGAAGGAAGTATCCGGTCCGATTATCGCCATCGGATTGGTACTGTGCGCGGTGTTCGTGCCGATGGCATTCCTGACTGGCGTGACCGGCCAATTCTATCGGCAGTTCGCGGTGACCATCGCCATTTCCACCGTGATCTCCACCATCAACTCGCTGACCCTGTCGCCTGCGCTGGCTGCGATGTTGCTCAGGCCTCACAGCGCGCCCAAGGATCGCTTGACCAAAATCATCGACGCCCTGCTCGGCTGGCTGTTCCGCCCTTTCAACCGCTTTTTCAACGCCAGTTCCAGCCGCTATCAAACGGGCGTGTCGCGCTCGCTGCGCCATCGTGGTTGGGTATTTGTCATCTATGCCTTGCTGCTGGTGGGAACCGGGCTGATGTTCAAAGTGGTACCGCCAGGATTTATTCCCACCCAGGACAAGATGTACCTGATTGCAGGGGTGAAATTACCGGAAGGTGCCTCGCTGGAACGCACCGATCAGCTGCTGCAAAAAGTCACTGACATTGCCATGGCCACCGAAGGTGTCACTCACGCAGTCGCTTTTCCAGGGCTCAATGCGCTGCAGTTCACCAACACCTCCAATACCGGTGTGGTGTTTTTCCCATTGGCACCGTTCGATCAGCGCACGCGCAGCGCGGCGGAAATCAATGCCGAGATCAACGAGAAAATCGCGGGGCTGAAAGAAGGCTTCACCTTTTCCTTCATGCCACCGCCAATCCTCGGCCTGGGCAATGGCAACGGCTACCAGATGTTTATCGAAGATCGCAGCAATCTTGGCTATGGTGAGTTGCAGAACGCGGTGAATGCATTTCAGGAAGCAGTGAGCAACACGTCAGGCATGGGCTTCCCCATCACCAGCTATCAGGCCAATGTGCCGCAGCTGAATGCCGAAGTGGATCGTGCGCGGGCAAAGGCTCAAGGTGTACCGCTCACAGAGTTGTTCGATACCTTGCAGACGTACCTCGGCTCGGCCTACGTGAATGACTTCAATCTGTTCGGACGCACCTGGCAGGTCATCGCGCAAGCCGATGCACCGTTCCGCGACAGCATCACCGACATCGCCAATCTGAAGACTCGCAACATTTACGGCGAGATGGTGCCGATCGGCTCGGTGGTGTCCATCAGCGAGGACTACGGCCCCGATCCGGTATTGCGCTACAACGGCTATCCCGCTGCGGATCTGGCCGGCGAAGCCGATCCACGCATGCTGTCCTCGGCCCAGGCCATGGATGCACTGTCGCAGATCGCACGCAACGTGCTACCCGCCGGCATGACATTCGAGTGGACCGATCTGAGCTATCAACAGGCCAACCAGGGCAACGCCGCGCTGCTGGTATTCCCGCTGTCCATTCTGCTGGTGTTTCTGGTGCTGGCAGCATTGTACGAAAGCTGGACTTTACCGCTGGCAGTGATTCTGATCGTACCCATGTGCATGCTCTCGGCGCTGCTCGGCGTGTGGTATTTCGAAGGCGACAACAACATCTTCGTGCAAGTGGGACTGGTGGTGCTGATTGCGCTGGCCTGCAAGAACGCGATCCTGATTGTGGAATTCGCCCGCGAGCTGGAAATGCAAGGCAAAGGCGTAATGGAAGCCGCACTGGAAGCCTGCCGCCTGCGGTTGCGCCCCATCATCATGACATCGATTACGTTTACCGCTGCAGTAGTGCCGCTGGTACTGGGCACTGGCGCAGGCGCGGAAGTACGTCAGGCACTGGGCGTGGCGCTGTTCTTCGGCATGCTCGGTGTCACCCTGTTCGGTTTATTCCTGACACCGGTGTTCTATGTGGCGCTGCGCAAACTGGCAGGCAGCAAACGTCCTGCAAGCCACCACGCCAGTGCCGCAGACCGCGCGCCCCATGATGTGATCGAAGGAGAAAGCCATGCATAAGCTATCGACGGTGGCACTCGCATTTTTGCTGAACGCCTGCGCCGTAGGGCCGGACTATCAGACGCCGGCCACACCCGCGCCGGCGACCTTTCACGCCGCAACCGAAATCGCCGCCTCGCGCGAGCAGGACGAAAAAAAATTCTGGGCGGGTTTTGAAGATCCGCTGCTGGGCAAGCTGATCGAACAAACCCTGGCGGCCAACTACTCCCTGCAATCAGCGCTGGCCCGTTATGATCGCGCCGCTGCCCTGCTGTATGGCGCCAAGCGGGAACAATGGCCCAGCGTCACGGCTGGTGCCAGTGGTGCCGAGCAACATCTGGCAGCGGCGGAACGTGCTCCCGCCGGTTCAGGCCCCGCGCGCACAGAGTTGTATCAGGCAGGCATTGCCGCCAGTTGGGAGCTGGATCTGTTCGGGCGCTTGCGTCGCGCCACGCAATCTCAACAGGCAGAACTGGAAGCGGCCGGCGCTGACCTGGGCGCCCTGCAAGTTGCACTGATCGGGCAACTGGCCAGCAGCTATTTCGAGCTGCGCGGCCTGCAACAACGCCTGAAAGTCGCTGAGCAAAACGTAACATTGCAGCAGGACACCCTGGATATCGTGAGCGCGCGGGTGGATGCAGGACGCGGCACCGAGTTTGATCAGGTTCGCGCCCGCGCCCAGCTGCAACGCACACAGGCTGAGGTGCCCGCCCTGCTCGCGGATATCCAGGCCACCATGCACCGCATCGCCGTGCTCAGCGGCCAGCCGCCCGCGACGTTAATCACGATGCTGGAAGACGAAACACGTCTGCCAGACGCACTGCCAGAGATCCCCGTGGACAGCCCTGGCGATGTTCTGCGCCGGCGCCCCGATGTTGCCGCCGCCGAACGTCGACTGGCTGCCGCCACCGCGCGCATCGGCGTGGCGACGGCGGATCTGTTCCCGCGCTTTACACTCAGCGGCCTGCTGGGTTCATTGGCAACCGACAGCAGCGATCTGTTCAGCGGCCCCGCCGAAACACGGCGCGTCGCCCTGGGCATCGACTGGACCTTTCTCGATCACGCCAAGGTGCAGGCGCGGATTGATGCCGCTGATGCCGACAGCCGCGCCGCCCTCGCCGATTACCAGCAAGCGGTACTGGTTGCACTGGAAGATACCGAAACCCAACTGATGCGCTATCAGCGCGCGCTGCAGCGGGAAGAACGTTTGCGACAGGCGGCCACTGATGCCGAGCGTGCGGCAGAACTCGCCCGCACCCGTTATGCCCGTGGTTTTATTGGTTATTTCGAAGTGCTCGCCGCCGAGCAGGAAGTGACAGTCACGCAGGATGCCAGCGTGCGTAGCCGCACGGATGTCACGCTGGCCATGGTGGAAGTCTACCGGGCGCTGGCAGGAGCACCGTCCAGCGTGCATTAGGGTCTGGTATTGTTCCAATTTGAGATGCGCAATAGGATGCAGGAGACGGCATCGCGAAACGTGACGCACTATATGCGCGTTTATTGGACCGCAATGGCAGCACACACCCGTTCACGCAACCACATTGCCTCTGGATCGGATACGGCATCTGCTCGCCAGATATAGACAAATTCAAATGTCGGCACCGCCAGTGGCGGTTGCAGCACAGCCAGCGTTTCCGGCAGGGCTGCTGCCTGCAAGACACGCGCGGAAACGGTAAGCAGCAAATCGGTTCCTGGCAGCAAATCCAGCGCCGTCATCCAGTAAGGCACCACCAGTGCCAATCGTCGCTGCAAACCCTGCGCACCCAGCGCCAGATCCACATGGCTGTGATGCAGACCCTCGGTGGAGACATGCACATGCGGTGCGCGCAGGTACTGCTCCAGATCCAGATGGCCATCCTGCGCGAGATTCCTGCGATCCGTAATCACCACGAAACGTTCCTCGAACAGAACATCATGGGCCAGCCCTTCCGGCAGCATGGGAAATACACCAGTAGCACCATCGACTTCGCTTTCAGCCACCTGGCGCATGGTTTCCAGGCGCGCACCCTTCACCACGAAAAGATCCACCGACGGCGCCAGCGTGCGCAGATCGCGCAACAACGCTGGCAACACCAGGGCGCAGCCGTAATCAGACATGGCCAAACGAAAAGTGCGTGTGCAGCGCGCAGGGGCAAAAGGTGCAGGCAGCACCACATCCCGCACCCGGTCCAGTGCTTCGGCCAGTGGTCCGAGCATCGCGCGGGCTCGAGCGGTCAGGCGCATTTCATTGCCCACACGCAACAGCAGCGGATCTGCCACCAGATCCCGCAAGCGGGCCAGGGCGTGACTCACGGCCGGCTGCGTCATCGCCAGACGCTCTGCCGCCCGCGACACGCTGCGCTCACGCAACAGTGCATCCAGCACCACCAGCAGGTTGAGGTCTATTTTTCTCAGATCATGAATGTTCTGCATAGGCGCAATACAAATTCCGAATTTCCCAAACGGACCCGTCTGTCACAGACTGGCGCCGACTGATTTTACGCCTATTGGCAGGTAATGTATGAGAATCTCCCATTTGCTGCTGGCCCTCCTCTGCGTTCTGGTATGGGGAGGCAGCTTTGCGGTCATTCAGTGGGGTCTGCACGACCTTCCACCGCTGGCGTTTGCCAGCCTGCGGTTTGCAACGGTGGCCGTGCTTGCATTGCTGCTGCCACGTCCGGCGGTGCCAATACGGCTGCTGCTCATGTACGGCTTCACCTGGGGTGCCGTGCAGTTTGGCGCCCTGTTTCTGGCCATCTATGCAGGCATGCCGACCGGGCTCAGTTCGGTGCTGGCGCAAAGCCAGGTGCTGTTCACTCTGCTGCTGGCCACCCTGTTTGGATTCGAACGGCTGCGCCTGCAACACCTGCTGGGCATGGCCCTGGCCTGCGGCGGCCTGACCTGCATAGTGACAGACTCGGCTTATCCGGTGCCCATCCTGGCGCTGCTGTGCAGCCTGATAGGCGCCCTGGGCTGGGCTGCCGGCAATCTGGTGGTGCGCCACCTGCAGATGTCGGGCCACCGGCCGGATTCCACTGCGTTCATTGCCTGGGCCTCCATTCTACCCACCCTGTGTCTGGCGCTCGCCAGCCTGTTGTGGGAACCGCACCAGACCCTGACGTTTGAGCAGGGCCAATGGTTGCCGGCACTGCTGGCCATCCTGTATCAGGGGATCGTGGCGCTACTGCTGGGCACGCTGGCCTGGAACCGGTTGCTGCGCCACTATCCGGCATCGCGGGTAGCACCGTTCTCGCTGCTGGTACCTGTGGTAGGGCTGTCGATCGGCGTCGGGATGCTCGGCGAAAGCCTGTCCCTGCTGCAGTTCAGTGGCTGCCTGTTGCTGCTGGGTGCAGTACTGGTGAATCTGCTGCAACCCCTGCGGCCACCCAGGCTCGCGCAGCAACTGCATTAACGCCAGATCCCGCGCACACGAGCAGTTGCAGCAGCTCCTGCAGCGTTACATCGGTACAGGAATCTTTATTCTTCGATATCTTGATCGCCATGGAGGCGAACTTCACACTGGCTGACTACGCCTCATCCCGGACAGCTATTCACCACCGTTCTGCAATTCAACTGCCCCAGTGACTCAACAGCTCGGCGTTCGTTGGGTATTTCTCAAGTAGCTCGACCAGTCTTCTGGCACCTTCAATAGGTTTAAGACTGGCGAGCGCCCTGCGTAGTTGTCTTACCTTTTCAATATCCTTCGAATCCAGCAGCAGCTCCTCGCGCCGCGTGCTGCTCCTTGCGATATCCAGCGCGGGGAAAATGCGCTGATTGGCTACCTCGCGTGACAAGACGAGTTCCATATTGCCCGTTCCCTTGAACTCCTCAAAAATCACCTGATCCATCCGGCTGCCGGTATCAACCAGAACCGTCGCCAGAATGGTGAGCGACCCGCCGCCTTCAATCTTTCTGGCTGCACCAAACAGTTTGCGTGGTACTTCCAATGCTCTGGCGTCAACCCCGCCCGACATCGTGCGGCCGCTGCCCTTCTGCTCTGCATTGTGTACGCGTGAAAGCCGCGTGAGTGAATCAATCACAATCATGACATTCTGACCTTCGCCAGCCTCGCGGCGGGCAGTATCAAGCAGGTCATTGGCCACACGGACGTGCCGGTCATAGCTTTCGTCCGAGGAAGAAGCATGTACCTGTGCCGGCACACTGCGCTTGAAATCCGTCACCTCCTCCGGTCGCTCATCAATAAGCAACGCATAAAGCTTTATCTCGGGGTACGCCTTTCCCACCGCCTGGCAGATATGTTTCAGGACTGTCGTCTTCCCGGAGCCGGGCGGCGCAACAATCAAACCTCGCTGCCCCATGCCAATGGGCGTGATCAAATCCATGGCACGAACAGTAAGCTGCTGAGAACCGGATTCAAAGCGAATGTGCTCGAAAGGATTAATGGCCGTCCCATTTAGAAATCGCTTCTGTGGATCACTTTGGGGAACGTCCTCAGCCGACTTGTCAACGGGACTGGATTCTTTATTGCGTTTGGCGCTTAACGTTAGTGTTTTTTTCACCATGGCATTGGTCTTTGGCTCTGAGGGATTGGTTTCATCGGGAAGGATGCATGGATATCACAACCATTGTCAGAATTCACGAAACTCCAACCCATCAAGATCCACAGGTGATATCAATATAAAGAGGCTGCTGCGGAAATAACAGCTGCTTTTGCGCGACCACTGGCAGCTCGATAGATACTTTACCCAATATCGTGAATTGACCGGAAACAAGTTTATTGATTTGCTGATCGTGCTTTTGGAAGGCTGAGTAGGAAAACAACCTTCAACGCGATTCTGGATGATCGCATCTTCGGCATGCGTTGAAAACAGGCACTGGCCCTGCATAAGCGATGCACTGCTCTCCAGGCATTTGATGAGAGGGTATTCCTGATGTCGCCTTGAATACAAGCCCTTTGTCTTTCCACTTCGGAAACTGGCTATCGTAGAATAATTCGCCTTTCATTGTCGTTCCCTGGATTTCATTTACCTATGCAGATGCTGATGCTGGCTTTTTAGAATGTAGTAATGTCTAGAATTGAAACGATTGCTTGGGACGATGAGCGGACATCTAACCACCACGAAGATAACGCAAAATCCGAGACAATACCGAGTGCTTAATCAACCTTCTGATGTTCTCGCTTATGGTGATCTCTTTATCTGAGACGTGGCTTTAGGAGATTTCAAGCTGGGAATAAAAAACGGAGTGGAATGCATGTAATGGCGATATTCCTCGTTGAACAGCCGCAGCGCTTCCTTCTCTTCATGCCGGGCAAGGCGAATATAAATCCACACCATAACCGGGAACATCACCAGAGTAGGCAAGGTTGGCCACTGCAGTAAAAAGCCGAACATGATCATGATAAAGGCAAGGTACTGAGGGTGGCGGCAACGGGAGTACCAGCCATCCCGTGCCAGCCTGCCCTGCCGTTGTGCCGCATGTAACACACTCCAGGCCGCCGACAGCATAAAGAAGCCCAGTACGATCACCACATTGCTGACGATATGCAAAAAATTGAAATGTGGATCACCTTCCAGGCCCAGCAAAGTGTGCAACAGATGCCCATCATCATGCGAAAACACATCCAGCCCAGGATTTTGTTTCACCAGCCAGCCCGAAAGAAAATACAGCGTCAGAGGAAAACCATACATCTCGGTGAAAAGCGCAATGATAAACGCCGAGAACACACCCAGACTACGCCAGTCCGTTGATGTTTTCGGTTTTACAAAGCTGAAGGCAAAAAAGATGAACATGGCTGAATTGATGAATACCAAGGTCCACAATCCGTAGGCTGAATGGTCACTCATGGTGATGCCCCTTCTGCCCGCGTTCCTGTTCAGCCTGACGACGGCCCTCTTCCATCCCCTGTTGATAGGCAGTATCGTCCTGATGTTGCGCATGGTGGCCATGGTGATGCCCTCTGTGCATGAATACGTGCATCAGCGGGCAAGCCAGCAAAATCAGATAGGGCAGAAACGCGAAGACATGCTCCCGATGCTCCATCAGCAGAAAATAGGTAACAGCACCGATCAACCCGAGCGCTGCCATACCCTGCATCGATAACCAAAATGAAGGCTTTGCGTTGTTCATGTGAATTCTCCCGATCATTCCACAACTAACTGGCCACGATACATCTGCATCTGGCAGTGGAACACGTACGTGCCCTTCGCCAGTGCAGGCAGTTTGATACTTTTACTTTTGTTGAGAGGCAGCGCTTCACTCAATTGCAGATCCGGAATCAGCAGCATTTCGGAACAGGGCGAGGCATCCGTACGCAGAAACTGCAAACTGAACGGCTGATTGGCCGGCACCTTGATATGGGATGGTTGGTAGATGCCATTCTCAACACGAATCACCAATCCGCTTTCATCCAGCGTGGTTTGTGGTGGACGGTAAAGCCAGAACCACCAGACGATTAGCGCTATCAACGCCAGTCCTACCAGATTCACCCCTATCATCAGCATGCTCCTTTCAGTGCGACTGAGCCTTGAACAGGCGCAGACGATTGGCGTTGGTTACGACAGTGAGGGAAGAAAACGCCATGGCGGCGCCAGCAATGACCGGACTCAGTAACAATCCAAAAAAGGGATACAGCACGCCAGCGGCGAAGGGGATGCCCGCCACGTTGTAGATAAAGGCACCGAACAGGTTCTGGCGAATATTGCGTAGGGTGGCTTTGCTCACCGCGATTGCATCGGCCAGTCCGTGCAATGAGCCCCGCATCAAGGTGATATCCGCACTTTCAATCGCCACATCGGTACCGGTACCGATGGCAAAGCCCACGTTGGCCTGGGCCAGTGCAGGTGCATCGTTGATGCCATCGCCGGTCATGCCGACGATTTCGCCCTGCATCTGCAATTCCTGCACTTTGTGGGTTTTGTGCTCCGGTAAAACTTCGGCAAAAAAATCCGTGATGCCCACTTTGGCTGCTACCGCTTTGGCCGTGGCGCGATTGTCGCCAGTGAGCATCACAACACGAATGCCATTGTGTTGCAGGCGACGAATGGCGGCGATGGAATCCTCTTTGATGGGATCCGCCACTGCAAGAATACCCGCCAGCTGGCCATCAACCGCAAAATACATCGGAGTCTTGGCTTCTTCTGCCAATAGCTGGGCCTGCTGTACCGCATTGCCCAGTTCAATATTACGATCCCGCATCAGCTTTTCATTGCCAAACAGCACCTGCGCACCGTCCACCAACGCTTCGACACCGTGCCCGGCGATGGCATTGAATTTTTCCGTCTTGAGCATTGGCAGTTTTTTTTCTGCAGCCGATTCCACGATGGCGAGTGCCAACGGATGCTCAGAACCGGATTCCAGGCTGCCGGCCAGCTGCAGCACACGGGATTCATCCAGTGTGCCCGTGGCTACAATATCCGTGACTTTGGGCGCACCCAGTGTGATGGTGCCGGTTTTATCCAAAACCATGGCCGTGATCTTCGAGGCGGTTTGTAAGGCCTCGCCATTGCGGATCAGCACGCCGGCTTCCGCCGCCTTGCCCACCCCTACCATCACCGACATTGGCGTTGCCAATCCAAGTGCGCAAGGGCAGGCGATAATCAGCACCGTGGTAGCCGACACCATGGCGAACGCCAGCGCCGGTTCCGGCCCAAAGTTAAGCCAGGCCAGCGCACTCAGCACCGCGATGATCATCACCACCGGCACAAAATACCCCGAGATAACATCCGCCAGACGGCCAATGGGTGGCTTGGAATTCTGTGCCTGCTTGACCATGCCAATAATGCGCGCCAGCGCCGTGTCCTTGCCAATGCGGGTAGCCTTGAACAGGATCGAGCCGGTCTTATTGAGTGTGCCCGCCACCACTTCATCGCCAGCGGCTTTTTCTACCGGCATCGGCTCACCGGTCAGCATGGATTCGTCCACAGCGGTGTAGCCTTCGGTAATTTCACCATCCACCGGAATTTTTTCGCCGGGGCGCAGGCGTACAATATCGTTCAGTTGCACCAGTTCCACCGGGATATCGATTTCCTTGCCGTCGCGCAGCACCCGCGCAGTTTTTGCCTGCAGCCCAATCAACCGTTTGATGGCTTCCGAGGTACGACCGCGGGCTTTCAGCTCCAGCGCCAATCCCAGATCAATAAGGCCGATGATCATGGCAGTAGCTTCGAAATACACATGGCGCGCCATTTCCGGCACCAGTTGCGGCATCAGTACCACTACCATGGAATACAGCCACGCGGTGCCGGTGCCGAGTGCAATCAGCGTATCCATATTGGCGCTGTGATTCTTGAAGGACTGCCAGGCGCCCACAAAAAAATGCCGACCGGAAAAATACATCACGGCCAGGGTCGCCACGCCCACCGCCAGCCAGACCAGTCGTTCCGCGGTGGTGTGCACCGACATTTCGCCGGTCACGACGCCATAGAGCATCAGCGGCACACCCAGGGCAAGGGCGATGGTCATCTCCCGCATCAAACGTTTGTAATAGGCCCAGTCCGCCTTTTCCTTCTCTTCCAGCAGATCGACATCCGGTTCCGCTGCACTGGCCTGGTAACCGGCCTTTTGCACTGCCGCAATCAAACTTTCCTTTGTTGCGTTGCCATGGATGCTGACTGTACGTTGCGCGAAATTCATTTCAGCACTGGTAACACCGGGCACTTGCTTGAGCGCAGTCTCGATTTTATTGACACAGCTTGCGCAGCTCGCGCCTTCGATCAGCAGTTCCTGCCCGGTCGAGGTCGATACAGGCTTTTCAGTGTGGACACCAAGGCTGGCGTCGGTGTGTGCGGTATGATGATGCTCGTGTGCCACTGAACATGCTCCCTTCTAACGACAGATGAATGCGGCTCAACAACCTTCAAAGATGAATATTCCCCGCATTGCTTAGCTTTCATCACCCAATTGCTGTGCTGCGTTTTCAATCACGGCAAACACCTCTGTTCCTCCATCCTGCTTCAACAGCAGGATTTCATAAGGGGTGAACTTATCACCCATCTCCATCCCAGGGCTGCCAATGGGCATCGCCGGAACGGCCAGACCTATTGCCCCCTTTACCGGATTGGACAGGAAACGCTGGATATAGCGGGCAGGAACATGCCCTTCAAAGACATAGCCTTGCTTCGATACTGCGGTATGGCAGGAACGTGTCTCTCGCGGGATTTGAAGGCTATCTTTCACCATATCGATGTCAGCGGGGTGTATCGTGTGCGTTGCAAGGCCCGCGTTTTCCACGTGATCAATCCACGCTTGACAGCAGCCGCAGGTGGGACTTTTGTAGACAGTCAATGCTTCTGCTTGGAGTTGTGCAGGCTCGACTGCCTGATCCGATTCATTTGAATCAGTACAGGCAAATAACCAAGGCAGTATAAGCAGCCCTATGAGAGGGCGCAGTTGCTTGAGAATATACATACAGAGCTCCATAAAAGGTTCCGGCATGTTCGCAGCGCGTCATTGTTGGCAAAGGCCCGGGAGATCTTCGCTTAGCTCACTCTCCCCGAGCCGTCAGAATCTGATACTGCTGCTGGGACAATTCTGGCAATCGCTGCAGGAACGCCACCATGTTCCAGATCCGTTCATCATCGTGGGTCGGACCCCATGCCGGCATGCCGGATGCCTTGATGCCGTGCTTGATAATCCAGAAGCGGCGCTGGTCGGCTTTTTCCATGGCATTCGGTGCCATGCTGATCTGGGTGAGATTGGGTGGCGATGGATACAGCCCCTGCGAGAAATCACTTTCGTTCTTGCCGGGCTTGAGATGACAGCTGGCGCACATGTCATTGTAATCGGCACCCCCTGCCAGCAACCTGTCGGGACTGTCCAGATCTTTCGGCACCACGATGTCACTGGCAGCACGTTCAATGGACCTCTCACGCAACACCGTAATCAGCTTGTATGTTAGCGGATGGTGGTGTTCATCAGCACCCATCGGATACCAACCACTCAACACAAACGTTGCGGATCCCACCAGGAGCAAGGCAGCCACGCTTGCAACTCCCGCCAGATATGCCTTCAAAGGTGTGAGGCTCATGAGGCTCCTCCATCCACTCAGTGGTTGTGGCTATGCTCGTCGGCTTTGGCATTGCTGGGCGGTCGACCATTCCCGCTGTGCTCTGCATTCTGCTTCTCGCCGCCTTTAGCTTCACCATGGTTCTGGTGCATGCATTTCTGCATCATGGCCTGCATCACCGGATCATTCATATCCATCTTGCTGTGATCCATATCGTGCATGGCACTGCAATCGGCCTTTTCTCCCGTCTTCATGTGTTCAGACGGCTCATGGGCCCATGTACTAACAGAAATCAACGCTGCGGGTGCCAGGATCACCGTTATCCACTTGCTGCGATTCATGTCGATATCCTTTTAACAGTTGCGGGTTCAGGTTGAAAGAACGGATGGTTAGAACCAGAAACGCAGACCCACCATGGCCAACGTTTCACCACTGTGCTCGCCGTCGGCACGGGCATAATCTGCTGTTGCGCCAAACAGACGGCTGCGCTCAATACCGATATAGGGTGCAAACTGGCGCGAAAATTCATAGCGCAGCCGCAACCCTGCAGCGGCATCCGACAGGCCACTTCCGATGTGATTTTCTTCATCGTGTTGGCCATAAAAATTCAGTTCAATACGGGGCTGCAATACCAGTCGCTGGGTCAGCAGCCACTCGTACTCTGCTTCAAACGACAACGCGGCATTGCCATGCTCGCCTACATAAGCAGTCAGATCGGTTTCAAACCAGTAAGGCGCCAGGCCACTGATGCCGAATGCCAGCCATTGCCGGCTGCGGCCTTCTTCGAATTCATCAAAGCGCACACCCAAGTGGCTGTCGAAATAGGCACTGACAGCATGTTGCCACAACAGCTCCGACTGACTTTCCGCAAGGCGATCATCTTCCACCTCGCCTTCCAGCTTCAGCGCCAACCGATTGTAAGTACTGCCATAGCGCGCACTGAGTTCATAGGCGCCTACTTCTTCTTCCGGTGCATACTCCAGCCGATCCGCCATCACCGCCCAGAAGTGGTGCTCGTCCGCCATTTTCAGTAAACGCGGGCCTTCGAGCACGTAAGGCCCCCGTTCCAGGGTGAATCCGTTGGAGTATTCATGCGGATCACGAGCGTCGGCGGCGGGTTTGTCCATGGCCGACATGGAATGCTGGTTGTGATCCATACTTTCGCTCTGTGCCTGCAGCGGAAGTGCAAGCAATAACAGCGGCATACTGATTGGCAATAATATTTTCATGACACTACCACCGTCCGGAACATGCCGGAATCCATGTGGAAGGCCAGATGGCAATGCCAGGCCCAGCGCCCCACATCATGGGGCGTAGTGAGAAAACTGATGCGCTGCGCTGGCTGCACTGGAATGGTATGACGACGTACGCGCAATTCCCCCTGATCGGTTTCCAGATCGCTCCACATGCCATGCAAATGCATGGGATGAGTCATCATCGTGTCGTTCTGCAGAATCACGCGAATACGTTCGTTGTGCTTCATGGCCACCGGCGTGCTCTTGCCAAATTCCAAGCCGTCGAACGACCAGGTGTAACGCTCCATATTGCCAGTTAAATGCAGTTCCAGTTCCCGCGCCGGTACGCGGCGATCTTCCAGTACACCGGATGCCGAGCGCAGATCGTCCAGCGTGAGGACGCGTCGGCCATTCTTGCGCAGACCAATGCCGGGATCGTCCAAATTGGTTCTGGGCATATCCACCCGCATGTCCACCGACGGGCCATATTCAGTACTGGCATGACGCACAGTTGACGATGGGATGGCCAGCGGATTGCCATGACGACTGTGTTGGCTGTGATCCATCGCCATGCCACCGTGCCGGGAATGATCCATGCCCTGCATGTTCATATGCTGCATGTGATCCATGTTGTGGTTCATGCCACTGTGATTCATGCCACCGTGACCCATGGCGCTGTGATCCATCGCGCCCATCATGTCACCCATGCTGAGCCACTCCACCGGGTCCAGATCCGGCACAGGTGCCGTCAATCCCGCCGCCACCGCCAGCGTACCCCGCGCGTAACCGCTGCGATCCATGCTCTGGGCAAAAAGGGTGTAGGCATCCGCTTTCGGTTCCACCAGCACGTCGTAGGTTTCACCGGGGCCAAAGCGGAATTCATCCACCGTCACCGGTTCCACGTTCTGGCCATCGGCCTGCATCACTGTCATCTGCAGGCCGGGAATGCGCACGTCGTAAAACGTATTGCCCGCTGCGTTGATAAAGCGCAAACGCACGCGCTCACCGGGCTTGAACAATCCGCTCCAGTTACCGGCCGGCGTGGTGCCGTTCATCAAAAACGTTAGCGTGGCGGCCGACAGATCCGCCAGGTCGGTGGGGTTCATCCGCATGTCATTCCACATCTGACGTTTCTCAAATGCGGCACCGATGCCCATCTGCGACCAGTCGCGGAAAAAATCCATCGCGGTGGGCTGGTTGAAATTGTAGAGATCACTCTGCATCTTGAGTTTGGCCAGCGCCATCATCGGGTCCTGATCCATCCAGTCCGACAGCAGTACCTCGTAATCCTGATCCGCTTTGATGGGGTCAGGCTTTTTCGGCTCGATGATCAGCGCACCGTACATGCCGGTGAGTTCCTGAAAACCGGAATGGGAGTGGTACCAGTAAGTGCCGCTTTGCTGCAGGGTGAAGCGATAGGTGAAGGTTTCCCCCGGCGCGATGCCGCGAAAACTGAGGCCGGGTACACCATCCATCTGATAAGGCAGGATGATGCCGTGCCAGTGAATGGACGTGTCCACCGGCAGGCGGTTGGTAACGCGGATGGTAACCGTGTCGCCTTCCTTCAGACGCAATGTGGGAGCCGGAATCGATCCATTGATGGTGGTGGCCATGCGCGGTGTGCCGGTGAAATTCACCAGCGTCTGATCAATCACCAGATTGATTTCGCGGCCCGTGAGCACCGCGGGCGATCCGGTCCGGGTACTTGCCGGGTTAGAGGACGCACCCGCCACGCCCGGCACTGTGGCGATAACACCACCGGCTGCCAGACCCTGTACAAACCGTCGCCGGGAAAAGAGTGGATTCAACATTCACCTTCTGCCTTTTCGAATCAGGATTGCTATCCACTGTAGAGGGGGCGGCCTGACGCGCCCATGACCCCAAGATGACAATCTTGTAATCTTCACGTCATGTTCATGTGGGCACCGCTCCACTAGACTGAAATCTGTACCGACGAAAAAGAGGAATGCAATCCGTGCGCTTGCTGGTGGTGGAAGATGAAGCCAAGACGGGCAGTTATCTGCGACAAGGTTTGTCGGAAGCCGGTTTTGTGGTGACCCTGGCCAACAATGGGCTGGACGGCCACCATTTGGCGATGACCGAGCATTTCGATCTGATCATTCTGGATGTGATGCTGCCGGATGTGGATGGCTGGCGCATCCTGCAAGCGTTGCGGCAAGCAGGTAAGCAGGTGCCGGTGCTTTTTCTCACCGCCCGCGACAGCATCGAAGACCGGGTGAAAGGCCTGGAACTGGGCGCTGATGATTATCTGGTGAAACCTTTTGCTTTTTCCGAATTGCTGGCGCGGGTGCGCACACTATTGCGGCGCAGCAGCGTACCCACACAGTCAGACCTGATCCGGATTGCAGATCTGGTGCTGGATCTGCCGCGCCGTCGCGCTAGCCGCGCAGGCCGTAAAATTACCCTCACCCAGAAAGAATTTTCGCTGCTGGAATTGCTGGCCCGCCGTCAGGGCGAAGTCTTGCCGCGTTCACTGATTGCCTCCCAGGTGTGGGACATGAATTTCGACAGCGACACCAATGTGATCGACGTTGCCATCCGTCGCCTGCGTGCGAAAATCGACGACGACTTCACCCCCAAACTGATTCATACCGTACGCGGCATGGGCTACAAACTGGATGAGGAACAGGATGACAGTCACTAGAGGCCGCCCCTTGTCACTGACGTCGCGGGTGTTGTTGTTCGTCAGCATTGCTGCCGGATTCAGCCTGCTGTTTTGTGCCTGGATGGTGTCCAATTCCATCAAGCACCATTTCATGGAACAGGATGCGGATGAGCTGCGGGTTATCGTTGCCTCTATCGAGCGGGCGCTTGATCATGACACCAACACGGAGCCCACAATACATGACGCACTGGCCCACGCGGTGTCTGGCCATCACGGTGTGTTTTATCGCGTGGAGGATGCGCAAGGACAGCTGCTGTATCAATCGGCAGACGTGGATTTCGCGCCGCAAGTGGCAACACTGCCAACCGTGCAACGCATCACGGGTGACCATCTGCAAACCTGGCAGAGCGATTCATTGCAGCTGAGCGGCGTGGCACTACGCATCACCACTGCCGGTGGTGAATATCGTGTCGTGGCTGCCATGGACATGGGTTTTCATCTGGATTTTCTGCGACGGTTTCACGGCAGTTTGTGGTTGATCATGCTGGCGACCGCGGTGGTGACCTTGCTGGCCGCCTGGTTTGGCATTCATCAGGGCCACCTGCCACTACGGGGTTTGAGTGCCAGCATTCAATCGATCCAGACCAACCGGCTGGATACCCGGATCGATCCAGCGTCCGTGCCCACGGAATTGCAGGATCTGGTGCACGCCTTTAATCACATGATCGAACGTCTGCAACAGGGCTTCGAGCGGCTGTCCCATTTTTCCGATGATATTGCCCACGAGCTGCGCACACCGCTCACCAACCTGATCACCCAAACCCAGGTTACGCTGAGTAAAAAACGCGAGCCGCAAGATTACCAGGAACTGCTGTATTCCAGCCTGGAAGAACTGGAGCGGTTAAGCAAACTCGTCAGCGATATGCTGTGGCTGGCGAAAAGCGAAAACGCACTGATCAAACCGGATCTTCTCAATCTGGATATCGGCAGCGAAATTCACGCCCTGTTTGATTTTTTTGGTGCACTGGCGGCGGAAAAAAATATTCAGCTGCAACTGGAAGGACAGACACCGGCCATTGCAGCGGATCGCAACTTGCTGCGACGGGCGCTGTCGAACCTGCTGTCCAACGCCCTGCGTCATACACCACAAGGGGGCTTCGTTACAGTGGGCCTGCGCACTGTTGGCGACGATCGTCTCGTGGTATCGGTGAGCAATTCTGGTTCCACTATCGCGCCGGAACATTTACCCAAACTGTTCGATCGTTTTTATCGCATTGATCCATCACGTCAACGGCAGAGCGAAGGCGCAGGCCTTGGACTTGCTATTACAAAATCCATCGTCCAGGCCCATGGCGGCACTATTACCGCAACATCGGATCAGAACAGCACCTGCTTCACCATCAACTTGCCGCTGAACAATTAGGGCCCGCTTCGAGTCCATGCAGAATTGGACACTCCGGGCGATGATTCCCCTGGCAACCTTCCACCAGTGTCAGCAACACATCCCGCATTTCGGTCAGCTCGCGAATCTTGGTGTTCAGTTGCTGAATATGATCCTGCGCCAGCATTTTCACATCCGCACTGGCCCGCTCCTGGTTCTGCCACAGTGACAGCAGATGGCCGATGGACTCCAGCGAGAACCCCAGGGAGCGCGCCCGCTTGATAAAACGCAACGTGTGCAGATCGTTCTGGCTATAGGTGCGGTAGCCCGCGTCCGTGCGGGCACTGCTGTGAATCAGGCCAATGGATTCATAATGCCGGATCATCTTGGCGGAAATTCCACTCTGTTTGGCTGCCTGTCCGATATTCATCCCAGCACTCCGTTACATTATTTTGCTTTGACGTTGATCCGATCCGGGTTTCCAGCGTTTCAGCAACAAGGCATTGGCCACCACGCTGACACTGCTGAAGGCCATGGCCGCACCCGCCACCATCGGATTGAGCAGCCCGAATGCCGCCAGAGGAATCCCTACCACATTGTAGATGAAAGCCCAAAACAGGTTCTGACGGATCTTGCGATAGGTGCGGCGGGAAATTTCGAGCGCATCTGCCACCAGCGCCGGATTGCCACGCATCAGGGTAATCCCGGCGGCGTGCATGGCCACGTCGGTGCCAGTACCCATGGCGATGCCCACGTCGGCGGCTGCAAGTGCCGGCGCGTCGTTGATACCGTCCCCCACCATGGCCACCACCAGGCCCTGGGCTTGCAGATCTACCACCGCCTGGACTTTTTCCGCTGGCAATACTTCAGCGTAAACACTGTCTATGCCCAACGTGTTAGCCACCGCGTTGGCGCTGCCACGATTGTCGCCACTGATCAGGGTGGTTACGATACCCAACCGGTGGAGCTGTTCAATCGCGTCCGCTGCGGTGTCTTTGAGTGCATCGCCAAAGGCCAGCAAGCCCAACAGGGATTTGCTGCTACCACTGCGCGCCAGCCAGGAAACGGTGTAACCCCTGCTTTCCAGTGTTTTGGACAGGCCATACTGCTTGCTGACATCAATGCCCTCCTCTTCCATCAAGCGGCGATTGCCCAACATGATCCATTCGCCCGCGATCCAGCCACCAATGCCGCGACCCGGCAGAACTTTGAATGCATCGACCGGCTGCAGCGCCAAATGATGGCGGGCTGCTTCATCCAGCACCGGGCGCGCCAGCGGATGCTCGCTGCTGACCTGCAACGAGGCCGCCTGTTGCAACAACCGCTCAACATCACCTTCCACCGCCCGCACATCTATCAGTGTCGGCTTGCCCTGGGTCAGCGTGCCGGTTTTGTCGAACGCCACTGCATTCACCCGATGCGCCATTTCCAGCGCCTGGGCGTCGCGGATCAGAATACCGTGACGCGCCGCCACGCCGGTGCCCGCCATGATGGCCGTGGGTGTCGCCAACCCCAACGCACAGGGACACGCAATCACCAGCACCGCGATGGCATTGAGCAGTGCGAGCTGTAAATCACCGGTCAACGTCCACCAGCCGATCAGGGTAGCGAGGGCCAACAACAGCACCACCGGCACAAACACCGCACTGACCTTGTCCACCAGACGCTGAATCGGCGCCTTCGCACTCTGCGCCTGCTCCACCAGTTCGATAATGCGCGACAGCGTGGAATCACGCCCCACCGCATCAGTATGGATGACCACTGCGCCATCCTGGTTGATGGCGCCGCCGGTGACCCGATCACCCACCTGTTTGCTGACAGGCAGACTCTCACCGGTGAGTACCGATTCATCCATGTGCGTGGTGCCCTGCACAATCACACCATCCACCGGCACCCGTTCGCCGGGACGCACCACCACCTGATCACCCACCCGCACCTGATTCAGCGGAATATCAGCATCGCCATCTGCACGCCGCACACGCGCAGTGTCCGGCCGCAATGCCTGCAGCGCTGCGATGGCCGCCGTGGTCTGACGTTTGGCACGGCCTTCCAGCCACTTGCCCAGCAGTACCAGTGCAATCACCACCGCAGACGCTTCGAAGTAAAAATGGCCATCGCCATGACCGGTGTGCAGAACATTTTCCTGCCATACCTGAAAGGTACTCAGGCCATAACCGGCAGAGGTGCCAATGGCCACCAGCAGATCCATATTACCGCTGCGGGCCTTGATGGCCTTCCAGGCCGAACGGTAGAAACCCGCCCCCAGCCAGAACTGCACCGGCGTGGCCAGCAGCAATTGCACCCAGCCTGGCAGCATCCACTGGATTCCAAAGGGCAACAGCAGCATAGGTAGTACCAGTGGCGCGGCCAGCACCATCGCGATCACCACCGCGCGGCCCTGGTTTGAAGTGGCCGGTTGCGGCCTGGCCGTGACGTTATCTGTTTTCAGCCGCGCATCGTAACCCGCCGCCTGCACTGCACTTACCAGCTGTTCAATCTGTACCTGACCCGGCACCGTCAACGCCCGGGCACTTTCCGTGGCCAGATTGACCGACGCGGTCAGCACCCCCTCTACTTTCGTAAGCGCCTTTTCAATCCAGGCAACACAGGATGCACAGGTCATCCCCTCCACCTGCAGATCCCATTCCTGTCCGATTTTTACGTTTGCGTTCATGGCTTTTCTCCTTGCGTGCTGATGAGCCTGCAACGAGTCTGGTGCTTCCCACAATGGGAAGGTCAAGACCAGTTCTGCAAAAAAGAAAATCGCCGTGATTCAGAAAAATCCGCTTGAGCTTCCCACAGTGGCAAGCTTGATACTGGGTTCTCCCAACATGAACTGAAGGAGTCACCCCATGAAAACCATCGAAGTGAAAGGCATGAGCTGCGGCCACTGTGTCAAAACCATCACCCAGGCCATTACCCGGCTTGATCCCGGTGCCAATGTAAACGTCGATCTGGCCCGAGGGCAGGTCAGCATTGCCCAGTGCAACCTGCCCAATGAAAAAATTGAACGCGCAATCCGTGAAGCGGGTTACACCACAGCGCGGTGGGTGCACGAAGCTTGATCAGCTGACACAGAATGCGTGTCGGGAGCATTCCGCTTCCGGCATGCATATGTTGTGGCATTCCGTTTGGACCATTCATGAAATGAAGGTTGGCTACCCGCTGAAGTTGGAGCACCCTGATGTGCTCTCGCCGATTGGGCTGCGTTGCCGGGATCGTGTCCGTCTATATCCAACGGACTGACCTTGGCAGAAGCGAAGGCGCGGCGCTCCCGCCAGTCAATTCTGCGCCATACGCATTGAGCGTTATAAGCTCTGGAACTTCCTAATATATTGCATTCACCTAATTAAAAATCACTAGCCCTTTTCCGCACGCTTGATAACTCCAAAGAATCTCAACCTCTGGCGTCAGAATTCTTGGTTTCTGATGCAGGTCAACTTTCTGCACTCAAGGTTCCCGGATTACATAATTGTAATGTGCTTTCAATGTTGATCGTGGGTAGATTGGGTCATGCAACGTCCTGTGCAACCCAACATTAAGGAGAACCACCCATGAAAATGACTCTGGCCACTTTATGTATTGCCACTGCGCTGGCATTCCCTGTCATCGTGAATGCCGAGCAAAGCCCAGCAGATCCTGCTGCAACTCAGAAGCGCCTGGAAGAGATACATCAGCACCTGATGAGCATGGAAGCCACGATCAACAAAATGGAAGCTGCCAGCAGCGAAGCCGAGCGCAAGCGTTTGTTGACGGAACACAGCGCCATGATGGACAAGGGAATGACGCTGCTGGGAGAGGTTCATGTGATGGATCAAGTGCAGCGTCGCGGCTGTACGTTCCATCAAAAGCAAAATCCAACAATGACATGCAAAGTCCCGCAGACCACGCAGGGCGCTGAAATTGATCTCATGCAAATGCTCATGCGAATGATGTATCAGCAACGGGTATATGACATCACCGTCAGCAAAGGACTTGAGCACTAAGAGTCGACTTCCGTAAGGGTCTGTCATTGAGCCGCGCCGATCAGCGCGGCGAAACGAGCTTCATCCTGATGAAAGCAATGTGTTTTGTTTTAATGCCAATGCTTGCATTGATGCCACCTGTGCATGGCCTGGCGCAGTCGGAAACGGCTGCGCCCTGGCCGCTGGAAGCGGTTGTTGATATGGCCCGCGAACAACGCCAGGAAATCACTGCGGCGCGAGCACGGGCTGATGCGGCGCGAGCACGTCCCGCGATTGTATCGGCGCTGGAAGATCCCATGCTGGCGCCGTCCATCGATCATTACCCGTTCGACAAGATGGAAAGCGCGGAGTCTATGTCCGTGTCGACTGAGCCCCCCATGGAGGGCGAGTCGATACCGCTGGCGCCTGCTGGCGATGGCAACGACCGGCGCTATGACTGGAGTGTCAGTATCGAGCAGCGTTTTCCCCTGTCAAAAGTGCTGACACATCGTCGTCGGGCTGCGGAGGCTGATGCCGCAAAGGCCGCGGCTGAGGCCGACCGCCTGACTCTCGATGTCGAGCTGGATGCCATCAACGCCTTTTACATGGTGCAGGAAAAACGGCGGATGGCGATGGTGGTACAGCAACAGATTGCACTGGCCCGGCAGCTGGTGAACGCAGCCAATGCCCGTTATGGCTCCGGTTCGGGTAATCAGACGGAAGTCCTGCGCATGGAAGTTGAAGTGGCGCGGCTCGAATCTTCTGCGCGCGCGCTGAAAGCGGGTATCCGGTCAGCCGAAGCCATGCTCAACGCCAGTATCGGTCGTGATACCGCAATGCCGGTTCCTGATCTGGTCAGTCCGAAACTCGACAATCCGTTACCGTCCCGTGACGAGGTGGCCACTGCAGCATTGCGCCAGCGACCGGAATTGCAGATGGGTAATGCCGAACTTTCCCGCGCCATGGCCGATGTGCAGGCCATGCGATCCATGTATTCCCCGATGGGTATGGTGCGGGTGGGTTATGCGTCGACGATGGCGGAAGGAAAAGGCGCCATGTTGATGGTGGGTGTCAGCCTGCCGATCTGGCGCGAAAAACTGCGTGGCGGTCTGGCAGAGGCTCGCGCAATGGAGCGCATGGCCCATGCAGATCTGACAGCCATGAAGCGGATGGTGCAAAGCGAGGCCATCGCGGCGCGCGATCAGCTTGAAGAGGTGCAAATCCAGTATCTCGCTCTGCGTGATGATGTAGTGCCACGCACGCGGCGGCTAATTCAGCCTACTCTGTCGGTGTATGCCTCCGGTCAGGGCAACCTGTCCGCCGTGATCGAGGCCGCGCAGGCGCTATGGAATGCGGAAGCCGAGTTCGTGATGGCAGAAACCACGTTGGGCGTAGCCTGGGCCCGACTCGATCGCATGACCGGTACAGCAAAGGATCACACGCCATGACTTTTCGATTCAGAGCCCTGTCGCATTGGCGGCCCCTGCTCGCGGGCCTTGCCGGCGGCATCCTGTTGTTGCTGTTGATTGCGGGCATTCAACACTTCCGCCATGGCTGGCCATTCTCACTTCACCATGATTTATCAGCCCCCGATGCTGTATCGAAGGCTCCCGCTGCAGTGGATCATTCCGCCCATAACGGCGGTGAGTCGACCCAGGCCCGCGTGGCAGTGGAACTCAGCGAACAGCAGCTGCAAACCATCGGCGTGCGGCTGGAGCGGGTGCAACGGGAAACCATCACCCAGCCATTGCGCTCCATCGCAACCGTGGTGCCGGATGAATCCCGCGTGTCGCATGTGCATGCACGGGTGTCCGGCTGGCTGGAGCAGTTGTATGTGAATACCACCGGTCAACAGGTGCATGCCGGTGAGCCCGTGGCCGGGGTTTATTCACAGGATCTGTTCGCGACGCAGACGGAATATCTGTCGGCGCTGAAATTCGGTCAGGCGGGGCCCGACAGCGCTGTGGTGGAAGGGGCCAGAACACGGCTGAAACTGCTCGGCATGACAGCGGCGGAAATCGCGGATATTGAACGGCGCGGAGAAGCACGGCGACTGGTGACGCTGACCGCGCCACGCAGCGGCGTTGTCATGCATCGCGGCATTTCGGCGGGCACAGCGGTGGACCCGTCCACGGAAATTCTGACAGTGGCGGATCTTTCCACGGTGTGGGTGTGGGCTGAAGTGCCCGAGTCGGGTGCCCGGCAGGTTGCGATTGGGGCCACCGCGCACCTGGATTTTCCCGCGCTGGGGCGGGAGCCGGTCGAAGCCCGCGTAGATTTTGTCTATCCCACCCTGACCGAACGCACGCGAACCCTGCGGGTGCGGTTCAGTGTTGCCAATCCCGATGGCGCATTGCGGCCCGGTCTGTTTGGTACCGCCATGTTCCAGAGTTCGCCCCACGATACGCTGATGATTTCCCGCGACGCTGTGGTGGATACCGGCATGAACCAGCATGTATTTGTCGTAGCCGGTCCAGGCCGTTTCGAACCGCGCAAGGTCACGCTGGGCGCGCGCATGCCGGAGCGGGTAGAAGTGCTGCAAGGGCTTGCCGAAAATGAGGAGATCGTGGCCTCCGGCGTGTTTCTGCTGGATTCCGAAAGCCGTCTGCGTGCATCAGGTGGTGCCGGCACCGGGCATGCAGGTCATGGGGACTAGCCATGGTCGAGCGCATTATTGAATGGTCTGCACGGCATCAATGGATGGTGCTTGGGTTGACGCTGCTGCTCACGCTGTGGGCGCTGGATTCCATGCGCAAGACGCCGCTGGACGCGCTACCGGATCTGTCCGATCCCCAGGTCATCATTTTTACCGACTGGATGGGGCGCAGCCCGGATCTGGTGGAAGACCAGATTACCTATCCGCTGGTGCGGGCGCTGCAAAGTACGCCGGGTGTCAAGGCTGTGCGCGGCTATTCGATGTTCGGCATGAGCTTTATCTACGCCATTTTTGATGACGGTACCGATATCTACTGGGCGCGCACCCGCGTGCTCGAACAGTTGGGGCGGGTTCGGCAACTGCTGCCACCGGGAGTAGAGCCGGTTCTGGGGCCGGATGCCAGTGGTGTGGGCTGGGTGTTTCAGTATGTCCTCGAAGACACCACCCATCGCATGGACCCGGCGCAACTGCGCGCACTGCAGGATTTTACCGTGCGGCCTGCACTGCAGGCGGTGGCGGGCGTTGCGGAAATTGCATCGCTGGGCGGATTCGAGCGCCAGTATCAGATCCTGCTCGATCCCGATCGCCTGACAGCGTTCGGTTTCAGCATCGCCGACATCACACGCGCGGTGGGTGATGCCAATGCGGA
This sequence comes from Pseudomonadales bacterium, assembly GCA_020062665.1. Taxonomy (GTDB): domain Bacteria; phylum Pseudomonadota; class Gammaproteobacteria; order Pseudomonadales; family Ketobacteraceae; genus Ch67. The sequence goes on from JAGUVW010000026.1 coordinate 94,287, forward strand.
GGTAGGCGCCCGCGTGCTGGAACAGGCCGGGCGCGAATTCGTTTTGCGTGGCCGTGGTTATGCGCGCACGCTGGCGGATCTGGAAACCAGTGTGGTGTCAGTCTCTGCCGGCGGCAATCCGATCCGTCTGCGGGACGTGGCGACAGTGCAATTCGGCCCAGATATCCGACGCGGGGCTGCCGACTGGAATGGCCGAGGTGAAGCGGTGGGCGGCATTGTCGTGATGCGTATCGGATCCAATGCGCTGAATGTAGTGCAAGCGGTGAAGGACGAGATTGCCCGGCTTTCACTGCCCGAGGGCGTGCGGCTGGTGCCCACCTACGACCGCTCCGAACTGATTCTGGGATCCATCGACACGCTACGCAAAACCCTGATCGAGGAAGGCATCATCGTCGCCATCATTTGTCTGGTGTTTCTGATGCATGCAGGTTCGGCACTGGTGGCGATGATTGTATTGCCGCTCTCGGTATTGTTTTCCTTCATCGCCATGCGCTATCTGGGGCTGACCTCGAACATCATGTCGCTGGGCGGCATCGCCATTGCCGTGGGTGAGCTGACCGACGCTGCCATCGTGCTGATCGAAAATGCCCATACCCGTCTGGCCGCTGCACCACCGGGCGCCGATCGCCGGCGCATCATCATCGACGCCTGCAAGGAAGTCGGGCGACCGATATTTTTTTCCCTGCTGCTGATCACCGTGAGTTTCCTGCCGATTTTTACGCTGGCCGGTCAGGCAGGGCGTTTGTTCGCGCCGCTGGCCTACACCAAGACTTTTGCCATGTTCGCCGCCGCCGTGCTGTCCATTACGCTGGCGCCGCCGCTGATGGTGTGGTTGCTGCGCGGGCGTTTTCGCAGCGAGGCAGAAAATCCGGTCAACCGGTTCCTGAGCCGTCTGTATCGGCCCGTTGCACGCGGGATTGTGCGCTGGCGCATAGCGGTCATGGTGGTGGCGGCGGCGGCCATGATCGGCACCGTACCGGTCATGCTGAAGCTGGGATCGGAATTCATGCCGCCGCTGGATGAAGGCTCCCTGCTGGTGATGCCGACGACCTTTCCCGGTATTTCCATCGAAGAAGCCAGACGTGCGCTCAACGCGCAGGATCGAATCATCAAAAATTTTGCCGAAGTGGCATCCGTGCATGGCAAAACCGGACGTGCGGAAACGGCGACCGATCCGGCTCAGCTGGATATGAATGAAATCGTGGTCACGCTGAAACCCCGCGACGAATGGCCATTGTTTGAAAAATCGCGCTGGTACAGCAGCTGGGCGCCTGAGTGGCTGAAAGCTGCGTTGCGACCCGTGTGGCCGGAAGCGCAGCCACGCACCCAGCAGGAACTGGTGCGCGCACTAGATGCCGCCCTGAAAATGCCGGGTTACCAGATGGCCATTGCACCGCCGATCCGCACCCGCATCGACATGCTAACCACCGGCGTGCGCACCCCGGTCGGCATCAAGGTATTCGGCGCGGATCTGGCGGAAATCGAGCGGCTGTCGATCGAACTGGAAGGTTTGCTGCGGGAGGTTCCCGGCACGCGCAGCACATTCGCCGAACGGCAGACCGGCCGGGAATACGTCGACATCATTCCGGATCGCGAAGCCATTGCCCGCTACGGTCTCACGGTGCGTGACACGCTGGATGTGGTGGAAGCGGCGGTGGGCGGCATGCCGGTGTCGACAGTCATCGATGGTCGCGCGCGCTATTCGGTGAGCCTGCGCTATGCGGCAGATTTTCGCGCCGATCCGGAAGCCTTGCGGGC
>JAGUVW010000076.1 GCA_020062665.1 Pseudomonadales bacterium
CGGTTGAGCCCTGGCTGGCGGGACATCAGCGTCGCACGAGTCGCATTCCTGCGCTCGATGAACGTTGTGGTGAAGATCAGGCGCTACTGCTGACACCGCCAGCGATCCAGGGGGTGGAAGAAGGCGCCCGCCTGATGCCGTCGGTGGATCAGACCGCGATGCCGCTGGTGCGGTTGAGTGCCGCTGGTGGCGTGGGTGAACTGCAGTGGTACATCAACGGCCAGTGGCGTTACAGCAGCAAGGCCCACCAGCCGGTGCGTCATCGCTTTGACACAGTGGGGCGCTATGAAATCGTGGTAGTGGATGAACAGGGACAGACCGATCGGCGGAGGATAACGGTAGAGCGGCAGGATCTGGCCTATCAGGGAATCCCGTAGTAAACCCACCGGCGCCCATTGCGGCGTCCGGTGGTTACAGGTGAATTACTTTTCAGTGGCGTCGGGCTTGATATCGTTCGGCAGCGGTTGCAGTGCCGCAGTGGCCCCCTGAGTGGACAGCTGCGGGCTGTTAAAGATATTGCTCCAGGTGATGTCGCCGGTCACGCCGTCCACCACGGCGATTTCCACGTAGCTGGCTTCGGTATTGGACACCGGCGTAGAACCGGTCAGCAGCGTCAGCATCACCGCCACCGCCACGTCCTTGGCCACTTCGCCGCCGGACTTCTTCATGCCTTCGTAGTTGATCAGCATCACCGCATCGGCGCCGGATTTTTCTGACACCATGTTGACGGCGGTACCGACAGACGCCTTGATACTGCGCTTCTCATCTTCAGGAATGACCGCACGCGCGTAGAGCTGCTTGCGGGCTTCGGAAAATCCCTCGGAAACCTGATTCAGAGTATAGGCGAATTCTTCGTCCTCGCTGATGGCGGTTTCAAAATCAAATTCGATGACCTCGAAGCCTTTGGATTGCAGAGCGCTCTGCGCCAGTTTGATCAGTTCGGCGCGAATGGCCGTTTCGCTTTCGGCAAGACGCTCGTTTTCGCCAGTGAAATTGATCTGCTGGATGTTGACTGCGGGCGGTGCAATCACAATGCTGTTGACCCGGCGGAGGTGGGTTTCCAGCTCAGGGTGTTCGCGCACGGTGGTGGTGGCACAACCTGTCATGACAATCATGGCCAGCAACAGTCCGGTTCTGATGAGTGTTCTCATGAAATATCCCCAATGCATTAATTAAGTTGATCGAGTTGGTGTTGAATGAAGAGCCGGTCTTTTGGCGGCGTTTCTTGTGCCAGATAAGCCTGAAGATGAAATCTGGCTTTGTCCTTGTCTCCCTGTTGTTGATAAATCAGGCCCAGGCCGCGGTGTGTTTCCCTGGGTGCGTCGGGGGATTCCAGAATGGACGTGAACAGCTGGATCGCCTGACGCCGGTTGTCTTCTGCCGCTGCAAGGAAACGTTGCTTGTCTGCTTCCGTTTCGGACCGTTCATTCAGCCAGGCATATTCTTTCGCTGCCGCCGCAGGATCATCGGCCATCAGCCGGCGGGCTTCACCACGGTAATAGATCAGCGTTTCCTGGTGGGGATAGTAGGTGGCGGTCTCATCCAGCAGATCCAGTGTCATTTGATATTGCTTGGAGCGCAGACGCAGATTCACATTCAAGTCCACCAGGCGGGAGCGCACGTCAACAAAACGCTCGGGTGAGCGGGGATCGACGGATTGCGGATACTGGCTGCTGATCTGTTCATTCAGATACTGGATCCGTTCCTCGTTGTCCGGGTGACTGCTGTAGATGGAACCGGCAACGGAGTTGGCCTTGGGCAGTTGGGCGAAACGCTCGAAAATGGCGGGGCTCTGACGTACATCATACTGGGCGCTGGCCAGATACTGCATGCCAAGCTGATCGGCTTCCCGTTCCATGTCGCGGCTGAAACTTGCCAGGCTGGCGCCGGCGGGCAGGTACGCCAGATTGGTGCCAAACAGCAGGATGTTGGTGATGTGTGCCGTGACGACGGTGTTGCGATGATTGACGGCAGATTTGAGTCCGTGCCGGTGCACCATCAAAGACTTTCCCGGCTGAAAATCTCCTAACATGCTGAACGGTAAGGTAACTTTACGGTTCGAGAACCCCCGATCCCTGTGGTAGGACAGCCTATCCGCAAACACCAGCTTTAGTACCGTCCTTCTATCCTCAAGTCTTTGAGATTCCCAGAGTTTTTTCGGGTTCGAGAGAAACGCGAAGGCGGTTCTGAAACTTTCCTCAAAATCCGGCAAAACCGTGCCGCATTGCCTGATCTGCTCCCCCAGAATCAGCTTTTCATGCTCCAGCGCACGTATGCGTTCTTCATAGGCACTGACCAGCGAAACACTGTCGGCTTCCACCACCCGGTCAACCAGCTTTTTGATCTGCTGACCGATGCGCTTTTCTTCCAACTTCAATTGCTGGGTTTCTTGCCCGCGCGTCCTCATGCGGTCGTCCCATAATGCGGTGAACATGGCCTTGGCAAGATGGAACATGTTCTGTGACGGGCGAAGACCGGTCAGAAGCTCCTCGAACTCGGCCTCGATCTTTTCCTTGCGAACAGACTTCCCATAAATCTCACAGCCCTTGGTCTGGCAGAAGTAGTATGGATACATTTTCGTGCGCCCCTTCGCCCAGCAAGCCATCAGGGCATTGCCGCAGCAATCGCAGGTAACAAAACCGCGCAAAGGGAAGTCATCGTTCAAATCCGTACGCGCAGGCACCTTGGCCTGTCCCTTGAGGCGATCCTGAATCTTCTCGAAGGTCTGAAGGGAGATCAGTGGCTCGTGCTTGGCGGGCTGCAGGTGAATGCCCCATTCGGGCAGGGTGATATAGCCCGCATACAAGACCCGCCCCAGCAAATTGGCGACGCGCTGGAAATGCACCTTGCCATCCCGCCCCTTGGGGTAGACGGCATGGTGATCCAGGAACCGTTTGACCTCGGTCTGGGTTTGAAAGCGGCCATGGGCAAAGCCTTCAAGAGCTTCGGCAATGACGGAGGCCAGCGGCTCATCACGCACCAGCATTTTGCCATGACCGGGAATGCTCTTGTATTTGTACCCAACGGGCGGCACAGAAATCCAATAGCCGTTTCGCACGCGCGCCCGCATCCGGTTGGTGACCTGTTCTGCGTTTTTCTGCCGCTGGTGCTGACTGACGGAGGCCAGCAGGTTCTCAACCAGAATACTATCGGAATCCTCGCCAAACTCGATGGAAGGACTTTCCAGTTTGCCCCCGGCGGTGCCAATGGCCGTGCGAAGCTGGATATGCGCTTCCAGCCCGCGTGCCAGTCTTGAGACATCGTCAATCAAAACAACCGGGCGCAGGTGGCGGTTCTTCTTCAGGAAAGAGAGAAGGGCGTGCATGCCCGGACGGTCGATCAAACTGCCCGATACGCCTTCATCATCGAACACAGCAATCACATCGTAGCCTTTCAGGCTCGCATATTCGCGGCAGCGTGTTTGCTGCGAATGCAATCCGTGGCCTTCTTTGACCTGTTTGACGCTGGACACGCGGCAATAGATCACGGCTGGGGTTTGGGATTTTTTCATGGCTCTATCTTTCGTTGTCTGTTGTTAGTCCTCCATCCGCACTTTGGCCAGCGCGGGTGAAACTATTTGCAATGGAGATATGGTTTGAATCTACCGCGCGGGAAGGGGCGTGTAAACGCGAAGTTTGCGCTTCGGATTTTGCCTGTTGCACGGGATGCATGCCGAATGCCTGATCCACGCAGGATTCCATCAGTCCCCAAACCACGCGTAAAAAATCTTCCTTCTGCGCGTGCGGCAATTCAAGCCCTTCCATAAAGGGCATGTATTTTTCAATCTCAAGGGGCATGGCAATTTTTCGTGTCCACACCCGGTAAAAAGGGCTGGCTCACGCTTTCCTGGTTTTGAACATGTGACGATTTATATCACCGCGCATCTGCAGCGGTGGGAAACAAAAAAAGCAGCCAATGGCTGCTTTGATCAAGACGCAAAAAGGGCGTTTGTGAATTTATAGATAAAGGTTTGTTCTCGTTTTGTCCATTGAAAAATACGGGGGTGTTCCATCCCAGCAGAATAGTGCTCTGAACTTAAAAAAAGCCCAACGTGTAAAAGAGCAGGACGATTTACGCTGGTTTTGTTGTGCTTTTCAAAAAATAGCTGCATTCAGTCGTCTCAATTTTTCATCTTAAATATCAGTGGGTTGCGATTGCTTGAGACATGTTTGTCTCAAGCTTGAGACGGTTTTGTCTTATACAAACGATTTTGAAAATTCTGTAATGCGTCTCACCTGAACAGCAAAAACCAAGAGGCGCGTTATGACACCGAAACTCAAAAAGATTGTTGTTATCGCTACCCGCCAGGAGTTAACCGACCGGCATTATTTTCTGCGTTTGTGGCTGGCGATGCGGAATATGGGGATTTCACGCCGCAAATGGCCTGATGAGCTGGCTGGCGTGATTTACGGCTTTGATGGCGTGATCCTGTGTCCCGATGGTCGCCCATGGCCTGTGCCGGATGTGGATCGTGTTCTGGGTGATCCGCGCTGGATTTCAATGCTGCTCGAAGATGTGGGCGGTGCGCCACGCCGCTTCAATATCCGCAAGATCGAAGCTCTCCGTCTGATTGATCTCTATTTTCGCATCAAGCATCCACACATCCAGCGACATTTTGGCCGCTGAGCAGGGGGCGGGCGCGACAGCGAACAAACGCCAGTGCGCCCATCCTTCCTGTTTCCCACCTTCACGATGACACAGCTCTAATCTCGGTTCTTGTAATACACCAACCAACCGGCGACACAGTGAGGTGTTCTTATGAGCACGGCAAAGGCAAAAAACAAGCTGATCACCTCTGATGATCAGCCTGCAGCGCAAACTCCGCTGGCTCCTTCAACTCATTTTATGATGGCCATGCTGCGCTATGCGGATCAGAAGGAAGCAAAGCAGATTGTGAGCGAACAGGCGGCTTTGGAATACGACCGCGACCATGGCGGAGAGATTGAAAAGCTGCGCCTGGAGACTGAAGAGGTTGATGCGCGTTTTAATGTATCCAAGGCGCGGCTTGCCGCGCTGGAAGAAAAAATCAACGCCACCAAACAATACATCAAGGCGGTCTTACCTGCTGAGGAAGGCAAGCCGTTCTTTCAGAAAATACGCGGGGTGGACAAGCTGGCTTTGCCGCTGATCGTGATGTTTCTGCTGGGCACATTGATCATGGGTACAAGCAATGTGTTCGTTAATCTGATGGCCGCAGGCGATCCTATCTTCATCGAAAAACCCTATCTGGCATTGTTCATTGCCTTGCTGGTTCCGGCGGGCTCTACCGCCTTGAAATTCATCTCGGGTTTTTTCGAAACCTTCAAAGCCAAGAAACGGTTTGCTCTGACCATCTACATCCTCAGTGCACTTTCGATGCTGGGGTGGAGCGTGGCCTTCGCCCTGAACTTCAACGGCGTATCCGGTGCAATCGACTTCGATGCGCTTGGCGAAGGGGATGGAGGCAAAGGCGCGCTTCTGGTCTGGCTTCAGCTTGTCGCAGAAATCCTGGTGGCCGGGGCTCTGTTTCTGGCGGCAGAAGAAATCATCCTCAAATACGCCCCTGAAACCTACGTTGAAAACATCGAGTTTTTGAATGCGGTGAACGCGCACAAGACATTCGAAGCCCAGCATACGTCTTTGCGGGATCGGCGCAACGATGCACACGCCCGGCTGGCGGAGCTGGAGGCGGGGCGCAAGGCATATGTGAATGAGCGTGTGGCCGAGTATATCCGCCTGCGTGGCCGCGTTACCGACCAACAATCCCTGTAAAACTGGAGATGTCCCATGAAAATCGTTAAATTCGCTGTCATTGTTCTCTTCGCTATCTTCTGCACATCAAGCGCGCAGGCCAAAGAGCTGGTCATCGCGCTCTCTCCCTTCCAGCAAAAGGCCGCCGCCCAGGCGCAAGCCAGTGCGTTGTTAAAATTTCTCACCGCGCTGGAGGCGGGGGATCGGGCGGTTTTGATGGATGGGTATAACCTCAAAACCATTGGCACGTTCACTGTGCCAAAAGGCAATGCGTATAAAAGCCCCAAGGCACGCCTGCGGGCTAATAGCGCGGCAGTCAATTCTCTTCTGGATTTTGCTAAAGCCACAGGAAGCGGTCAGCCCGCCGGATCATTGCGCCTGCCGCAATTGCTGCGCTTTGTTGCGGAAAATATTCAGCCGCAATCCGCGCTGGATGTGATCGTTCTGGGCTCACCGCTTTATATTGATCCGGCGGAGGCCGAATATTCCATGGCGGACGCTCTGGTGCCGTCGGATGCCCATCTGCTGGCCTCGCGCCGGGAATCCCCTTATGGCGCGGCGGATGATCCGGCCTTGCTTTCGAATGTGCGTGTGCATATTGGCTTTGGCGGCGCGGATACGTTCGTGAGTGATCAGCATCACAATCTGGTGCAGCGGTTCTGGTGGCTGTATGTCACGCTGCAGGGCGGCCAAATGATCAGCTTTGTTGGCGATTTTCCGACTTTGCTCTCGCGGGTTAATGGCAATGCCGCTCCGCTTAAAATCACAGAAAAGCCTGATCCGGCAGCAAAGATCGAAATGATGCGCCTGCGTCGCACGGTGATCCAGCAATCGCTTTATGAACGCCCACTCAGCACCCTTCCGCTTGCGGAAGGGGAATTGCGCGCGGCGCAGAAGCTGGAGATCGGGATCAGTTGGTCATGTGCCTGTGATCTTGATCTCTACGTGCAAAGCACACCGGGAAGCGCAGTCCTGTTCTACGGCAACAGTGAAACACCTGAAGGTATTCATGTGAAAGATTACGTGGAGTCCCCGCAAAACGCGGGCGCTTATGAAACCATCGAATACAGCGTGCCGGTGGATTTGCGCCGCTTGCGCATTGCTATCAACTTTTACGGCGGTAATGCGCCGCAAGGCGTGCGCGGGGAGGTGCGCGTGGGCGTAAACGGGCAAGTCTACGCTGCGCCCTTCACCATTCCCGCTACCACCGGCAATGCCGGGCAGGGCGTGATGGATGATTTGCGCCGGGGGCGCGCATCACAGGCACAGACCATCCTCATATCCGCACAGACCATCGCGCAGGGGAAGGGGAGTTGACAGCCGGATGATGAAGATGCGAATGCAAATGTGACGAGAAAAGCCCTGCTACGGTCTTTGACCCGTGGTGGGGTTTTTCACCATTGAATAACTGTAGGCAATGTAGTTCCAGAAATACTCGGTAAAATCATACCGCCCGTCTTCTTTATACCAGTCAAAAACACGCTGGATTACTTCTTCTTCGTTTTTGAATAATTCCAAACCGATCAGGCTTTCCAACAGCTCCCACGTCAAACGATTTACCGTGACGCTTCTTTTGGTTCCGTCAGGAAGAATGAGCACACGACTCTCATTCTGGAGATATTCTTCAATCTGCTTTTCCGTGTAAAAATCGCCCATATCTCAAGTTACAGAAATATGGGCGCGCCGTGCAATAAAAATCAGCGATCCAGCCCCCGATCCTTTCCTCTGCTATGAATCTTGAAATGATCACGCGCTTTGTTTTGTTGTTGATTGAGAACGGTCTCCCGGTACGTCACCTGTCTTTGAATCCTGTTAAAGGCGTTCATTTGCGACTGGGAATAATCCTGCCCGCCTGGGGACATGGTGTATGATGGTGTTGGTTTCCCAAGCCATTCCTTCTGCGCTTCCAGATCAATCTTACGGAATGGCCCCGCCACATCCAGGTTTGCCACCCGGAAGTGTTCTTCTGGTGTAATCTCTTGGCCTTTCTCTTGCGAGAGTTGCCCTTCTACGAACTCCTGATAATTCTCCAATGGTTCCGGTGCGAGATGATCATTCTCGATCATAAAAACCTCCGTTATTGCCAATGAAAAAGCGGCTGGAATAGCCGCTATCGAACAAAGGATCGCTCAGTGCCTATTGCCAGGTGGGAAATCCTTTCACATAGGCAATCTCGCCATTGATATGATTAGGCCAATCAGCCAGATAATCCGGCACATGGCAGCGAATAAAAGGCAGCGTCTTCTGCCTCCACCGCCCCGGAACAACGACCCGATCCACGGGCGGAAATAGTGGATCAGAGCCATATTTCCCAACCATCGCCGGATTTTCCCAGTAGCGCGGCAGCTTGCTGGCCAGAAGAGGCCGGATTCCCATCCCGGGGGACAAAATCAACACCTGTTCCTTCAGGCGCATCAATTCCGCCGGGTCAATGACGTAACGCCCCGCTTGTTCTTGCCTCCGGCTTTGCTCCAGCTCATGTCGATAAACGTGTTCCGCTTCAAACACGTCTTTGCCGTTCCATAACGCGTCCCAGTACGCAAGTTCTGCACGATGAGCGTGCTCGGCTTGTGCCATATGCCGGTTAACATGGATCGTCTTTTTCCCGATGGCATCGGCCAGTTCTTTCGCGCTTTCGATGCTTCGAATGCCGCCGCCCAGGTGGATTTGCTGGCCACAACTATCCATGATTTCCTGCGCTCCGGCCTTGCCAAACAGATTGATCAATTGACCAGGGCTTTGATAAACGAGGATGGTGTGAAAATGCTTCCGATGCTCGCTCACAGCTTTCCTTATAAATTCAGCCTTGCCGCAAGTGGCCGCTTCTTCAAGATAGAACAGGGGCAACGCGCCTTTGCCAGCGCGAACGCAATGGAGCATGGCAATGCCAACGACCATGCGTGTCAGGCTTTCCATGACCTTGCCGGAGCCGCTTTCAATCACATAGTAGATACCGACTTTCTTGTTCGGATCACCGAGATAGGAAAGATAATCTTCATCGCCACTGACAGAATTTGCTGCTTGCTCTGAGGACAGCCAATCAAGATCGTCCTTGATTTTGCCCATAATCCCGCAGTACTGCTTCTCTGATGTATGCTTAACGCGGTAGATTTCAACGAATATACTGTATTCATCATATGACAGGCCACGGCATCGTTCGCCCCAGCTTTCGAGAAAGTCATCATCTGTGTCGATGGCATGAATAAACTGGACAAGGCGTTTTGGTGTTACGCGCCCCTCAAGTCTCACGATGGAACTCAGGAAACGCGTCATCCATCGCCGCGCGCCTAGCCCTACCCAGGAATTGTCTCCTTGCATATCGGTTTCGGTCAGCGCGAACGATGCAACGGCGCGGCAATCTTCGAACAGGTTTTTGCTGTTTTTCAGGAGACCGAATAAATCAAGCAGGTGGTTGATGCTGCCATAGGTGCCGATGCCTTTCACATCCAGCGAATAGGCTTTTCGACCTAGGGCAAGGTTGTAATGCCACGTGACATTTTTATACTGCGCACCGACATCAAGAATGAAAAAGCTTTGTACGCTTGGATGAACAAGCTGATAAGCTCCTTTTTGTGCGAATTTTCCTGATCCGGCGCCGCCGAAAACAATTGCGGGCTGCTCTGGCTGAAACCGAATGACTTCCTGGCTTACGGTACCAATCAACCCGCGACCGAGAGTGAGAAGGCGCGCATCATCCTCGCACCCAAAATCCGCAGAACCGTAGCTGTACCGGCTATAGAACGCGTCATTCATACTTAAAACACCGATCTACGGGCGGAGCGGCGCAGAACCAGTTGCACGCCGAGCTGAAAAGCTGCGGATACGCCGAAGAACGCGCAAAGCACCAGAACAACAAGAAATGCCCACGATGACCATACAGATATATCCTGAGGAAAGGTCTGATGGAAGTAAGCGTAGATCGCCGGGCGTATATTCTGTTCCAGCCATGGGATCAGCAAAAATACGCCCAGGGCAGACGCTGTATGGGCAAACGCACTCACCGTGCGCGATAACGCCGAGCCTTGTTGCGGTGAATGGTTCATGGTGTATCTCCGTCTTTGTGGTGGTTTCAAAAACGGAGCTTACCGATGCTCGGATACGAATGTGGGAAAGAGAGTTGCTGCCTGCCAGGGCGGGCGAAATGCTCCGCAGCCACCAGATCCTTTTCCACCCCCCCCAATCCAACTTCCGCAGGCTGGGTTCACTCCTAGAAAAGCCGTGTGGCCATTGCCCACTCATGGGGAAAGAAATGTAATGGCAAAACCAGAGGCAGACATGATTGTTCTATTTTTAGGCGAAAACCAGATGTCTGGCTGTGTAATTTATCGACAGTGCTCGTCAAAATATTGACTGATCTTTCTGTAGTGGCGGTTTTGCCGCTCAAATAGCGAGAAATATGGCAGATTTCTAGGCTGCCAAGGGCGGTAAGGCTCGTTTTCGCCGAGGATAAGCGTTATATTTTCACGGTGCTTCAATGCCTGTGAAGCAACGTAAAAGTTTGTCCGGGGTCACATTTTTATTGCGGAAGAACCAGTGGGGGGATAAGAAGGATATGGACGCAAATATGGAGGCTATACTTTTATGGTAGCCATCGTAGAAAGGATTATTCAGTTGTCGTCGAAAAATTCAAAGCTGAGCCTTGCATCAGATGCGGTGATAACCGCTCTTGCGGAGCTGTACAATCTTCGGACTGAAGATGTCACGCCTGAGAAAATGAAGCAGATTCAAGAAGAGGCATTTCATTCATCTGTTGCTGAGTCGGGGCTGAAGCCAGTGACAGAAGAAGAGCTACGTCAGGCGGCGGCTGATCTTAGAAAGTCATTGGGTATCTGAAACCCTCCCATTTACACAACACAGAATAATCTATGGAAGGCTTACTTGCCGATTTGCGGCAAAAAGTCGAAGAGCTTTTTGTCTGTCACGGCCTGCGTATTCGAACACTTTTTCATGATATAGCCAGAAGACACCCTTCTCAGGGATTTCTGTTTGAATACGGCCCGATTTTGAGCCGCTTTGGAGAAATTCTGCAAGAATGTGAATCCAGCTCAGGAAAGTCTTTAAAAAATGGTGCGAATGGAACCGACAAGATTGCGTTCTATCAACTCTCGAAAGAAATATTTGAAGAGTATTCCGTGCATTTGCAAGACTGTGTCTCTGCGCTAAGAGTGGCCATCAACGAAGATTTCCAGAAATACAAAAAAATTGTTGGTTCAAAAAATTCTCGCCATGCGTTGAGTGGAAAATATCCTTCCGATCAATCGCTGCTTGTTGAAATAGAAAAATTTGATGATGACGTTAGAGTTCTGATCCAAATGGATTTGGATAGTATGGATAACTGCAAAGAAAATTGGGATCAGCATTTTGGAGAGTATTACAAAGCTATTGGCGGCTATCAGAAATGCATCGAAACGATGAATCGCCTATTTGACGAAGATAAGAAAAAATGGACAGATAACATCGGCGTAAAACTTCGTGTGGCGAGTATTGTTCTCGCTGTTTTCAGTGTATGTGTTGCAACGGCTATTGCACTATTGAAATGAGCCAAGCACAGCTTTTGCCGTAAGCTATTTTCTAATCTAAATTCTAATGTTTTGGTGGTTTTTTTGCGATTGCTTAATCCGCTTGCTCAGCCGTAAGTTTCGCCTTTTAACTCTTCCTTGATTTTTGTTCGTAAAGTTTCGACTTCTTGAGCGAGTTCGGTAAGTCCCGATTGATCTGCAAGCGTTATCGCAGTATCCAGGCACGCAAATGCTTCGTTGAGTAGCTTTTCATCTGTTCTGCCGATAAGGTCATAGATGTTTAGTAGGGATTGTCCTTTGGAGCGAAGGCAGGTAGCGTGATGTTTCTTTGAAACAGTCGTATCGGTGTTACTCTCCAGCATGTCCATTGCCGCATCATAATGGGCAATTGCTTTTTTGTACTGGGAGAGTGTAGAACCAATATGCCCAAGATTGTGATAAGCGGCACCAATCTCATGTAGGGTTTCGACTTTTACTATTATGTTGTCACCTGCCAACGAAATTGCTTTTTGGCAGGCTTTAATGGCTTGTTTAATCAGCTTTTTTTCTTGTATCTTGATGCCAGAACGATGATAGAGAATGCCTAGGTGCTTCCAGGAAAATAAAACATATTGCTCTATCGGGCTTCTCGTGGAATTTTCAAAGCAATCTATAGCCCTGTCATGTAGTTCCTGATTAAATTCAATACCGCTTAGACGATAACACGCCAATCCCCAGAAATAGCATGATTCCAGATACAAATCGCTTTCTGTATTTTTGTCTATGAGGTCGTGCCTGTATTGAAAAGCTAGCTCTGATTTTTCCAGATAATCCTTGTCTTCTCGTTGGGTGCCAATTTCAAGATAGCAATGTGCCAAGTCAAATAGTGTATCCAGAAAATTGATTCTACTCTCTTCGATGCTGATTTCTTCGTATATATCATTGAGATGAATGGCCTTGCGTTCAAGATAGGTCGCATCGTTTGTAATATTCCAAAGTTTTCCATATATTCCTGCAATATCGCTGTTAAAAGACAGCCACCGATCTCTTTCTTTGTGCCTGAATACGTGGTTGAGCACTTCTTCAAAATCGCGCGCGGCGGCCTGCAAGAGCTTTTCATCGTCATTCTTGAAACCGATTTCTCGTAAATATGTTCCCCGAAGCAGTATCGCGTTAAGTCGGTGGTTGCCGTCGAACTTGACGGCCTCTTCGGAACAGCAGGCATCAAGAAGGGAAAGAATTTCCTCTTGGTGCAGTTCTGGATTGGATGACGCTCTGTCAATTCTGATGAGACATTCGGCCATATCGTAGAAGAGCATGCTTGATATAGCATTTGGTGCCGTGGTAAGAACTGATTTTGCAATGCCACATGCTTTACCGGTAAGTTTTTCTGCCTCTATAACATCATTCTGATCAAGATATTCCATCATGAGATAAACTGTTATTTGCAGGCTGTCTGGATACTTCTCCAAGCCCCAGAGCAGGGGGGCGGTATAGTCTGTAATACTGTTTTCCTTTAATTCATTGCTGAGATGCGTAAACAGCGTTTCAGGTCTGGTAATGCCAATTTCCAAGTGGCCTTTAATGTCACAGATTTGGTAAATATATTCTTTGCTCTTTTTTGGTTCCTGATCCCAAAAACATAAAAATGCCAGTTTAAAAAGAGCCATGGCGTTGGAAGGTGCATAAATCAGTGCTTTTTGATTGTACTCTCTTGCGTGCTTAAGATGGCTTTTATTTGGATCATTCCCGTACTGCGTTTCGAACAGGTTTGCGAGCATTTCATAGAGCTTGGAAATTTCTTTTGTGTTCTCTGGATCAATAGCGTTTTTCTGTTCAACTTCTCTTGAAATGATGTCGGTGGCACGGTCAAAGTCCCCTTCTTCAAAAACTTTGATCGCTTCTTGAAAGGCTTTTTCTGCTTTGGAAAGTTGAGAGCTATCTTTTGATAGGAAAATTCTTTTGGCATCGTCATAATCACCGATTAAAGACATGACGGTTGTCATCATTTCCTGGATTTTGATGGAATCTGGTGCAATGCTGATGGCTGTCTGAAGTATGTCTTTACATTTTTTAATTTGCCCGGTTTTGTAATAGGTGATAGCAAGCCAATAATGGGCATTAACGTAATTCTTGTCTTGCGCGATAGCTTCTTTTAACTCGTCTATAGCCTCGCTATATTTTTCCAGCTTCTGAAGAATTATGCCTCGAAAACCTAATATATGCGGATGTTTTGGCGTGCTGGTCTTTGCATGGGAAATAACATCCAGTGCCTGATCGAATTTCTTGCATTCGCAAAGAATGGAAGCGTAAGTGCAGGCTATTTCTGGATTGGTGCGGTTTGTTCTGTATGCCTCCTCTGCCAATTTCAAAGATTGTTCTGTCTGTCCAATGTGCGCTAGCAAGGACGCCTTCAAACTCGTCAGATCGGCATGCCCAGGTGCCATGACAAGAAGTCGTTCAGCGTCGATCAACGCTATCGAATATTCCCCAGGCGGGGTGAGATGCGAATTTTCCCGTCGATAGGGATAAAACCCCAGCTTCTGCTTGATCCAGTCGATTTCATTCTTGATGGTGATCTGGTCTTGAATGCTTAATGAGGGTGCGTTGCTTTCCGGCTTTCTATTCCGTTCCAGTCGGTTCTGAAGGATTTTTTCTACAGTAGATGCGTGCTCTTTCATCGCCTCAATTTCGTGCGTTGAATCAACGCAGTGGCGTATAAATTTTTCCAGAAACTCCTGCAGTGGAACCTTTTGAATCTTTGCCGAAAGGCAAAATGCTGCTTTTGCACTATAATGATTGATTCCTTGCGACTTTGTTCTATAGAACGTTTGATATTTATTTCCTGTCAATGCGGAGAATTCTGCCTTGAATTCATTCAGTAGTTTCTTTGGCATCGTGATGCAGAATTCTTGAAAAATACTGCCGTCCCATTCCGCCATATCATTTTTCCGTTCATCATATGCACTGCGCGATACCTGGGCGCAAATTGCATTTAGAAGTGACAGATAATCCGCCGGAAGATTTTTAGGGTCGTATAATTCTGCAGGATTGGCATTGTCAGTAAGAGTTTCGCCCATAATGCGTTCCATCCTTGTGGAAACAGTTTTGGGCTATTTAAACACAGGATTCTAAAGGCAATAAAGCAAGAGGAGCGGCTGCAGAATGAAGGGCTATTAGGGCTCAAAAGAGGGAGGTTCAAGAGAATGTGGCTGAGCTGCTTCGTTGTATTGCTGTTTTTTTATGCGCTTATTTTCGAACCGTTGAATCATGCTATCAACCGTGTTCTGTCCATATGTTTGCACGGCATACTCTCTGATCAGCCTGGAAAGGACATCACCACGGCTTTCTCCGTTGATCCCACTTGCGCTGTTCAGCAACTCCCTGTCACAGGCATTTACCCCATCCACCGTCAGCGTCACTTTTTCATTTGTTCCAGTCATTGTTCCAAGCCTTTCTGGTTAATATGTAACCAATGGAGGCTTCTTTGTGCAAGAAAATAATGTGCGCAGTAATCAAGCGTATCAATGCATGCCCGTAAATCCGTGGTGGTTAGTCCTTGTCAGACTTCTAATGCTGCCGGTTCCACTGTTTTGGAGAATTTCCTGAAATCCTGCCGTTTGCGTCAGGTTTATACCTTCCTTTGTCCCTGTACCGTCACCGTTCCATCCGTCCTTTATTGCCGTGAACGCTAACCCGCCCGGCGGGACATCATCAAACCATCCCCCGATCTTCCGCGCCGCGCTGTGCTTGCTTGTGCAGATCGGGCGGTTCCCCCTGGTTTGACCCTGTCCCCGATGGCCGTGCGGTTTGGTCGCTGTTCACAAGGCCGGAATGAACCGGTGCTTGAAACAGCAAAGGAACGAAACCATGTCTACGCAACAACACACCATCTCAGAAAAAACCAACTCCAAACCCACGCACACCGTCCGCAAGAAAGTCTGGTCAGGCAAACGCACCGATTACGAACTCATCGGCGTTGCATGGCTGCGCGATGACGGCGGCCTTTATATCAAGCTCTACGGCACGCAAGTGCTCGATCATGGCTTCTATGCCTTTCCCAACAAGGACGAACCCGCAGCACCACAGGACGGCCAATAGGCCGTCCTTCTCTCCCGTGGCTGAGGAATGGTAGCCACCCATCATCGTCAGGGCATCCTGGAGGGGGGGCCTGACAGGGACACAGCGGAAACGCGGACACACGGAAACACCGGACACGCGGATGACAATGACACCGAAAAAGTGGGATGGTTAATTAATTAACCAATTAAAATCAGTGGTTTATAAAAAACAGTCATTCATTATCGGCGATTTATCGCCATTTGGGTAACGCTGGAGGCGTCAAATCGCTAGAATGGACTTGATTGTTTTCAGCAGCGAACGCCAAAATCTGTGTTTTTCTCAACTCTTCGTCGTTGATGGTGATTTTGGAAATCGACACAATTTACACATCGACGATGGATTGCCGTTCGTAGAGGTGCTCCAAAGCGAAGGTCTTGCCGGTGAACGCGCGTAACCGGCAAGGCCGCTTAAATTTAAAGAGATGGAAGGAAAAAAGTCGTGTCAAAGAAAGCGGCGCAAGAGCGCAGAGAAAGATATAAATCAGAGTATTTTCCCGAAGTGATCGCCTGGACGGGCGAAAAGCCGGAAGTTGGCTGGTTCCGCGCCCCCAGAACATTGCCGCTTTTAATGGCACTGCTCAAGTCAAAAAAAGTCAGCGATAACACCGATGCAACAAGCGTATATCTCGAACTCTTGTCCCGTCATCGTGATACCGGGGTTATCGAAATGGCATCGGAAACCGATCATTCCTATGCTGCCGGTTATCCGGGGACGCGCGGTGTGCGGACATGGCAAGAACGCATGCGGCTTCTGGAGGAGCTGGGCTTTATCCAGTCTAAAAAAGTTGGAAATGCCACCTATAAATACGTTGTGCTGGTGCATCCCGCCATTATCGTGAAAAACCTGTGTGATGAGGGAAAGGTTGATCAGCTATGGCTGGATACCTATCGCCAGATGCAGATCGAAACCAAAGAAGCTTCTTATGAGCAATTGATGAAGCGCATACAGGACGACGCAGACCTTCAGGCAATTCTTGATGCGCCGGTGAAGCCAAAACCCCGCGTGAAGAAGCGTAAGGCAGGCTAGGGGGGGGCTTAGTCATCGGTGGTCATGTGTGCAGATGCTTCGATTCTGATGCGAACCGTCCCTTTACATTCCCCTTGATCCCCGCTCTGGATTATTTCAGTCCGTAACGCTGATCCTCTTACCTTGCCCGTCCCGCTACGCCAATCGGCTTTGTCACAGAACCCGCCCATACGGCAGAAATATCGGCTGGGGCGGCTAACCGTGCAAGCCGTTGCTGGCGGGACTCGGGGCGCAAGGTCTGCCGGGCGTACACGCTGAAATTATTCGGCGTTGGAAAAACAAGGAGTATTCCAAATGGGACTTGATATGTACGCCTACATCACCACGGACGATCTGCCACCCACCGGCTTTGATATGCCACGTGATGCCCTGGAGATCGCCTACTGGCGCAAACACCACGATCTGCACGGCTGGATGGCGGAGCTGTACTTCCACAAGGGCGGCAACGCGGTCTTCAACTGCGAAGCCGTTCGGCTCGATGCCGATGACATCGACGCACTGGAACAGGCCATAGGGGCAAATGCCCTGCCACCGGTCAGCAGTTTCTACGAAGGCGATAGCAGCCTCGAAAACAAGGCGGATGATCTGGCCTTCATCCGCAAGGCGCGCGAAGCCTTGACCACAGGCTACAGCGTCTTTTACACAAGCTGGTGGTAATCACCACCCCGCATAGCCCCTTCGCCCAGCAGGCGAGGGGGCTTCTTCGCTGCTCCACGCTCATCGAACCGCGCTAACCCTCGCTCACAGCCCAATTCCATGCGTCCCAAACCCCAGACTCCTCCGTCCCCCGGCACATCTCCCCATCTCAAACCCACACCTCTCCACCATCCCCCCCGAAAAGGCAAGATGTGTGTTGTAATACAACACCATCTTGGCAAGGGAGATTGCTCCGCTCTCCCGTTGCATCCCTCTTGGCCGCTCTAGGCTTCGAATTGCATTCTCAGGCAAGAGCTGATGTGGTGCTTTCATGGCATCGAGCCATTCCAGCACCAGCGAACGATTGGCCGTTCGATCACCACTTGGGGAGCCTCCGCGCTACCCCAAGACCCCATGGCCAAAAGGGCATTTCATAGCCCCTCTGGACACCCTCGACCAACCGTCCGCCGATTGGATGCCGTGAGCGTTTTCGCCGCTCAAGCCCGACCACTGTTTCGCCAGTGGATGACGATCAAGGGAGCGTCCCTTGGATGCGAATTTTCCCTCTACACATAAGCAGTTAGCAAACGACAACGGGCAGCGTTTTGGGGTTGTTGGTTCCCCGATTTTCTCCTATTCTCGCCTTTGGTTAATAAACGATAAATGTCATGATCGATCAAATTTTGACCTTGAGAGAGGTTGCCACATATCTGAAGCTCGCCGAGAAGACGGCCTATAAGCTGGCCGCCGATGGCAAGTTGCCCGGCTTCAAGGTCGGCGGAAGCTGGCGCTTCAAGCAAGTAGATTTAGAGCGCTGGATAGAAGATAAAAAGAAACGAGACACGGAGTAAGCAGCCGAATGGCACAACTAGAAAACATCGAAGCAATCGAAAAACGCCTCTGGGGCAGCGCTGACAACCTCCGCGCCAACAGCAACTACGCCAGCAACGAATACTTCATGCCCGTCATGGGGCTTATCTTTTTGCGCCACGCCTACAGCCGCTATCTGGCCGTCAAACCGCAAATCGAAGCCACGCTGCCTTCCCGTGGTGGCGTTACCCGCCCACTGACCAAGGAAGATTTCTCCAGCAAGGGCGCGATCTACCTTCAGGAAAAAGCGCAGTTCGATTACTTGGTAAATCTCACTGATGCGGACGACCGCGCCCAAACCATCATCGACGCGATGGAGGCCATCGAGGCCGACTACGAAACCCTAAAAGGCGTATTACCCAAAAGCGAATACCAAGAGCTGGATAACGATGTTCTTGGCAACCTGCTGCGCACCTTCAATGACCCAGCCTTGAAGAAAGCCACGGGTGACATTTTTGGACGTATCTACGAATACTTCCTGACCCAGTTTGCAAACCAGAGCGCCCATGACGGCGGCGAATTCTTCACGCCCGTCTCACTGGTGCAGATGATCGTTAATTACATAGAGCCAGATCATGGCTCAGTCATCGACCCTGCGTGCGGTTCTGGCGGCATGTTCGTGCAAAGCGCCCACTTTATTGAAAAGATGCACAAGAACCCGCAGGACGTGGCCACTTTCTACGGCGCGGAGAAAAACCCGACCACCATTCGCTTGGCGAAGATGAACCTCGCCGTACATGGATTAGAGGGCAAAATCCAGAAGGCCATCTCCTACTATGAAGACCCGCACGACTTCCTCGGCAAAGCCAATTTCGTGATGGCCAACCCGCCGTTCAACGTCGATGATGTGGACGCAGAGAAAATCAAGAATGACCCGCGCTTGCCGTTTGGCCTGCCCGGTGTGAACAAGAAAGGCGCGGTCTCTAACGGTAACTATCTCTGGATTTCGTACTTTTACAGCTACCTGAACAAGGAAGGCCGTGCAGGCTTTGTTATGTCCTCGCAGGCATCGAGCGCCGGAGGGCAAGAAGCCGAAGTGCGCCGCAAGCTGGTCGAAAGTGGCCATGTCGAAGGCATGATCGCCATCCGCTCTAACTTCTTTTATACCCGCACCGTGCCGTGCGAGCTGTGGTTCCTGAACAAGAACAAGCCCGCAGGCATGAAAGACAAAGTGCTGATGCTCGATGCACGTAATGTTTACCGCAAGGTCACGCGCAAGATTTACGACTTCTCGCCGGAGCAACTGGCCAACCTTACCTCTATCGTCTGGCTCTATCGCGGGCAGAAAGACCGTTTCTTGTCACTGGTGGAAAGTTACCTGCAACGCACTCTTGATGAGGCCAAAACCGCCAAGCCACCTATGGATGCCTTCATTGCATCGTTCGATAAGCTGGCAGGCAAGCTGGAGAAAGTCGAAGACGAAACCAGCAAAGCCTTTGAATTGCTGGCCGCCGACATCAAGGCCTTTGAACAGGCCATTGAGATAGAGGGCAAGGGTTGGGCAAAAGCCGCAAAAGACAACACAGGTTTGCTGCGCGCCGCCAAAAATCTGGAGCCATTGGCGGAAACCAGCCGCGACTTGATTAAACAGATCGACCAGCTTTACAAATTCATCGAAAAGCAGGTTAAACAAAGCGCCGAAAAAGGTCTGACCAAACTCATCAAGGAATTCGACGACGAGCGAAAAGAAGTCGTCGAGCAGTTAAAACAGGTGCGCTATATCTTCAAGCATGCCCACTGGCTGCAAGAGCGTTTCCCTGATGCGGAACTGCGCAATGTCGAAGGATTGGTCAAGCTCGTGGATATTGCCGAGGTCAAAGCCAATGACTGGAGCTTAACCCCCGGTCGCTATGTCGGCGTCGCACCGGAGGTTGAGGACGAAGATTTCGATTTCGAGGAAACCCTGCGCGATATTCATATTGAGCTGAAAGGCCTGAACGAAGAAGCCGTCTTGCTTGCCGCCCAAATCCAAAAGAATTTTGAGGAGTTGGGGATATGAATGCTGCATGGCCAAAAGTTACCTTCGATGATGCTCCGCTACAGATTATTGACGGCGACAGAGGCAGCAATTACCCGAAACAAGATGAGTTCCATGATGAAGGGCATTGCCTGTTTTTGAATACGGGAAATGTCACGAAATCAGGCTTCGAATTTGGAAATTGCCAATTCATCACTGAGCAGAAAGACAACCTGCTTCGGAAAGGTAAGTTGTCCCGCGAAGATGTCATAATGACCACTCGCGGCACGATAGGCAATGTCGGCTATTTCAACCGTAATGTGCCTTTCGAACATATCCGAATAAATTCGGGAATGGTAATTTTCAGAGCAGATAGGGAGAAACTACTTCCTTCATTTTTGTATCAATACCTTCGATCCGAGCAATTCAATAAACAGGTTAATGCTTTGCGAAGCGGGGCAGCACAGCCTCAGCTTCCGATTCGAGACATAAAGGTTATCGAACTCCCTTTGCCGTCAGTAGACCAGCAAGAAGCAATATCCGAGCTAATTTCAAAATACGACGACCTCATCGAAAACAACAAGCGGCAGATTGAATTGCTGGAGGAATCAGCGCGGCAGCTTTACAGGGAATGGTTTGTGCGCTTTCGCTTCCCCGGCCATGAACACGTCAAAATCATTGACGGCGTGCCGGAGGGGTGGATAAGGACTGCCGCTGACCAAGCAATGGATATATTAAGCGGTGGCACACCTAAGACCTCCGTTCCCGATTATTGGGATGGAGAAATAGGCTTCTTCACGCCAAAAGATACAACTGACTCCGTTTATGTATCGACCACTGAAAAAACGATTACGGCGCTCGGTCTAGAAAAATGCGCGAGCAATCTTTATCCAAAAAATACGCTTTTTATCACTGCTAGAGGCACAGTTGGCAATCTGAATCTTGCACAGAAGCCAATGGCGATGAATCAATCTTGCTATGCACTGGTAGGACGTGAACCGATAAATCAGTTTTACCTCTACTTCGCAATGCAGGCAGGGATTCAACAAGTAAAAAGTCGTGCTGTGGGAGCCGTCTTTGATGCGATTATCAAGGATACCTTCAAGGTAATTCCATTTCTGATCCCATCCAAAGGGCTCGTCGAAGAATTTACGGATTTTGTACAGCCAATACTCGCTCAAATAGATACGCTGATGATGTCAACTGAGCGACTGGTACAGGCACGCGACATTCTCCTGCCAAAACTCATGAGCGGGGAGGTTGCCGTATGATGGCTCCGCTCAATGAAGATACGTTGGTTCAGGCCACGACCGCCGATTATCTGGAAGACCAGCTTGGCTGGGACAGTGTCTATGCCTACAACAACGAGACCTTTGGAGCTGAAGGCACACTCGGGCGGCAATCTGATAAAGATGTTGTACTGACCCGCTATCTGGGCGAAGCCCTCGTAAAACTCAATCCAGGTCTACCTGATGCAGCCTATCAGGACGCGCTGCGCCAGATCACCGAAGCACCCGTCACCGAAAACACGCTGCAAATCAATTTCGAGCAGTATGAGCTGATTAAAAACGGTGTGTTAGTACAGTTCCGCAATGCCAAGGGCGAACTTGAAAAAAAGCGTCTCAAGATTTTTGATTTTGAAACGCCAGAAAACAATCACTTCCTTTGTGTGCGTGAGCTGTGGGTGCGGGGCTATATTTACCGCCGCCGCGCCGACATTGTTGGTTTTGTAAATGGCCTTCCCTTGATGTTTATCGAGTGCAAGACCATTCACAAAGACATCCGCCATGCCTTTGAGCAGAATTTCTCCGATTACAAAGACACCGTCCCGCATTTGTTCCATCACAATGCCTTTGTGATTTTGGGCAATGGCGTGGATGCCAAGATTGGCTCCCTCTCCAGCAAGTACGAGCACTTCAATGACTGGAAACGCTTGGCCGAGGAAGATGCTGGCGTGGTGGATATGGAGACATTGCTCAAAGGTGTTTGCAATAAGCGCGATTTTCTCGACCTGTTTGAGAACTACATCCTGTTTGATGAAAGCAAAGGCAAGCTCGCCAAGATCGTCGCACGGAACCACCAGTTCTTGGGCGTAAACCGCGCCATCGAAGCAGTAAAGACGCGCAAGGAGCGCTTGGGCAAGCTTGGCGTGTTCTGGCATACGCAGGGCTCTGGCAAGTCTTATTCCATTGCGTACTTCGCCCGCAAGATACATCGCAAAATTGGCGGCAACTTTACCTTCTTGGTCTGTACTGACCGTGAGGACTTGGACAAACAGATTTACAACACCTTCGCAGGTTGCGGCCTTGTCGATAACGACAAAGACCCTTGCCGCGCTGGATCGGGCGATCATTTGCAGGAGCTATTGAACCAGCACAAATCCTACGTCTTTACGCTGGTGCAGAAATTCAATAAAGACGTTGACCCGAGCAAGCCGTATTCCAACCGTGACGACATCATCGTTATTACCGATGAGGCGCACCGCACTCAATATGGCCGTTTGTCACTGAACCTTCGCAATGCGTTGCCGAATGCCGCCTATATCGGCTTTACCGGAACGCCACTATTCAAAGACGATGAAATAACCCGCCGTGTGTTTGGCGAATATGTTTCGACCTATGACTTTCAGCGTGCCGTGGAAGATAAAGCCACTGTGCCGCTTTATTATGATGCGCGGGGCGAAAAGCTGGGTATTGCAACCAATGACCTGAACGAGAAAATCGCAGCCAAACTTGAAGAGATCGAAATTGAAGATCAGGACGTGGCCGAGCGTTTGGAGCGGGAGCTAAAGCGCGACTACCACATCATTACCGCACAAAGCCGACTGGAACAGATTGCCGAAGACTTTGTTGAGCACTACAGCACGGGCTGGGAAAACGGCAAAGCCATGCTGGTGTGTATCGACAAAATTACCTGCGTTCGTATTCACGCCATCATCTTGGAGAAATGGAAAGCCAAGATTGCGGAGCTAGAAAAGCAGGCTGCAAAACTTGCTGACGAGCAATCCATCATGGATATGGGGAGAAAACTCGCTTGGATGCACGAATCAATCATGGCCGTGGTGGTCAGTGAAGAGCAAGGCGAAGTTGATAAGTTCCGCAAGTGGGAGCTGGACATCACCCCTCACCGCAAGCTCATCAAAGAAGGCTTCGAAACGCCGGACGGCAAGCGCCTCGACGTTGAAAGCGCTTTCAAGAAAGAAGATCATCCATTCCGCGTGGCCATCGTCTGCGCCATGTGGCTCACTGGCTTTGACGTGCCCACCATGTCCACACTGTATCTGGACAAGCCGCTCAAGGCACACACATTGATGCAGGCCATCGCCCGCGCCAACCGCATATCGGAGGGCAAGAATAACGGCCTGATCGTCGATTACTGCGGCATTTTGAAAAACTTGCGTAAAGCGCTTGCGACTTTCGCCGGTCATACAGGTGATGACGAGACCATAGGCGACCCACCACCAGAGCTTGACCCAGTAAGACCTGAAGAAGAATTACTGGCTGACCTTGAAGAAGCTATTGAGGCGGTGCGCGCGTTTTTGAACGCAAAGAACTTCAGGCTAGAAGATGTTCTTGAGAAGACTGGCTTTGAACGAAACAAGGCAATTATTGATGCGAAGGAAGTCGTCAATCAAAACGATGAAACGCGCAAACGTTTTGAAATTATTTGCCGCGAAGTCTTCAAAAAATTCAAGGCCTGCATAACCATAAAAGCGATCAACAACTACCGCGCTCCCTGTGATGCGATCAACATCATCTATAAGAGCTTGCAGAAAGATGTGGAGAAGGCCGACATCTCCGACATTATGCGCGAGCTGCACGCGATTATTGAAGAAAGCATAGAGCCCAGCAGTGGCGTGAAAGAACCCACGAAACTCTACGACATTAGCAAGATCGACTTCGAGCGCCTGCGGAAGGAATTTGAACGCTCGCCCGCCAAAAACACAACCGTACAAAGCCTGAAGGAAGTTATCGAGAAGAAGCTGCTGAAAATGCTCATGCAGAATCCAACGCGCACGGATTTCCAGAAGCACTACGAAGAAATCGTTGAGGAATACAACAACGAGAAAGATCGCGTGACTATTGAGGCCACATTTGAAGCCTTGCTCAAGCTGGTGGATGCACTGAGCGAAGAAGAACAGCGCGCTGTTAAGGAAGGTTTGTCGGAAGAATCTCTGGCGTTGTTTGACTTGCTGCTCAAGCCCAATCTTAAAAAGCAAGAAATTGACAGGATTAAGAAGGTCGCCGAAGGCCTTTATGCGACGCTGAAAGCAGAGCTTGCGCGGGTTCAGGACTTTGCCGCCAAGCAAGGCACAAGGGACGACATAAAAGTGAAGATCAAAAATTTTCTATGGGATGACAAAACCGGATTGCCGGAGAGCTTTGCGCCACAAGAGGTTGATGAAAAGACTGAAGCCGTATACAAACATTTGCTGATAGCTTCTCGAAGCAATGCAATGTTTGGTTGCGCTTAAGATATGGTTGATCTCGAAATGAGTAACCGGAAAAGCTAAAAGGAATTATACAAATGACAATGCCCCAGGTAGCCACCAGTTACGCCATTAGCAGCAGCCCTGTTATTGCATGTGGTGTTGAATTTACTGAGGAGCAGCTTGATGAGGCAATTTGTGGCTCAGTAAAGGAGTTGTTGATTGATGTTAGAGGAGCCTCCGAATTAAGTGACCTGCTTAGTGGTGTAGCAACGACCGATTTTGAGCAGGAAAGGCTCAGTCAGTTACTTGACGTTCGGCATGACCCCGAAGATTGGTTAATTGGTGAAGCTCTCGCGGAGGCCTATGTTTCAGATAAAGATAAATGTATTTTCCCATGGCCTACCAGCCGCGATCTGAAAAACCCTGAAGCAAGTCCAGCAGGTGCAGACCTGACAGGCTTTCAAATTGTTAACGATGAATTAGAGCCATACAGGTTCGCATTTGGTGAAGTGAAAACCTCAAATGATGAAAACTATCCTCCTAACGTAATGTATGGTCGAACAGGTCTTAAAAATCAACTTGAGGGATTAGTAAATTCGTTCCCCACGAAGCAGAGTTTAGTATTGTACCTTGGACATCATGCTGCAAATGCCGATTGGCAACACATGTATAAAAGTGCAACAAAGCGATTTTTAGGCTCTGGCTATACAGATATTGCGATCTTCGGTGTTCTTGTTCGTGACGTTACTCCTAATGAATCTGATCTTTCACACAGAGCAAAATCTCTGGCAAAAATTTGCCCATCGGCTATGACTATCTCGCTCTATGCCTTGTATTTACCTGTTAACTCCATTGCAAAACTGCAAGCTAAATCGCGAGTTGCTATCAATGGAGGTGGGCAATGACACTTACCTTGCAGGCTTTGGAGCTAATTGAGCAGCATTGGGCAGTGCAAGCAATACCAAGTGAGAGCCGCATAAGTGTGCTTGAAGCTGCGGACGAGAGATTGGTTAAATCGTCACTAGGGAAAATCCTGGAGCATTCAGAATTTTCAAGCGTTTCTGATGGCGATATTGAGAAAGTTGCCATTGCCTATGAAATGGCAGCCATAGAGGGTCTCTCTGCTGTTTTGCATTCTTCTCAAGGCGCTGCCAATGAGGCATTAAAAAGTCAAGCCCAGGCCGGAGCCTATAAAGCGTTTGGTCTATATCGTGTTTTGCCAATTCCATCTCAGGATGATTCTAGAATATTTCATGTGTTGCACCTTGCTGGTTTGTCATATTGCGGTGAGCGATGGACGGATTTAAGACGTTGGTTTAGTGATTTATCGCAGGCAGTTAAAGTTCCTTCAGTCGCTGATGCAACGTGGGACAAGCGATTGTTATATCGCTTATTCGACTGCTGGATTAGATTGCTTCGGAAAAATAGCTGGGATGATTTAGATCAGATTTCTGAAATCATTATCGGCTTAAGACGCGATCAGTCTAAGTTTGAATCACAAATTATCGAAGAGCGATCAGGTGTTGAAGGAAGAGCAATCGCTCTGAGATTAATAGCGCTATATCATTTTGCCAAGGCAACTGAGCGGCTGGCTGTTTATATGCTGCAAGGAGAGCCTGTCGCCATTGATTCTGAGCTTGACCAACATTTTGAGGCAGCGATTAAAGCAGCAAAAGGTTGTCGCGATATTAAGCTAGAAATGGTGCTTAACTGGCTACACCTTGCAAGTCGTAAGATGGCCGAAGGCTCGTTGTGGTGGGTCGCTCACACTGTAAATTCCAGAGTGACGCGTTTTGTAAATAACATTACAAAGCATCAAGGCATGTTTGAACTATTGCCGCCCCAAAGAGCAGCATTACAGGAAAAAGGATTGTTAGACCAGGCTAGTCGAGCAATTGTGGTTAATATGCCCACCTCCGGCGGAAAAACCCAATTGTCTCAGTTCCGAATGCTTCAAGCATTGAACCAGTTTGATCAAGACAATGGCTGGGTTGCTTATGTTGCGCCAACAAGAGCACTTGTGTCTCAAATTACACGTAGATTACGTTCCGATTTTGAACCATTAAATATTCGTGTCGAACAGTTGTCTGGCGCAATAGAGATTGATGCGTTTGAAGAATCTCTTCTCTCTGAACAGAGAGCTTTTCAGGTTCTAGTGGCAACGCCTGAGAAATTGCAGCTCATCATCCGCAACAAAAAGATCACACGTCCTTTGGCTTTGGTGGTAATGGATGAAGCCCACAATATTGAGGATGAGCAGAGAGGTCTGCGAATTGAGCTTCTTTTGGCAACGATAAAACAAGAAGTTTCGCGAGCAAATTTCTTGTTAATGATGCCATTCGTTCCAAACCCCGAGGACTTGGCTCAGTGGCTGGCAGGCGATAGAGGAAAAACAATTAGCTTAGGCACGACAGCTTGGCAGCCAAACGAACGATTGGTGGGGATGTTTAAAGTTATTCCTTTTGATTTAAGTCGCGGCGAAAGAAAGGGAGATTGGCGTCTTAATTTTGAGGCTCTTATAACCACCCAAAGAACCATTAACTTGCGTGGTATTCATGAGGTGGATGGCGTTAGGCCTCTTAGCTCACTTAGTTACTCAACTGTTCGGAATAATCTTTCTGCACAAGCAGTTGCTATGGCCAAATCTTTTTCAAAAAGAGGGACAAGTATAGCGATAGCTCAAAAAATTCCAGATGTATGGAGTATTGCCAGAAAAGTCGCAGCGGAGCTGGAGCCTTACGATAAAATACCTGACGATGTTGCGCTCGTTCAGAGGTTCTTAGCAACTGAGATTAGTGAAAATTTCGAGCTGATTGATATGTTGGCTAAAGGCGTCGTAGTCCATCATGCCGGTTTGCCAGCAGAAGCATTATCGCTTATCGAGTGGTTAACAGAGTCAGGGCACGTTCGCGTGATGTGTGCGACGACAACTATCGCACAAGGTCTTAATTTCCCAGTTTCCTCAGTTTTTTTGGCAACAACGAAATATCCATACGGCATCCAAATGTCACATCGTGCTTTTTGGAATTTAGCTGGGCGAGCAGGACGAATAGGTCAAGATAGTGTCGGTGTCGTTGGGATCGCGGCAGGAACCGATCCAAACGCTATTAGGCAGTATGTTAGCGATGCCGCTGGTGAGTTGATTTCACGTCTAGAGTCCTTGCTTGACGATTTGTTTGAGAGTGGTCAATTAAACAATCTCTCGGCGCTTATTATGCAAGATCAGTGGGCTGACTTTCGAAGCTATATCGCTCACTTGTGGAATGAAAAGCGTAATTTGGATGTTGTAATTAGCGAAGCGGAGCAGACATTACGCAACACATTTGGCTTTGGTGTTTTGCGTTCCAAAAATGACGTGGAGTCTCTTCAGAAGGCTGAGGCTCTTTTAGAGGCTACTAGAGGTTATGTTAGGGTTTTAGCAGAACATCCAGAAAATGCCACGCTTGCGGACGCGACAGGGTTTTCACCTGAAGGGGTGCGAGCAGCTCTTCTGGAAATGGGAAGACTGGAAAATAATTTATCAGCCGAAAGCTGGAGCCCATCCAGCCTATTTGGAGACAGTGCTAGCTCTGCGTTGCCAGACCTTATGGGCATTATGATGAAAGTTCCTCAGCTTAAATCAAGCTTGGAAGAATTGACAGGTGATGGGGTTGGTTTTCGAAAATTAGCAGATATTACGCAAGCCTGGGTGTCAGGAAAAAGTTTGGCAGAAATTGCAGATTCGTTTTTTGAAGGTGACGATTTTACAACTAAAGTATCGAAGGCTTGCAAGGCTGTATACAGAGACCTAGCGAACAATGCCGCTTGGGGGATGTCTGCTTTGAGTAAAATGCCCACTTCGGGCATTGATTTTGAAAGCATGAGTGAGGACGAAAAGAGAAAATTAAATAATATACCCGCCATGATTTATCATGGCGTAAAAACTGAAGAAGCTGTGCTTATGAGGATGAACTCTGTGCCTCGTAGTGTAGCGGAAGCCACAGGTTCTGAATTTAGGAGCAGGTGTTCAGGCGATCAGTTCACGCCTAGCGCGGCGAGTCAGTATTTAAAATCATTGCAGGCATCTGATTGGGAAAGATTGAAGCCGCAATCTGCCTCAATGTCTGGAGAAGATTATAGAGAGGTATGGAAGAGGCTGTCAGGACTGTAATTGTGTTAGTGAGTATAACGCTCTTGAAGCCAGCTCATTCTGAATGTTCTCCAGTGATGCAAGGCAGTTTCTGCGTTCTGCCGTTTCTCGTTCGCTGCGAACCAGCGCGTTAAACACCTCCCGATAGAGCACATGCAATTCGCGTGTGCTTTTTGATGCCAGTTCAAATCGTGTAATCAGTTTCATGTTGTCCTCCTTTGTCGGAGGCCGCGAAATTGCGGCCTTTCATGCGACTGGAGGAAACGCGAGGCTTTTGAACTGCACCGTCATGGCTGTAAGCGCCAGCAGGAGGAGTGCTTGCCACTTGCAGGAATTAAAAAGCCCGTGTTACGGGCAAGCAAAGAAAGGGCAGCTTTTCGCTGACTTCAAAAAAGGACGGATCAATAGAAACAAAAAACAGGATTCAAACGGCGAAAACGCCGAGAGACATTGGCTCTTCTGCGAAGAGGGTTTCAAACGCACTGCTATTCGCAGCGCCAAAGCAAAGGGGAAAGAAATCAAGGGGCGCTGCGCCCCCTCAGAATCAAGAAAAATGACGGTTTCCAGCGGAGCTAGACCCTCCGCAATTTTTCTGGATTCTTTCACCTCCGCCTAGTCGGCCTAGTCGCCAGAGGTTCATGCGCGATGCAAAGCGCAGAACCTCAACAGCGAACGAAAAGGGCAAAGACTATGAACGCAGAAATCAAAATCTATGTGGCAGACCTTGCAGCGTACAACAACGGCAAATTGCACGGCATTTGGATCAATGCTTGCGATGACGTGGAAGACATTCAAGAGCAAATCAACAAAATGCTGGCAGAAAGCCCCGAAGGCTGTAAGCGTCCGCCCATCACACCTTGTCAGCTGGCTTCCAGTTGTGCGGTAGCAGTTCATTGATCATGGAAGCCCGCTGTGTTGGTAATCGCTCCAACA
>JAGUVW010000090.1 GCA_020062665.1 Pseudomonadales bacterium
ACCCAGATGGTGAAACTCTACAAGCAGTTCCGCTGCAGCATTGTGGCGATTGAAGAAGTGCCGATGGCGGACATTTCCCGCTATGGTGTGATCGCCGGCGAGAACATTAAGGAAGGGCTGTACCGCGTCACCGACATGGTGGAAAAGCCGCCCGCCGACAAGGCGCCTTCCAACCTGGCCATCATCGGCCGTTACATTCTGACACCGGATATCTTCGACATTCTGGAGCGCACACCGCCCGGCGCAAATGGCGAGATCCAGATCACCGACGCGCTGCTGCAACAGGCGAAGGATGGCTGCGTCATGGCATACAAGTATCGCGGCAAGCGTTATGACTGCGGCAGCATCGACGGTTTCGTCGACGCCACCAACTTCATGTACAACGAGTATTACAAGCAGGGCAAACTCTGATTGACGGGGAAGGGCAGTCAGCGCTGCCCTTTCAGAAACAGATTCACCAGCGCCTGGGTGGAAGCATCCAGGCGTTTTATTTTGTCCGGCGCCTGCATGGCATCCAGAATGTCATTGCTCATCTGCTTGCCCAGCTCCACGCCCCACTGATCGAACGGATTGATGTTCCAGATGACGGACTGCACGAATACCTTGTGCTCGTACAATGCAATCAGTGCGCCCAGTACCGCCGGCGATATCGTCTGATACACGATCGTGTTGCTGGGCTTGTCGCCTGGAATCACCCGATGGGGCGCCACGGCAGCGATGGTGGCTTCGTCGACGTTTTTTGAACGCATCTCTGCCTGCACGGACGCCAGATCCCGCCCCAGCATCATCGCCTGACTCTGCGCCAGACAGTTCGAGAACAGCTGGGCCTGCTGCTGCGCGTGTGGGTGATGGCTGTTCGTCGCCACCAGAAAATCCACCGGCACCAGCGGCGTGCCCTGATGGAACAGCTGGTGAAAAGAATGCTGTGTATTGGTGCCAACGCCGCCCCATAACACCGCGCCGGTCTGCCAGGTAACGGGCTGGCCATTGCGCTGTACCGACTTGCCGTTGCTTTCCATGTCCAGCTGCTGCAGATAAGTGGGGAAGTGCAGCAGATTCTGGTCGTACGCGATGATGGCCTGACTCTGCGCCTGCAGCACATTCACGTGCCAGACGCCGAGCAATCCCAGCAGCACGGGCATGTTGGCCGCCAGCGGCGCTGTGCGGAAGTGCTGATCCATGGCGCGCCCGCCGTCCAAGAACGCGCGAAACTGAGTCGAGCCAATGGCAATGGCGATACTCATGCCAATGGACGACCACAACGAATAGCGCCCGCCCACCCAGTCCCACATGGGGAATACATTCTCCTGCGCGATACCGAAGCGGGAGGTGGCATCCAGATTCACGGACACCGCCAGAAAATGCCGCGACACCGCCTGCTCATCCTGCAATGCGGACAGAAGCCATTCGCGTGCGGCATTGGCATTGGCCAGGGTTTCCAGGGTGGTGAAGGTTTTCGATGCGACGATGAATAGCGTGGTGTCCGGATGGCATTGCGCCAGCGTCTGGCTGATATGGGCAGGATCGATATTGGAAACGAAGTGCAGGGTGATATCGTTCGCTGCGAAATCCTGCAGCGCATGCACTGCCATCATCGGCCCCAGGTCGGAACCGCCCACGCCGATATTGACGATGGTATTGATGACCTTGCCGGTGTGTCCCCGCCACTGTCCTGCGCGAATGCGATCGGCCGTCGCCAGCATCCGCTCGCGCACTGCGACCACCTCGCTGGCGATGGAAGAGGGCAACTCGTCATTGCGCAGACGCAACGCCGTGTGCAACGCCATTCTTTTTTCCGTGTGATTCAGCGGAGCGCCGTCCAGCAGTGCCGGAATGGCCTGTTGCAATCCCGCTGCCTCGGCCAGTGCCAGCAGATCCTGCAGTGCCGCGTCGTCCAGCAGATTCTTGGAGTAATCCAGCAGCAAGTCGGCAGCCTTCACATGCATGCGCTCGAAACGATCGGGATCTTGCGCGAACAACCCTTTCAGCCCGATGCCCTCGAGCCGTTTCCGGTGCAGGTGCAGACCTTCAACCCGCGCAGCATCCGCCAGAACCGGCCCGGAGCAGAATTGAAACGTGGATGTGTCCATGAACATCTCCAATGAGGAAGCTTTCAGCCGGGGGATTTAGGTGCCGTGTTCACGATCAGCGTGAAAATCCAGTCCTGATGGAACAGGAATCGGCCTTCAAAACGGGCGACGGGGTGTTTCGGTGCCGGCTCAGGATTCAGGATACTCGCAACAAAGGACTGACTGCTCCATTCCAGATCAATCCGCGCATCCAGAAAATCCAGAGTATGGTGATTCAGCGGAAAGTAGGCTTTGTGCACCGACTCCTTGGCGCTGAAAATCAGCTTTTCATAGGCCAGGGCCGCGCCGTGTTCCGCGCGCAGACGGCTGATCTGGGCGAGTTCCTCCGGCCGGCAGATCATGTCCCGCAGATCCGGATTGAGCGGTGTGGCCTGTTCCACATCCAGCCCCACGCTGGCGGCATGGCAGGTGGACGCCAGCACCACCACGCAAATACCTTGAGTATGGCTGATGCTGCCCACCCAGCCCGCCGGCCAGGCCGGTTCGCGCTGGGTCGCTTTGAGCAGGTGGGGATGGTTGATGCCGAGCTGGTTGAACAGGCTGTGGGCGGCGTTGCGTCCGGCGCGGAATTCCCGCTTGCGCTTGTCCACGGCCCGTTCCACCAGCGTTTCTTCCGCGGGTGAAACCGGCGTCTCCCACATCCAGGGCTCGGCGACCTTGAAATGCAGCGGCGGCTGAAAAAAGTCGTCCAGCATCGATCAGCTGTTCTTGGCCAGCAACTTGCGCTCCCACTGCAACGCAGAGCGCACGATTTCTTCCAGGTTGTCGTAACGAGGTTCCCAGCCCAGCACCTCACGAATCTTGCCGGCGATGGCGATCAGAGCGGCCGGATCGCCCGCGCGGCGGCCTTCCTCAACGATCTTCAACGGTGATCCGTTGACCTTGCCCACCATGTCCAGCACTTCGCGCACACTGTAACCGTGGCCGTAGCCCGCATTCAGCGTCACGGACGCGCCACCCTTGCGCAGATAGTCCAGCGCCTTCAGGTGCGCGCTGGCCAGGTCTTCCACATGAATGTAATCGCGGATACCGGTGCCATCGGGCGTCGGGTAATCAGTGCCGAAGATGCTCACCTGGGAACGCTTGCCCACGGCGGCTTCCACCGCCACCTTGGTGAGCAGCGTGGCCTTGGCGGTGCTCTGGCCGATACGGCCCTGGGGATCGCAACCCGCCACGTTGAAATAACGCAGAATCACATGCCGCATCGGGCAGGCCGCCGCCAGATCCCGCAGCATGATCTCGCTCATCAGCTTGGACATGCCGTAGGGATTGATCGGCTGAGTGGGGGACGCTTCGGTGATGTTCGGGTCAGCCGGCTCGCCATACACCGCCGCCGTCGAGGAAAATACAAAATGCTGGATGCCGGCGTTCTGGCAACATTCCAGCAGGTTGCGGGTGTTGGCGGTATTGTTGCGGTAATACTTGAGAGGATTCGAAACGGATTCCGGCACGATGGTGTGGGCTGCGAAATGCATCACCGTATCAACCTGATGATCCTTGAGAATGCGGGATACCAGCGCCATGTCACCGGTGTCGCCTTCCACCAGCGTGCCGTGCAGCACCGCGTCGCGAAAGCCGGTAGACAGATTGTCCAGCACAACCACCGACTCCCCCCGTTCCCCCAACTGCCGAACCACATGACTGCCGATATAACCCGCTCCACCCGTCACCAAAATGGTTCCGTTACCCATCGGTATGCTCCCGTTTCAAAATCCAGACGAAAATCAATACTTAAGAAGTATAACATGCGCGCAGCGAGCGCTTCAGGAATCCGCGCCGCAGCCGACTATAGTATTACCAAACCTGTTGCGAAATTATGCTGCCATGCGACGCTTGCCTGTTTTTCACATCCTGTTGAGCCTTGTTCTTGTCGTTTTGCCTGACACCATCGCAGCCCATGAGGTGGAAGTCTGCCTGGCGCGGGTCGCACAGAAATCCGGCCAGCTGCAGGCCTGCAAAGTTGCCCAGACCGAAGCGGGGCAGTGCGATGCCATTGCCGCCCGGCTGGAACAGTTCCGCCATCAATGTCTGGAAGAACAGCATCCCGCAGAATACGTCGCCCGCGCGGTGGCCTACGGCGCCGGGGAAGTGGCGGGCAATCCCGAGCAGAGCCCCTACCAGCAGCGGGTAGCCCGCCAGCAATGGCAGCAAACCCAGACCGGCCCCAACCTGCAGCGCTTTTCCGCGCTGTTCCCCGGTTTCGAACATTTCAATCCTGCGCTGATGGAACATTTCGGCACTGCCGCCTGTCCGAATGCCTATGAGGGCAGGCAGGGGCGCTGGCTTCATGCCGGCACCGTGACGCTACAGCGCTACAGTCTGACTGATCTGGGCTCGGCACCCCCGTCGCCCGTTCGGCAGCATTTTTTTGCGCCAGAAGCCACCCATCGCTGTTACCCCGTTCCTGCTGCCAGTGACGGAAGCGCGGGTTCCATTATCAATATCCCGGATCAGCTGGTGCAGGAACTGGAAAAGCAGGACATCGCCGTGCGCTGCCCAAGCGAAGACTGTGCCAGCACCATCGCCGAGGTGCAGCAGCTGTACCAGCAATACCAGGACGCCTATCGGGAATACCGCCAGCTGATGGTGTGCGCCGACACCGCCCAACGCAATGCAGCGCGGGGTCAGGTGAAAGGCATGACCCGTTCGGCGCTGGAAATGCCTGATTTCTGTCCCGAAAAAGAAATCCACGTGGCGTATCTTAATGCCAAGGGACTGGTCGAAGAGTTGGAGCGGCGCCTGTTCAACCCTGCAACCGCTTCACCGGCGCAGGCAAAAGCGACGCAGAATTAAACACTTAAGGCCAATTGCCAATTTCGGGCGGCATAGGCATCATTACCAGTCACCCCGATAACAACAAGCGCTCGTGCAGGACGCCGTTGCAGCACAATCAATAAAGGGCAAGGTTCACCATGACAGACTCCGTTGCAGTTGAATCCGGATCAGCCGGGCCGGACTCCCGCTTTCGCAAGCGGTTGCCGTTCTCCTTTGCCAAGCGCCACGGCGTGGTCATCGAACAGATCGGCGATGTGGACGCCATGGTGGCCTACAAGCCCGGCATGACCCCGGCCACCATCGTGGAGATCCGTCGCTACCTGGGCATGCCCATCCAGTTCAATGAAGTCAACGAAGCAGAATTTGAACGCCGCCTCTCCAAAGCCTACGAAAACAATTCCAACGACGCCATGCAGATGGTGGAAGGGTTGGGCGACGACATGGATCTGGCCAGCCTGGCCAACTCGGTGCCGGAAACCGAGGATCTGATGGAGCAGGAAGACGACGCGCCCATCATCCGCCTGATCAACGCGCTGCTGACCGAAGCGGTCAAACTGAACGCCTCCGATATTCACATCGAAACCTTTGAAAAACGCCTGGTGGTGCGCTTCCGGGTGGACGGTGTGCTGCGTGAAGTGGTGCAGCCCAAGCGCCAGCTGGCGCCGCTGCTGGTGTCACGGATCAAGGTTATGGCGAAGCTGGACATCGCCGAAAAGCGGGTGCCCCAGGACGGCCGGATTTCCATCCGCGTCGGTGGCCGCGAGATCGACGTGCGGGTATCCACCATGCCCAGCAACGCCGGTGAGCGCGTAGTGCTGCGTCTGCTCGACAAGCAGGCCGGGCGCCTCAACCTGACTCACCTGGGCATGAATCCCCACGATCTTGCCCGCATGACCGACATCATCAACAAGCCCCACGGCATCATTCTGGTAACAGGCCCCACCGGTTCCGGTAAAACCACCACCCTGTACGCGGCACTGTCCCAGCTGAATGATCATTCGCGCAACATCCTGACAGTGGAAGACCCGATCGAATACCAGCTGGAAGGTATCGGCCAGACCCAGGTGAACACCAAGGTGGAAATGACCTTCGCCCGTGGCCTGCGCGCCATGCTGCGTCAGGATCCCGACGTGGTGATGGTAGGCGAGATCCGCGACAAGGAAACCGCCGAGATCGCCGTGCAGGCATCGCTGACCGGTCACCTTGTACTATCTACTTTGCACACCAATACTGCCATCGGCGCCGTTACCCGTCTGATGGACATGGGCATCGAGTCCTTCCTCATTTCATCGAGCTTGCTGGGTCTGCTGGCCCAGCGTCTGGTGCGCGTGCTCTGCAAACACTGCAAGACG
This sequence comes from Pseudomonadales bacterium, assembly GCA_020062665.1. GTDB lineage: Bacteria > Pseudomonadota > Gammaproteobacteria > Pseudomonadales > Ketobacteraceae > Ch67. Next base: position 6,218 of record JAGUVW010000090.1, read on the forward strand.
CCGTACACACCCGACGACAAGGAATGCGAGCTGTTCAATTTCGACAAGGTCAATCGTCCGCAACTGTTTCACGCCAACGGCTGCGAACACTGCAACAACCTCGGCTACAGCGGCCGGACCGGTATTTACGAGCTGGTGGTGATCGACGAGGAAATGCGCACGCTGATCCACAACAACACCGGCGAGCAGGCGATGACCCGTCATGCTCGCAAATTTGGCCCCAGCATCCGCGACGACGGTCGTCGCAAGATTCTGGAAGGCGCCACCACGGTGGAAGAAGTGCTGCGTGTAACGCGCGAGGAATAATCGGTGCCCGCATTCGACTATGTGGCACTGGATGCCAAGGGCAAGCAGAAGAAAGGCGTTCTGGAAGGTGACAGTCCCCGCCAGGTACGCCAGCAGCTGAAAGAGCAGGGGCTGGTTCCCCTGTCGGTGGAAACGAACGCCCAGAAAGCCAAGGAGCAGACCGGCAAGATTGTCACCCTCGGGCGTGTCTCCATCAGCGCCTCCGACCTTGCATTGATCACTCGCCAGATGGCCACCTTGCTCAGCGCCGGTCTGCCGCTGGAGGAAGCCCTCAAAGCCCTGGCCAAGCAGCAGGAAAAACCCAAGGTCAAAAGCATGGTGCTGGCCATCCGCTCCAAGGTGGTGGAGGGCCATTCACTGGCATCGAGCCTGCAGGAATTCCCCCAGTCGTTCCCGGAACTGTACCGTGCCACCGTGGCGGCGGGTGAGCATTCCGGACACCTGGATCTGGTGCTGGAACAGCTGGCGGAATACACCGAATCCCGTTATCGCACCCTCAAGAAAGTGCAGGGCGCGATGATCTATCCCATCGTCCTGACATTTTTTGCCTTTGTAATCGTAGTGGGCATGCTGACCTTCGTGGTGCCCAAGATCGTCGCCGTGTTCGAAAACTCCAAGCAGGAGCTGCCGCTGATTACCCGCATCCTGATCGGCACCAGCGAATTCCTGCAAAGCTGGTGGTGGCTACTGGGTGTGGTCATCGTGGCGGCCTTTTTCGGTTTCAAGCGGGCGCTGAAGAATGCGGATTTCCGTAAACGCTTCGACGCCTGGACGCTGAAAGCGCCGCTGCTCGGCAAGATCAACCGGGGCCTCGATTCGTCCCGCGTGGCCAGCACCCTCAGCATCCTGTCCCGCAGCGGCGTTCCCCTGGTGGAAGCCATGCGAATCGCCGGTCAGGTGGCCAGCAACGTCTGCATCCGGGAATCAGTCATGGATGGCGCGGTCAAACTCAAGGAAGGCAGTTCCCTGTTCAACGCGCTGGATGGTTCTGGTCATTTTCCGCCCATGATGATGCAGATGATCGCCAGCGGCGAAAACAGTGGTGAGCTGGATTCCATGCTGGCTCGCGCGGCCAGCAACCAGGAGCGGGAACTGGAAGATCTGATCGACACCATCGTCGCCCTGTTCGAACCCCTGATGCTGGTCGTGATGGGCGGGGTGGTGATGCTGATCGTGCTGTCGATCATGATGCCGATCCTGAGCATGAATTCCCTTGTCGGATAACGTTTCAACCAAAAGGAAAATCAACACAATGAAAGCTGTGAAAACTCATACCGCCCTGCGTCAACAGGGTTTCACCCTGATCGAAGTCATGATCGTGGTCGCCATTCTGGGCATTCTGGCAACGCTGGTGGTCGTGAACGTGGCGGGCAATACCGACAAGGCGCTGGTGACTGCAACCAAATCTGATCTGCAGTCCATCAAGCAGGCGCTGGATCTGTACAAGCTCGACAACTACCGCTATCCCTCCACCGAACAGGGGCTGGAGGCGCTTGTGGTCAAGCCGGATACCGCCCGTAACTGGCCCGAAGGCGGTTACCTGTCCAAGGTGCCCCTCGACAAGTGGGACAACCCCTACGTCTACATCAGCCCCGGCGCCAACGGACCTTTCGATCTGTACTCGCTGGGCGGTGACGGTGCCGAGGGCGGCGAAGGCATGGGCGCTGACATTTCCATTCACGACCTCTAACACCCTCCATGCACACTGCGCCACGCCATCACCGGGGTTTCACGCTCATCGAACTCATGGTGGTGGTGACCATCATTGGCATCATGTCCGGGCTGATCGTGATGAACATCGTCACATCCGATCCGCAGAAGGATCTGAACCGTGAGGCGCAGCGTCTGCTGGCGGTGATTGAAATGGCGCAGGACGAAGCGCTGTTCGGCCGCCAGGACATCGGTATTGTGATTACCGAATACAGTTACAGCTTTGCCCGTTATGCGATTCCCGAAGGCGGCCAGGGTTCCACTCAGCAAAGCGAGCTGACCTCCACTGACCTGGGAATTGGTAGCGCCAGTCCGGGCAGTCCCGCATCCCCATCCTCCCCGAATGCGCCGACCACCCGTATCGAGCCCGAGTGGCTGCCGATCGAGGATGATCACGAGCTGCGTCCCTATGAGCTGTCGGAAGACTACGAAATCGTGCTGGAAGTGGACGACCAGATGGTGGACATCACCGGCGGCAAGAAGGACGCATCGGGCAAGAACGAGCCCTCGAAATTCGATAACGACGACAGGATCAGGCCCGCCATCTTCATCAGTCCCAGCAACGAAATGACGCCGTTCGTGCTGGAGATCTACCTGAAGGAAGACAGCAATATCATGGTCAAGCTTTCCGGTGATGAAACCGGACGTTTATGGATTGGCGATGATGAAGAATTCTAGAGGCTTTACCCTGATCGAAGTGATGATCGCGCTCGCCATCTTCGCGGTGGCCATGTCGGCGCTCATGTCTGCCATGAACGGGAATACCCGCAACCTCACCAACCTGCAGAACCGTACGCTGGCACACTGGCTTGCCAGCAACCATCTGGTGGGCATTCTGACCACCCGCAACATTCCCAGCGAGAAGGAAAAAATCGAGAAGGTCAATTTCGGTGGCACCGACAAGCCGCGGGAGTGGATCGTGCGGATTCAGCTGGTGGATACAGCAGACCGGAACTTCAAGCAACTGGTGGTGAGCGCCGGCGAAGAGATCAACAAGGAACGATATTACTATGCGTCCGTCGACACATTCGTCAGTGTTGCGCGCTAGACGCTCGCACCAACAGGGCTTGACGCTGATCGAGCTGCTGATCGCGCTCGCCATTTTTGCCGTCATGGCCGCCAGCATGTTCGTTGCGTTCGACAACGTGCAGAAGGCGAAGGAAGTCACCGATCGCTCCTCACTGCGGCTCAAACAATATCAGTCTGCCTTCAACCGCATCGCCCAGGATCTGCAGCAGATCTATCCGCGACCGGTGCGCGATGAGAACGGCGACAAGGAATACGCACTGGATTATGTCGAAGGAGCAGAATTCAAGTTCACCCGCACCGGCTGGTCGCGCTCCAGTTTCTTCACCCAGCATCCGCGCTCGGAGTTGCAGCGGGTGTTCTACTACCTGGAAGATGGAAAACTGATGCGGGCCTATTGGCGCACCCTGGATCGTCCCGTGCAGGATCAGCCGGTTCGCAGCGTATTGCTGGAGGGTGTGTCGGAACTGCGCTTCAAATTCATCTATAAAAACCTGGCCGACAGCAACGATCCCGTGAACGGCATGCACGACGAATGGCCACCCACAGCGTTGCGCACATCGGCTCCTGCAGGTGCCAGCCTTTATCCGGCGCGGCAGGAGCAGATCCTGCCCAATGCCATCGAGATCACCGTCACCACCGACGATATGGGGGCGATTTACCGTTCGTTCATGGTGGCATCCGGCGCGGAGTACGTGTTCAAGTGACGACACCCATTGCGCGAACAATGATGGCCCAGAAAGGCACCGTATTGGTCACCGTCATGCTGATGGTGGCCGTGGCTGCGCTGATCGCCACCGAGATTGCCTATCGCCAGCAGATGGACATACTGCGAACCGGAGCGTTTCTGGCGCGTGATATGGCGGGGAATTACCTGACGGCCGCCGAGGAGTTGGGACTCAAAGCTCTGCGCACAGACCGGGAGGAGGATGATCGCGATTTCCGCAGCAACAATGCCGAAATCTCCGATCACTGGGGTGAAGAATGGAACAAGGGCGGCATGTTCCCGATCCCAGGCGGCATCGGCATCATCGAGGGCAGGCTGATCGATCTGCAGGGCCGCTTCAACGTCAACTCAATGATGGATACCGATCCCAATCGCCAGGCCAAATTCCGCAGCGTGTTCAAAGCCATTCTGGACAAGGTCATGCAGGATCATCCGGAAGCCTTTCCCGAGGGTGTTACCACGCAAATGCTGCTGGATCGCACCATCGACTGGATCGACATCGACCAGGACACCACCGGGTTTGATGGCATGGAGGACGATGAATACTTCCGCAAGGAACGCCCCTATCGCGCTGCCAATCAAGTGATCTACGACCCGTCGGAATTGCTGTTGATCGAAGGTTTCACACCGCAGGCGCTGTCCTATATGGAAGACAAACTGAGCTTTCTGCCGCTGAACGCCAAGATCAATCTGTATACCGCTGACAAGAATTTTCTGGTTCAGCTTGGTTTCGATATGGCGGAGGTGGAGGCTTTTGACAAACTGCGGCCCCTTAAGGTTGGCCAGAAGCTGGATGCCGTCAAAAACCAGTATACGGACTTCAATGCCCTCTTCACCGCGTTGCAGGGAGCGCCGGCCACGCCGCCCCCGACGCAGCCCGGTGGTGCAACACCCAACCCGATCACGCCGCCGACACCTGGCGGCGGTGGCACAACACCCACCCTGCAACCTGACATGTTCGACGTCAAAAGCCAGTTTTTCCTGCTCAAGGGCAAGGCGGTGGTCAACGGTAAGCCGGTACTGATAGAGTCGGTGATCTGGAAGCCGGAACTGAATCCGGCCGGTGGCGGTGCTGGCGCTGGAGCCGGTGGCGCGGGCAATCCCAACAGCGCTGCCAATCAGACTACCGAGGTGACGACAATTTTTCGCAAATTCGTTGACCCCCTGAAACAGACAAACTAGGTATAATTAAAACAAAAACCATTAGGGCATATCCGTGACAACTAAAGTCTATCTACGTTTTGTCAATGAGAATCAATGGGTTGGGCTTTGTGAAGCGGCGCAGGACGACGCGCCCCTCGACATGCTCGATGACCTGATGGTGGAGTGGTGCTGGTCGGCCACCGATCACCCAGTACAAGCGTCTGCCGTCGTGTCGTTTCGCGAGTTCGCCGCCGAGGTGCATCAGCGCTGGCCCCAGACCTATCTTTTCGGCATCGACCTGGTGATTTCCGGCGCCCATACCGTGGGCGCCCAGGTGAACATTCCCTCCAAGCAAATGCGCCATATTGCCCAAGCACTGCCCTACATGATCGAGGACCAGCTGGCCCAAGACGTAGCTCAGTTCCACTTGATCCACGGTACCCGCAGTGATAACGGCGAACTGCCAGTGCTGGGTCTGCCGCGCAATCTGATCGAAGTGACCCAGCGCCTGTTTGCCGAACAGCAACTGCCGCTGGATGCCATCGTTCCCGACATGCTGTGTCTGCCGCTGGCGACCGGAGAGTGGACGCTGCTGGCCGACGGCAAACACCTGCTGCTGCGCCAGAGCGAGATGGCCGGCATTGCCATCGAGATCGACGCCGCGCCGGTGGTGCTGGCCGCTGTGTTCGAACACTGGCAACCCAGGCCTGCGACCCTGCGCGTGCTGCTCTGCAAGGAGCACCTGAACGACTACCTGATGAGCTGGGTGAAAACGCAGATCAACACCGCCGTCGCTGATTCGGAAACAGTGGTGGAGTACGATGAAATCGCGTCGGACTACTTCCCCGTACTGTGCGACCGTCTGCAATCTGCAGCCCGCAAGAGCCCCAGCAATTTCCTCCAGGGTGCCTACACCGCCAAGGGCCGCAGAAAGCCGTCCTCCTATAACTGGAAACCTCTGGCCGCACTGGCCGCCACCTTCGTCATTGCCTACACCGCTTTCCTCTACACCCAGTCGTGGAAGTTCAACAGCGAATACAAGCGCCTGGAAGCAGAAGCCACCACGCTCTACAAGCGCCTGTTTCCCAGCGACCGCCGCATCGTGAATGTGAAGCGCCAGATGGAGCAGCATATCCAGAACTTCCAGCGCGGCCAGAAGAGCGAATCGTTTCTCGCTCTGATGACCATCACCGGTCAGCAAATCCAGCAGATGAATCGCGCGATGCAGGATTCCATCAAGCCGCAGCGGGCCTCCTACGACGAGAACCAGGGCGACCTGCGACTGGACTTGCTGGCCAAGGATTTCGCGCAGCTGGAAACACTGAAGAGCCGGCTGGAATCATCGTCGCTGCTGGTTGAAACCGCGTCGGCTGCCCAGGATGCCGGTGTCGTCAAAGCCCGTCTGAAAATTCGGAGTCAACGGTCATGAGCGCAGAGTGGAAGCAGAACCTGCAGAACTATATCGACATCGCGCAGCGTCGCTACGATGGCCTTGCCGACAACGAACGCCTGCTGGTAAATGGCGTGGGGGTGCTGATCGTGCTGGCGCTGGTGTTTCTGATTCTGATCGTGCCGGCCAAAAATGCCGTCTCCGATTCGCAGCTGAAACTGGCCGGGCAACAGAACCTGATGAGCTGGATGAAGGAAAACGAATCTATCGCGCGCCAGGCAGGCAGCGGCGGTGGTGCTGTTACCAAATCGGATCAGCCTCTGCAGACCATTGTCACGTCCACCGCCGGCCCTATGGGCATTGCGGTCAAGCGCTACGAGAACGAATCCGAGAACAAGCTGCGGGTGTCGCTGGAAAAAGTGCCGTTCGACAAGATGGTACGCTGGCTGGATCAACTGGAAAGCCGCTATGGCCTGATCATTGTGAACATTGCCGTTGATGCCGAAAAGGAGCCTGGGCTCGTGACCGCTAAACTGGTATTGCAAAACTGAATGTACGAACGCTTTTTCAATCTGAAGGAAACACCGTTTTCCATTGCGCCCAATCCCCATTACCTCTACATGAGCCGGCAGCATCACGAGGCGCTGGCGCATCTGATCTATGGAGTAGGGCGGGACGGCGGCTTTGTTCTGCTCACGGGAGAGGTGGGTACCGGTAAAACCACGGTCTGCCGCTGTTTTCTGGAGCAGATTCCGGATGACACCGATGTGGCGTTCGTGCTCAATCCCAAGCTCAATGTGGAAGAGCTGCTGGCCACCATCTGCGATGAACTGTCGATTCCCTATATCGACGACAGCGTGTCCGTGAAGGACTACGTGGACTGCATCAACAATTTTCTGCTGCGTCAGCATGCCGGTGGACGTCATACCGTGCTGATCATCGACGAGGCGCAGAACCTGAGCGCCGATGTACTCGAGCAGCTACGCCTGCTCACCAATCTGGAAACCCACGAAAAGAAGTTGTTGCAGATCGTGCTGCTGGGTCAGCCGGAGTTGCAGGAAATGTTTCGCCAGCCGGAGTTGCGCCAGCTGTCCCAGCGCGTTACGGCACGCTTTCATCTGAATGCCATGCAGCCCGAGGAAGTGGGGCCGTACGTCTACCACCGGATGGCGATTGCCGGTGCCATCGACCCCCGCAGCATTTTTCCGGCCGCCACCATCGCCCGGCTGCACCAGATAACCAAAGGTATTCCCCGCGTGATCAATCTGGTATGCGATCGCGCACTGCTGGGCGCCTATTCCCGCGAAACCCGGGTTGTCGATACCAACATCGTCAACACGGCCGCCAACGAAGTGCTGGGCACGCGGCACTGGAGCACGATGACGCCCAAATCCCCCAATCCGTGGGCGATCGGTGCCGCCGCAGCGGTGCTGGTGCTGGCGGTGTCCATGGCGGGAGGCTGGTTCTGGTTTTCGCGGGATCATATTCCCGTGGCAGATTCCCAGGCGGCCACTGCTGTTGCCGACGCTGCTGCGCCTGCCGTGCCGACTACGGCGCTGCCGCCACCCTCCATTGCCCCAGCACCAGGCAGTGTGACTCAGGCCGGCATCGCAACACCGGTTCCCGTGCCTGCTGTGGCCGAACCGGCGGTGCCCGCTGCGCTGCCCCTCAGTAGCGCGGTCAACCAGTCCAGCATCGTCGATGAGGGTGCCGCCTACGTCGACCTGTTCAAGACCTGGGGCGTGGAATACAGCCCCCCGCGTGATGGCGCCGCCTGCCGGTTCGCCGAATCCGCCAGCCTGGCCTGCCTCAGCCGGATGGGCAGCCTGGGCTCCATCAAGCATCTGGGCGTGCCGGTCATTCTCAAACTCTTTTCCGAAGACGGTGGCGAGAAGTACCTGGTGCTGAAAGCGCTCGATGCCAACCAGGCCACTGTCCTGCTCAACGGTGCCGAAACCCAGGTGGACATGACGGAGCTGGATCGTTACTGGCGCGGCCATTTCAGCCTGCTCTGGAAAAAACCGCCGTCCTACCACGGGCCGCTGCAGCCGGGCGCTATCGCGCCGCTGTCGAAGTGGCTGTCGTATCAACTGGATGTGTGGGAGCGCAAACCCAACCCGGAAATGGGGCGTTCTACCTATGACGAAACCCTGGTCGAACGGGTGAAAGCCTTTCAGCGCCATGTGGGCGAAACCGACGACGGTATCGTGGGCACCAGCACATTGATCCAGCTTTCGCGGCGGGTGGATGAAACCATTCCGGTGCTGATGGCGGAAAGGGGAGGCAGCTGATGTCCTACATTCTCGACGCCTTGCGCAAGTCCGAGCAGGAACGCCAGCGTGGCAAGGTTCCGGACCTGAACAGCTACAAGGACGACAACGTCGCCGAGCCTTCGCGCCGCAACATCTGGCCCTGGGTGACGGCAGCGGTGGTGGTGATCAACCTCACTATCGTCGCCATCATCTGGGCGCCGGCGAGGGGGCCCCAATCCACGCCGGTTGCGCAGACATCTCCTGTTCCCGTGACACCGGTGCCAGTGCCTGTTGCTGCCGCCCCGACACCAGCGCCGGTTCCTGCACCGACCGTTCAGGCGCCCGCCCAGCAAGTGACCCCAACTTCATCCGTCGCCGCTCCAGTCCACGCCCCGGCACCCGACGCGCAGGCCGCGCCATCGGTACCAGCCCCCCAGCTCACGCAAGTCCCTGCGCCAGTGCCACAGACAGTGATGGTCGATACCCGGCCGCCGGTGCAGGCGACACCGACCGTGGTATCACCACAAACCCCGGAAGCGTACGCCGAGCCCGAGGAGCCCCTGTATCCCGCGCACTCACCCAACATCGCCTACATGCCGCAACTGGAAGAGCTGCCGGCAGACGAGCGCGCCGGCATTCCCGACATGACCTTTTCCTCCCACATGTACTCCAGCATGCCCCGCTTCCGCTCCATCATCATCAATGGCAAGCGCCTGAAAGAAGGGGAGTATTTCACCGAGGATCTGCAGGTGCGCGAGATCACCGACAAGGGCGTGATCATGAGCAAGGGAAGTGTGCTGTTCGCCGTGGACGTTTTGGGACGCTGGGCACAATAAGTAACTCTAATTGCGGAAGAAATGGGGTTCCTCGTCTAACCTTACTGAAACGACGAAGACCGAGGTGAGCCCATGGAAGCCCACGCCACAGCCAAAGACAACAAGCGCACCGTCGCGCGGCGCCACCTGATCTACTACCTGCGGGTGTTCGATCACAAGACCGGCCAACTGGTGGGCAATCTGGTGGACATCAGCACCAAGGGCATCATGGTGGTGTCCGACAGCGCCATTCCCGCAAACACCCGCTATCACCTGCGCATGGTGTTGCCCGACACGGTGGAAGGCAGCAAGGAAGTCGACTTCGAGGCCGAAAGCCGCTGGTGTCGCAACGATGCCAACCGGGACTTCTATGACACCGGCTTCGAACTGCTTGATCCTTCAATGGATTTTCTCGATGCCGTGGATCGTCTGGTGGAAGATTGCCTCTTCAAAGAATGATACAAAAACGCGGTGACGCATCAGCAGGTTTTGGTTATAGTCGGGGCCATCCTTGTTGCCAAAGCTGATTCTGATGAGCGCTTTCGATGCTCTGAAAAACAACCTGCATTTTGCCCGCGCCCTGATTGTCGATGGCCGCGACCGCTACTTCGGCGTCACCCGCACCGCCTTTTCAATCGAACAGATTTACCGCAAATACCGCAGTCGCGCCAAAGTTCTGTCTGTCGAACAGGCCGAGCTGCTGCTGAAGGATACTCACCGGGAAAGCGCCGACCTGATCTGCGCCCTCTGCAAGGAAAATGGTGCCATCTGGGTCAAGTTTGCCCAATTTCTCAGCTGTCGACCCGATATCCTGCCGCTGGAATACATTCAATCCCTGCAGCGATTGCAGAACGACGCCAATCCCGCGCCCTTCGAAGACATTCATCCCATGATCGTGGAGGACTGGGGTCGCGACTGGGATAGCCAATTCAAAGACTTCAACGCCATTCCTGCCGCCACTGCGTCTGTTGCGCAGGTGCATCGCGCCCGTCTCACCAGCGGTGAGGAAGTGGCCGTGAAATTCCAGCTGCCAACCGCGCGCCAGCTGTTCGAGCAGGATTCCCGCGTATTCAAAACCTTCGCTGGCCTGCTGGCGCCGCTGGTGAAGGAAATCGACATCAAGCAGGTGACGGATCAGCTGATCGACATGACCATCGAGGAGCTGGATTTCACCCGCGAAGCGTCGAACCTCGCGACCTTTTCCAGCAAGGCGCATCAGCCGGGAATCAGGATTCCCCGCCTCATCGAGCCGCTGTGCACGTCGCGCATCATGGTGACGGAGTGGATCGACGGCGTGCGCCTCACCGATTACCTGCAGCAGCATCCCGAGCGCGCACAAGCGGTTCTGACGCGGCTACTCAACAGCTACATCCAGCAGATCACGCAACTGGGCATCTACCACGCTGATCCACATCCGGGCAATTTCCTGATCACGCCCAGCGAGGACATTGCCGTGCTGGATTACGGCGCCATCGTCACGCTGGATGCCGAGCAGAAATCCCGTTACGCCAATCTGCTGATGGGGCTGATGGGACTGCATCCCGAGCGTTTGGGCGAACTTTTCCGCCAGGCCGGGTTTGTCTGCGAGCGACAGGAAACGCTGGAGGAAATTTCGCAGCGCTTCATCGAAGAAGACCGGCGCCTGACCAGCGTGTCCGATCGCCTGGCAGAGGTGCTCGACAAGCTGCGGCGCGACCGGGTTCAGATTCCGGATTCGTTCATCGCCATGTCCCGCGTCATCATCAGCGTGGGTGGATTTCTTAAGCGTTACGACGTACCGTTTTCGCCCACTGCCGTGCCTCTGGCGGGGTAAACATTACTTACATTCAAAATACAAAATTGGCGTTGTGAGCATATGGACGGCACCGTATAGTCGCCTTATCAAGCTAAAAACACAATTACAATAACCCGTCAGTTCAAGGGATTAGGGATGTTTGCGTTGGCTCGTACTTTTCTTGTTGTTCCCGCATGTTTGCTGCTGTCGCTGTCATCACTGGCCAGTGATATCGCCCTCACCACTGGCATTGTCTTCAGTGAAACCCTTTCGCAAACCATGGTCGACGGCCAGTCCTGGCGTTTCAGCAACGGCGATACCTATCAGGGTGCCTGGCGCAACAATCGTCCGCACGGCGAAGGCCGCTACACCACATTGAAAGGTGATGAATACACCGGCCAGTTTCACGACGGGCGCTTTCAGGGCCAGGGCTCGTTCCGCTTCGCCAACGGCGACGTCTACAAAGGACAGTGGGAAGCCGGCGAGATGGCGGGCACCGGCCAGATGCTGTACCAGAATGGCAATCGCTATGACGGCGAATGGAAGAACGGCAAACGCCACGGCAAGGGCGAACTGGTCTACCGCAGTGGCTCCTTCTACAAAGGCAACTGGGCCGACGACCAGAAATCCGGCAAGGGCTATTCCCAGTATCGCAACGGCCAGCGTCACGTCGGCGAGTATCAGGGCAACAAGCCCCATGGCTATGGCGTTCAGGTGGCGGACGGCGAAACCTATCGTGGTACCTTTTCCCGTGGCGCCCGCCATGGCGCCGGCGAATGCAATCTGGAAGGCGGCGAAATCCGCGTATGCCTGTTCGATCGTGGGCGAGAAATCCGTGATCCTGCCAAACTGGAACTGGCAGCGGCCTACCTGAAAAAAAACCAGCCCACTTTCGAGTTCAATGGTGGCATCGCCTATCACATGGAGGACACCTTCACCAAGGGCCGTTACTTCGTCACCAGTTCCCAGGTGTGGTGGGAAAAAACCCAGGCCATGCTGTCGGATCAGTTGCGCATTCGCAGCGAAGACGACAACCAGTTCATCTACCTCATCATCAACGGTTACACCGGGCCGGGCGTTTATCACCTGCACAAGGGTGAAGTGATGGCAGCGTCCCGTTCAGGCGAACCCATCGAACTGGGGGATGATGCCGTCGCCCGTGTTGAGATCAAATCCGACCAGAATGGCGAGATCAACGGGCATTTTTCCATTAGCGGCTTGAAACAGGATTCCGACAAGCCGCGCGGCTATCGCATCTTCGACGGCCGTTTCCAGGCGACCAACAGACCGGCAGACCCCAGGCCCGGTGATTCAGCGGTCGAGAATTATCTGGTCAGACAATCCGAGTAACGGATCACGGCAACTCGATTCTGAATCGGCGCATTCGAGTCTGCCGGCGGCTGTTACAGCAGGCTCACGATCAGTGGCAGCGCAATCGCCGTCATGACACCGGTGATCCCCATCGCCAGCGCCGCAAAGGCGCCGCATTCCTCGCTTTCTTCCAGTGCCCGCGCAGTGCCGATCGCGTGGGCCGTCAGTCCCAGCGCAATGCCTTTCACCGCTTCGTCGCGCACACCAAGCCGGCGCATCAGCGGGACACCCACTACCGCACCCAGCGCACCCGTGAACATCACCAGCACAGCACTCAGTGATGGCAAGCCACCCAGTTTTTCACTCACCGCCATGGCGATGGGTGTCGTGATGGATTTGGTGGTCATGGACATGAGCGTGGAAGTTTCACTGCCAAACAGCCACAGAATACCCACCGCAATGCCCACGGTGATGAAGCTGCCGCACACCAGCGTCAGCACGATGGGCAGAAACAGCGCGCGAATCCGCCGCATGTTCTGGTACAACGGCACCGCCAGCGCCACAGTAGCGGGGCCCAGCATCAGATTCAGCGGGTCTGCCGAGCGATAGTAGTCTCGATAGGAAATACCCAGTACGAGCAGCACGACGATCACCAGCATCATGCCTGCCACCACCGGCTGCAGGTAGGAACGCTTACCCAGGCGCAGATAAAGTTGCTGACCCAGCACAAACGCCAGCACTGTCAGCACCACACCAAAGAGCGGAAACGCAACCAGTGTCTGTATGAATGCGGCCATCAGGATTTGCCCGCCATCCGCACAAACAGGCGAAACAGAAATGGCGTCACCAGAAAGGACACCAGCAGACTGATCACCAGCGCCAGCAGAATGGGAAGCCATTCATTCCTCACCAGCGCGCCATACTCCACCACGCCAGCACTGGCAGGAATCAGAAACAACGGCAACAGCGGCAACAGGCGGGACGTGGCCTGGGCCAACGAATCCGGAATCGAGCCCCGCACCAGCAGAAACGCCAGAAGCGCCACCAGGCCCGCCACCGGCGCCGGAATCGGCAGATCCAGCAGCGCCACCAGCGCAAATCCCAGCAGATTGAACACCATCAGCAGCAAGATGCCGGTCAGCATGGATTTTTGCCCCCTCGAAACAAGAGCCGGCTAGCCTACCAGATCAGGATTTTCCCGTCTCTTTTGCTGCCACTGCAGGCTGTGCTCCAGCCCCTTCTCCACCGGCATCCTGGGCTTCCAGTTCAACTCCCGCGCGGCCCGTTCGATGCTGAAATGGAATTCATTGCCAAAGGCCTTCACGTCAGTGGTGCTCAGCAGATGCTTCTTGATGATTTTTCGCTGCGCCAGCCACTGAGAGCACCACGCAATCAGCATCATCACGGCATAGGGAACGTGATGCACCCGGATCGGCTGCTGGAAGAAATCGGCAATCGTGCGAAACAGGCGGGCAGGGGGCATGAAGGTGTGAGTATCCATGATCAGCTATTCACCGTGCTGGCCGGCAGGCAGGTTCAGCGCCTTCAGAATGGCTTCCACCAGATCGTCGATGTAGGTCAGATTGATCTCGTAGGGATTGCGCCGCTCCCATGTGAAGACGTGCCTGTCTCTGATCATATCGATGATAGCGGGGAAGAACTGGCGATCCCCCGGCCCATAAACCCAGCCCGGATAGATCAGGGTGACGGGCAGCGACTGGGTATCGCGATAGAAGCGGGCGGTCTTTACGGCCTGGATCTTGGTGTCCGCGTAAGGCTCACTCCATGGGCGCAAGGGGCTGTCCTCGTTGATAGTCTCGCCCAGTTGGGGGATGCCAAACACATCGGACGTGCTGACCACCACCAGACGCTGGATGTTCTCCAGCGCAGCAGCGCGGCAGACGTTCTCGGTACCCAGCACGTTCACCCGGTGGAACTGGCTGTAGCCGGCGATGGAATTCAGCAACGCTGCGGCATGCACAACCCGCTGGCAGCCTTTCACCGCCTGTTCCACCACGTCGGCGCGCGCGATATCACCTGCCACGATCTCCGGCTCGCCATACTGACGCCAGTGTTTTTCAAACGCTGGCTGCAGGGGATGTCCGGGCAGATCCAGCACCCGCACTGTGTTTCCGGCCCTGAGCAACGCCGTTACCACCGCGCTGCCAACGAAGCCAAACCCTCCGGTTACCAGATAATGCATGGGAACTCTCTCGTTGATATTATTTAGAACTGTCGTGCCAGATTTTATCCGTTTTAGCTGAAAGGATACAGTCTATTTATAGCTATTGGTTATGACCTGTATGGCAAATCGATCTAAAAATCCATTGGGTGTCACATCCACCCTTCAGCCTCCGGTCTATACTTACCCGGTCAATCCATAAAACCTACTTTTTTTGCCTAACCACGTCAGTTTTTATTGTATTCAAGCAAGGTCAGTCTTAGGAGTGCAGTCATGGATCCAAAATCCAAAACGATTTATGAGAAGATCGAACATTTCCTGGAAGAGCGCAAAGGGCGCGACCGCCGCACCGAAAGCGAGAAAGCGGCAGAAAAAGCGGCTGCCGCAGCGGCCGAGGCAAACGAGCGGCGCAAGAAGCAGGATCGTCGTTCCTCCAATCAGTGAACCCCATCACCGATTAAAAAAGCGGAGCCGAAACCACTCCGCTTTTTTATTGTCTTTATGCCTACCTGTTCAGTGAATATTCAGACACCCTCTGACATAATTCCGCTGTCTTTGATAATCCGTTCGAAATGTACCAGGAGATAAAAATGAAAAAATTGTTCTGCAGTGCAGTCGTTCTGTCCACGATCGTTGCAGGTGGCTGCACAACAGACCCATACACAGGGGAGCAGAAAGTCAGCAAGGCCGCCATTGGCGCTGCTGCTGGTGCCGCTGTGGGTGCCGCTGCCTCCAGCAAAAAAGACCGCGCCAAGGGAGCGGTTATTGGTGCAGCTGTCGGCGGTGGTGTCGGTTATTACTTCGACCATCAGGAAAAAATCCTCCGCGAGAAACTGCAGGGCACCGGTGTAAGTGTGACGCGCACCGAATCCGGCATCATTCTCAACATGCCCGGCAACATCAGTTTTCCCACCAATCAATATGCGATTCTGCCCTCGTTCTACGATCCGCTGAACAGCGTGGCGCTGGTGCTGAAGGAATTCAACAAAACGGCGGTCAAGGTGTCCGGCCACACGGATAGCACCGGCAGCTTCGAAACCAACCAGACGCTGTCAGAGCGGCGCGCGCAGGCAGTTTCGGATTATCTGGCTTCGCAGGGCGTGTCCCGTGCCCGCTTGCACAGCTACGGCTACGGCCCCCGTTACCCGATTGCGTCCAACGATACGCAGCAGGGCAGGGCAACCAACCGCCGTGTCGAAATCGAAATTCTGAACCCTTGAACCTGAAAGGGGCTCTACCCATTGGCAGAGCCCCTGCTTCTGACACTATCCCCCCTCGTCAGTCCATGCCGCTCCCGTTACACTCACGCTGAATCAGACATTGAGCGGGAGACAAGTCTTGTCCAACTACGATTACGATCTGTTTGTCATCGGCGCAGGCTCCGGTGGCGTGCGCTGTGCGCGCATGTCAGCGTCCATGGGCGCACGGGTAGCCATCGCAGAAGAACGCTATTTTGGTGGCACCTGCGTCAACGTGGGTTGCGTTCCCAAGAAGCTCTTTGTCTACGCTGCACACGTGCGTGAAGATTTGCACACTGCAGCATCGTTTGGCTGGACAGTTGAAAATGCGCGCTTTCACTGGCCAACGCTGCTGGAAAACAAGAATCGCGAGATCGCGCGACTCAATGGCATTTATCGCTCGATTCTCGCGAATGCCGGCGTGGATATCATGGAGGGCAGGGCGACAATCGCTGCTCCACACCAGATTGCATTCAATGGCAGAATCATCACCGCACGCAACATTCTGATCGCCACCGGCGGCTGGCCCGTGAAGCCCGACATTCCCGGCATTGAACATGCGATTACATCCAATGAATTTTTCCATTTGCCGCAACTGCCCAACACAGCCTTGATCGTGGGTGGCGGCTACATCGCCGTGGAGTTCGCAGGCATCCTCCACAATCTGGGCGTGCAGACCACACTCAGCTATCGCGGGCCGTTGATTCTGCGTGGCTTCGATCAGGATATTCGCCAGCACGTGTGCAATGCCATGAGCGCAAAAGGCATTGCATTCCAGTTCAATCATCGCATTACTGCATTAACGAAACTTCCTGACGGAAAAATCCAGATCATCGATAGCGACGGCAAAATACTCGCGGTGGATTGCGTGATCATGGCAACGGGCCGCAATCCCAACACAGATGGTCTGGGACTTGAGAACACTGCAGTGGAACGCGACGTTCACGGCGCCATTCTGGTGGACGATCGGCTTCAGACAGCCGAGCCCGGCATTTTTGCGGTGGGCGATGTCATCAATCGGATTCAGCTGACACCGGTGGCACTGGCTGAAGGCATGGCGCTGGCCCATTATCTGTTTGGAACCGGGCCAGGCCAGGTGGATTATCGGAATATTCCCACGGCCGTGTTCTCGCAGCCTTCCATTGGTACCGTGGGACTGTCCGAGGAACAGGCACGGGAGCAGGGATTCGATGTAGTGATCTTCCGCAGCACTTTCACACCCATGCAGCAGTCCCTTTCGGACATCAAAGAAAAAACGTTGATGAAGCTGGTGGTGGATCGCGCCAGCGACAAGGTTCTGGGCGCGCACATGGTGGGGCCTGATGCGGGTGAGATCATCCAGGGCCTGGCTATCGCCATCAGGATGGGCGCAACCAAAGCGCAGTTCGACCAGACCATCGGGATACACCCGACGGCGGCTGAGGAATTTGTGACGATGCGGAGTCCTGTGTAGATTCCGGTTGTGTCTGCGTTGCGTTCGCTACCAAGCCTGGCGTTGTCGGTAACGAGAGCCTTAAAGCACAAGATTGCCCCCTGAGGCGCGGCAAGCGGCAAGTGATCTGGCGGATTAATTCACCAGATCATTGCGCCTGGCGACCGCTTTTAACAAGGGTATTCACTAGAAAGCACAGCTCATCTACCAGTGCTTGCCGCGACAAGCCCAGTGATCCGCTCAGCCAGGCAATTTGCAATTCGTGCATCGCACCGACCACTGCCACCGCCACCACGCGGTAATTGCGCGCCGGCAGCATATGCCGGGCGACCAGCGTTTGCAGATAGGCTTCGATCATGTCCGCAAAGCCATTGATCACCGCATTGCGGGCGGCTTCGGTGTGCGGGCTCACCCCCATGATTTCCTGGGTGGTGATGCGCGCGCGGCGTGGATCCTCGAGATGGCAGGCCAGGAACGTATCGATCGCCACTTCGAGTCGCTTATCGAGCGGAATCGATTCATCCAGCATCACGGCGATCAGGCGTTGGCGGGTGTCGGCCAGAATGGTTTCAAACACGGCGATCAGCAAGGCCTCGCGATCCCGGAAATGCTCATAAAAATGGCGCGTGGTGACCTGGGCATGGGCGCAGATTTTCTCAACGGTGGTCGGTATGTAGCCATTGGTGCCGAACAGCTCCAACCCCGTGTCCATCAGCCGTTGACGACGCTCCTCTGACAACGCCTGAGCCGTGCGCCCGGCATAGCCGCGTCGGCGGGGGGAGGGCATATCAGGCGTGCCGGGTGAACGGGTCATAAAAGTCCTCTTGAATCAGGAAAGGATTCTTGTCTAATATAAGCTCACGCCCGGGATGCTGCAATTACCCCATCAGACTAACCATATTTGGAGCGGCCAGTGATGTCACGAAAAAGCGTTTTTATCACGGGTGCCGCAGCCGGCATCGGGCGCGCCATCGCGAAACTGTTTGCCGCCAAAGGCTACTTTGTGGGCCTCTACGATGTCGACGAAACCGGCCTCAAGGCACTGGCCCGCGAGCTGGGCGAGCATCATACGTGTTCAGGGCGGCTGGATGTAGCGGCTCCTGAAGAGTGGTCTCGTGCCCTGGCGGCATTCATGCAGCGCGCTGGGCGTCTGGATGTGCTGGTCAACAACGCCGGCATTCTGGTGTCGGGCCCCATGGAAAACACAGCGCTGGCCGACTTGCACCGCGTCATCGACATCAATGTCAAAGGGGTGCTCAACGGCTGCTATCTCGCACAGCCGTATTTGCGCAAAACGCCAGGCGCGCGCGTCATCAATCTTTGTTCAGCCTCGGCGTTATATGGCCAACCCTCACTGGCCGTGTACTCCGCTACCAAGTTTGCGGTGCGCGGATTGACCGAGGCGCTCGATCTGGAGTGGCAGGACGACGGCATTCGCGTGATGGATGTGTTGCCGCTGTTCGTCAAGACCGCCATGGTCGAGGGCATGAACGCGGGCAGCCTCCGCAGTATGGGCGTGCATCTCACGCCCGAGGATGTGGCAAAAACCGTGTGGCAAGCCGCTCGTTATCAAGGAAAGCTTCCCAAGGTTCACTGGACGGTCGGATTTCAAACGCGTCTTTTTTACGGCCTGGCAGGCACGGTTCCCGATTTTGTCACCCGCTTTATCAATAGCCGCCTTACCAGCACACACTAATAATGGAACACGTCATGATGAGCACCTTGCCGGCAGGAATGCAGCCAATCAACGATTTCAATCAGGCACGCCAGCACCCATCGCCGCTGGATCGGCTGGCGAGTGTGCGCAAGGCCGCGCATGGATTCCGTGAACGGTTTCTGGATGAACCCTGTGTGCTGTTCTACAAAAGTATCGACTTGATTCGCGTGCCTTATCCCACCTGGTATGGCTACAGCGGTGTCTATGCGCAGAGCGCGTACCGTTTTCCTTTTATCCATATCCTGAATCGTTTGTTCGTTCTGCAGTATCTGGATCTGGCCGGCGAGGTGAAGACCTTGCTTTTCTCGCCTTCAGACGTTGAAGGCAATCGCAAAACGCCGTTCTTCAACCGTCTCACCAGCAAGATCAAATTGCCGCGTGCTGCCGAAAATCTGATTGCGCCGCTCTACCATGATGTCGAAAGCGCGCTTGCCACTGTTGGCATACGCCCGGAGCAGGTGGATTACATCAGCTATGACCATTTGCACACGCAGGATGTCCGGCGCTGGTTAGGCAGCGGCAAGAACACCGGATTTTTCCCCAATGGCAAATTGCTTGTACATCGTCAGGAATGGATTTCAACAGGCGCGCTGTTGCCCTGTCAGGCCGACTGGTATTGCCCGAACGGGATCAGCGGCGTGGATGCATCACGGGTGGTGTGTTTTGATGGCAGTGTGCAGCTTGGGCGCGGCGTTGCATTGTTGCATACGCCGGGTCACACCGAGGGCAATCATTCCCTGGTCGCACGGGTGCCGGATGGCCTTCGTGTCACTTCCGAAAACGGCGTCGGCGCCGATGCTTATGCGCCCATGAATTCGCGTATCAATGCTGTTCGTCGTTATGCCCAGGCTACTGGCGTAGAAGTGATCCTCAATGGCAATACGCTCGAAGGCAGCAATGATCAATATATTTCGATGGTCATGGAAAAAACGGTTGCCGGGCCTTCGGCGAACCCGGATTTCCCTAACTGTGCAACGTCGAGCGAGGCAACGCCACACTGGACGATGCCGGGGCAGGAAAGCAGCTTCCTGATCGGCGAAGCAAGCTTCGGCAGCGTGGCGAAATAATTCTTGGAGGCACCATGGCAACCGTCACCATGCGCGATGGCGAGCAACTGAACGTAATTTGCATTGGCAAAGGAAAACCTGTGGTGCTGCTGCACGGTTTTGGTTCGCGTGCTTCTCACTGGCTTCCCAATATTTTGCCTTTAATCGGCCAATACCGATTTTATTTGCCCGATCTCAGAGGGTTTGGTGGCTCGCATCACGCCCGGCTGTATGGCGAGAACGCGTTTACCGTGTATGCGCGTGATCTTGAAGATGTGCTCAATCACTTCGAACTCGACAGTGTCGCGTTGGGGGGGATATCGACAGGGGCCTACACCTGCCTGATGTACAATAAAAAGTTTGGCTTTGATCGCATCAACAAGTATTTAAACATCGAGCACTCCGCCAACAGCAAAAATGATGGCGACCTGCACCATGGATTATTCGGCCCCGATCAGGAAAAAATGTTCGCCGATTTTCGTGATTTGATGGAGTTGGCAGAAGCGCATGGTATGGATACTCCCTATTGGGCGCTGCCCCCTGAAGTCAGAATACAGTTTCGTGATGTCACCATGCGCGTGGTCAGACGTGCTTTCAATTCCCGATTGGCGCGTCGGATCGCGACTGTGGCCGCCACCAACGCAGAGCCATTACTCACTCGATATCTGATGCAGGTCGATCGGTGGCAAGTATACCTGGAGTTGATGTGTTCCTTTATGCAAGGAAATGACACGACAGACGCGCTGCATCGCATCAAGGTGCCAACGACCGTGATGATTGGTAAACAATCCCGCTATTTCACCGAGAGCGCACAACGGGGACTGGTCACCCATATTCCGCACGCAGATGTCGTTGTGTTCGAAAAATCCGGTCATATCCCCATCATTGAAGAGCCGATCAAGTTCCAGCGGGAGTTCGCGAGATTTCTGCGGGGAGGCTAAGGAGTGCTCTTTATCATTAAGGTGACATCATGAAATTCCGAGATACCATCAGCTACCCTTACCCGATCCGGGCGTTGCTGCCGGTGCTGACAGATCCTGCTTTCCTGCTACGAAAATATGAGGCGCAGGGAGCCTACAATATCCAGATGCTATCCCAAGAGGTTTGTGAGCGAAAAAGTCGTATTTGTGTGCAGCGTGCCGTTCCCGTGAGTGTAGACATCCCCGCGTTCGCCAAATCCATGGTGCCAGCGCATATCACGCTCATCCAGACCGACAGTTGGGACAAGCAAAGCCATGCTGGCCAGCTGGATATCCAGCTCGTGGGGTTGTCGGCCAAGGTGGTTTGTCAGATGCAGATGGTGAGCAAGGGAGACGGAACCTTGCAGACCTTGGACTTCGACGTCCGGGTGGGTGTGCCCCTGATCGGCGGCAAGCTTGAGGAACTGCTGGCGCGCGATCTCCGTCAGAAATTCACCAAGGATACCCAGGTGACCTTGGGCATCATCTCGTCTGTGATCGCGGAGGAGGCGGATCTCGCCTGAACCCCGCAGGCGCAATCGCCGCCATAACCATGGCCCAGCGGATAAACGACAACCTGCTGCGCTAATGGACTAAGGGAGTGACATTTCTAATTAACTAACCAGTGACATTTCTATATCACACCTACAGGTTAATTCGGCATAATCTATAAAGCGGTTAACTTGTCGTTTCGACGAGATCGGCCCCCACTGCGGGGGCCATCCCCGCCTAAAAAGCCAGAAAATCAAGGCAAAAAGCGCAGTTTTCTAGGCTGCAAATTTTGCCGCGATCCGTTCCCAAACCTTTGCAGATTCGACGCTAGTTGACCTTTCCGCATGCACACAAGCGAGCACGTATGCCGGATCGATTCCTAACAAGTCTGCGACCTTCAAAGCGACGTCATCGTCCATTGTTCGACCGCGCTTCAGGTAGTTTGTAATTGACGAATGGGACACCTGAAGAACCTTACCTAAGCGGTAGTCGGTACACCCAGAGTCCGCGCCAATACTGGCTCGAAGGCGTTCAAGGAAAGAAACCGTGGTTTCCATGAACGACACCTCTTTTTACTGTCAAGTAGGGATGCCCCTACCTATTGCACAGGGTAGATATTCCACGCCCGTGAAACTAGGTTGCACGGCTTTGTAATATTCCAATGGATTGTAATACTGGTTACTCACCAGTCAGGGGATGGGGCTCAGGCCCCTGAACCTGATTGGTCTCAACAACTTAACCGTGACTGGTGAGACCATGAGTAATCCCATTTCCAAAGCGGGCGGCCCATCGTGCCCGCCCGATCGATCCCCCCCCAAACCCCGCGGCCTGGCCGTGGCCAAGATCGGCGGCGCCCAGTGTGCTGCTGGTGGCGGCAGCGTGTCCGATTGTCCTTACCGCTCGAAGCTGTGGCAGTCCGTTTGGCTGGGCGCGTTCTCGCGTACGGCACAGCAGCAGTTCGATTTAAAAATCAAAAAAGGCAGGGGAGGGCGGAAGTCATGAAGGTACAAGTCAGTTTTGAATTGCCGGGTAATCAGGCCCTGGCGCTCGCACAGTTCGTAAAACGGGTGGGCTGGAATGAAATTCGGATCAACGCCGCCAGCGAAGACGAAACCTACCAGATGCGCGATGCGATCGAACAACTACAGCGCGCACTGGCAGAAGCGGGGTTTGCACCGCGATGAAAGAATGGATTCTATCGATTGCGGCAGAAGCCGGCGCTACACCTGAACACGCGCGCACACTCGAAGCCTTTTTTGTGTGCGTAGACCGACAAAAAAACACACATGAGGTAATCCAAGCACAAGCAGGGTTTGAACTGATGACACCGGCAGAGCTGTTCGAGTTTTACCAGGTGTTGTCCCGCCTGCATGCCGACGCGAAGCGGGCGATGATGTGGCACCACGATAACCAGATAACAACAGCAAGCTGACAACACGACAGGCGCGGGCCACTGGTACCGCGCCTTTTTTATTTTTGATTTTCCTGGCTGCATGTTTTTGCTGAGGAGCATGCAATTAAGAAGAAAAACTATACGCCCCGTGTAAACGCTGGTGGTAACTTCTGTGGCCATTCCCCCGCCGCACCGGGTTTCCGTGCGCTGTCGAATCGCTACACCAAGACGCCGCCGATCCTGCGCCGTGCGATCGCGCTGCTGGAAAGCTACTACAGCAAGCCATCGATCCTGGACAAGCTGGGGCGCATCCTCACGAACGGCGATGCGCGCAGCAAACGCCAGGACGGCAATTTCCGCGTCGTGCGATCGGAGCAGCGCGACATTAATATCAAAGTGCTTTCCTACTGCCTGGCGCATCTGAACCTGTTCAAACTGCAGGTGGGCATCGTTCCCTATTCCGACTTCGACGACCTTTACAGCCCCACGGAAGCGCAAATTGCCGAACACCTGGGCGAGAGCCTGATCAGGGTGCAACGTGCATTTGCTCACTGGAAACACGCCGGGTATATCAGCATCACGCCACGGCCGCGCAAGAATTCAGAGGGGCGCTGGGAATCGCTGTCGCCCATCATCGTCGTGCGCAAGCACCTGCTGATTGCGCTGGGCATCTCTGAGGCCTGGCTCACCTCGATGCAGGAATACGTTTATAAAAAATGGAAGGCCGAACGCGAGCGCCGTTTTCAAAAAGCGGTGGCCAGGGAAGCCGAAGCACAGCGCGCCAGGCAGAAATCGGAACACGATTTTTTCACGCAAGAGTTGCTGAACCGCGTTGACGGCTGGCGCGACTTGTCACGCGCTGCGCGTGGCCGATCGCCGCCACCGAACGGGCCGCCGCCTGACATCGAGAGCGACACCTGATTTTCACACGCTGCACCTGGTGCGGCGTGATGCCCCACGCCTGAACCCTCAAAAAAGCCTGTTTTTCCCGCCTTTCCTCGCACTGCCGTTCCCTGGTTTCTGATGATTTTCCGCCGCCGCGCTGCGCCAGTCGGCCAGGATCTGGCTTTTTATGCATTAAGTGATTTTATACACAGCCCTACGTGACGGCATCCAAAGCGATCCGAAGGATTAGAAACTTTCCACGCGGCAGGGTCAGTGCTCTGTGTTGAATCGGCGCCGACAAGTCGGCGGACTTTTTATGGCCAACGTCAGGACATGGCGCACCGATCGAACTATGATTGGTCGTGCAGTAGGCAATAAAACAGGTTGATCAGGGTGGTGCATGCGATCGCTTTTTTTCTCACGCTTTAAATATTGGCTGGCGTACCAGGACTATCTGGCGGGCTTTACAGCGGCGCCGGGAAAAATCAGGGTCAACATTGAGGGGCCTGGTGATGGTGATCGATGATAATTTTCTGGCGATGCTCTTTCTGGGCGGTTCGTTCTTTGTGATTGGCTACATTCTGGCAGCGATCAACGGCAAGTGAGGCGACATGGCGAGTAAACAGGTCAATCCCAACATTGGCATGATTCCCTGTCTGGGCTGCAGCCGGCTGGCAGCAGTGCGGAAGAACCGGGCGGACAAGCTGTATTACGACTGCGTGAATTGCGGCCGTGTGACGCCGAACCTGCCGGGCGGCCAGAGCCTGATCCTGGAACGGGCGGTGATCTGGGGCGAGCAGGGTACGCCGCCGGCGGACTGCCCGGAATGGATCGCCGGCAACTGGCCGTGGCCGCGTGCGGTGCATGGCGAACTGGTGCGCGGCATCGCGGCGCAGCGCCCGGCGGCGATCGTGTTCGACATCCTGTTCAGCGAACGCGACCAGTACCGCCCGGAGAGCGACCGCCTGTTCAACGAGGCGCTGAATGCGGCCGACAACATCTACTTCCCGATGATACGGCGCGATCCGGCGCTGGATGCCGATGGCGCGCCG
>JAGUVW010000065.1 GCA_020062665.1 Pseudomonadales bacterium
CCGTGGGGAATGCCCAGCAGCCGGATCTGCTCGCACAGGCGGTCGCCCATGCGCTGCAGCTCCGCGCCGGCCAGATTCGGCAACAGCAGCGCGAACTCCTCGCCACCGTAACGGGCCGCAAATTCACCCGGGCGTCGGCCACTGGACGCCAGCGCCTGGGCTATCCGGCGCAGACACTGATCCCCTTCCTGATGGCCATAATGGTCGTTGAACAACTTGAAGTGATCGATATCCACCAGCGCAAACCCCAACGCCACCTGCTGGCGCTGATGACGCCGCCATTCCAGATCCAGCTGTTCATCCAGATAGGCGCGGTTATGGATGCCGGTGAGGCCATCCAGCATGGCCAGGCGCTGCAACGTATCGGACTGGCGCTTGAGGGTGAGATGGGTCTGCACCCGCGCCCGCACCACCGCCGGCGTCAGCGGCTTGCTCAGAAAATCCACCGCGCCGGCGTCGAAAGCTGCCACCTCGTGAAAACTGGAGTGATGGGACGTGACAAACAGAACGCTCGCGCCCCGGGTCTGCGGATCGTCCTTGAGCTGGCGACAGACTTCATAACCATCGATGCCCGGCATCTCCACATCCAGCAGAATCAGATCCGGATGACGGCTGCGGGCCAGCTCGATGCCGGCGGCGCCCGAGGTGGCAAAGATCACCCGCGCCAGATCGCGCACGAATCCTGACAGCAGCCGGATACTGTCCGGGCTGTCATCGATCAGCAGGATCAGGGGTTCCTGAGAGGAGGAACCGGCGGGCACCAACACCGGTTCCGGGGATTCTGGCCGAGCGTCCTGTTGCACCGGGCAAATTCCTTTGCGGCAAATTGCTCAAAGGATAGCAGAGCCAGTGCCAACAGGATGATCAGGTCAGGTTACAGGCAGGGCCCACCTTGCACCGTGCCCTCGATGATCACCGGCGCGCGTCCTTCTGACAGATTCTGCAGGAAGCAGCCGTACTGATGCTTCACCGCCGGCAGATCGTAGGTGACGTGATGGCCATTGTGCGAAGGCCGCACCGTGTTTTCATAGCGCGTCACCACCGCCGTGCGCGGTGACTGCCCCGGCAGCTGCAGATTGCCGGACACCGGATAATCATGGGCCTGCGCACCACTGTTGGTGAGATAGCCGCGGATATCGGTATCCGGCGTGGCGCCCACTTCCGGCCCGGCGAAATCGGCACCCAGCGCGATCATGAACGTGCGCTGGGTGAATTCCGGACTGCCGCTGTCATCGATGCCGGAAATCAGCAGCGAATGGGGCGACGGGCGGGTGGGATAGCGATACAGCTCATCCATGTACAACAGCGGATCCACGTCACTCATCATCCAGCCCAGCAGCGCCACAAACGGGTGATACATATCCACGTGCGTGCCCGGCATCACCGTGGCCACGGTATTTTCGAACGCCAGTTTCTTCGCGCTGGAATCGATGAACATCAGCAGCCAGGAACCGGCCACGCCGCTGAAGATGGCACCCTGGAACGGCTCGGGATCGGCTGCGATCTGCAGACTCGACGTCCAGTTGCCCAGCGACTGCCCCATGGACACCTGCATGTCGGGATCGATGCGGAACGTATTGTCCGCCGGCGCAATGGCACCCGGGCACAGGCTGGCATCGAGGCGCAGCGAGTTGAGGAAGCGACGGAAATACACCCGCTCCCACACCATCTGGTAATAGGTGTACTTGAACGCCACCGGGTTGAAAACGTTGTAGCCGAAGAAACCAAAGCCGCCGCCTTCGATGCCCAGGTGTTCCATACCCATGTGGCCGGACAGACCCGAGCTGGCCCAACCCCGTTCCGTGGCCATGCGCGAAGGCCCGTTGCCGTGATTCAGAATCGACACCGGCACCAGGGCGCGGTAGGACAGCCGCAAATGCTCGCCGCGCATGTACACCTGATTGGCCCGCCCGCCCGCACCATGGTGATAATTCACTATCGGAAAGCCCGCCTCCGGCATCGGCGTGTGCTTGGGAATGGTCACCACGAAATTGGATGTGCGGGTGTATTGCTGGATCGGCGCGCCTGCGGCAGTGAACTCGACATCACCACCGGTCAGCACATAGGGAACCGGGCCACGCTGGAAGCCCGGCACTTCCACCGTGCCACCGATCACGCAGTAATCCTCATACTCCTCTTCCAGATACAGGCCCTGGGGCGCTGCCACCGGCATCTGCGCCACATGGGCACTGCTGGTTTTCAGCCGGGTTTTCAGATTCGCGGTCGTCCACACCGTGGCGCCGATCACCGTGTCACTGGCGATCCCCGCCTGGGCCAGATAATCCCGCAGCGGCGCATACACGGCCAGCGCCCGCTCTGATACCGGCGCAGTGCCGGCCTGCGGATTCAGCAACGCCTGCAACTGTTCGTTCTGCAGCACGGTTTTGTCCGCGCCCACCGGCACCGCATCGGTGACGATCAACGCATAGGTGGTATCGCCGCGCAATGTCATCCCCAGCATCGGCAATACCTGCAGCAGATTGTCCGGACGATACTGATCCGGACTGCGCGTCATCTTCACCGTGAGCGGAAAACGCCGGCCATACTCCGGCGAATCCACATCCACATCGATCAGCTGGATCGGCGCATCGGCAGCGGTGAAATCCATCGGATTCTGCGGCAGCAGATCGGTGAGAATAGGTGCAGTGAACGGAATATAAACCGGCAGCAGCGGCGAATAGCCACCCACTTCGCGATCGATGGAACGCACGTAGGCGTTGGTGAGGAAATGAATGCGGCGGGGGAAATCGGAAATATCCACCTTGCCATCGGACTTGATGCGCAGATCGGTGGGAAACCCGTTGGTGAAAAAATTGCCCTCGGGCAGCACCGCATCGTCGGAGGCGGAAGACGCTGTCCGCGGCGCCACGCTCATTTTCATTTCTACCTGGGCGGCGTCCTTGCATCCCCCCAAAACAGCTGCCACTACCAGCGCCGAAACCGCGCCACAGGTTCTGATCCATCGCCATTGTGTCATGGTGCTTCCCCACATTATTTTTGTCATTCTCGCTGATCGGGCAATCAATGAAATACGCATTCCATGCGGCGCCCGAACAAGCAAACAGTGTAAAGCGGGAAACCGGACGCAAACGTTTGAATATTGTAACCGTTTGCCAGAAGTGGCCTGATTTTACCGGTTATTTCCTTTTTTGATCTGATAGCGCCATCAGCTGCAACCCGGCGCAAGGGCAGATGCCGCAGTACTGACGCGAAAGGTCAGCAGCGTGACCGAATCGGACAAAACGGCTGTCTGCCGCTACGTCGCCACGGCGCTGTGATAGCATGCGGACTCCTTGCACAACATGACAAAAACAGGACGACTGCGATGGCCCATCTCCACTTCTTCCGCCGGCATGGCATGACCCGCGGCATCGTTGCGCTCATGGCCAGCCTGCTGCTTTCCATCACCGCTGCACACGCCGCTCCATTCACGCCGGACAATGCCCGTAATGTGATCTTCGTCGGCAACAACTGGGAAGGCATGATCGACGTGATCGATGCCGCCAGCTACGAAAACATCGGCCGCATCAACGGCATCCCCGACAAGGCCGAACGCATGCGGGAAATCCGTGGCAATTTCCTGCGCTTCATTTTCTTTTACGGCATCCGCTATTTCGTCGGTGAAGGCCACGATCAGTATGTGGACGACATGTACAGCTCACCAGACGGCCGCCTGCTGATTGTGTCGCGTCCCAGCTTTGCCGACGTGGTGGCGATCGACATTGCCAGTGGCGACATCGTCTGGCGCTTCCAGGTGAAGGGCTATCGCTCCGATCACATGGCGATTTCGCCCGACGGCACCGAAGTGGCCGTATCCGCCTCCACCGGCCGGGTGGTGCACATTCTTGACGTAGAAACCGGCGCCGAGCGCGGCCAGTTTCCCTCCGGCAATTCCCCGCACGAAAACGTGTACTCGAAAGACGGCAAGCGCATTTTCCACGCCAGCATCGGCCACGTATTCACACCGTTCGACACCGACAACCTGGCCTCCCTCAAGGGCGTGCGCATCTTCAAAATCGTGGACAGCGAAACCCTGCAGGACATCAAGAACATGGATCTGAAACCCAAGCTGAAGGAAGCGGGCCTGGGCCACCTGAGCCCGGCGATCCGCCCCATGGCACACACGGCGGACGAACGCTTTTTCTATTTCCAGCTGTCGTTCCTGCACGGCTTTATCGAATACGACATGGTGGAAGACAAAGTGACACGACTGGCAGAACTGCCCAACCTGATTCCCGATGTGCCGCTGACAAAATACATCAACGATTCGGCTCACCACGGCATCGCGCTGAGCGGCGACGAAACCACCTTGTGCGTGGCAGGCACCATGGATGATTATGTGGCGCTGGTGAATCGCGAGACCTTCGAATACAACATTCTCACCGGCCTGGGCGAAAAACCTTACTGGGTCACCAGCAACGCCGCCGGCGATCACTGCTACATTTCGTGGAGCGGCACCGATCAGATGTCGGTGATTTCCTACGCCTCCGGATCGGAAGTGGCGCGGGTGGACGTGGGCTATCATCCACAACGCATTCGCGAGGGCGCAGTGCCGGCAGACTGGTCAGGCCAGTGACGGTTCCGGCGCGGGTGACAGCAACGCTTGCACCTGCGCCAGCCGTTCCTTCAGCGAGCCACCGATCACGGCATGGGGAATGCAATGCCGCTGCAGAAACGCTTCATACCAGGCAAACTGGCGCGCGCTGAAATCCGTGTCGCGCCGGCTGCCATCCTGCACAAAATCAAAATCATTTTTCAGCAGCAGCGTCCGGTGATAGGGTCGCAGCGCCGCCTGCAGCAATTGCGGATGTAATTCGCCAAACTGATCGTGGTAATAGCACAGGGTCACCAGCGGGCCGGTATCGCAGAACAGATAACGGTTGGCCTGGCCGGCGGCAAGTTCCTCCAGCTGCTGTTGCTGGCGGATGATGTGCAGGTAGTCTTGTTCTGCCAGCTCGCCGTTTTTCAGCAGCCACCAGTAGCGGCCGAACTCCGGCACCCACTGGGTGTCATGCTGCTGTGCCAGTGCTGTTGCCAGCGAGCTCTTGCCAGAGGATTCACCCCCGATCAGACAGATCCGCTGCGCAAAATCCGCGTACACCGGCGGCGACAGCCAGTGGCGCAAACCATGCACGTCGGCGCGAATGGCGCTGGCACTGACCGGCACATTGATCCGCTCCGCATCCACACAGACGTGCGTCACTGGATGGCGCTGCTGCAACTGGCGGGTGAAAAACTGCTGCAGATATTGAGCAAAACCCTCGCCATAGCTTTCGCTGCTGAACACGGCGTCCACATCGTGCAACCGGCACTGCCACAGCAGCTGCGCCACGAATTCCCGCTGGCGGATGTCGGCGGCGGTGTTGTCAGGCATCGGCAATTTCCAGCCCGTGTCGCGCCAGGCCCGCACCTCCGACTCGGCGAACACCAGCGCATTCACCGTGGGGAACAACTGCTGCAGCCAGCGCTGACGTCGCACCGCATCACAGCCCGGCAGCTCCGGCTTGCAGTAGCTGATCACGGTGACCTTTTTGCATTGAGCCAGCGCCGCACGGATCAGCACTTCATGGCCCTTGTGCAGCGGCGCGAACTTGCCCACCACCACGCCATGTTCAAACATGCTGTACCTGCCCTGTCTGTTCTGCCTGCTGTGTCTGCTGCATCAGTTGACGCCAGTGCCACCAGCCGTAACCGGCATTGAGCAGATAACCGCAGTACACCACCGCCGTCACATACAGTTCGCGGGACACATATAGCGGAATCGCGATGAGATTCACCAGCACCCACACCAGCCAGTTTTCCAGCTTGCGCCGCAGCAACAGAAACTGCGCCAGCAGACTGAAGCCGAGCACGGCGGAATCCCAGAACGGCGCATAGGCGTCGGTGAAGGCATGCAGCAGCGCGCCATAGCCGAACATGATGGCCAGCGCCGGCAGCACGAACAGCATCAGATGGGAAGGCTGCGTGGCGGTGATGGGCAACTCAGCGCCGTGCTGGCCACGTCGCCACTGCCACCAGCCGATCAGACTGCTCACCACGAACACCAGCATCAGCGTGGTGTCCGCATACAGCTGAACGTTGAAAAACACCAGCGCAAACAGCACGCAGCCCACGATGCCGGTCCACCAGGTGTGGATGCTGTTGCGGGCCGCGAGGATCACGCTGGCGGTGTAAAAGCCGTTGGCGAGCCATTCCAGCTCGCTCCAGCCCAGAAAAGTCACAGGGGAAACGCCTCTTCAATCCGAATGAGCCCGGTACGCAGGCACATCATTCAGGTTAGGGTGTTTCCCCGCGCGGGCGCAAGCCGGGCGTCTGTGTTTTCACGCCGTCGACTTCGCCTTCTTGCCGGTTTTGCCGGTGCTGGCGGTGACATAACTGTACTGGTAGTCCGACGCCTTGGTCTGCCGGGTTTCGAGCCAGAAACGCCAGGTGGACTTCGGCCACAGCGCAAAGTTCTGGCCATCGGCCTGCTGATACCAGCTGGCGCAACCACCCTGCGTCCACACGGTGTTCTTGAAACACTGCTGCAGCTCATCGTTGAACTTGCGCTGCACGTCCGGCTTCACGTCCATGTAGTCAGCGCCCTTCGCTTTCAGGTTGTCCAGGCACTTCAGGATGTAATCCACCTGCGCCTCGATCATGAAAATAATCGAATTGTGACCCAGCCCCGCGTTGGGGCCGACCAGCTGCCAGAGGTTCGGATAGCCGCTCACAGTGACGCCGTAATAGGCTTCGGAATGATCCTTCCAGTCTTCGCGCAGATCGCGGCCGCCCAGGCCGGTCACCGGGAAATTGCGCATGTAGATGCGCGGATCGACGATAAAGCCGGTACCCAGAATGATGCAGTCCGCCGGCCGTTCCTTGCCATCTGCGGTCACGATGCTGTGTTCGCGCACTTCCTTGATGCCGTCAGTCACCAGCTCCACGTTCTTGCGGTTGAACATGGGGAAATATTTATTCGAGATCAGGATGCGCTTGCAGCCGATGGTGTAATCCGGCGTGAGCTTCTTCGCCAGCGCGGGATCTTTCACCTGGAAGCGGATGAAACCTTCCGCCAGCTTCTGCACCACCTTGGCAATCGGCGGATTGAACAGCGGCCAGACGCGGGATTCGTTGGTCCAGTACAGGCGCGCGCGGTAAGCCTGGCGCAGCAGCGGGAACTGTTTGAACACGGCTTTGGTGAGGCCGGAATACTGGCGCTCGTCGCGGGGAATCACCCAGGCCGGCGTGCGCTGGAACACGTACAGCTGTTTCACGTCCGGCGCGATTTCCGGACAGTACTGGATGGCGGAACCACCGGTGCCGATGGACACCACGTTCTTGCCTTTCAGATCGTAGCTGTGATCCCACTGCGCCGAATGGAACAGCTTGCCCTTGAACGTGTCCAGCCCCTTGATGTTGGGAATCTGGGGCACATGCAGCGGGCCGGACGCCATCACAAAATGCCGGCACAGATAGTTTTCGCCGCTGGTGGTGCCAATCGTCCACAGGCCGTTGCTTTCATCGAAATGGGCGGCGGTGACTTCCTGGTGGAAACGGCAGAACGGGCGGATGCCGTACTTCTCCGTGGTCTTCAGAATGTAGTCCTGGATTTCATGCCAGGGCGCGTAGCGCTTAGTCCAGTCGTGCTTGCCCTCGAACGAGAACGAATACATGTGCGACTGCACGTCGCAGGCGCAGCCGGGATAGCTGTTGTCGCGCCAGGTGCCACCGACTTCGCCGGCCTTTTCCAGGATGATGAAATTGTCGTTGCCCTGTTCCCGCAGCTTGATCGCCATGCACAGGCCGCCAAAACCGGCACCCAGAATGATGACATCGTACGGTTTGGTGGAAACGGGCGCTTGTGCGGTCATGGATTCACCTCTGCATGCGTTGTTGTGTTAGTCGGGCAGATCTTGCCATCGGTGAATGTAATATAGGATTGGAGCCGGGTGGTGAACAGGCTGTTCCCTCACCAGATATTGATAGTTTCGGCCAACACGAAAGAATAGCGGCCAAGTCTTGACTGAAATCAACGGATTGAGGCCGCCTCATACCCTGCCTTCCTCTACCCATTACAAAGTTAATACAAACAATTGGTTCGCGAATGGCGGGCCGGTCGATATAGTTCTTCACAATAAGACAACATTTGTTGTCAGATAATCCTGCGGCCATCCTGCGTCGCGCGGATCGTCGATTAGCAACGAAAACAACGATTTATACAAAAATAACAGAGGATCGATTTAATGAGTGGGATCAATCGCCGCAAGTTTCTGGGGGGTGCGGCCGCAACCGCTGCCAGTGCCGCCATTCCAGGTACGTCCCAGGCGGCCATACGCCGGCCGACTACCCGTTCCGAAGAGCGCGTAGTGGTGATCGGCTCGGGGTTCGGCGGCGGCATCAGCGCGCTGCGGCTGGCCCAGGCGGGCGTCAAGGTGCTGATGCTGGAAAAGGGCCGCTGGTGGCACACCGGGCCGAACTCGAATGAATTTCCCAGCGCCACGGCGCTCAGCCAGAAGCATTTTTTCTACACCGCCTGGCCCGAATACATGGGCTTCCGCATTGGCCTGGCGCCCTACGCCGGCGTACTCGAGGCCATGACCTCACCCACTCACACCATCGTATCCGCCTGCGGTGTTGGCGGTGGCTCGCTGCTGTATCAGGGCATGACCCTGCAGCCCACCGAAAAGAACTTCACCGACTGGTTTCCTGCCGGCATCGACTATGCGGAGATGAATGAAATCTACTATCCGCGGGTCGCGCAGATGCTGAAAGTGCAGACGGCACCCGACGAGCTGATCGAAAGCCCCACCTACAAGGCGGCGCGCATCTTCGCCAGCCGGGTGCAGGCAGCGGGTTACGACCTCACCAAGATTCCCATGCCCATCGACTGGCAGTACGCGCTGGACGAACTCGCCGGCCTGATGAAGCCGTCCTACACCAACGGCGACTGCGCGCTGGGCGTTAAAAACGGTGGCAAGCATTCGGTGGATGTCACTTACATCGATCAGGCGCTCGCCACCGGCAATCTCACCGTCGCGGCGCTGCATCACGTGCGCGAGATCGAACGGGATGCGGACGGTGCCTGGCTGGTGTATGTGGATCGCACCAACCTGCGCGGCACCGTGCTCGAACACAAGATCATCAAAACCAAAACACTGATTCTCGCGGCGGGCACCGCCAATACCAACAAGCTGCTGATCAGCGCCGCCGCCCAGGG
This sequence comes from Pseudomonadales bacterium, assembly GCA_020062665.1. GTDB lineage: Bacteria > Pseudomonadota > Gammaproteobacteria > Pseudomonadales > Ketobacteraceae > Ch67. The sequence goes on from JAGUVW010000065.1 coordinate 9,200, forward strand.
CAGAATCACCGATCTGCCCGATGGCCTGGGCCAGGGCTACGGCACCAACGGCGACCAGATCTATATCTGGAACAACATGCCCGAGAATCCCGGCCCCCGTCAGGGCGGCCCGGTGATCTACGGCAGCCGCGAGTGGGACGATCCGAACCAGCTCGCCAATACCATCATCCAGGCATCGATTCCGCCACTGCGCCCTGGGCGCGGCGTCGCCTCTGCCATTCCGTCGTCACTGGTGCCTGGCATGGCGGGTATTGCTGCCGCCGATCCCACAGTAAACGGAACCCCTGCCACCATGCTGGTGGGCTTTGGTGTCAGCGCCGATCGCGGCAGCTTCCAATACAATCCGGCCACCCGCCGGGTGGAATTGCACTGGCCGAAAGACGGCGACGCTGCCGTGGCTGCGCGCATTCGTGAGCGCATTGCGGCAGTGGCCGGCCCGGACAGCCAGCTGATCAACACCAACAAAACCGTGAACAGCACCTGGCACCCGCTGGGTGGCGCCTGCATCGACGTGGTGTGCGATCTGGATGGCCGCGTGAAGGGCCAGAAGGGCTTGTACGTCCTCGACGGTGCACTGATGCCGGGAACCACCTGCGGCTGCAATCCGTCGATGACCATCGCCGCTGTGGTCGAGCGTGCCATGGATCGCATCGTGCAGAACGACGTCGGCACCATCATCTGAATCGGGCACCTGATCCTGCCCCACCTTCGCAGTATGCAACCACGGCCAACCCCCGTTGCCGTGGTTGCCCCCGTCGCTACCTTTCCATCCCACCGGCGCTCATCTATCTTAGCGGGAATCCTGTCAGCCTTTTACGAGCCCCATGAGCAAGCGCGCCATTCTCGGCTTTATCTTCACCCTTCAGGCCCTGCGGGATATGGGCGCGGATCTGGCGTGCCTGAGCGAAAAATACGGCATCGATATCGATGCCCTGTCGCCGGACGGTGACATCGAGCGCGCGCTGGAACTGCGCATCTACGCCGATATTCTGCCCGGCGTTAGCGATGAGTATGCGGGGCTGAAAATCGGCACCACCATGAGCCTGGCCGGTTACGGCCCGTTCATCATGCTGCTGATGACCTGCCGCAATGTGTGGGAGGCGTTCAACACCGGCATCCGCTTCCAGCAGCTCACCTATCTGTTCGGCGAACTGCGGCTGGAACCGGGCGAAAAGGAATCGATCCTGTTTCTGAAACCCGCGGTGCTGCCACCGGTGTCGCGACGTTTTCTGCTGGATCGCGACATGTCCGGCACCTACCAGCTGATCCGCGACATCCAGATGAGCCTGGGCCTGCAGCTGCAACCGTTGCGGGTGGGGCTGGCGTACCCCAAGCCGAAAGACATCAAACCCTATGAAGAACGGTACGGCTGCCCGGTGGAATTCGGTACGGCGGAATGTTACGCGGTGGTGCCATCGGAATATCTGGCGATACCATTCCCCGCCGCCAACAAAACCGCGCACCAGCTGTATCAGAAACAGTGCGAAACCCTGCTCCAGCAGCGGTTCAACCAACCGTCTCACCTGGGCGCCCAGGTACAGGACTATCTGCATCTGTTCACCGACACCTTTCCCGGCGTAGCGGAAGTGGCGGCCACCTTCGGCATGCCCGAGCGCAGTTTCCGCCGCCGTCTGAATGAGGAAGAAACCAGTTTCCGCAGATTGCTGGATGAAGTGCGCTTTGCCAAGGCGCAACATTTTCTGCAGGCAACCACGCTGCCGGTGGAACTGATCGCGCTGAAACTCGGTTATGCGGAATCCGCCGCGTTCATTCATGCGTTCCAGCGCTGGAGTGGCAAGACGCCGGCGGCGTTCCGCCATCAGGCGTCGGCGTATTAGCCAGCCCCTTTCGGCGCCGGCAGCAGGTTCAGCGGCAACCGCACACACACCTGCAATCCACCCAGCGCTGATTTTTCCAGCCGGATGTCGCCGCCATAGGCGGTCACGATATCGTTGACGATACCCAGGCCCAGGCCGTGCCCTTCGACCCGCTCGTCCAGGCGGCTGCCGCGCACCAGCACCTGGTCCCGCAGCGGATCGTCGATACCGGGGCCGTCGTCCTGCAGATCGATCAGGAAAGCCGATCCTCCCGCTGCATCGGTCTGCACGTCGATGGCCAGTTCGATGCGCTGCCGTGCCCACTTGCAGGCGTTATCCAGCAGATTGCCCAGCAGTTCGAGCATGTCATCCCGTTCCAGCGGCACCGCCTGTTCCGGCGCCCGCCAGGTCACTGCCGGTGCGTGGACGTGGGCAAAGCGCAGGCTTTCGATCAGCAGCGGCAGATCCTGGCGGGCCGAAAACCAGATCCCCGGCACCACG
>JAGUVW010000018.1 GCA_020062665.1 Pseudomonadales bacterium
AAGCCGATGCGGGTTAAACTGGAAATTGAATAAAGCTAGCTATTTCATATAGTTAAGAGCGAAGTGGCTAAATCTAACACTTTTACCGGCCGGACCTCAACTTCGTCCCCAGTTTCTGCTATCAACACATCCCCGACAGAAATTTCACCTGAAGACATTTCGAAACATACTACCTTCTTATCAAACACTGCTATAGGCCTGCCAAGAGATACCGACGCTTTCCGCGACAATGAACATGCTCGCGCTATCTCCTGAAGAAAAACACAGTGCAAGCTATGCACGTACGCGTCGATAAAATTACATCTTTCCTTAAGAAGACTGACAGATTCCAACTCATCGATGTTTACAACACCATGCGAAACTTCATTTCTTCGCTGAACAAGGCTATTTATTGGTTCAAAAACATTTGGAAGATCCTGATCTGCAATTGATCGAATATCTCGTCCAGGATATCGACCACCAAGATACTCAAGCATTGGCTTTGTAACACATACTCTTCGTAGTGCACCTTGAATTCCAACACCCTTCAGAAATTCTCCAATTTTTGCAAGAGTAAGATTGCCTCGATGAATCGAAAAAGCAGAACCATTTACTCGGAACTCGGATGCTCCTGACAAACATAAATGCAAATTTTCGATCACCTGCGCCTCTGTCAGCGCTCCTGTACGAAACTTGTCTTCTGCCAATGCCTTAACTAACTCCATTGATCGAATAACGTGACTATCTACAATGGCTCTTGGCATGCCCGTGTAGGTATTGGCAATATTCGACAGCATTTGGACATGCAACTCAATTATGGAATCGATATAGCGCTCAAGAAGCCCGTATAGTGAAACAATAGTAACAGTATATATATACTGCTTTCGCCTCACATGAGCAGCCGCTATTGAAGCAAGAATAGATTGCTCTTCTGAATTTAACGCATTACCTATTCTTTCTGAATATAGTTTTAATAACCTTGCTTCATTTTCTGTACTATCAAGAAATTCATTGAGACCTATCAGGCCAGCCTCGAAAGTCTGTAACGCGGTTTTCATACTTATTTCGTATAGCCTGCAATGAAATCAAACAAAGCTCGCTCGCGCAGCACCAAGGCACTGGGATTAACATTTCTACCCTCGAACTTGTCATAATTTGCCTCATAAAATCCTGATATCGCATCACGAATTTCACCGGCTCTAGATCTCAATTTATCACCCGACGATAGATGTGCAGACAGAACGCACATCATCGGATCATAAATCGTTGTTGTTGCTCGCTCCAGCCATGACCACCTCGCCTCTTTCCCGCGTTGTATCCACATCCAAAATGCTTGGTTTCCGAAAACATCTTCCGCCAGTTGCACTGTTTGTTCAAACAGTTCTTTAAGCTGTAATAATGTCTCATCAGAAAACGCGTTTGCTCTTTTCAAATAAAGATCGTAGTAGTTACTAAGACTTGTTCCACGATGGAGACTACTTTTTTGTCGATACGCAAAAAAACGTAGCACAAGCTCAACGTCCTCCATACGACGAAAAGATTCATTCTCGATCCGTGGTTGACTTGGATCTTCTCCACCATCTTCGTCAGTAGCCGGTTCTGGAATACCCCACAATCGACAAAGCGATGGATTACGTGAAAGCTTGATGCAGAGCCTGTTCATGGGTCCATCAAAGATTGCATTTCGCGTTTCTTGCGGAGTTAACAGCTCTCCTCCGCTATTGATACGCTCGAATACCATTTGCTTCAGCCTCAGCGCATCCTCCGGCGTCTTGGCTGTTTCTTTCAAGAGAATAACCGATGAAAGATAGCGGCGGTCAACGCCCTCTCTTACTTTATCTGGAAGAGTTCGATAAAGCCTACCGTTCAACTCTGACCATTGCGTTAGACCTTCCAGTTCATATTTATTCTCGTAGAACTCATTAATAGCGGTAAGGCGCTGTAATCCGTCCATCACCTCGTACTTTGAATAGTCGTATTCATAGAGAAAGATTGGTGGTATTGGCACATTCATGATCAGTGATTCGATCAGCCGTGATTTTCTCTCCTTGCTCCATCTATGGCGTCGTTGGTATTCTGGAGAAAGACGATACGAACCACCTTGCACGATGTCAGGAATTGTAGTTAATGGGTAACGCGCCTGCTCCGTTACAATTCGAATATCACCACGCACATACTTCTCATTAACTGCAGCATCCGATGTCGAATGATGGGATCCCAACTCTTCTTCTGAAACGTTGATTTCCTCTCCAGGAAATAAGTCTACGCTCATTGTAAATCCTCTACTTAGGGTTTTTTCTCCACGTCTCGGGAAATACTTTCACTTCTGTCTAGCTTTCAACATTGCCTCTTTAACGTATACCAATCGTTCACACATATCTTGAAATGTCAGCTTCTCACTACCAGACTCAATCAAAGTTTGTGCAGCGGCGATAACGAAGTGGTCACCTGCGGATACTTTCAATCCATTGGACTCTAGTTTATTGACCATTTCACAGGCGCCATCAATTAGATGCTCAATGTTTAGTGGGTTACGACAAGTGGCAGATTTCTTCCGGCAAACCAATATGGCATCGATACTAATAGGCTCTTTCGCTATTGATTTTGGGCTAGCGGCTCGCAGTTCAGCATGTACTGGATGGGCGGCCACAACAGCTAATCCGGCAACGTCTATCGCTTCGTATATGGCTGCCCACCCATCCGGGCGCGAATGATGAAAACTAAATGCAAGCACGCCATCATCCTTTAGTACGCGGCTGGCTTCCGTAAATACAGAAGCTAACTGGCGCGCAAATATTCCAGGATCTTTGTGCTGAACTTCCCCCAGATCAGAAGAGTCTTCACGAGCGAACCAAGGATATCGATCACGCAATACTGGGGACAGCCAAGCGTAAAAAAAGTCACTCAACTCTGAATAATGAACGAAGTCAAAGTACGGTGGATCTGTAATAACGGCGTCCACTGTTCTATCGGGCAGTGGGAGCTTCGAACTATCACCATTTAGGATCATTACGCCATGATCCGCTTGGTCCAGATCAGACCACGTATCTATAAGCTTCACTTTAATAGGAAGGCTACATACAATCTTTCGCGACTTAGTCCGATTATCGTTTTCATCGCGTTCTAAAGCTATTTCGAATGGTTCATCCAGATAGCGCTTTGCGCTTAGCAATCTCGATTCAAATAAAGTGCTGAATGTTCCGCTACTTTTTTTTGTTCCCCAAATGGAGTTTTCAAGAGGCGCACGTTCAGGTTTTAAAATATGGTTTGAGAACATATGCCTCACAGCACCAGTGCCCTCTCCTTTAAAACTACAGAACATATTATTGAACTCTAACGTGCTGGAGAACAGGCAAAGCATCTGTTCCTGCACAATTCGGTTCTCTATTTTCTGTATTTCTCGTAGCAGCAACCCTAAGCAAAGCAATTGACGCGCGTTGAAAAAGTCACGCCATCTCGTGTAATTATAGCCTCGAGCCTGGTCGGTATTATGTCCCGGACGAACCACAGTTTGCGGCAACGGCAGAAGCTCGCTAGCTAGACGCGCCTGCGCTTCCTCATAAAGGGCAATATCCTCAGCGCGTACAGGTAAATAGACTTTAGAGCCATCATCGCGCAAGGCCATGATCGCATACATGCGATGTACTGGTGGCGTGCCATCCTTGGGAAGTAGATCTTTAATCTTATATCGGTCGCCGCCCTTCGCCGTTATATATTGCCCTGAGGCCGGACCGCTTTGTGGGTTGAAATAATGTCCGCAATGTGTACATTGAATTCCGATCGCGTCATAACGATCCTCAAATATTTCCCAGCAATTTGGACAAACAATCTGTGCGCGCGGCTTTTTCTTAGGGTATGCGTCCTGAGAGAAAACATAGCGTGATAACAGCGGAATTTGCTCACCAGCGGGAGTAGTGACAATCTTAACCCAAAAATAATACAGCACGGTGATCAACTCGCCAGACCGCGGATCCCGAGTTTGATAATATCGCCGAATCTCGGGTGCAACCTGACGCTCCAAATGCCCGAAAGCTGCGCGAAGCTCAACTTCCGTCGCTGGTGTAAATGCTTGGCGAACTTGAAAACTACTAACGGGATTAATATCACAACCAATCGCTTTTGCACCTAATTTTACTGCCTCGCCAAGCGTTGTTCCGCTGCCCATAAAGGGATCGAGCACAACTTTGTCGCAAAAGTTATGCTTATTGTAGAACTGAGCCCAAATATCTGCACCAGGTGGGCTCAAGGCTCCGAGAGTCATAGCACGGAATACTGAGCCCAGCCGAGTAGCCCACCACTTGTGAATGTGGTAGATAGGCCGATTTATCTCTTTTCGCCAGCTCTCCTGCTCAGCAACCTGGCTAATCTCAACGAGCGGAAAATCGCACTCCAGTTCTGACGCAGCGCTGCCGCAGCTGAGTTTTTCTATTGCTATGTTCATGCTTCGTCTACTCGATCGTTATCTTCGGGCTGTACCACGACGCCGCTTATTGATACTGGCTTGCTTGCTTGGGTCCTGAGGCGATACGCGACAAATCGATGCTGGGTACCAGCATTAGGGTTTGCTACTCGCTCAGCCCTAAGTTCATTCGTACGCAAGTCAAAGTTGTACCCCACCACTAGGGTCTCTGCCTCTACACGAGTAAGTTTGCCGACCACCTGATAACGATCATCGCTTCCAAAGTCTTCTGGAAGAATCAAGGTCATCAGCCCAGTTGTACCCTCGGTCAACGCGAAGGGTGTCGGTGCCACGTACATCTTACGATCGCGGATCATAATGTCACCGTATGTACCAAAGCCCTTAACACTCTTGTTCTTATGAACATAATTGTGATCAGCGTTTAGGAAATCGCCATGACATATCACGAGATCAACGACCGGGTACTGTTTACGGCCATTTCCCTGATCCACATAGCCCGACAAATCGGCGGGGTAGCGCCCAAACACGTAGAAGATTTGGCGCCCATTGTGGTAGCCGGTCGGCACCTGGCTGTTGGAATCATAGTTCCTCTCTCTTCCAGGCCACGCAAGTCCCTTGATCTCGTAGCCTTCAGTGTGCTCAACCAAACAAAAATCTGGGTACGTGTTTCGACCTGAACCCTCAAAGTGCATAGATAGACTCTGGATGCGTCGCTCAAACCAATTCTGGAAGTGAAACTCCTTGTCCTTCGAAGATACGGATTCAATTAACTCGCCAGCCTGAACGGCTTGAACGCATTTTTCGAACACGTCGAACGCGGTTGTCTTTTTGCTCATGATGCCCCTTAAATTAGTTGGGTTTGCGAGATTACTCCGCAGGAGCTATAAATCTATGTGATTGTCATACAGATGACACGTACCAAAGCACCGAATGCTTATGTTCCACAGAGGATTAGTACGATCTTTCGCTTGGAGTGCACTTGCCAGAATGCGCGGCAACTTAGCGGTAATCGTGTTCATTGGACACAAATACAAATATCCAGCCTTCCAGGACATCCCAAAACCGTAGCGCCCAATGGCGGTCCTGTTCGCACGGATGGCGCGTGTGGTGGTATACGGCCGCATAACACGATGCCTGCGCAACTTCAAACTGACCATGGACAGAATCGGATAGCTGGAAAAGGGTTGATTATTCTAACACTCTGGAAAACACCAAAGATCCGAAAACGGGATACCAGTAAGCGCCCAAAAAACAGGCCAATTCATTGCAGGGTGATGTAGTCGCGCCTTAAAACGACTACTACTGCAATCGCAATTGACGCTGCTCCCAAATATAGTGAGGCATAATACAACGCCAACTCCTCAGTCAAATCAATCCCGCTAGCATCTGTAGTGCTTGCCAAGCAATGGTTAACTCTGGCTGTATTACTCTGAAAACCAACAGGTTATAAATCTGGTAGTGTCTGAGCTATAGGTAGAGATGATAACCGATGCGACCTGCCAAAGGACATGAAACCACCGTTTTCTTATCACCCACCAAGCCCCTGCCCTACCCCCTGATTCCAAGCCCTTTTACGATAAGAAACCCGTATCGAAATCTACAATAAGCAATGGTACCTTTTCTTATCACTCTGGTTGTCCTTTGTATGTATTGTATGTATTATTCATTCATACAATACATACAAAGGAATGCCCGCCATGAAGATCAGCCCTGAAATCAAAGAGCGCATCATCGCCACTGCTAATGCACTGGTGGCTGAAGGCATTGAAGACCCCACCAACGCAGCCGTTCTGGAACGCATGGGTAAAGGCTCCCTTGCCAACGTCAGCCCTGTCATGCGTGAGTGGCGAGCATCACGCAAGGCAGAAGTCGTGGCCGCACTGGAAATGCCGGGGGATCTGAAAAAGACAGTGGAAACCTCTCTGGGTCAGATCTGGGCAACGGCCAGCAAACTGGCTCAGGCATCAGTTCAGTCCTACCGCCAGGAAGCGGACGAAGCCATAGACGCCGCCACCCAGGAACGGGATGAAGCCCTGTCTGAAATTCAGCGCCTGGAAGCGCGCCTGGCTGAACTGGACAAAATCATGGCCGACAAGGATCAGGTCATTAACAAGGGCAAGGCTGAGCTGGAATCAGAACGCGCACTGCTCGCCAAAGCCACTGCAGAAAACGCTGCCCTCGCCGCTCGGATCGAAGACCGGGAATTCCAAATTCAGGGCCTGAAAGCTGAACTCAAAGAGGCCCGCGACGACAATAAAGCCCTGCAAAAGGAACTGGTCGAGATTGCCCGCAAAACCAAGGAGTGAATGAATGGATATCGAGAACGCTACCAACCTCGGCAAGCATTGGGCTGCGATACGGGGCGATACAGCCATCGCCGTCATCCCCATGACCATCCCCAAGGATGTGGATTTCGAGGAATACCGCCGCAGGGTTCTAGCTACCCTGGAGCTACTGGGCGAAGTCAAAACCGGGGAGGTGCTGGATGACTACGGGCAACGGGTATTTGTGAAAAGAAACACTCACGAAAACCGTTCCAAAACACCCCGCCCGCCCAAGGTCTTCCAGATCTTTCAGCCTCCCGTGACCCTGCATACCGGTGGCAATGCATGATCATTGGCTATGCGCGGGTATCGACAACTGATAAGGATACCGCACTACAAATTGACACCCTGAATGCGGCTGGCTGCGAGCGGATTTATCAGGAACCCCGCTCGGGCGCATCAAAGGAAAGGCCGGAACTAACCCGCTGACTGGATGCCATTCGTAGCGGAGAGCCTGGTAGTCTGGCGACTGGATCGCCTTGGGCGAAGCCTGAAAGATCTGATGCAGATCGTCTCCGAGCTGGAGCACACAGGCATCGGCTTCCGTTCTCCTAATGAATCCATTGATACCACCACTGCCGGTGGTAAATTAATCTTTCATGTGTTCGCTGCCCTGGCTGAATTCGAACGCTCATTGATTCAGAAGCGCACCAGGGCTGGTTTGAAAGCGGCTCGTGCGCGAGGCAGAAAAGGTGGCAGACCGAAGGCATTAACACTGGATCAATTGCGAAAAGCCTCCGCCATGCTGCTTGATCCTAAGATGACCAAAACGGAAGTAGCCAAGCATTTTGGGGTGAGCCGCGTTACCTTGCACAAAGCACTTTGAGACTTGGACGAATAACGGAACCATAATTATTACACTGTAATATTTAAACAGCCCCAAGGGAGGGGACCAACGCTCATGTCTATCACCAACACGCCCCCTCCTCTGGAAGGATTGGCAGCAATAGAGCTTTGGAAAAAGGGCAAAGAAGAATGGAATAAGTGGGTGGAAGAACATCCTGATACCCCTGTTTCGTTCGAAGATGTAGACTTTTCTCACCATACAACTCCTGAAAAAGGCACGAATTTCGAAGGTTTTCACTTCCCGAACGCATTTCTTCGTTTCACTGATACCAAATTCGGTGACGGGGACGTGTCTTTCCATAAGGCCAAGTTCGGTGACGGGGACGTGTCTTTCACTAACGCCAAATTCGGTGACGGGGGCGTGTTGTTCCATAACGCCCAATTCGGTGACGGGAACGTGTCTTTCAATAACGCCGAATTCGGTGACGGGGGCGTGTGGTTCAAACACACCCAATTCGGTGACGGGAACGTGCATTTCATGAGCGCCAAATTCGGTAAGGGGGACGCGTCTTTCGAAGGCGCCCAATTCGGTGACGGGAACGTGTCTTTCAATTACGCCCAATTCGGTGACAGGGGCGCGTCTTTCTCTAGCGCCAATTTCGGTGACGGGAGCGTGACTTTCCATAACGCCCAATTCGGTGACGGGGGCGCGTGGTTCAATCAAGCTAAATTCGGTGACGGGGACGTGTCTTTCGATGACGCCCAATTCGGCGACAGGGGCGTGTCTTTCTCTAACGCCCAATTCGGTGACGGGAACGTGTCTTTCACTAACGCCAAATTCGGTGACGGGTACGTGTCTTTCAATGGCGCCAAATTCGGTGACGGGAACGTGTCTTTCATTAACGCCAAATTCGGCGACGAGGACGTGTCTTTCGCTAACGCCAAATTCGGCGACGGGAACGTGTCTTTCCATAACGCCAAATTCGGTGACGGGAACGTGTCTTTCCATAACGCCGAATTCGGTGACGTGGTGATGCTCTTCACTCAAATGGCCGTCAAGGGCAATTTTTATTTTGAACCAGAACAAATTCGTAACTGTTCCGAACTTACATTTAGAGGCACCCAATTTGATGGTAGTTTAACACTTCACAACATCAATGTTGGATGCGTTATCGACCTTAGAAATACCAAGATTTCCCGGCCAATTGACTTGGATAATGTTAAAACCACGTTCCTCACTGAAAAGCGGTTTGGACTGTTCCATCGTGCAAAATCTGCCTCCGACACTACCTGCTATCGTCGCCTCAAAAAGCTCGCTAAGGAAGCAGATGATCATGACAGCGCCTTGGAGTTTTTTGCCCAAGAAAAGCGTTCCGGCTATTGGCACGATGTAAGGGGTGCGGAACTTCTGTTCTATTACGCCTACGACTTTGTGAGCAATTTTGGCCGTAGCATTAGCCGTCCGCTGATGGGTTTGTTCTTAACCTGGTTCGCCTTTGCTGAGGCGTATTGGCTCTTCCGAGATGAATTGGATACCCCTCCTACAAGCGCGGGATTGCTCTCGATGGGTCATAGCATCCCATTCTATTTAGGCTCTAGAGACACCATTTCACACTCATTAGCTGCCCTATATGGCCAAGATATACCAGCCTGGATTCATGTCGCCGCCGTTGGGCAGAGTGTTATATCAGGGATATTTCTCTTTCTAATCGCGCTCGCACTTCGGAATCTTTCCAGGACTTAATGCGCCTGTAAACGAAGCATGCCTGAAGGAATGGCCCCTGCTCAGGGACAGGTATTTTTAAAACCCTTATCGGCTGATCCTTGGAGCGCCAATAGACACGTAGTTACCCACAAAAGGACTTGAATTGTCCCTCTCCATAGGCCTTCTTATTCATTACACGGTAATGCATACGGGGCGAAAGATATGGCCCGACACCACGCGATACTATTTATTCTTGTTTCCACATATACCTTCTATGACATCGCTTTTTTTATCACTTGCGCATTCCGGCGAACATGAACACTTATTCTGATCGATCGTGAACACCTATTCCGCTACCCACGATTCACGGTCGGTTTTATAGCGTTGGTGTTCACGATGGGTCAAGGGCGGCACGTTTTTTTCGCATGGATTCTCCTTTGAGGTTGATGCGGTGAGCGTTGTGCATGAGGCGATCCAGAATGGCGTCCGCCAGGGTGTTGTCGCCGATGGTGGCGTACCACTGATCGGTGGGAAGCTGGCTGATAATCAACGTGGAGCCGTGGTCATAGCGGTCGTCCATGATTTCCATCAGATCGTGACGGGCCGCCGGTTCGAGGGTTTCCAGGCCCCAGTCGTCCAGGATCAGCAAGCGGGTCTTGGCCAGTTGCTGTAACAGACGTGGATAGCTGCCTTCGGCCTTGGCCTGGGTCATCTCGACGAACAGACGTGACAGACGGTAGTAGCGCACACTGTACTCGCGCAGGCAGGCGGTATTGCCGGCTCAACGCGAGCAGCCCCAGACAGGCGCGATAGGCCTGTTCGGGATGCGCCTGGCTGGCCAGCTTGGCTGCGACCCAGCGCTCGATGTCCGGGCCCAGTTGCGCTCCCCATTGCCGCAGCCGTGCCGGCGTCCACTGCTGGTGTTTCTGGTGTGCGACCGGCATGTGGGCCGGCATCGTGGTGAAGCCCGGTGCATGCTTGCGCACATGGGTGGCCACCGGTTTCTGGTGCAGATACAGCGTGATCTGCTGATCACTGGCATGCAGTTCCAGGGTTTCGCCCACCAGGGCATGCGGTACCGAGTAGAAGTGCTGCTGGAACTGGACGTGGTAATCGATGTTGACCTTGACCGGCTTGATGGCCACGTAGCGGTAAGGTTGAGCTGGCAACGGCCGCAGCACCGGTTGGTCCAGGCTGGCGAAGGCCTGTTGGCGGTTGCCGGGCAGCTGTTTGAACGGCCGCAGGTTCAATTCAGTGAGCAACCCGCGAATGGCGTGATTGAGCTCGGCCAGGGAGAAGAAGGTCTGGTGCCGTAACCGCGCCAGAATCCAGCGTTCCACGATCTGTACACCTACCTCGACCTTGGCCTTGTCCTTGGGTTTGCGCGGTCGGGCCGGCATGATCGCCACCTGATAATGCTCGGCCAGTTGCTGGTAGGCCGGATTCAGATCAGGTTCATAACGGCAGGCCCGGCTCACACCGCTCTTGAGGTTGTCCGGCACCAGCAGTTCCGGCACACCACCAAAGAACTCGAACGCCCGCACATGGCTGTGCAGCCAGTCCGGCAGGGATTGACTGGCGGTGGCCTCGGCATAGGTGTAATTGGACGCCCCCAGCACCGCCACAAAGATCTGCGCCGGCCGGATCTCACCGGTGCCGGCATCCACAATCGGCACCGTGGGGCCGCAGTAGTCGATGAAACACTTCTCGCCGGCCCGGTGATGCTGGCGCAGGGAGCGCTTCTGGGTTTGCTGCCAGTCCTGGTAGCGGGCGCAGAACTGGGAGTAGCTGTAGCTGCGGTTGGGCACGCCGGTGGCGTACTCCTCCCACAGCAGTTGCCGGGTCACGCCCTTGCGCTTGAGCTCCTGGTGCAGGCGGGGCCAGTCCGGCTCTTCCAGCCGGGCGGCCGGACGCACATCGGCGCCGGGATAGAAGCAGCGGGCCAACTGTTCGTCGTCCAGCTCCTCGGGCAACGGCCAGGCCAGGTTCAGACTGGCCGCCTGGGTGGTGAGCTTCTGGATGGCCCCGACACTGAGCTTGGTGCTGGCGCCAATCTGGCGCACCGACAGCCCGGCGGCCTTCAGTCGCAGTACATCTCGTATTTTACGCATGGATATCCTCTGGGTTGGCATGCTTCCTCCGGGCAAAGGGATGGAAGCGTACAGGTCAGATGAATCAATGCGTAGCGGGTGATTCTGATTGATCGTGAACACCCATTCCGGCATCGTGAACACCGATTCCGGAAATCCGGTAAAAGTGTTCACGATCAATCAGAATGGCTGTTCACGTTCCGCCAGAATCAGTGTTCACGTTCCGCCAGAATCAGTGTTCATGATCAATCAGAATCAGTGTTCATGATCAATCAGAATCGGTGTTCATGATGGGGCAGAATATGCAGTTGGCGTCAATTGATTGGTCCAGGTTACCCCTGCAATGCCGTTGGAGACGATAAGCATGAAACCGACGAGTGCGGACCTGAAGAAATTACTCATATAGCCGATCCATCCCTGAGTGTTTTATTGGAGTCCAAATGCCGTTCTGAAAGTTGAAATACGTCTGTTTAGTGAGCACTACCCTAGGCTATTTTTCACTGAAAAATAGCCTGCCTACCGACAATCTAAATGCTGGATTGAGCCACGTAAAGCGCTTGTGCCAACCCTAACTTCAGTGCATCATATTCATTACACGGTAATGTTTAAAGGGATGGAAACATGCCTCGTCCGCGCTATATCATCACTCAATACGACTTCCACGCAGCCAGGGCTTACCTGATTCGAAAGGGCTTCGCCCGAAATCCCGGCCGTGGCGTAGAATCCATTGATAACCCGGATCAACTGCAACAATGGTGTGACGACTACTTGCTACCCGCACAGTGGAAAAGTCTGCGTTCCACCATTCTTCAGGAGCGTAAACGGGGACGGGACGAAGCCAAAAACAGAAAGCCATCCAACATCACGGTTAGCCCTCGGACACTGTCAGAACTACACAAGATTCAGCATAAGCTGGCTGATAAGCACAAGATCACCATTGACCAGATAATCCATGCCATGGCACTCAAATACAGCCATAAGTCAGCCGCTCAGATACTGCGCGAACTGGAGATTCAGAACGAATTCGACCTGTAGCGGGTTCTAGGTACTTACCCGCAAAATCTACCAGCCCCCCTTCTGACCCTGGTGCAGCAAGGCTTCCATCCCGATTTCACTTTTCTAAATCCGTGTGGAGAATACCGATCGACGACGTAGTGGCACGAAATGCCGCAAACGGATCGGCGCCATCGATGTAGCGCAGAGCCGACTGTACATCACGCCACCCGACGTATTGCATTAGAGTCTTCACATCCCACTGATTGGCATTGGCCCACCCGGCAAACCCGCGCCGAAGCGAGTGGCTGCTGTACTGCTCGGACTTTGGCACACCAGCCTTGGCAAACAACTCCCGCAGCCACTTGTTGATACTGCCGGGATTCATGGGCGTCTCGGACAGGCGCCCCCAGCGATCGATACGGGAAAACAATGGCCCCTCAGTTCTGCCGATCAACGTCAGCCAGGCATTGACGGCTTCCACTGGACACAGCGCACACAAGGCTGGCGCCCGAAAGGTGCGACCCTGGTTGTGCCGATCACCCTTGCTGGTGGGGAGATATAGCGTCAATCCCTCGCCAGGAGTGAGAGTCACGTGGTCCACCCGCAAGCGACATAGCTCATCGCTGCGAAAGCCCCGCCAGAAACCCAGCAACAACAGCGCCCGATCTCGGATACACCGCAACTGCGTCACTGCATCGCTTTCTGAGTTCTCCGCCTGGTGCCGCAGCCAAGTATCGACGATTTCCAGCTGCTCAAGCTGCAAAGGTTTGGCCTGTTTCTCAACGGCGGGATGCAGGCGCCGGATGCCCTTAAGAATGGTCTTCACAAGTGGTGCCTTGGTGGGATCAGGGAAGCCTTGCTCGTTATGCCATTTGGCCAGCGCCGCCAGCCGCTGTTTGAGCGTGTTAACTGACAGGGTGTCGGCGTGATCGGTCAGGTAGCGACTTATGCTATCGGCGGTGGCTGGAAGCAATCCACCCCACTCTTCCTCGTAATGCCGAAGTGCGGCGCGGTAACTGCGCCGGGTATTGTCCCGTGTAGCAGCCTCGATGTACTGGGCACGTGTTGGCATGGGGAAGCTCCTATTCAGGCGCTGGAAAACAGCGTTTCGTAATGGCTGAGCCCGAGTTTACCGCGAAAAAACGCGGAACCGATGCGATAACACTTTATTACCC
>JAGUVW010000038.1 GCA_020062665.1 Pseudomonadales bacterium
AGGGGTAAACTGCTTTCTCTTCTTTGCTGCTGTCATGGATCACCTCTATCGGTAGTTTAACCACCTTAACGAGGTGTCCGGTAGTATTAGACCACTTCATATCGCACGCTTAATTCTATGCAACTGTCCGTGTCAAATTTAAATCAAACGAATACGAAGGCCTGCGCTTCAATTGATCGCGACCTGATAGCTGCACTGGCCCATATGTTGATGAATCACACGAACGTCAAACATGTAGCCCTCAATTGTGAGATCGACGAACCAATGTTCAACGAAATCCAATTCTGCTTGCTAGCGCTATTTGATTTGGATCTGGTGGAAATAAGAAACAGCGGCGAACCTTCAGTTTCTTACATATTTAAGAAGGATATCGATGCGCTTCAGCGACATTCAATCACTGTAGAGGACATTGAACGTTGGTTTGAAAACATGAATTAACATTGAGAGGAAAAGGTTGAGGTATTTCGTTCAGCAAACAAAGTATCGAGCCTTTTCCTCATAAACACAAGCGCCTCTTTTGTAATCAGCTCTGATTCTCCAATCAGATCGCTGCGGGGGGGAGCTTTGCCTTCACGCTGCACAACCAACCCGAGGAAAAGGAAAAACATCATGAACATACAACCGAAACAAAATCTCGCAACACAGCGTCTCGAACCGAGAC
The DNA here is from genome assembly GCA_020062665.1 of Pseudomonadales bacterium. GTDB lineage: Bacteria > Pseudomonadota > Gammaproteobacteria > Pseudomonadales > Ketobacteraceae > Ch67. The sequence continues at coordinate 662 of JAGUVW010000038.1, forward strand.
TACTTGAACATCACTCCGCTTGCGAAACGGTCTTCGCTCCAATCTGGCTGGAAGAAACACGGTTGGTCCCTAAAAAGTCAAAGGGATCCTTCAGAGGAAAATACACTGATCCAAAAACCGGATTACGCCATATCGGTGAAAGTCTCAATGAGCATGGACTTTGTTTTCATGCCGCTTTCGATCCAACCGTCAAACACTTTGTTAGCCACCCCTGTACGTTTGGCTACATCAATCGCCATGGCAAAGAATCGAAATACAGCCCCGATAAATTGCTAATCCGCCAAGACGACCAATGGGTATTTGTGGAAGTCAAACCGGAAGACAAGATCTATAACATCGATTTTTATAACGATTTTCGCTATCTGCGTGGTTTACTCCATAGCATTGGCTGCCACCTTATCCTGACGGTGGATACTGTTATTCGTCGAGAGCCCTTTCTCTCGAACCTGAAGTTTATCAGCGGCTACGCCAAGCTAATCGTCACCGAAGTGCAATGCCAGTCGCTACTTGACTTTGTATTTTACAACCAAGGCTGCTCACTTTCCGAAGCGCTTAAGCACTGTCAAGCGCTCGGCGTTACTCCTGCCATCGTCTATTTCCTTCTGCATCACCGCCGGCTCTTTTGCGACATGGAAACAATTATTGATAGACCAACGGCACTATTTCACCCTGATCGAATGGAGGCATGATCATGACTCAGTTTCAAAATTCAGGAACCTTTACTGAAGGCGCGAAATTCACTCTCAATGGACGTTTGGGCGTATTCTCGCGCGTGGACAAAAACGGCGGTCAAGTTCAATTGCAGTTCGATAAAGAGCTGCCACGCACTTACACCTACTCAGCGATCATATCGCTCTATTTTGAGGGAAAACTGATCCTTGGTGAGGTCGCCGACAATGACCGCAAAGAGCGAATTGCGATCTCCGACGAAGATAGGATAACCATAAAACAGCGCACTCCGTTTGTCATGCCACTTTTTGAGGAAAAGGCACCGACGTCGCGCGCAGCTCAAAAGCGCGTTCTGCAAAAAGCCAAAGAAGAGCACCCTTCATACCCTGTATTGACTCTCAATAAAATTGCCAAACTGTACAAGCAGGTCAAAAAGCTCGGTTCAAAAGTTGGATTGCTTGACCCAAAGATAGTGCGCAGAAAGCGTTTCGAAATAGATCCCAGACTGTTCAATATCATCGAGTTCTTATATGAGAACAGATATTTAAAAACGCTGAAGGAGAATTACTCTCAAGGTGATTTTATTACATCGATTAAAGAACAGGTCGATCACGATAACCGACATCTCGACGATGAAGCCAAAATTCCGTATCCGAGCCAATCGACTATCAGTCGCTATACTCAGGCAAAGTTCAAGCTTGATCCCCTGGAGGTTACCCGGAAACGAGAAGGCGAACAGACATACCGAATTCTCATGAGGGGAATGAAGGGCGGCCAACAAACTTCGCGCATTTTGGAAGTGCTGGAGATCGATGGCACTCTGCTGGATATCATTATTGGCGATGTCGAAAACGGTATCATCTTGGGCAGACCTTATCTGGTCATTACCCGGTGCCGCTATTCCAAGTCAATCTGTGGATATGCATTAGGATTCCAGGGAGAAAGCACTGATCTTATTTCAAAAGCACTTCGGAATTCTATCGTCCCCAAGGTGGAGCTTCTTAGCCATTACAAAAATGTTCGTAATGAATGGCCATGCAGCGGAATTCCATTTGAAATTGTCGTGGATCTGGGATCAGGCTTCATATCCGAAAGCTTTGAGGATATGTGTGCCATCCTTGGCGCGCACATCACAAACACTCCTGCCGCATCACCTTGGTTTAAGGGAGCCATTGAGTCTCTTTTTTCTGGACTTGGGCAAGGCTTACTGGAGCATTTTCCTGCCCATACAAAGAAGGACAAAGATTTAATGGCGATGATACAACAAGGAAAGGTTCCAGTAGTGTCGCTCACCGAATTCTACGAGCTGCTTCTCGAGTGGATCGTTGACATCTACCAGAAAACCCCTCACGGCGTAACGGCGGTTGTACCTGACCAAGCGTGGAGGGCGCAGGAGGATATCGTGAAACCGAGACATCCAAACTCAATCGCCATGTTAGACGTCGCAATGGGACATACGAAGACCGTGACCCTTCAGGAATACGGCATACAATTCGAGCATATTCGCTACAAATGCAAGGAAATGGCTCAGGTGTACAAAGCCTGCGGAAAGGGCCAGAAACTTAAAATCAAGTATCAGGCTGATGATCTTGGCATCATTCATTTTGAAAATCCACTTGACCAAACATGGTATCCAGCGCAATCACAAATGCGCAATTACGCAAAAGGCCTGAGCATGCGTGAACACAAAATGCACCGACGCCGAATATTGGACGCAAAAATGAAAGCAGTTACAAGCGAATCCTTGCTTCAGTCAAAACTGAACCACAGAAAGCGCTGCGAGCAGCTCGCTAAAAAGTTCGAAACCAATCGTGCCAAAACATCGCGCAAAGAGCGGTCTGAGTTCAAATTACATCTCGTGCACAGTAGCGATATTCCGACAAGATCGCTTCAGACCGCAGAACTACTGGGTGCCATCGTAGAAATGAACGGCCTCGCCAGCCTAAAAGACCTTCCCAACATATCGAAAGGAACTCCAGCAGGCTCAGCGATGTTCGATTTCACAATGTTCAACTCGCTCAACAACGACACACTCCCAAGCGCTGGAGACGACCAATGAAAATGCAGGAACTTAATTCCATGACACCACTGGACGTAGTGAAATCCATCGAAAATAGATTCTATAACCTATCATATTCGGAAAAAGCATTGACTGCACTTCAGGAAGCAGTTGATGACTACGACGAATCAATTGCCGCTATCAATATTCTCTTAACGGGTGATACAGGCGTAGGAAAAACGACTATTGTAAAGGAATTTGTTCGCCGAAATCCTCCACACTGGGAAAAAAGCGACCTTGGTGATATTAAAATATCACCGGTTAAATTCGTTACACTGGGCAGAAATGCCGCTCCACGGGACACGTTAGCACGTATCGCAAAGTCTCTCGGCATAGCGCAGTACAACACACTATCCGAGAAAAAACTCATTCCTGAAATCATCGACAAAATAATCTCCCACAAAGTCCGTAACTTTGTAGTAGATGAATCCCATCACTTGAATCAGAACCGGCTCGATACCAAGGACGATTCACGGCACATCTTTAAAGATATATCCAATCACCACCCTGTTGGTTGGACGCTGGTGGGCATGCCAGGAGCAGAAGATGCCGTAAAAGATGAGCTTCAACTCGACAGCCGCTTTTCGAACCACATTCACATACCCCACTACGACCTTGTTTCAAAAGACAACATCCAGGAGTTTAAAAGGCTGCTAAATAGCATTGATGAAAATTCACCATTTCGCAACAGCGGGTTCTCGAACCCAGATTACTTCGTTCGGCTCTTTATCGCTTCTCGGGGCATATTGCGCACCTTGCTGCGTATCATTGCCTATGCTGGAAAATATGCACGAATGCGAAATTCTCCAACCATTGAAATCCAGGACTTTGCATTATCATTCAATTGCCATGCAGGGCCCTCTACCAAAAACATGAAAAACCCTTTTGAGCAGTCGTTCAACACCCTGGTCAATTCAACAGTGTGGCAAAACACGGGATTAGCAAAAAATGGCACATGAATCTCTTATCCATATACCAGCTTTGCAGCATGATGAATCTTTGCATGGGTTTAGCTATCGGGCCGCCTGGGCCAATGGGTACAGCTCATCAAGTCAAATGTCCCAAGTGCTATCACCGAACTCAAACGGCAACATCGATAGCCTTGCGAACCTCGCTCGCCTGGGCTTCGATGTGTCCTCTGGTACTACCAGCCAAAAATTGGCGTGGGTATGTGAACGGGACTTACCTGAATCTCATTCAGTAGATCTCCGCCTCAACAATCCTCGCTTTTGCACCGTTTGCCTCCAAGGCAAGCGGTATTACCGTGCACTATGGGATCACGCGTTTTACCATGCCTGCCACCTTCACGAGACATGGTTATCTACGCATTGTCAGCAATGTGGTGAGCGATACCGATGGACAAACATGCTCAGTTGGCGCTGCAACTGCGGCGAGCCTATTTGCTCTCCTAAGAACGGTGTAGACACAAGCGTTAACAACGACCTGCTTAGAAGTGCGGTAGACTTGTCCGCTGCTCTGGTAAACGGTTCACTAGACATTAAAGAAATCACCTCCGTCGTCGCGAAGCAAATCAGGCCGGGCGCCCAGTTCTCCAGCTTCTTGATGCCAAACCATCTACCCATAGGTACGTTACGAACGCTGGCTGCGTCAGGTTATTTACGACTCAACGGCGAATGGCCGCAGCTGAGACAGGATTCTTTCATTCCTCTTATCAAGGTACCAATAGCCATAGATCACACAGCGAAGTTAGCCAATCTCTTCCAGACCAAACCGACTTACTTCCGGGCTGCATTGCGGCAGTTCGGCTCGGTATCGCATGTCGATTCTGGCATGACCATACAGCTGAACGACATGATCAGGGATACAGTGAAAGCTATCAACCTCGCTTCCTATTTGGGTGTGGAAACTTCCGTGGTATATGAGTTGGTCGCCTCGGGGTTGTTTCAACTCATGGAGCCCAATATCAAAACTCCGGAGGACTGGACCTTTGACCTGTCCAAGATTGAGGCTACGGTCGTTCAGCTTTCAGAAAAGGTATCGATGGTCGATGACCCAGTGTCATTGGCAGACATAATGCAAAGCGATGTGCCATCAACTTACAACATAACGGCAAGTGAACTCATTCATCTAGCCGTTGATGGGAAGGAACCCTATACGACCGGCATTGAAGGTTTTCTAAACCTGCTATTTGATCGCAGTTCAATCGAAGCCTATATGAAACGATCGATTAGGGCATCACTCAAGCCATTTTCCAGACTCTCAGCATCAAAACTGCTGGGCCTGACTATGTCTGGTTTGGCTGCTCTGGTGAACCACGGCTACCTTGAAGTGGAAAATTGCAGAAGTGCTCGCGGACAGAAAATGAGTCGTATTACTAACGAATCCATGCGAGGCTTCTTCAACCAATATGTCATCCTGAACTCAATGGCGCTATTGCTGGGCACCCGCCCCACACAGATAAACAGCTGGCTTGAAAAGAAGGGCATTTTCGCCGTCAGCAAAATACCATACGGCAATTACAATCAGCTCAACATATATACTCGGGGTACAAAGCTAATTAGAACACTCCAAGCGTTTTGCAATGAACATAACAACCCTTCAGCGATGTCCGCCATAGATATCCCCTTTGACGAACCGTCCTAGAAACCGGGCAAGCGGATAAATCAACTGAATATGGTGCATATTCTGAATTTCATGTCACAAACGCAACGGACTTTGAAAACAAGGATAGGCAATCCTGCCTATTGCGATGTTGGCATTTTCCCTTTGGCGACTGAAAGCCCGGGGAATACAGGTCACGAAATCGATGTCTATATGTTATGACCGAAGACTTTATGACACCTACTCATTCATTATCTGCGTCGTCCTACTTCATCAATATACTGACTACATTTTCGCCCCCCTCATTTCTCATCTTTACGAGATGGATAACAGGGGATGTCATGGGCAAGGTTATACGCGTGCGTGAACATTTTGGACCGCCACAACCTTTGCCAATTCACAGGCACTTCCGCTTCTGCAAAGAAGTAGAGTGAACGGAACCGCCATCCAGCGATTTAGGTCACCGTTGATGAGCCTCCCCCTCTGGATGATCCTGAATGTAGGTTACGATCGGATAGCTCATATTCTTCAATCCCAATGTATCTACATCGTAGAAACTAAGCGCGTCAACATCCCGGATTAAATTACTTATAATTCCCTGACTATTTGACAAATCGGCTCCGGGTCACGCCCATCAATCAACCACTCTCTGGGTGTCAGCGGTTCCGAACCATTTACCACTTCTAGATCAGGGCATGGATTCATAAAAAAGCGCTCAAAGGCTAATGGATGGACAGCGCTTGGCATCGCAGATAATACTGCGTCAAATCCTGGTATAATTCGCATCCTGGAGCCGCACTCAATAAACTGAAATTTTGGAAAAACCAATCCATTCGGCCCAGCAATACCAAACAATTTTCGATCATCGTATAGTCGGCGAACGGCAAGAGCATCCAGCCCCATTAATTCTGCAAGCGACTCTTCAGAAACAGATCTGTTTACGACATCCATGTAGGCAATGATCGTATTAGCGATCATCTGGTCCTGAACTTCACCACTGGACTGTTCCAAACTAAAAGGTACGACCGCCGAAAGAAAACGCTTTTCATCATCGGTCAGCTGATGACTTTCCGGTTCATCTATTGGATCCAAGTAGCGTCTAAGCGCAGTCAACACTGGCGATAACCGATCAATCTCAGTTACACCTGCTCGTTTTAACAGCAATATTACCTGTGCAGACAACATGCGCTCACCGTTACCTATAGGCCTGAGTATCAAACCACTAAAAGATCACACGATTGGAATCATGATTGACGAACCCAATCGCATACCAGTCAGTACGAAATCACAGGGTTTTTCTATGTCGATTACGCTCATAGGGTGATTACCAGATTGTGATCAAAACCCTTGTTCAGCTCATCTGGAGCATAACCAGATTACAGTCGTGTCACCTATTTGACACTTGCATGAATGATGCATGTATACACAACTTTGGCTAAAGATCCTGCCCAGCAGACCTCTTGGCAACAAACCCAGAGCAAGTCATCGCAGCCGAACCAGAAGAACTTCGAAGTATTGGGAACAGCAGATAGTTCTATCTAATAATCTAGTCATGATGAAGTTTTCCTAAGCGTTTGACCCTCTCTTTATTTCTTCATGTTTTTCTGTTCCTCATGCAGTCGTTTACCATCTTCTGTTTTCAAAAAGGCTTCTATGAGCTCTTGGTCGGACGCAGTAAACAATGAATCAGCTCCTTTCCTCGATTTTCCTATATTAGCGAGGATCTTGTTCAATTCATCTGAATACTCGTTATCGCCAGTCATCGTATACACCTCACACCCAGAATGTCAGTTTACATTTGGAGCAACCTTGAATTTTCGAGTACACATATTGCATTGCAACGAACACAAATATCATTCCATAGCTTATACATTTTTCATTTCAAGTTGAACAATCAAAATCCGAGTTTCGTGCCAGAATAAAAGCGATAGAAAACTCATTCATTTTATACTTTTTCAATTAGCAACTTGGTAAGGATTGGCAGAGAGAGGATCACGAGGTCGACATTAATTTCCGGAGGAACGAACTCGCCAAATTCGATGTGTAAATCACTGTAAATGGCAACTTTCATTTTCCGAGTTGTCCTGTTTGTCCATAAAGTCACTACCCGATAAAACAATTTACCTATTCGCTAATAGCGCAAAATAGGCCGTCCGATTCATCAGATTGCGTTTTCCGGGGCCGCACAACAAGTAAATCCGGTTTTCGGTTTCGAATATGGCGTTATGGCTGAATTTTTTCATCAGGCTGGTCATGACGGACTGAAAACCACGTTCTTCTGTATCCACCAAAATGTTCCTGGAATATAGGAAAGCAGGTCTCACATCTCGTACCGCGAGTATTTTCAAATCTGTTTCAGTGCTAGCGATATCATTCCAGACCCAGTCAGCAATCACGCAGTAGTGGCGCCCAGGAAAGGTCCGTTCGATCAACGCACAGTATTCCTTTAATTTGGCACTCGGAATGCCGTGATCACAGGCATAAACTCCTTGCCGCATGCGCTCAAACTCAACCTGCAAATCAATCATGTTGCCACCCTTAGTTACAATTCACTTGCCTGCTTCCGAATACAGAATCCATACCACGTGGAAAATCAGCGATTATCCACCTCGTAAGGCGTATACTTTCCTATTAGCTGGAATTCATATCGCGTTCAGTTAGGGGTCAAAATTGGGCCGCACTTATCCCCTCAGCATGGCTGACGTTGCCGTGTGTATAATTAAACACAATCCGTTGATTATCTTAAGATTTTTACCATAACCAGGTAAATTGCACGCTTTTCTCGGCGGATGCAAGCGTCATTGCAGAGATCACCCTATGGCGATTAGGTGGTGACAGAATTCCCACGCATTCCGCCTCATAAAGAAAGGGGCGTTCTCCAGGCGCCCTTTTCTCGTAGATGCAGTAATGCCACATCCGATTTGCGGGCGGCTGCCTCATTGCAACGGCTTACTGCTCAAAATGGAGTTCCTTGTCTGCTTGATCATTATGCGATGGGTGACCCTGGGTTTTCCTACATGAGCCACTAATCCGAAATCCGCTTCCTGCTTGGCTGGTGTCACTCGTCAAGCAGATTTGTTAACGCAACATCGCCGCAAAATCTGCGGCCACGAACGCCGCGTAATCCTCTGCTCAAGAATGAAGATCGGTGCTTCCTTTTCGATTTTTTAATCGATGGTTTTGGTGTACTGTTGATTAATAATGGCACTCACCAGAAACGGGAGTTTTATAGAATGGCGAATGTATATGTCGACCCAGACGAGCTTTTCAGCAAACTTGATTTGGCGCGTAAGAGCGGAATTTTGAGCCAAAAAGTTTCTAATAGTGATGTTCGCTATCAAGCCGCTGTTTCGCACCCTGGCTACATCGAGCAAATCAGAAGAGACGGGACGCGTTCCATCGGCAAATTTATCGAAGGAAGTTTCCATGAGCTTTCAATCGATCACTGATATTCTATCTCCTATGGAATCCGCTTGTTGATCACAATTGGCAATGGATATAGCCATTCTCCGATCCATAAGCAATCCAAGAAAACCTGTAGAATTTTCTTCTTTTGAGGCGGGTTAATAATTTTGGAATTACCCTCGATCATTCTTGCCAGCTCCATCCTATATGATTCTCTTCCTCACAGTCTGCCATTGTTAGTTTCTCGATGATGGACCGGCGATGGGCAGCTCCAATCAGGAATACCCCGCGCTCAAAGTCATGCTCCCGACAGTATTGATTTATGTTGCTAATCATCGTCTGATCACGATGTTCGTGCATATTGCTCCATGATTCAAAACGTTCGCTTAGCTCTGGATCATTTAATCCATCGATCGTGTCTTTGATTGCCGCATAGATCGCAACCCAGCGCTGACTACAGCGATCGCTATTGAGGTAGGAAAAACCAATTTCTTCCTGATCACGCATGTTGGCATCAAGAATCCTGCACATTTCTGGATTCATGCGCGCAATTTCTTCGAACCATTCTTCATGGCTATCGATAAAATCGTTACTTACCGTCATGTCAACTGGGATAAGTTTGACGAAAGGCTGCTTTTCGCGATATTGCCTTACCGCGATTGATTCCAAGCTTGATCTCGTATAGAGCAGGCTGTAATACCGGTCATAGGCGTAAGGAGGAAGTTCCAGGAAAATCACCTCCGGCCGGTGTCGCTCCAGAAAATCGAGCAATGAAGCGGAGTTCGCGAAACCGCAATCCTTATGAACGGTAAAAACCACAAACACATTATTCATCAGCGACGATGACACCGTATTGAGTTGCCCACCACGCCCACCACAACCAGATCGGATCCTTCCGGTATTTCGATAGGTCGGTATCTGTCATTTGCGGGCAGCAACCGGTGGCGGTGTTTATCCAGATACTTGCAGGTCAGCTCTCCTGCGACAGCAGCCACAACAACATCGCCGTGCACGGCTTCCAGTGATCTATCTACAATCAGGTAGTCACCGTTAAAGATGCCTGCTCCTTCCATTGAGTCGCCAGCAGCGCGGCAAATGAAGGTTGCGGCTGGATGCTGGATCAGGCGTTCGGTAAGATCAATTCCTCCATCCACATAATCATCAGCTGGGGATGGCAAACCTGCCGATACGCTGCTGAGGAATAAGGGCAAGGCTGTCCGCTCAACGGGTTCTGAAACAACCGGGTACTCGATGACCATGATGGCTACCCCATTACAAGCTATACTGTACATATATACAGTATAGCCGTAAGCAGTAGCGGCGCCAAGAGCATGTCTGCCGTCATGGGCCCTACTGGAAACGGGCCACCACACCATATTTATATTTTTCAACAAGTTATCGTTCTATCTGTCACAAGAACGGATTTGCGATATGTGTGGTCGTCCTGCTATTTAAAAGAAGTGAACTGTCCGTAGGCGGGCGCTCTGCTTCTAATCTCTCCGGATCGAATTGACTGAGCGCATTGGGGCTCGCGCGCAAGCAGGTAACTTGCTATGCTGTATATATGTACAGCTTTTGATCTCTCAATCCCATGAAATTGCGTCGCTGGATATTACCGCCAAATTATGCCCCGGCTTCGACCTTGGCACTACCCTTGATGGCTTCCCGAGTAGCAGCTGGCTTTCCCTCGCCGGCGGATGACTTTGTTGACACCAAACTGGATCTGAACGAGTACCTGATCCAGCACCCTGCTGCCACGATTTTTGCCTGGGCCGAAGGCGATTCGTTACGTGATCGCGGGATTTCAGACGGTGATTTGCTGATCATCGACCGCGCCCTCGAGCATCGGCACGGTGCAGTGGTGGTCGCTGCCCTGGAGGGCGAACTCACCTGTAAAATTCTGGATCGACGTCACGGCCGACTGCTCGCGGCGAATCCGGCTTACCCGGCTATCGATATCGCAGGCCGTGAGGACCTGGTGATCGAGGGCACGGTCATTTACAACATCAAGTCGCAGAGTTAAGAAAGCTGGATTGACCAGCTGCAACGCCCATTCCTACTTATGCCAGGGCATGTCAGATGTTCCCATGGCGTCCATTGGTTTGCGCTGCGTGCTTTTAGGAATTTGAGGTGCAACTGAGATGATCATATTGGATGTGGAAGCCAGTGGTTTGGGCGATGACAGCTATCCCATCGAGGTCGCGTGGCAACATCGGTTTATTCAAGCGAAATTTGATAGTTTTCTGATTAAACCTGAACCGTCCTGGCAGTATTGGGATGCCTACGCAGAAGAGCAAATCCATCATATCTCGCGAGACACGCTAGCATCGGACGGCATATCAGTTGTCGAAGCTGCCTCGCGACTCAATGCATCACTGCGTGGCCTAACGGTTTACACCGACGCACCGCCCTATGATCGGCGCTGGATAGCAACACTATTCCGGACTGCGGCGATTGAGCAGTCGTTTGAAATTCAGGATGTGCGGTTTTTCGTACCACCGGACAAGGAAGGCGCTTACCGCAGGCGCTTCAATATGACACCCGTCCGCCATCGTGCACTGGACGATGTCCGGCAGATTATTAAATGCGTGAACTATGTGGCACCAGAGGGATAGTTGCACCATGGTGATCCTTGAGAATACTGGATCCTACCAGGATGAGGGCGATCTGTTTATAGGAATCCCGTCATACACCATTTAACATCGCAGACCCAACCATGTATGCATTGGTAGACTGTAATAGCTGCTATGCCAGTTGCGAGCAGATTTTTCGGCCGGATCTGCGCGGCAAGCCCGTGGTGGTGCTGAGTAACAACGACGGCTGCATCATTGCGCGTTCGCGGGAGGCCAAGGCACTCGGCGTTCCTGGGTTTGAGCCCTATTTCAAAATCAAATCCCTGCTCGACCAGCATGCGGTTCAAGTGTTTTCCGCCAACTTCTGTTTGTACGGCGATATCAGCCACCGCTTTGCTGAAGTGGTGCGCCGGTTTTCACCTCGGGTCGAGCAATACAGCATTGACGAGCTTTTTATTGATCTGACAGGCCTGGGCCACGATTACCACCGTCTCGCCACACAGATCAAACAAGCCGTTTGGCGTGAAGTCCGTATGCCCGTCGGCATTGGTGTTGCGCCCTCGAAAACTCTGGCCAAATTAGCCAATCATGCCGCCAAGACACTCAGCAAAACCCAGGGCATTTGCGTGCTCGACACGCCAGTCAAATGGCAGTGGCTGGAACAACGCACACCGGTGCGCGAGATCTGGGGCATCGGTGCCCGCCTTACCCTTCATCTGAAAGCCTTAGGTATTGCGAGCGCGTGGGATCTGGCGCAGGTTTCTCCCAAACAGATTCGACGCCGCTTCAACGTCAATGTTGAGCGTACGATTCGCGAGCTGAACGGTGTGCCCTGTATCCCCATCAATGAAGAACCGCAGGATAAACAACAGATTTTTGTCACGCGCTCATTTGGCGAAAAAACCACAGCACTAGAGCCGCTACGACAACACATTAGCCGTTATGCCGCCGCCGCTGCGGAGAAGCTCCGCTCTCAATCGTGCTCCACCAGTGCCGTGTTGGTGCTTCTGCAAACGGGACCATTCGAAGTACCGTATTACAGCCAGCAACTCACCATACCCTTACCTTATCCCACCAACGATACCCGCTTGCTGATCCAAACGGCTAGCAGACTGATTGAACAGCTGTTTAAGCCTGGATACCGCTATGGTCGTTGCGGTATCGGCCTGCTGGACATTCGAAACAGCCAGGTGGAACAATGGGATCTGTTTACACCCCGCCAAACACCCACCGCTCACCGGTTAATGAGCGTTGTCGACCACATCAATCGTCGCTACGGCCGGGATACGGCGGTGTTTGCCTCGGAGGGCACCTCCGGCAAGTGGTCCATGAAGCAAAGCATGCTTTCGCCGGCGTATACCACGCGATGGAATGATTTGCCCCGGATACATTGTTAATGGAGTCCGACCATGTGTTTTTCCATCCGCGCAGAACAGAACCCACGAACTCTTGTCGAGATGTTTGGTGAATACGGCGCCACCATCGAGCTACCTGGTTATCTGGATCTGTTTGAAATCCGGCTGAGATCGAACCGCGTAATCATCCCGCCCGCAATGGAGCTCTATTTTCTTGATCCCAATTCCCCCGACGAGCGAGAAGCCAAAAAATTGATCGAGGCTTACTACAAACAAACGCGACAGGATCTGGAAACCAAATTGTTGGACTATCGCCGTGACATTGCCACGCTCGAGCGGAAGCTGGCGACCAAAGAAACCAAAACGAATCGCCAATCACTGGAAGCCAAGCAGCGTCAGCTAGCCCGCTATCGCGAAAAGCTGACCACACACAAACCTGGTAACGCTGAAAACCGGATTTTTCCACGCCACTACACCAGCGCACTGGTCAATCGCAACGGCAAGCTGGTAGTGACACCCGTCCGTTATGGTGTGTTCAGGCAAACCGGATCACTGATCAAAGATATACTGGATGACGATGCGCCGGATTACGGGCTTTACAATTGCCGACGAGACAGCCTGGATCGGGGGCGGTTCGAACAGGTTCATCAAGGTTTGGCAGCCCAATCCAATAAAGCGCTGGCTATAGCAACAAAACAGCTGGAAGAGTTATGGAAAACACCAACTGACGACAAACGGATTTTGAGCAAACGTCAAAAAATTCAGCAATTTCTGACGGACTTTGAATTACCCGAGACGGCGCTGCAACCAACCGTACAAGCCAGCAGAAGCTTGTGGGAGCCGATGATCAGTCATCATGCATTGATCGTGGCTGAGCAGTTTTTTGAAAACGTATGGCGTCATGATTTCGAGCAACGGTCCTTGAAGGCTGGCGAAAAGCCGATATCCATGCAACTTGCCTTCACGCCTGAACCTCACCAGCAGATGTTCTTCCCGTGCTTGGTAGGCGAAGCGCAGCTAGGGGAAAAAGCGATGTTAGGCCTAGCCGTCATTACCGATGAACCGAACCCAGAGGTCGCGGCTAAAGGCCATGACCGAACCCCCATTGCATTAACACCGCACGCAGCGTGGCAATTTGTGCGATCCGATGATTGGTCAATAACTTCACTCCAGCAACTACTCGACGCCAAACAGCAATTTTACTTTCATGCGGAAGCGGCATAGCGCTTTTTGAGACTCCCCAACGACCAGATCAGCATTAGCCTGTTCCCGTTAAATTTAGTCTGGAAAATGCTCCAAGGTACTAATGCAGGGGTCCCGCCTAAAACGGAGGATTGGTAATCCAATTTAGTCGGTTGTTGGCTGCTTTGGGCGATTTGCGGACATTCGATAATCTCGCTTTCCCTCTGCACCGAGGGTCTAGAAGCGGAAGCTCGGTCAGCCCCTTTTCTATGTAATGTAACAGCCACGAGCAGGCAATTCTCACATTTGCTAAATAAGGATTTCGGTATTTTCGATCAACCAAAACATAAACTCCACGCGCATCAACTAAGTGTTGGAAACTGACAATTGTGTTAGCTCTCGGAAACATACCCAGCCTGAGAAAAAACCTGCCACACCAGCGGAATAGTATTGCCGCAAACATTCCAGAGCCCAATCAATATAAAGCCTAACATATTGATATATAGGCATTATTATTATTGGCATATATCGTGCTTGGATACAATCAAAGGAGCCTGATGTATTCCACAATTCATTAATACGAATGTTCCATCCATTAATACTCAAAGGCATTTGTACAATTCGCAACAAAGCCTAACAACTACACTTCAGCGGTTGTCGTCCGGGTTAAGGGTTAATACAGCCAAAGACGATGCAGCTGGGCTAGCTATCTCGAATCGATTGTCTGTTCAGATTCGGGGTTTAGCCGTTGCCGTAAGAAATGCAAATGATGGTATTTCTATGGCCCAAACCACTGAAAGCGCCCTCGATGAAGTTTCAACGGCTTTAATGCGAATGCGCGATTTAGCGGTTCAATCCGCTAACGACACCAATAGCGCCGCCAACCGTCATTCTTTACAAGCTGAAGTAGATCAGTTGGTTTCTGAAATAAGCAGAATTGCCCACGCCACAACATTCAACGGCCGATCAGTACTTGCAGGAGAAAATAACTATTTGAATTTTCAGATCGGTGCCAATGCGAATGAATCCGTATCATTGCGCTCGGTAGACGCGAGGGTATCTACTCTAGGAGCTCAGAAAGGTGTACTTGAATCCACAGGCGCCAAGGTAGCAATTGAGCCCGAACCTACCGGTAGTCAAGGAATAGCGGAGTACACTGGTAGCATTTCGATAAGCAGCCTCATTGTTCGCACCAAAAGCACACCTGATGAGGACGCTGTCGACATCGCCGATAGCGCCTATGGCGGCTCAGTAATAACGCCCACAACATTTGAACTTATTGATCCAGATTCAGAAAGTTTCGGTTCGGGCGGTGCGAAATTAATTGCCTATAGAATCAACAAAATTCGCGATGATGGCGCAATTGGATTGCAGGGAATATACGCATCTGCCAGCACATTATTCCAAGCAGCAGACATCAAACCAGGCGACACTGCTGCGACCATTGAACAAAGCTTGGGAACATCTATTGGGCAGGGAGCGTTACGGAATGGCGATTTAGTTATAAATGGTATCGATATTCCACCGGTGTCGTTTATTTCGAACGACAAAGATGGATCGCTGGTCAACGCAATCAACGCCAAGGCCGAATTATCTGGTGTTGTTGCAACCGTTTCCTCTAGAGGCGAATTGCAACTCCATGCTATTGACGGCAGAGACATCGTCCTTAGCACTAGCTCCACACAAGTCACCAACAACTTATTTGGCGGAGGTTACTCGCAACCAACCAATAGATTTGATTCGAATTTCAACAATTTGCGCGTAACTGGGAGGGTAACGATTGCGGCAGAAGATACAATTTTATTTCAAGGGGCTAGTGTATTTCGTTCAGGGCTGGTGACAGAGCTCGACACAGCAACATCAACCGTTAGAACAACAGGTGATCGCGCTCCACTAGGCGGCTTTGTATTTGGAAATCCAGGCATTCAAGAAAATGCTGGAAGCATCACAATTGGTGTAGATCCTTCAGATCCCAGCTATATTAGCCCAAGTCTAACATTGCGGAAGATTAGCTCTTCACCTGCGGACGCCATTGATCTTAGCAATCCTCCTATTAATTCAATTTCAACAAGCTCGCTCACAAATCCTAATTCCAGCGACTATGGTTCGGGATTGTCAAAAGTGATCGCAAACAGAATTAACTCATTTAGGGATTCCGGCTCTGCGCAACTTTCCAATATTTACGCCGAAGCGACAACTAGTTTTAGAGCCAGCGAAGTTGAGTCCGACGATTATTCTGGTTTGGTTACCTTCCCTCCCGCCCCAACACATATTAGTGTTGCAAGTGGCTCTATAAGTTTTGGTGATCTGCAAATAAATGGTTTCAGCGTTCCAAGCGTTAGCTTTCTTGATAACGATAGTGGAGGCACCCTAACTTCTGCAATTAACAGCATCGCCAACTCTACCGGTGTGAATGCAGCAATTGCCAGCAACGGCGAGCTTGAGCTCACTGCTTCCGACGGGAGGGATATCGTAATTTCTACCTCGACAGCAAATGTCACAAATATGATTTTTGCAAATGGAACTAGCAGATTCACTGCGCCATTCAGTAATCTTCGCACAGCAGGTCAGCTAAGCGTATACTCTGATGAAAGCGTGGTCTTTGAGGGTCTTGAAATAACGGCCGCAGGGTTGGATAACACAGTCGAAACTAGTATCAGCGACCTCAAGGCTTCTGACTCGCAAATTCAAACCAATGTTCAGGCTATCGGAACTATTGAATATGCGGACGTAACGACTATTTCTGGTGCAAACATGCTAATGCAGTCGGTGGATAGTGCACTGGATCAAATTAATCAACTTAGAGGCGATCTGGGTGCAGTCCAAAACCGTTTTGAATCGGCCATTGGAAATCTATCCAATGTATCGGAGTCCCTTTCAGAGGCAAAGTCACGAATACTGGACGCGGATTTTGCACACGAGACCGCAGAATTGTCGAAAACGCAAGTGTTGCAGCAATCGGGTTTAGCCATACTGGCTCAAGCTAACGTTTTGCCACAGGAAGTTTTGAGTTTGCTTGGTTGAAAATATTTTCACACGATATACTTATTCATCAATCGGTCTCCAACAAGACATAAAACCTTGGGACTTTGACAGTCTGCTTTTGAGCTAGTTTGAGTGTATAAGTCACTATATGATGTTGTCCGCTTCCAGCTTTTCGCGACCACAATCAAAACCCAGCCACCCATCCTCCGATTCTTTATCTGAACGCAAAATGATCACGCCTTAACTCTAGGGCCAATCCAGAGGCATCATCGGATTGCCACCATTTTGTAATCAATGAACAGCCACTGTCGATTGATCGATAATTAACGTTCCACCCCTTCAGCGGAGGAACGAAAAATGAACACTACAACTATTACGGCGCACCAACATGCGCCGTGGAACAAGGGAAATTGATTGGTCAAAAAGCGCCCCTGAAATTGAAGGACATCTGGGCGATCCGTATCCGGCTACAGCTTGCCAACGATCTACGCGAGTTGGCAATGTTCAATTTAGCATTGGACAGCAAACTCCGTGCCTGCGACCTGGTTCGGCTGAGACTGACGGATATTGGACACGGTGCTCAAATAGCGCACCGCACAACGATCATGCAAAAGAAAACGGGGCAGCCAGTTCAATTTGAGATTACTGAACAAAACCGTGAATCTCTACTCAAGTGGCGCTCTTGGATTGGTGCCAAGACAAGATAGTAGCGGTGGTAAGAATCGTATACTCGGGATTTCCAAGCGCGTTGATTTCTACCTCAGAGCACTGGCTGTTCATGGCGCACGCGCCGTCATGTTGCGAGCTGAAAGAAAGAACGATGCGCTTAGCCAATGGGCCTTCCGGCTGAATGAGCGTCGAGGACGCAATCGAGCGATTGTCACCCTGACCAATACAATTATTCGAATCGTTTGGGTGATCCTAACAAGGAGGGATATTTATCATCCGCATACCTTGGAAGTGATCAATTAACAGGTTACGGATATTGTCTGAAGCATACATTCGTTAAAAGACACACTCGGTTGCGAAGACAAAGCATCATTGATGGTAAGACGGGTAAAGCCCGGCAATCTGAATCCTGTTCATAGCTGCGATGCTAAAAATCAATATTTCGATTCGTAAAGTTTGTGCGGATCTACATCAAGGCCAGGGTGACATTCACCCAGCAAAAAGCCGGATATATGGCAGCAACCCCAACTACCAACAGATTCGCGTGCCTTACAAAACGGGATGAGACCAAATACAGCCATAAGGTCCCCGACTACCATCATTACGGGGTGTCATGGCAAAGGTTGTATCGACCTTGTTACAACGCTGGGCTGCCTTTGATAGTGTTATCAATGTCGATGCGTATAGCGGGGCGACGACATTATGCAGGTTACAATCAAAAAATGGGGCAACAGCCCCTCAGTGCGGATCCCCGCTGCCATCATGAAGGCCACCCAGCTGGAGGTGGACGACAAGGTGGACGTGCGCGAGGAAAACGGCCGTATCATCATTGAGCCAGTGCGTGAGAATACCTTGGCGGATCTTCTGGCGGGCATCACGCCGGAGAATCAGCACGGCGAGGTAGGCTTTGGTGCTGCCAAGGGCAATGAGGCACTGTAATGGCGGCCAAGCCTACCGGATGCCGGTGATATCGTCTGGCTACAATCCACGCCACAATCCGGACACGAGCAATCCGGTCACCGCCCAGCAGTGGTGTTGAGCCCGGCAGCTCACAACTGCAATACTGGGCTGATGCTGTTCTGCCCCATGTGAAGTTGCACCAGAAATTAACCCGGCTTTGCACGAATTTTTAAACCACTTAGCTGTCCCCAATTTGGCTTGGATTGTGGGCCACGCTTTGAGCCATTGTGTTGGAAAAGCTACAGCCCTGTATCCACAAAAAATTGATGACCTTTATCATCGCCGACATGATCAAGCCCAACAGGGCAGGAGTTTGCTGATCTATGCGGCGTAGCTGGGTAAAGAGCCAAATGACGCCCCTGCTTCTTGGAGTAAGAGAGGGGTCTCCACCAGTTTATTCTCAATAGATGCATTGCCAAGCCTAGCCAAAAACCAACCAATTTAATAAAACACTATTAAGCTATTGTTTTATAAAGATTTTAATTTTTCTGCTTAATTTGAATAAAGATACCATTTCTACCGATAGAATTTGAATGTCATTTCCCCTATTCAGAATATGCCCTGCTGGAAACCGCATACAACCATTGCACGCTTTCCAGTTTCACTGAATATGACCAATTCAGCGGGGGAGCGGGAAGTGGAAATCCGGCAACAAAAAAGCGCGTGAACTCAGCATTCACGCGCCCTGATTTTTACAACAGCGATAGCGGGATGGATGAGCCCTATCAGCTCGACTTCACTTTATGCCGGCTGACCCACAATCCCACCAGGCCCAGTGCGAACAGTGCCAGCGTTGCCGGCTCCGGTATATTGACCCGCGCGTAGGCGTGATTGTCAGATTCAAAGGCATAATTGCTACTGGCCAGCACGACCATGTCGAACAGCGAACCGCCAGTGAAGAAGAAATTCACGAACCGGTTCGACGCCCAGGAGGTCTGCCCCCCATCTGCGAGCAGGGGTGCCAGAGCGCCACCGCTGAAACTGCCCACCAGCCCGCCATCCAGATAGAACAGGATGGAGTTGTAGGTGTCCATCGATCCCCAGTAGAGGCCGAAATAGTCGTAGTCGCCATCCAGCACCAGACTCACCTTGTCCTGCACGTTGCCGCCCAGATCGCGGGGAACCGACATATAGCGGTCGCTGATGCCATAGGGTGAAGCGTAACGGCCGGACAGATTGCCCGAGGTGATCAGATAGTCACCCGTGCAGCTCACATAGCTGCCGCAGCTGCCGTCGTTGAAGTTGACCGTGGTCGCCCCGGCCACGCTCGTCGTATACACATTCGTGGCCGAGATGTCGTAGATGATCGCTGCCTGCGCACCGGGAGCACCCATGACCAAGGCCGCTGTTGCCAAGAGTCCGTGAAAACGCATAAGGGATTCCCTTTTCCTAGTTGAGTTTTGAGATAAAGATCACACTGCGGGCCTTATAAGCACAGCGAATGCCAGGTCATTTTTTGCTCAAACAATCAACAGCTTGGGAAGACACGGTATCTACCCAATGCCACATTCTGTAAACATTTTCGACACAAAGCACCGACAAGCGGCCTGACAGGGCGTTATTTTCCTTCAGAAAATCAGGCTGTTAGGGATAAGCCCGACATGCGTGCGCGTGGCCGGCGCCGACAGGCAACGAAATCAAACGCTTAAACGATGATTGGAGAATGGCCGAAAGGTAGCGGCGCTCGTCAGGGGCCAAGCGCCGGCAGGTACGTTGCAGCGGAATATGACGGACAGGAATATGAAGCCGGAAGTGCGTCGGGCCGGGTGACAACATGCCACCCGGCCCTGGCGGGTATCAGCCCTGCTCCAGCAGACGGCGCAGGTCGATGATGGCGGCGTTGGCGCGGGAGATGTAGTTCGCCATCACCAGGGAATGGTTGGCCAGCATGCCAAAGCCGGACCCGTTGAGGATCATCGGGCTCATCACCGGCTGCTGGGACGCCTCCAGCTCGCGAATGATCTGCTGCAGGCTCACCAGGGCATTCTTCTTGGCCAGCACGTCGCGGAAATCGATTTCGATGGCGTAGAGCAGATGCACAAGAGCGTAGGACGCGCCACGGGCTTCATAGAAAACATCATCCAGTTCCAGGAAACCGGTCTTCACCCGGTATTCGTTGGGCAGGGAGGCCGATGCCCGGTCACTGTCGGCATCGGTGAGCTGTTCCTTGCCGACGCTGGCACTCAGGCGCTGGGACAGACTGCCGAGACGGGTCTCCACGTCTGCCAGCCAGTTGCGCAGGTTGTCGGCGCGGGCGTAGAACTGTCCGGATGATTTGTCGCGCGTCAGCAGGCCGTCCTGGTAGCGCTTCAGGTATTGGATGCCGCGGCGATATTCAGATTCTGTGGAGGGAAACCAGAAGCTGCTGCTGTCGAAATTGAACTGGGGTTCGGCGATGGCCAGATCCGCGTTTTCCATCGAGGTGGACTGGGAACGGGCGATATCCTTGCGCAGGGAACGGGTCATGTCGCGCACCTGCACCAGCACACCGAATTCCCAGTTGGGAACATTGTCGAGCCAGATGCCGGGCGGCGTAATATCGTTGGTAAGGTAGCCACCGGGCTTGTCCAGCAGCTGTTCGGCCAGACGGATGAGGGTCGAGGTGGTGGCAAAGCCGGGTACCTTTTCCTTGCCGGACGTTGCCAGATCCACTTCCACCGCCGACTTCACATCCCACAGATCCGGTTCGTCGCTCCAGAAGATACCCAGCCCGATGGTGACCAGCAGATAAATGGCAATCGCGCCGCCGATCACTTTGCCCAGCAAACTCTTGTTATCCATGGTGTCCAAGCCCGTTTCCTCGATTCAACGTCGGTTGATACCGTACCTGTTTAGGCGTCACCCTGCAACTTGATCAGGCGGCGACTTTGCCGGCCTGCGGCTGGCCCAGATAGAAGCCCTGCGCGCCATCGAGCTGGAAGCGGCGCAGCAGATTCCACTGCTCGGCGCCCTCCACCATTTCCGCCGTCAGCAGGATCTGGCGGCTGTGGGCGATGCGCACCAGCGACTGCACGAAGAACTGGTGATCCAGATTGCGCTCGATGTCGCGGATGTAGGAATTGTCCACCTTGATGGAATAGAGCGGCAGGCCGGACAAATAACCGAAACTGCTGTTGGTGGTGCCGAAGTGGTCGATGGTGAGCTTGGCGCCCACGTCCTTGAAGCCGGTGGCAAGCCGCCGCAGTTTGCCGTGAGCGGTGCGCACGGTGAGTTCCGGCACTTCGAAAATCAGATACGGCGCAATGTCACGGTTGGCCTGCAGGGTTTCCAGCAGCCAGTCGTCAAAACCTTCGCTGCGAATACTGTGGCTGGACAGATTCATCGCCAGCGGCACGCGATTGCCCTTGGTCTGGGTTTTCAGCTGCTCGATCAACTGGCCGATCACCATCTTGTCGAAATCCACCACCATCGAGAAGCGTTCCACCAGCGGGATGAAATGGCCAGCGGTGATGAGTTTGCCTTCCACCGCGATGCGCGCCAGCACTTCATAATGCATCAGGGTCTGGTCGACGCAGGACATCACAGGCTGGTAGTGCAGCACCACTTTTCTGCGATCGATGACATCGCGCAGATAGGTGGCCCAGTTGCTGATGCCGGGCACCGCCGGTGCCAACGCATCGCCGTGGGCAGTTTCGCTGTAACACTCCAGATGGCCGCTGCGGAAACTGAAAGCGCGCTCAAGCGCGGCGCTGGCCTGGGCTTCCAGCAGCTTGGCATCCTGGCCGGGCACACAGTGGCTCATGCCTGCGAACAATTGCACAGTGACGCCACCCAGGTTGAGTGCGTCCAGCTCCTGGATTTTTTTCAGCGTTGCCTGAATGCGCTGCTCCGCCGCCTCCTGCGACAGATGCGGCAACAGCGCCGCAAAACGCGCGCCCGCCACCCGTGCCACGCAATGACCTTCCACATCCTGCAGGGATTCGCGCCAGGCCGCGCCCACCCGCCGCAGCAACAAATTGCCGGATTCGTGGCCGTAATGTTCGTTGTATTCGCCCAGCCCTTTCACCTGCAGCCGCACCAGCACGCCGCTGAACGGCTCCTCGATGGAATCCATGCGCGCTTCCAGCTGGGCATTGAAGAAGCGACCGTTACCGAGTCCGGTGACTGAATCCACATAGGCCTGATTGCGCACCTGTTCGATCTGGGCCACCTGTTCGTCGAACAGGATCTTGAGCTGGCGGGTCATGCGGTTGATGGCCTGCACCACGCGCTTGATCTCGCGGGTTTTCGGCAGCGGCTGCTGACCGGTGAAATCCTTGTGGCAGATGGCCTCGGCCTGTTTTTCCAGTTCCCGCAGCGGTTTCAGGATGGCGCGCACGATCACCAGAATCACCACCCAACTGATCAGGCCCACCGCCAGAAACAGGGTGACGGCCTGCTTGGTGGCCAGCCACAGGTTGCGGATGGCGCGGTTCTTGTCGCTCTGGATGCGCAGTTCACCCACCCGGCGCCAGCCGTGACTCATCTCGCTGATGCCTTCCATGGGATTGATCTTGAGCCAGCCGACAAACCATTCCGGCGCCAGATGGGGCGGCGGTTCAGCATGGCGACTCACCACCACCTCGCCCTGCGGGTTGCGAATGGTGATGTCCTGAAAATCACCGCGATCGAAAATCGCATCCACCATGGTCTGCACCAGGGCCAGATCGTCATCCGCCAGCGCTTTGGCCGCCGACAGCCCCAGCGACGTCGCCGTGTCCTGGGCGTGGGTGTGCATCTGCATTTCCAGATAAGTGCGGCTGTTGTAGACGCTCAGGTAACAGATGCCGGCCAGCAGCACCAGCAGCAACCCCGTGATCAGCAAAACCAGTTGGCGATGTAGACTCACCGGCGACTCCTTGTTATTGGAATGATGACCCGCCCCACAGCCTGTTGCGAGCGGATACGCTTTCTATCCTGACAGTTTTTTCTTGCGCTAAAGTTGACCCACGCCCATTCGCAGCTGCATTTCGCGCCACATGCTGATGTCGCTGGCGTCACCCAGCCGGCGCTCCTGGCCCCGGGTGCGCGCTTCCCACAATCCTTCGGCGTTGAAATTGTAGACCGGCACCAGATCGGGTCGTTGCGATGCCGGCAGCATCTCTTTTTCCAGTATATCCAATACCAGCGGCTCGCCGCTGTCGGGATAGAACGTCAGCACCATGTGCGCCTGATTCTGCCGCAGCGCCTTGACGTAGGTGATGCGCATCTGGCTGGCAGGAATTCCCAACTGCCGCAGGGTGAAATACTTGGCGATGGCGAAGTCCTCACAATCCCCGCCGTTGCTGGCCAGGGTCTCGAACGGCGTGGCCCAGTAATCTTCCTGGCCCCAGTGCCGCTGATCGGTTTCGAATTTCAGGCCGTTGAAGAAATCGTTCACCCGCCGCAGCTTGTCCGGGGTGGACTGATACGCCATCTCCCACACCAGTGCCTCCCAGCGCTCCAGCCGGGTCACCCCGTCGGCGCCGAACTGGTCGCGAATCCGATCCTTGGTGTCCAGCGACAGATTGCTGGCCTGGGCCACTCCCCACAACAGCAGGGACAGCAGCCACCACCAGGCCTTTTGTGCGTTTGCCTGCTTCACTGAGATGCCATGACAGTCGATGATAATTTAACTATAGCAGTGGAAATCCGGGCTACCGGCGCCCTGCCGCCCCGGCCACATGACCGGGTTCACAGATCAAGCGCGCCAGTGCGTGATGTGAAACTCTGTGCCCCTGACTTCGTCTAACGTTAAACTGTCGCCCCTCGCTGGTTGGAAATTGTCCCATGCCGTTGTTTGTCCGCACCCTGCTCGCCCTGATGCTGCTGTTGGCCGCGCCCCTGTCCTGGAGCGCCGACGACGGGGAATTCCTGCCGGTACACGAGGCCTTCAAGGTCAGCGCCCAGGTGGAAGGCAACGAGATCCACTACACCTGGGCCATCGCCGATGGCTACTACCTGTACCAGCACCGCTTTGGCTTCACCGGCAGTGAAAACAGCCAGGGCGAACTGGGGGAACCCCGCTTCGAGCAGGCCGGCAAATGGAAGGACGACCCGATCTTCGGCCGGGTACTGGTGTTCTACAACCAGGTGGACGTGCGCGTGCCGGTGCTGCAGACCCCCGACGGCTTCATCGAGGTGGACGCCGGCTATCAGGGCTGCGCCGAGAAGGGGCTATGCTACATCCCGCAGACTTACACCGACATGTTCCAGGTGGATCCGCAGGCCATCAGCGCTTCGCCGGAAGGCAAGATCAAAAGTCCAGATGTGGACAGCGAGGGCAAGCCGGTGCCCACGCCGGTCGCAAGTGAAAGTCCAGATGTGGATCGCAACGATGCCCTCAGCCTGGAGAACTTCCTCTCCCGCAGCGGCTTCTTCACCATTGTCGGGGTGTTTTTCCTGATCGGAATCGGGCTCACTTTCACGCCCTGCGTGCTGCCGATGATTCCGATTCTTTCCAGCATCATTGTGGGCCAGGGCAAGGCGCTGTCCCGCAGCAAGGCGGCGGTTCTGTCGTCCATATATGTACTGGGGATGGCGGTGACCTATGCCGTGCTGGGTGTGATCGCCGGGTTGAGCGGCCAGAACCTGACCGTGGCCATGCAGAACCCTACCGTGCTGTTCAGCTTCGCCGCCCTGTTCGCGGTGCTGTCGCTGTCCATGTTCGGCTTCTATGAGCTGCAGCTGCCGGCCTTTATGCGGGATCGCCTGAATGACATCAGCCAGCGCCAGAAAGGCGGAACCTATCTGGGCGTGGCGGTGATCGGCGTGCTGTCGGCGCTGATCGTGTCACCCTGTGTATCGGCACCGCTGGCGGGCGCCCTGCTTTACATCGGCAAGACCGGTGACTGGCAACTGGGCGGTGCCTCGCTGCTGGCCCTGGGCCTCGGCATGGGTGCGCCGCTGATTGCGATCGGCGTGAGCGGCGCCAACGTGCTGCCCAAGGCCGGCGGCTGGATGGACAACGTGAAAGCGCTGTTCGGCGTGATCCTGCTGGGCGTAGCCCTGTGGCTGATCAAGCATCTGCTGCCGGAAACCTGGCTGAACCTGGGCTGGGCACTGCTGGCGATCCTGGCGGGCCTGTATCTGGGCGCGCTGGATACCGTGGCCGGCACCAAAGGCAAGTTGTTCAAAGGCATCGGCATCCTCGCCCTGATTGCCGGTGCCGCCATCGCCTTCAACACCCTGGCGCCCCGCACGGCATCCGCTACCGTAGGCGCAACTGCACCGAAATCCCTGTTTCAGGTGGTGCGCACCCAGGCTTCCCTCGATGCCGCCCTGGCCGATGCCGCCGCCCAAAACCAGCCGGTGCTGCTGGATTTCTACGCCGACTGGTGCACCGCCTGTATCGAGATGGAACACGAGAACTTCTCGCAGCCCCCGGTGCAAGCCCTGCTGCGGGATCACCGCTGGCTGCAGATCGACCTCACCAACAACCCCGAGGATCAGGCCCTGCTGCGCCGCTTCAACATCCCCGGCCCGCCGGCAATCCTGTTTTTTGGCCCGGATGGACAAGAAATCAGGGCCGCGCGCCTGTATGCTTTCAAGCCCCGTCCCGAATTCATTTCCCACCTGAACACCCACCAGCTCGCCGCCCGCAACTGACCGCAATTCACTGCTCCATTTATAATTTGCTACAACTTCGGCAAACGTGCCGGCATATCGCGCAATACTTGTAAATAAATGTAAGAACGGAAACAAAGCACAGGATTGCAGTCCGGGCCTGTGTTTATAATCCCGAGCTCAAGAAAGCCTCTTTGAACGGACACCCCCATGGCGAAACTGCTGGTTCTGCACGGCCCCAATCTGAATCTGCTCGGCACCCGGGAACCGGGCCTGTATGGCTCCGAGACCCTGACCCAGATCGATCAGCGCCTGCAGCAACAGGCTGCCGCCCTGGGGCACACCTGCGAATGCTTCCAGAGCAACCGGGAGTATGAGTTGATCGAGCGCGTTCACGCCGCCGGCCAGCACGGCGTGGCCTTCATCATCCTCAACCCGGCCGCGTTCACCCATACCAGCATCGCCCTGCGCGATGCCCTGTTGGGGGTGAAAATCCCGTTCATCGAGGTTCACCTTTCCAACATCCACGCCCGCGAATCCTTCCGCCACCACTCCTACTTCTCCGATGTGGCCGTGGGGGTCATCGCCGGGCTGGGCGCACAAGGCTACGACCTGGCGTTGCAAGCCGCCGCCCGTCGCCTGGGCCAATAAACACAACAACTTCACGATAACGATAAAGAGACGGCAACATGGATATCCGCAAAGTCAAAAAACTGATTGAACTGCTCGAAGAATCCGGCATCGACGAAATCGAGATCAAAGAGGGCGAAGAGTCCGTCCGCATCAGCCGCAACCGTGGCATGGTGGCGCCCATGCAGCACTACGTGCCTGCGCCTCAGCCAGCCGCTCCGGCAGCGGCCACCGCGCCAGCAGCTGCAGCCGCTCCCGCAGCCAAGGCCGAACCGGCTGCGCCCGCCGGCCACCAGGTAAAGTCACCGATGGTAGGCACCTTCTACCGCTCCGCCGCGCCGGGTTCCAAACCGTTTGCCGAAGTGGGCCAGAGCGTGAAAGCCGGCGAAACCCTCTGCATCGTGGAAGCGATGAAGATGATGAACCAGATCGAGGCCGACAAATCAGGCACCATCACCGCCATCCTGGTGGAGAACGCAGAACCGGTGGAATTCGACCAGCCACTGTTCGTCATCAGCTAACGGAAGGCTCACACCATGCTGGAAAAAGTGCTGATCGCCAATCGTGGCGAAATCGCCTTGCGCGTGCTGCGCGCGTGCAAGGAACTGGGGATCAAGACCGTGGCGGTGTACTCCACCGCCGACCGCGACCTGATGCATATCCGGCTGGCGGATGAAGCGGTCTGCATCGGCCCCGCCCGTGCATCCGACAGTTACCTCAACATCCCGGCCATCATCAGCGCCGCCGAAATCACTGGCGCCAACGGGATTCACCCCGGCTACGGCTTTCTGGCGGAAAACGCCGATTTTGCCGAGCGCGTCACCGACAGCGGCTTCACCTTCATCGGCCCTACCGCCGATGTGATCCGCCTGATGGGCAACAAGGTATCCGCCAAGAACGCCATGAAACAGTCCGGCGTACCCTGCGTGCCCGGCTCCGACGGCCCCCTGTCCGACGACAACAACGAAATCCTGAAAATGGGCCGCGAAGTGGGCTTCCCGGTGATCATCAAGGCTGCCGCCGGCGGTGGTGGTCGCGGCATGCGGGTGGTGCATCAGGAGAAAGACCTGATCAAATCCGTGAGCCTGACCCGCGCCGAGGCTCGCGCCGCGTTCGGTGACGACACGGTGTACATGGAGAAATTCCTCACCACCCCCCGTCACGTGGAAATCCAGGTGCTGTCCGACGGCCAGGGCAACGCGGTCTACCTGGGCGACCGCGACTGCTCGCTGCAACGCCGCCACCAGAAAGTAGTGGAAGAAGCTCCCGCTCCCGGCATCCCTGAACACCTGCGCAAGGAAGTGGGCGAACGTTGCGCCAAAGCCTGCGTGGAAATCGGCTACCGTGGCGCCGGCACCTTCGAATTCCTCTATGAAAACGAGCGCTTCTACTTCATCGAGATGAACACCCGCGTGCAGGTGGAGCACCCCGTCACCGAGATGGTCACCGGCGTCGACATCATCAAGGAACAGCTCTACATCGCCTCCGGCGTTCCGCTGCGGATCAAACAGGAAGACGTGAAGATCAAGGGCCACGCCATCGAGTGCCGCATCAACGCGGAAAACCCCAAGACCTTCATCCCCAGCCCCGGCACCATCCAGCGCTGGCATTCACCGGGCGGCCTCGGCGTGCGCATGGACACCCATGTCTACAGCGGCTACAAGGTTCCACCCAACTATGACTCGCTGATCGGCAAGCTGATCACCTGGGGCGAATCCCGTCCCATCGCCATGCAGCGCATGCGCAACGCGCTGGACGAAATCCTGGTGGAAGGCATCCAGACCAACATCGACCTGCACAAGGAAGTCATCATGCGCGACAGCGGCTTCAACAAGGGTGGGGTGGATATTCACTATCTGGAGAAGATACTCGGGCTGCATTGATTCCGGCGTCGTTCACGAGCCCGCATCGTGTAAAATGCGGGCTCGCATAGCCAACGGAATTCCCGCCCCATGCCCTGGATCCAAGTCAAACTGCAAAGCACCGGCGCCAACAGCGAGCGCATCGAAGACACTCTGCTGGAACTGGGCGCCGTGTCCGTCACACTCGAAGACAGCGCCGACCAGCCGCTGTTCGAGCCACCGCCGGGCGCCACCCCCCTCTGGAACGACGTCACCTACACCGGCCTGTTCGAAGCCGACGCCGACACGGATCTGGTGGACGCAGCCCTGCGCAACACCCTGGGCCAAGACACTCCCATCCGCATCGAAGCCCTCGAAGACAAGGACTGGGAACGGGAGTGGATGAAGGACTACAAACCGATTCCATTCGGCACGCGCCTCTGGGTCTGCCCCAGCTGGCTCACGCCGCCCGACCCCAACGCCATCAACATGCTGCTCGACCCCGGCCTCGCCTTCGGCACCGGCACCCACCCCACCACCGCCATGTGTCTGCAGTGGCTGGATGAACACGACGTGGCTGGCAAGATCGTGATGGACTTCGGCTGCGGCTCCGGCATCCTCGCCATCGCAGCGGCTCTGCTCGGCGCCAGCAAGGTCATCTGCATCGACAACGATCCTCAAGCCCTGCTCGCCACCCGCGAAAACGCCGCACGCAACCAGGTGGAAGACAAACTGCAAGTATTCACCCCGGAACAACTGCCCGCCAACATCCAGGTGGACGTGATGCTGGCCAATATCCTGGCCGGCCCGCTCATTCAACTGGCTGGCAAACTCGCTGGCCACACAAACAGCGGTGGCGATATCGTGCTGTCCGGCATTCTGGCGGAACAGGCCGTCAGCGTGAGCAATGCCTACGTGACGGCCGGCTGCGTCATGGACCCGCCCACGCAGAGCGGCGACTGGATCCGGCTGCACGGCATCAAAGCCTGAGCCCCGCCCGGCAAAATTGCAAAACTGTGCACCCCGCCCACCAAACTCGCATAAACGGTGTACACTTAATTTATTGATCACGATCGATTGTTGCGACGATAACAAGGACAGGCCCAGCGCTCGATGTCAGAAACCCTGCTCACCAAATGCCCCCACTGCGGCACGACCTTCCGCCTCACCCAGGCGCAACTGCAGCTTGCCGGAGGCGCGGTTCGCTGTGGCGCCTGCTACCAGGTGTTTCACGCCAACGAGCACATCGTCAAAACCGCCGTGGTGGAAGAAATCCGCCAGGCGCCGGCGCCCAGACCTGATCCCGTCGAAGAAGCCTTCGATCTGGAAACCGACGAAGGCCTCGACCCCTACGACGCTGCCGAATTCGATCTGGACAGCCCCGACGCCGACCTGTTCAGCGAAGACTACCGCAAGACCATGGAGCCCCAATCCACCCTGGACGAGTTCGGCTTTGCCGAAACCCAGGTATCGACCAAGAAAAAAGGCACCGACGAATCCTGGGCCGAAGAACTGCTCAAGGAACTGGGCGACGAACCCGAGGAAGAAGACGACGGCCTGATCCACGACGACATGGCCGGCCGCAAGAAAAAATCCGCCATCTCCAGTGCCGACAGCGCCTTCGCCCTCGACGATGACGACGTCGCCAAGCCGCAGCCGAAAAAGAAAAAGTCCGGCGACGATCTCAGCGACACCTTCCGCACACTCGGTAGCTTCTCCAGCGACGACCCCTTTGCCATCAGCGACATCGAAGAAGAAGAATTCGAACACGCGGACAGCAACGACGAATCCTGGGCCAAAGCCATGCTCGAAGAGCTGGAGGAAGAAGAGGCCCCGAAGAAAAAGCCAGAGGGTCTCGCCATCCTGCAGGACGAAAAGCCGGCTGAGGCCGACAACCCCTTTGCCGCCCGCGAGCTGGCGCGCTCCCGCCGCGAAGCCGTGGAACGGGCCAAGGCCCAGCAACGGGGACAGCCCAAGGCGCCGAAAAAGCCAGCCGCCGAAAAAGATCTGCGCAACAACGAAACCGAAGAATTCTTCCGCCTGCTGGATGAACCGATCACCGCCACCGGCGCCAAAACCGCACCGGAACCCAGCCTGCAGTTGAGCGGGCTGGATGATCTCAAGGATCTGGAAGACGATCTGCGCGACACCAGCGTGAAACCCGACAAGCTGTTCAAGGATGCCAACGACCTGGTCAACCAGCAGGTCAAACTCAGCCGCCTGCGCTACGCCGACGAAGAACCCAAAAGCAATCTGGGACGCAATCTGCTGCTGACCCTGGGCACCCTGCTGCTGGCACTGGCAGGCATTGGCCAGTATGCGTACTTCAACTTCGACACCCTGGCGCGCAATCCCCAGTGGCGCCCCCTGCTGACCCAGGCCTGCAGCGTAGTCGGCTGCACGCTGCCCAGCCAGGTGAATCTGAACGCCATCGCCGGCACCAACCTGGTGGTGCGCTCCCACCCCCACGAGCGCAACGCCCTGGTGATCGACGTCATCATCAAGAACAAGGCGGGCTTCGAGCAACCCTTCCCCGCCGTGCAACTGAACTTCGATGATGTAAACGGCAATCCCGTGGCCGGCCGCCGTTTCCAGCCCCGGGAATACATCCATGATCCCTCGATCGACATCCAGCGCATGCCACCGGACACCCCGATCCACCTCACCCTGGAAATCGTGGACCCCGGCAAGGACGCAGTGAACTACCAGATCCAATTCCTGGCCGCTGACAAGGCCCCCTGAGGGGCTACGTCCATTAGTCGAATTATTTTACAAAAGTGGCTACACCCTGTTTATTCCGCGAATGCTTCCCGCTATCATAGCTCGATCTTTAAGCACGGCTGAAACTCATTAGGCGTTTTATTGATCGGTGATCGGATGCAACTGCAAATCGGCCCCTACCAATTAAGCAGCCCAGTGATACTCGCCCCCATGGCCGGCGTAACCGACCAGCCTTTCCGCTTACTGTGCAAGCGCCTCGGCGCCGGCATGGTGGTGGCAGAGATGCTGACCAGTGACAGCCGCCTGTGGGACACCCGCAAGTCGCAGCTGCGCCTGATCCATCAGGACGAACCGGAACCGCGCTCTGTCCAGATCGCCGGCGCCGAGCCGGACATGATGGCCGACGCCGCCCGCCTCTGCGTGGAACGGGGTGCCCAGATCGTCGATATCAACATGGGCTGCCCGGCGAAAAAAGTCTGCAAGAAAGCCGCAGGCTCAGCCTTGCTCAAAGATGAAGTACTGGTCAGATCCATCTTGCGCACCGTCGTTGCGTCTGTGGATGTACCGGTCACCCTGAAAATCCGCACCGGCTGGTCCCCCGACCAGCGCAATGGCGTCACCATTGCCCGCATCGCGGAGGACTGTGGCATTCAGGCCCTGGCCGTTCATGGACGAACACGTGCCTGCCGGTTTGAAGGCGAAGTGGAATTCGACACCATTGCACAGATCAAGGACGCCGTGCGCATCCCCGTCTTTGCCAATGGCGACATCACTTCACCGCACCAAGCCGCCCAGGTCATGCGCCTCACGGGCGCCGATGGCATCATGATCGGCCGGGCAGCACAGGGGAACCCCTGGATTTTTCGGGAAATCGCCCACCATCTCGACACCGGGGAACTGCTTCCATCCCCGGCGCACACGGAAGTGAAGTCCGTCACGCTGGAACACCTGCAACGGCTTTACGACCATTACGGCGAGTATCTTGGCGTACGTATCGCGAGAAAACACCTCGGCTGGTATGTACAACATTTGCCGTTGGGAGCAAAATTCAGAGCAGTCTTCAATTCACTTGAAACCCCAGCAGATCAACTCGCCAGTGCTCAGGAATTCTTTGAGCAACTAATCGAGGGAGAGGTAATGGCGGCATGAACGAAACAAAAAATTTCCACGACGACGAATCCTTTGCCAGCAACGCAACACCTGCAGACCGCGCCGAGTACAAGCAGCATCTGGTGACGCCGGTCGAACAGGGTAACCAGACCATTCGCGACAACGTCTACAAGGCGCTGCGCAACTACTTCGCTCACCTGGACGGCCAGCCCGTCACCGACGTGTACCAGATGGTACTGTCCGAGGTGGAAGCCCCCCTGCTGGAAACCGTGATGGAATACACTCGCGGCAACCAGACCAAGGCCTCCATCCTGCTGGGCCTGAACCGGGGCACCCTGCGCAAGAAGCTGAAGACCTACGGCCTGATCTGATCCCTGCCTGCCGGCACCCACCCCCGCGGGCGGGTGTTTCGGCCTGGGCAGCCGTCAGATCGCCTGATGGTTTCCCGGTGATTTTTTGCCCCCGGGCTTAAATCAAAATGCGATTCCGACTACAATGGCGCCCCCCGCTCGGCCGCCACGGCTCGGCCTGAGCCCTTGAATCTGGCCGAACCACGCAAGCGACACCATCATGAGCAAACCGATCCAACGTGCATTAATCAGTGTTTCCGACAAGACCGGCATCGTCGACTTCGCCCGCGCCCTGAGCGCCCTGGGTGTTGAAATCCTTTCCACCGGTGGCACCTATAAACTGCTGAAAGAGCAAGGCATTAACGCCGTCGAGGTATCGGATTACACCGGCTTCCCCGAGATGATGGACGGCCGGGTGAAGACCCTGCATCCCAAGGTGCACGGCGGCATCCTGGGCCGGCGCGATCAGGACAGCGCGGTGATGGCCGAGCACGGCATCAAGTCCATCGATCTGGTGGCCGTGAACCTGTACCCCTTCGAGCAGACCGTGGCCAAGCCCGACTGCGATCTGGAAACCGCCATCGAGAACATCGATATCGGCGGCCCGACCATGGTGCGCTCCTCCGCCAAGAATCATAAGTGGGTGACCATCGTGGTGAATGCCTCCGATTACGGCCGGGTGCTGGCGGAAATGCAAGCGGGCGGCAATGTAGTGAGCGACCGCACCCGCTTCGAGCTGGCGCTGTCCGCCTTCGAGCACACTGCAAAATACGACGGCATGATTGCCAACTACCTGGGCACCCTGCAGTCCGATGGCAGCAAGGCCACCTTCCCGCGCACGTTCAATGTCCAGTTCGAGAAAGTGCAGGAAATGCGCTACGGCGAGAACCCGCATCAACGCGCTGCGTTCTACAAAGAAGCCAAGCCCGCCGAGCCCAGCGTGAGCACGGCGAAAGTGCTGCAGGGCAAGGAATTGTCGTTCAACAACGTGGCGGACACCGATGCGGCGCTGGAGTGCGTGAAATCGTTCGTCGAACCCGCCTGCGTGATCGTGAAGCATGCGAATCCCTGCGGCGTCGCGATTGGCAAGGATATTCACGAAGCCTATCTGCGCGCCTTCCAGACTGATCCTACTTCCGCATTCGGCGGCATCATCGCCTTCAACAAGCCGCTGGATGAAGTGACCGCCCGCGCCATTGTGGACAAACAGTTCGTGGAAGTGATCATCGCGCCGGGGGCCAGCGAAAAGGCGGTTGCCATCGTGGGCGAGAAGAAAAATGTGCGTCTGCTGGTGTGCGACATGTGGAGCAAGCGCGTTGATGGTTTCGATTACAAGCGCGTGAACGGCGGCCTGCTGGTGCAGGATCGCGACAACGGCATGATCACCCAGGCCGATCTGAAAGTGGTGACCAAGCGGGCACCGACTGCCGATGAAATGCGCGATCTGATGTTCTGCTGGCAGGTGGCGAAGTTCGTGAAGTCCAACGCGATTGTGTATTCGAAGAATCTGCAGACGATCGGCATTGGTGCCGGCCAGATGAGCCGGGTGTACAGTGCGAAGATCGCGGGCATCAAGGCAGAAGACGAAGGCCTGGTGGTGCCGGGCTCGGTGATGGCGTCGGATGCGTTTTTCCCGTTCCGCGACGGTATTGATGCGGCAGCGAAGGCGGGCATTCGGGCGGTGATTCAGCCGGGCGGTTCGATCCGTGATGAGGAAGTGATCGCAGCGGCGGATGAGGCGGACATCGCGATGGTGTTTACCGGGATGCGGCATTTCCGGCACTGATTTTTGGTTCGGGTTTGATCTGGCGGTTTCTTCGCAGAACACCCTGGGCTATGCGCCATCCAATAGACTTGTCGCCTCTCACGCTGAGTGAATGCCATCTGTTGAAACTGGCACAAAACTCATTGAGCAGGTGGCGGGCAATCCGTTTCAAGACCGTTTGCGGCCAGGGATGGCCGCGGACGAGCGCACATGGATGTGCTTGTAGCGTGTCTTGAAACGGATTACCCGCCACCTGCGATCGCACTGGACCAAACAACGAAGAATTCTTTTCCAACCCGAGGACAGACCATGAACATCCTGATCATTGGCAACGGCGGACGTGAACACGCACTGGCCTGGAAGGTCGCCCAGTCACCCAAGGTGGAAAAAGTGTTTGTCGCGCCGGGCAACGCCGGCACCGCGCTGGAAGCCAAAGTCGAGAACGTGGCCATCGATCCGCTCAACAACAGCCGGTTGGTGCAGTTCGCGCAAAAAAATAACGTGTACCTGACCATCGTCGGCCCGGAAGCGCCGCTGGTAAATGGCGTGGTGGATGCATTCCGCGCCGCCAAACTGAAATGTTTCGGCCCCACGCAAAACGCTGCGCAGCTGGAAGGCTCCAAAGCCTTCACCAAGGATTTTCTGGCCCGTCACAAAATCCCCACCGCCGCTTACGGCAATTTCACCGAGATCGACAAAGCCGTTGCCTACATCAAGCAGCAGGGTGCGCCCATTGTGGTGAAAGCCGACGGCCTGGCCGCTGGCAAAGGTGTGATTCTGGCGCAGACCGAAGCCGAAGCCATCGCGGCGGTGAACGATATGCTGGCGGGCAACAAATTCGGCAATGCCGGCAGCCGGGTGGTGATCGAGGAATTCCTGATGGGAGAGGAAGCCAGTTTCATCTGCATGGTGGACGGCGAGAACGTGCTGCCCATGGCCACTTCACAGGATCACAAGGCCCGCGACAACGGCGACCAGGGCCCGAACACCGGCGGCATGGGTGCCTATTCCCCCGCGCCCGTGGTCACGCCGGAAATCGAACAGCGCATCATGGACGAGGTCATTTATCCCACAGTGCGCGGCATGGCGGACGAAGGCAACGTCTACACAGGGTTCCTCTATGCCGGGGTGATGATCACCGCCGACGGCACGCCGAAAGTGCTGGAGTTCAACTGCCGCTTCGGCGATCCGGAAACCCAGCCCATCATGATGCGGCTGCAGTCGGATCTGGTGGATCTGGTGGATATGGCACTGGAAGGCAAGCTGAACCAGACGGCTGCGGCCTGGGATCCGCGCGCGTCGCTCGGTGTGGTGATGGCTGCCGGCGGTTACCCGGACGACTATCACAAGGGCGATATCATCATGGGTCTGCCGGAACAGGAGCAGGAAGGTGCCAAGGTATTCCATGCCGGCACTACCCAGAAGGATGGCCGGGTGGTGACCAACGGCGGCCGCGTGCTGTGCGCCGTGGCGCTGGGGGATACGGTGGCCGAAGCCCAGTCCCGCGCCTATGACCTGGTGAAGCAGATCAACTGGAATAACGTGTACTACCGCGACGATATCGGCTATCGGGCGGTGGAGCGGGAGCGTCAGGCTCAGTAAACGCTCCCGCTGGCTAACCTGACGCGCTCAACGAACCGGTGAGGCAAATCCGGCAGGCTTGAGTGTCAGCAGGCTGCACTCCACTGCCTGCACCACGTTTTCCGCCGTGTTGCCGATGACATAGCCGGCAATCCCGGCGCGCGCCAGGGTGCCCATCACCAGAACATCCACCTGTGCTGTCTGCACCTGCTGGGGAATCAGCACGGACGGATCGCCTCGCCGGTGCACAATGTCGACTGCACCGCCCACACCGGAAGCCTGCAGCAACGCATTCAGATCGGCACGATGACGGGCTTCCACATCCCGCACGATGCGCACCAGTTCATCATCGGCCACCCGGCTCCACATGCTGCCCCGCAAAAAAGCCTCGAACTCGTAGTCCCAGCAGCTGATGACCTGCAGCGTGCCGTTACAGGTGTCAGCCAGAGAGCGACCCAGTCGCAGCAGCTCGAGCGCCAGCTGCTGCTCGCCGGGGGATTCGGCCTGGGGATCGATGGCCACGGCCACCTGCATCTCCTGCCGGGAGCGGGCGATGGGTCGACTGAGCCAGACGGCGCAAGGACACTGCCGCAACAATTCCATGTCGATCGCCATGAGGCCATGCTTGTCAGGACGGGCTTCCGCTTGTTTGATCACCAGATCGTGGCCGTGCTGCTGCACGTCCTGCACGATCAGGGCCGCCAGCGCGCGTCCGCCCTTTACCACAACAGGCACTGACTGGAGCGGCTGCTGGATGGCCTGCTGTACTGACGCAATGGCCTGCTGCATGCGCTGCGTCAGGGCGTCTTCGTACACTCCCAGGTATTCCTGGTGCGACTTGGGAAATTCCGGATATACCACCAGCACCCGCAGCATGGCCGAGTTGTTGCGCGCCAGACTCAGTGCCTGCTTGAGGCCCTCGCCTTCATCGCTGATACCGTGACTGACATAGAGAATATTGTGAAACCGTTTCATCGCGGCCTCCGCTGCTGTGGGCTTCTGGGATACGGGCTCCGTGTGCCTATCGTTGGATCGTGGCCAGTGAAGGGAGATGCGTCAACCCTAATCGTCAGCACTTTGATCACCATCAATGGACAAAGATTCCCTGGCCACCGCCAGCGCCGTATCCAGTTCCTGCTGAAATTCTTCCACCACGTTGCTGACCGCAGCCATGGCATCAAAGCGCGCCACGTGCACCAGGGCCTCGCCTTCGTTCACCAGCGGCAGATGGGTGATGCCGATGACGATGCCAGAACAGGGGGAACGCACCGGAATTTCCTCGCCCCCGAGCGGGCCGTTGATGACGCCGAGCAGATCGTCCTTTTCCACCGCATTCCCCAGCGTGGCATGGGTGCGGAACAGGCCGTCGCTGGGGGCACGCACCCAGCTGGAGGACTTCGCCACAAAACTGTCGAAGGATTTTTTCGGCCGCTTGCGCGGCGGCAGCATGCTCAGATGCAGCATCACATTGCGCACGCCATCGACGCCGGCCTTGATCGCAGGCTCGTCGAAACGCAACGCCTCGCCACCTTCGTAGGTGATGATGGGAATACCGAGGTCGTCGCCGGCACCGCGCAGGGAGCCATCGCGAATCGGCGCGTCGATGATCACCGGCACACCAAACGCATGCGCCATCGCCGCCGCTTTTTCATTGTCCAGATGCACGCGCACCTGGGGCAGGTTGTCGCGATGGATAGCACCGGTGTGCAGATCGATGGCGCAGTGGCATTTGCGCAGGATTTCCTGCACGAACAGATTCGCCACCCGCGCACCCAGCGAACCGGTTTCCGATCCGGGAAAACAGCGGTTCAGATCGCGCCGGTCGGGCAGGTAGCGCGAGCGCTGGATGATGCCCAGCACGTTGACCACCGGCACCGCGATCAGCGTGCCGCGCAGTTTCTGAATCCAGTGGGAACTGATGACGCGACGTACGATCTCGATGCCGTTGAGTTCGTCGCCGTGGATCGCCGCGCACACCAGCAGCACCGGGCCGCGCGATCGGCCGTTGATGACGTGCACGGGAATGGATATGTCAGAGCGTGTGTAGAGCCGGCCCACCGGGATGTCGAAACTGTGCTGGCTGGCGGGTGGAATGGTCTGGCCGAAAATTTCGAGCTGATTGCGGCGGGTGGTCATCCGGATTCCCTGTGGTTGACGCAGTGTCAGGGAATCCTCGCCCACGAAGACGGTATTGGCAAGCGCGCGTCAGCCCTTGCCCACCGTGCGGTTGCTGGTGTTGCCTTCCTGCAGGCGTTTTTCGATGAAGGAATAAATCATGCCGGCGATGTCCTTGCCGCTGGCGGCCTCGATGCCTTCCAGTCCCGGCGACGAATTCACTTCCATCACCAGCGGGCCGTGATTGGAGCGGATCAGGTCCACCCCCGCCACATTCAATCCCATGATTTTCGCCGCACGCACAGCCATGGAACGCTCTTCCGGGGAAATCTTGATGAGACTTGCGGTGCCGCCGCGATGCAGGTTGGAGCGGAACTCCCCCGCTTTGGCCTGACGCTTCATCGCCGCCACCACTTTGTCGCCCACCACCAGGCAGCGGATATCGGCGCCACCCGCTTCGGCGATGTATTCCTGGATCAGAATGTTCGCTTTCAGGCCGAGGAAGGCCTCGATCACGCTCTCCGCCACCTTGCGGGTTTCTGCCAGCACCACGCCGATGCCTTGCGTGCCTTCGAGCAGTTTGATCACCAGCGGCGCGCCCCCCACCATGTCGATGAGGTCGGGAATTTCGTCCGGCGAGTGGGCGAATCCGGTGACCGGCATGCCGATACCCTTGCGCGACAGCAATTGCAGCGAGCGCAATTTATCGCGGGAACGGGAAATCGCCACCGATTCATTGAGCGTGAACACACCCATCATTTCGAACTGCCGCACCACCGCCGTGCCGTAAAACGTGATCGATGCACCGATGCGCGGGATCACCGCGTCGAACCCTTCCAGCTCCTTGCCCTTGTAGTGGATGGTGGGCCGGTGGGTAGCCATGTTCATGTAACAGCGCAGGGTATCGATGACGTGGGCCTCGTGGCCGCGGGCCTGGGCAGCCTCCACCAGACGACGGGTGGAATACAGGTTGCGGTTTCGCGACAGGATGGCAACTTTCATGGGATGTCCGTACGGGGAATTACCAAAGAGGGGATCGAGCGGACTTATCATAATCGCTTTTATTGTGAGCGGCCGCGTCTGCATTTTTTATTTTTCAGGGGATTGCCAGTCTGCCCGGGCACTGCTACCACCGGCCTGCTGACGTTGCACCTTACTGCCTGAATCCCCTCGCAATTGTTCATTTTTTCACCCTGCTGTGGCCGCCGTCGCAAACCGTCACTTCCGCCGGCCGGTTCGATGGAACAGGTCTACACTTGGGAAAAGGACTCCTGCCAGAGCCGGAACGTCCGGCCAGGCAACTACCGCACTGACCAAACGCCATGAAAATACTGTCGAAACTTGGAAGCCTGCTGGGAAACCACGACAAACCGGACGTGCAAGCGGTATTCGTGCTCGACGTTCATCATTTGCAGAAGCTGGTGCCCTTCAACGAAATGCCGGAATCCCATCTGGGCGAAATCCTCAAGATCGCCCAGGTCAGCCAGCAACCGTCCGGCAAGAAGCTGTTCAAGCGCGGCCAGGATGACACCCAGGTGCATTACCTGCTGGAAGGCAATATCAATCTGCTGGACGAAGACTTCAATATCACGCCGGTGAGCGCCAGCGATCCCACCGCCATCCACGCCCTGGACAACGAAACGCCGCACCGCTTTTCCGCCATCACCAAGGGTGAGTGCCGGATGCTGCAGTTCGACAAGGATCGGCTGGATCTGCTGATGACCTGGGAGCAGGCCGCCAGCAGCGAAGGCGAGGACAGCGGCGAGGATGAGGACTGGATGTCAGCCCTGCTGGAATCCGAGCTGTTCACCAAGGTGCCACCCGCCCATATCCAGCAACTGTTTGCCACCTTCAAAACCCAGAAGGCGGGGAAAGGTGAGGTCATCGTGCAGGAAGGCCAGCAGGGCGACCGCTTCTATGTGCTGGCTTCGGGCAAGGCCGTAGTAACCCGGCGCCGTGTGGACGGCGAGGAAACCCTGGCGGAACTGGGTGCCGGCCGCTTCTTCGGCGAGGAGGCCCTGATCGGCGAAACCACCCGCAACGCCACCATCACCATGACCAGCCCCGGCAAGCTGATGTACCTGGACAAGGAGCAGTTCAAGAAACTGCTGGAAGAACCGGTGCTGCGCACCCTGCGGGCAGACGAAATCGAGCAGCTGCGCGCCAAGGGTCAGGCGCTGGTGCTGCTGGATATCCGGCTGTCCGGCGAATTCAAACATGCCCACGCCGAAGGCAGCATCAATGTGCCGCTCAACCGGCTGCGGGATCGCATGAAGGAGTTCGCCCGGGAAAAGCTCTATATCGTGTCCGGCAATGCCGGCCGGCGCAGCGAGCTGGGGGTGTATCTGCTGATCAGCGGCGGCTTCCAGGCGTATCTGGGCCAGGTATCAGACTGAACGCGGGTCGACGACTGTCGGGTCAAGCGTATACTGGGGTATACTTGCCCCCTATTTAACCAGACAGCAGGATGCGATGCCCCTTCCATGAGGCCCACCTATCCCTCGCGACGCAATGCTATCGGACTGGTGCTCCTGCTGTGGGCGGCGCTGTGGATCGTCTGCGCGCCCGCCCGCGCTACCGTGGTACTCGAATCACCCCAGTTCAATCTTTCCATCCTGCCCCAGATCAGTTACTTCGAGGATGACAACAACATCTTCGAGCCTGCCAGTTTTCAGGATCCCGCGCTGATCCAGCAGTTCACCCCTGCCCGCAGCAATATTCTGCGTTTTGGTTTCACCCGATCCACCCTGTGGTTGCGCATGCAGGTGGACAACCGCCAGGAAGACAGCAAGAACGCCCTGCTCTACCTGACCCGCCCCAATATCGGCCTGCTGCGGGTGTATCAGCTGACACCGGACGGGCCGCAGCTGCTGGGGGAAGCCGGCAGCATGACCCGCGACATCTTCGCCGGACTGCGCCACCGGGCGCCGGTGGTGGCGCTGCCGTTGCCGGACACTGGCCTGTATGAATACCTGATCGAGATGCGCGCCGATCACTATCTGAATTTTTCCCTGCATCTGGCTAACCCCGCCCAGTTCTACCAGGCCAGCTACCAGGAGCAGATGCTCGCCGGTCTGGGCGTGGGCGTCCTCGTCGTACTGCTGTTGCAGGGATTGCTGCTGTTCCTGCGCCAGCGCGACATCAACGCGCTGAATTACAGTGCCTACGCCATCAGCGTGCTGTTCTACCTGGGCGCCGCCCTGGGTTACATCGGCTATCTGTGGCTGCCGGCCACCAACCTGCAGCCGCGCTTCGACGCCATGGCCATGATGCTGCTGTGTGCCACCGGCATGCAGTTCAGCCGCACCCTGCTGGATACCCGCAACACCCACCGCCATCTGGATACGTTGCTGCGGCTGGCCCTGGGCATCATCGCCCTGACCCTGATCACCTGTGTGGCACTGCCGCCGCATCTGGTGGTGCAGACCGCCATGGCCATCATCATGGTTGCCATTCCGCTCACGCTCTACGCCGTGGTGGTGCGCGCCATGGATGGCAACGTACCGGCGCGCTACCTGATTCCCAGCCGGCTGCTGATCCTGCTGGTGGGCGGACTCAGCGCCCAGGCCGTGTATGGCCAGCTGGCCCTGAGCGCAGAAACCACCTGGCTGATGCTGGTGGCGCTGTTCCTGGACGCCATCCTGGCCAAGCTGGCGCTGGATCATCACCAAAAGCTGCAGGCGGTGCAGGCCGAGCAGCAGCGTCAGCGCATCGCCATCATCGAAGCGGAACGGCGCGCCAAAACCGAATTCCTGGCCCAGATCAGCCACGAAATCCGCACCCCCATGAACGGCATCCTGGGCATGGCGGAATTGCTGGAAGACACGCCGCTGTCACCCTCGCAGGACGATTTCGTGCGCACCATCAGCGCGTCGGGCAATCATCTGCTGAAAATCCTCGACGACATTCTGGATTACTCGAAAATCGAAACCGGCAAGATGACACTGGACATCACGTCATTCGACATGGGGCTGATGCTGGGGGAATGCGTGGAGATGTTCAAAGCCCGCGCCAGCGAAAAAAATCTGGAGCTGGTGACACACATCCAGAACGACGTGCCGTTCCAGGTGAAAGGCGATCCCACCCGCATCCGCCAGGTGCTGGCCAACCTGATTTCCAACGCCATCAAGTTCACCGATCACGGCGAGGTAGTGATTGAGATCAACCGCGATCCCGAACTTTCCCCGCGCCACATCAAATTCACGGTGACCGACACCGGCATCGGCATGAACCGGGAACAGCTGCAGCAGCTGTTTGATTCCCGCCGCAATCATCTGGATCAGCTGCAGCATCACGGGTTGGGTCTGTCGATCTCGCAGCAGCTGGTGCGCATGATGCACGGCGATATCGGCGCACAGAGCCAGCTCAACAAGGGCAGCACATTCTGGTTCAGCATTCCGCTGGAAGCGGACACCGAAGCGCAGGATCTGCCGCTGCTTGCCGAACAGCTGCAAGGGCTGCGCCTGCTGGTGGTGGACGACAATGCCTCGTGCCGGCTGGTGCTACAGCAACAGGCCACCAGCTGGGGCATGCTGGTGTCATCGGCCATGAACGGCAAGCAGGCCATGGCCATGCTGCACAACCAGGCCACCATTCACGAACCGTTCGACATCGTGATTCTGGATCATGAAATGCCCGGCATGACCGGCATGGAGCTGGCCGCCAAGATCCGCGAGGACGCGCTCATCGCCAACGATCCGCTGGTGCTGATGCTGACCGGACTGGGCATGGCGCCAAGCTCCACCGCTGCGCGCAACGCCG
Organism: Pseudomonadales bacterium; assembly: GCA_020062665.1. Lineage (GTDB taxonomy): Bacteria > Pseudomonadota > Gammaproteobacteria > Pseudomonadales > Ketobacteraceae > Ch67. The sequence goes on from JAGUVW010000038.1 coordinate 43,479, forward strand.
GCATCCGCCGCGTGATCACCAAACCGGTGACCGGGCGTCTGCTGAAACAGACCCTGCTGGAAGAACTGGCCCATGTGCGGCGCATCCAGGCCGTGCACCAGCGTGAGGAAAACGACACCACCGAATTGCCGCCGATGAATATCCTGGTGGCGGAAGATCATCACCTGTCACAGAAAGTCATCAAAGGCATGCTGGCGCGGCTGGGCATGCGCGCCTGGACCGTGGACAACGGCGCGCGCGTGCTGGAACTCATCAAGCAGCAACCATTCGATATCGTGCTGATGGATTGCGAAATGCCGGTGATGAACGGTTTCGATGCCGCGGCGGCGATTCGCCAGTGGGAGAAAGCCGAAGGCCGCGCGCCGATTCCCATCATCGCCCTCACCGCCCACATCATGGACGAGCACCGCGAGCGCAGCATGCAGTGCGGCATGAACGCCCACCTGTCCAAGCCCATCGAACTGAGCGAACTGCGCGACACGCTGGCGGAATGGGCCGGCAAAGGTGGCAGCCAGCCCACATCCATCGATCGCAAGGTAATCGGCTGAAATTAAAGGCGTGATTTTTTTCCGTCTGGGTGTCGAATCCAGCATTCGCCGTTCGACTACAGGGAACCATCCAGGAGGTTTCAACCATGGCTACAACCCTGTTACTGGGTACCCGCAAGGGCACCGTCATCCTTGAGCGCAACAACAACGGCTGGCAAGCGCGCGACATCCTGCATGCGGGCGTGCCGGTCTGCTATGCCGCACGGGATCCCCGCGATGGCACCTTGTGGGCGTCGCTGGATCACGGCCACTGGGGGCCCAAGCTGTCACGCTCGCGGGACAACGGCGCGACCTGGGAGGATGTACTCTCGCTGAAGTACCCCAAGGGCGCCCGCCACATCGTGCAATACCTGCCGACGCCGGATTTCGATCCCATGGCACCGGCGGGCCAGCCCGAATACAAGGACGCCAAGGTATACAAGATCTGGAACATCGCCTTCGGCGCTGCCTCGCAGCCAGGCCGGCTCTATGCGGGCACGATTCCCGGTGGCCTGTTCATCAGTGACGACGGCGGCGATACCTGGGAACTGAACCGGCCACTGTGGAATCACGCGAGTCGCGGCGGCGATCTGTTCAACGGCGAAGCCACCAGCGAGAACCACTGGGGCGGCACACCCGCCAGCATCGACTACGGGGTATTCGAGCCCGGCATTCATTCCATCGTGGTTGATCCGCGCGATCCCAACCACCTTTATGTCGCCGTCTCATCGGCGGGCGTGCTGGAAAGCCGCGACGGCGGCGAAACATGGGTGGTGCGCAACAAGGGTATGCGCATGGATTACCTGCCCGATCCGGAAGCGGAATGGGGCCACGACCCGCACTTTGTCACCGCCTGTCCGGGCCAGCCGGATCATCTGTGGCAACAGAATCACTGCGGCGTGTTTTACAGCAGTGATGGTGCCAAGACCTGGAAAAAAGTCAGCCAGCCGGATGTTGCCGTGCATTTCGGTTTTCCCATCGCGGCAGACGCCAACGACGGCCGCTGCGCCTGGGTAGTGCCAGCCCGCGCTGATTCGGAGCGCATGTCCATCGGCGGCGGCCTGTTTGTTGCGCGCACCAGCGACGGCGGCGAGAGCTGGCAGACGTTACGCAAAGGATTGCCGCAACAGCACGCCTACGACATTGTCTATCGTCACGCACTGGATGCAGCGGGGGACTGCGTCTGCTTCGGCAGCACCACGGGCAATGTTTATCTGTCCGAAGATCGCGGCGACAGCTGGCAGTGCCTCGGCAACCATTTTCCACCGGTGTATTCAGTACGCTTTGGTTAAAGCCATGCCCAACGTTGAAATGACATCGCACCTGTACCGGTTTTTTCCGCAACTGGAGCACCTTGCCATTCGCGTGCCCACCGGATCAGTGGCGGAAGTATTGCGCGCCGTGGATGCCATTGCCCCCGGATTTACGGATTACATTCTCGACGAGCATGGCGCGCTGCGCCGCCACGTGCGGCTCAGCATCAACAACGCGCTGGTGGTGGATCGAAAGACGCTGTCGGATCACGTACCCGAGGATGGCACGCTTTTTATTTTTCAGGCGTTGAGTGGCGGCTAGTAGGGGCTTTGCAGATTGGACTTGCGCCAGGCCTGCGGTGATTGGCCGTGCCAACGCCGGAACGCACGGCTGAAGGCACTCTGTTCGGAAAAGCCCAGCATGAACGCCACATCCACCAACGCCCAGCGTGCGTCGCGCAGATAGTGCAGCGCCAGTGTGCGCCGCACTTCATCCGCCAGTTCCTTGAAGGCAATGCCGTTCTGCTTGAGCCGGTGCTGCAACGCGCGGGGCGTGAGCTGCAGCCGCACCGCCACCGTTTCCAGCGCCGGTTCACCATTGGGCAGGCACTGGGCGATCTGTGCGCGCACTTCATTCACCAGATTGGTGGTGGCGTCGAAATCCTGCAGCAATTGTTGCGCCTGTGCATCCATCAGATTACGCAGGCCAGGATCGGCGCTGGTAATGGGCGTTGCCAGCAATGCAGCGGGAAATTCCACGCCGCACCAGCTGGCATTCAATTCCACCGGGCAGTGAAAAATCGCGTCGTAACGCTCCAGCGGAATCAGCGCCGGGTGATCGAAGCAGACTTTCGTCGGTGCGACATCCGCGGGCAACAGGGAGCGGGCATAGGTGACCCAGCCGGCGATGGCGGCTTCTTTCAGATAGCGTGTCCAGTCGCCCTGCAGCGGGCAATGCCAGCGCAACTGGCAGACGTCGTCGTGGCGGATCAGCTGCGTGCTGCCGAGTTTTCCCACCAGTTTTTCGTAGCGGATCAGGCGGTCGATGGCGTCACCCAGGTTGCTGCTGCTGAGCACTGCATAGCCCAGCACCTGATAGGAGCGTGGCTGCACCAGCGCGCCGGCCACCAGCCCCACACCATGATCGCCACTGGCCTGCAGAATTTGCAGAAACACGGTGCCGGCCTGAAACAGCGGCACCAGTGCGTCGGGTTGCTGCAAAGTGTGCGCTGACAGGCCGGCATTGCGCAGCAACGCATCCAGTGACAAACCATAATGCGTCGCCAGCGCGGGCAGAATGGAATTCAGGTACGCCGCCGAAATGCTGGCCGCCGACTGGGTGAGTTGCAGATCCGGTGGCGCAATCATGGGTTAATTGGCGGGCACTGTGCGATCAGTCGCCCACAACCGCAACTGCGCCAGTTTTTCTGCCATCACCACTGATAGCGGTCGCGTCACGGCGATTTCGTGCAGGATGTGCTGGTTGTCGAGTTCAAGATTTTCCGCTGCGCAACGATACAGGCTGGACACGATGGCCTGTTCGATTTCGGCACCGGAAAATCCATCGCTGGCGCGAGCAAGCAGATCCAGTTCAAACAGATCGGGATTCTGCAGACGCTTGCGCAGGTGAATCGCAAAAATGTCGCGCCGAATCGCTGCGTCGGGCAAGTCGACGAAAAAGATTTCGTCCAGTCGGCCCTTGCGCACCAGCTCAGGCGGCAGGCGTGTGATGTCATTCGAGGTGGCCACGATGAACACCGGCGTCTTGCGCTCGGCCATCCAGGTGAGCAGCGTGCCCAGCAGTCGGCGCGAGGTGCCGTTGTCGCTGTCGTCGCTGGCCAGGCCCTTTTCGATTTCATCCAGCCACAGCACGCAGGGCGCGAGGGTGTCGGCCATTTTCAGCGCGTCGCGCAGATTCTTTTCGCTTTCGCCGATGAATTTGTTGTAGAGCGCACCCACGTCCATGCGCAGCAGCGGCACGCCCCACAATCCGGCCACTGCTTTCGCCGCGAGGCTCTTGCCACTGCCCTGCACGCCCAGCAGCAGAATGCCCTTGGGCGAGTCGAGTTTGCCATCCGGCTGGTGAAAGGCATCGCGCCGCTGCTGTAGCCAGCGTTTCAATCCCTGCAGTCCACCCACATCGGCAAAGTCTGCCGTGTCGTATTCGAAACCGAGCACGCCGCCCATATCGAGCAGGCTGAACTTGGCGCGATTGAGATCCGGCAGATCGGTGTGGGTGATGGCGCCGTCGTCGACGATCACGCCACGCGCCAGACGTCGCGCATCCGAGTACGTCATGCCGCGCAGGTTGGCCACCAGTTTGTCCAGCGTGCGGCTGTCGGTTTTCACTTTCTGGCCGTGATTGCGGTTCGACCACAACGCGGCTTCCTCGCGCACCAGATGCAGCAATTCTTCATCGCTGGGCAACGCCAGCTCCATCTGCGCGCAATAGCGTTTGATTTCCGGCGGAATGGCCAGCGCGTGGCTGAGCAGGATCACGCTGTGGTGCAGCTGCTCGTGACGCATGGCGATTTCTTTCAGCAGGCGCACATTTTTCGGATTGTCCTGCAGGAAGGGGTGGAAGTCGCAGAGGATGTAGATGCCCGCACGGCCGGTGCCCTTGATGTGGGTGAGGGTGGCGTCGGGCTCGTTGGTGAGGCGCTCGGCCACGCTGTGTTCCAGATCAATGCGCTTGAGACCTTCGGTGATCGACCACAGGAACACGGGCCGCGATTGCTTGACGCCCAGGCGAGAGATCATCTCGATGGCGCGGGGTTCCTCGAAGGTTTCGATCACGATCAGCGGCACCTTCGAGTGCATGATGATTTCAAGGTCGGTCAGGTCGGGCATGGAGCTTCCTGGTCTGTGTGGGGTGGTGCCGCGTGGCAATCGGCAGGGAAACTGACCGCAGGGGAATTGGTTTCCCGGACCATCAGCGGCCATGGATGGCCGCTGTTGAGCGTCCCATGGATGGGCTTGAAGCGTGTCCGGGAAACCAATTCCCCTGCAGTCAGTTTCCCGGTAATGCAGTGCACGCCCTACACAAACTCAATTCATCGGATTCTCATAAAAAATATACGGCGTCGAGAAATCGCTGAACTCGAAGTACGTTTTCTTCTCGCCCGGATCCACCTGATAGTTCTGGTTTGCATCCAGCACGCCGTAGCCAAAACGGTAGGCCCGTGCCTCGGACGAGCCACTGGTGGCCATCGCGGTGGAAATCTTGTCGATCTTGATGAAACGCTTCACCAGCTTGTCGCCGGCGTAAACATCCAGCACGCCGTCGGTACCGGTCCAGTTCTGAATGGCACGGCCGAGGGTGTTCTGGGTTTCCTGGGTACAGGCGGCAATGCCCAGCGCCAGCGTAGCAACCGCCAGCAACCGGGCAGATCGGGAAAATGTCATCCAGCGTTCTCCTTGCTTTGAGTGTAGTCAATGGTGCGGGGTCAAAGGCCGGATCTGGTGATGGCCTGCGCCAGTCCCTATAATCCCGCTCACCCCACCGGAACGCAGGGAGTTTTACCATGAGCCGCCGGCAACGTCATTACAGTCTGTTCGACCGCCTGATCGGCCAGGCCGACAATGCTCTGCGCACGGTGGCCCGCGGTCATCAGGGCACCGGGCGCGCATCCCCCGTCACCGACACCGAAATCCCCAGCCTGAGCGAACCGGAGCGCCGCCACGTGGCCGGCCTGATGCGGGTGAATCACACCGGCGAGGTCTGCGCGCAGGCGCTGTATCAGGGGCAGGCCCTCACCGCCCGCCTGCCCCGCATTCGCCGCCAGATGGAAGTTTCCGCCCGCGAGGAGGAAGACCATCTGGCCTGGTGCGAACAGCGCCTGGACGAACTCCACAGCCACACCAGCGTGCTCAATCCGCTCTGGTACGCCATGTCGTTCGGCATCGGCGCCGGCGCCGGCATCATCGGCGATCGCTGGAGCCTGGGCTTTGTGGAGGAAACCGAGATTCAGGTCTGCGCCCATCTGGAATCCCACCTGGCCCGTCTGCCGCAGCAGGATGAGCGCAGCCAGAAAATCCTTGCCCAGATGCGCGACGACGAAGCCGATCACGCCCGCAAGGCCAAACGGGCCGGTGCCATGCGTCTGCCCGGGCCGGTGCGCAAAGCCATGAAGCTCACCGCCAAGGTAATGACCAAAACCGCTTACCGGATCTGAGTGGCGTACTGCCGCATCCGCGCCGCCAAACCGCAGCCGCTGCATTGACCGGGCACATTGCCTGCCCGCAACTGCTCCAACGCTGCTGCACGTCGATCCAGCATCTGCTGCCAATTCCCGTCCACCGGGCCAAATCCATCCTGTTCTGCGTGCTTAATGTAACAGCAGCTGGTCGCCTGCCCACCAGCGCTGACGAATAATCCCCGCTCCAGCCAGGGACAGGTGGGCGGATCTGCCGAACTACGCGCATACAGTTCGGAATAGAAATTGGGGATCTGCCCGTAGCGCTGCAGTGCCGCGCGCAAACCGCCGTCGGAGGCGATGATCCGGTTGATCCGGCCCACGTCATCCGGCTGCAGCAGATTCGCGGCCATGGCCGTGTCGTAGTAACGGGCATAGGCTTCCATCTTCTGCAACGGCTGCATCATGATGCCGCCATCCAGCCCCAGCTCACGGTAAAGGGACGCGATGTCGCCGATACCGTCGCAGCTCTGCCGCAACAGCGTCACCGCAAATCCCACCAACGGGCGCTCCAGCCCCAGCGCCCGGCGCAGCTCCAGCAACAGGGCAATACCCCGCTTTACCCGCTCCAGACGCCCGCCCCGGATGGCACGAAAGGTGTCGCTGTCGGCACTTTCCAGCGACACCATCAGGCTATCCACCCGGCACTCCAGCAACGCGGCCACATTCTCCGCGGTAAACAGGCTGCCATTGGTGATGAGGGAAATGCGCGCCGCCGGAAAGCGCGTTCGCAGATGACGCATCATGGCAAACAGATCCGGGTGCAACAGCGGCTCCCCTTCCCCTTGCAGCTCCACGTGGGCCAGGTCATCAAGACCATCCACCAGGCGGGTAAACGCCGCCAGATCCAGATCCTGCTGAACCAGATGACGGCCGGCACAGAAACCGCAGGTGAAGTTGCAACGGGTGGTGGGTTCGATTTGCAGATAGCGGGGTGGTTGACAGCAAGACATAACGTAATTTGGTGGCCGCGGAAACGGCGTCAGCTTAACACGCTGGCAGGGCCGCACATCCACAGCTACCTTTTAAGGACTGTCCCCCGCTACCGCTCAACTCAGCCACGCAAGGAGCCTGTCATGCTGATGAATCTATCCGTCGCCAAACGTCTGGGTGGAGGCTTTGCGATCGTCACGCTCACCTTTGTGGCCCTGCTGGCGTTCGTGATGCGCGCCTACAACGCAGAACACATCACCGCCGACCTGATCCTGGCCAACTACGTGCCCGCCACCAGCACGCTGTACTCGGCGGATCGCGACCTGCAACAAGCCCTGGTGGCCGAGCGCACCATGCACGCCACCGATCCTGCCACTGATGCCTTCAAAACCCTGCTGGCCGATCACGCCGAAAACGTGCAGCAGGCCCGCGACCGGGTAGATGCCTTTTACAGCCTGATCCAAGACGACGAAGTCAGCCGGCTGATGGAACGCTACCGCACCCTGCGCGACAGCTGGGAAACCAGCACCGCCCAGGTAGTGAAACTGGCCCAGTCCCGCGATCCGGCCCAGCGCGAACAATCCCAGCGCCTGAGCACCGGCAGCGCCGCCGAACAGTTCGAAGCCATGCGCAACGAAATGGACATCATGCAGGATCGCCTGGAAGCCATACTCAAGGAAAAACGCGACACCGCCACATCCACCTTCAACACCACCTCGCTCACCCTGATGATTGCAGTGGCCCTGGGTATCCTGCTGGCGGTGGTGCTGTCCGTGGCCCTGTTCCGCAGCATCACCAATCCGCTGCAGATTGTATCCAGAGCAGTGGGCCAGCTGGCCGAAGGCGATCTCACCTTCCGCGCCCACACTACGCGCACCGATGAATTCGGCCAGCTGCTGCGAGCCATGGATGATTCCGTCGCCCGGCTGGGGGAAACGGTCACCAATATCCTGTCCACCGCCGATTCCCTCACCAATGCCTCCACCCAGGTGTCCGCCACCGCGCAGAGCGTCAGCCAGGCCACCACCGAACAGGCCGCCAGCGTCGAGGAAATCAGCGCATCGGTGGAACAAATGTCCGCCTCGGTGAACCAGAACGCCGATAACGCCAAGGTCACCGATGGCATGGCGGCCAAGGCTTCTGCACAGGCGTCGGAAGGCGGCAAGGCCGTCACCCAGACCGTGGATGCCATGCGCCAGATCGCCGAGAAGATCGCCATCATCGACGACATCGCCTACCAGACCAACCTGCTGGCCCTCAACGCCGCCATCGAAGCGGGCCGCGCCGGACAACACGGCAAGGGCTTCGCCGTGGTGGCGGCAGAAGTGCGCAAACTGGCGGAACGCAGCCGCATCGCCGCCCAGGAAATCGGTGAAGTGGCCGGCAGCAACGTGCAACTGGCGGAACGGGCCGGGCAACTGCTCAGCGAAATGGTCCCGGCCATCACCCAGACCTCGGAGCTGGTGCAGGAAATCGCCGCCGCCTCGGTGGAGCAATCCAGCGGCCTGGGCCAGGTCAACTCCGCCATGGCGCAGATGAGCCGGGTCACCCAGCAGAACGCCGCCGCCTCCGAACAACTGGCCGCCACCGCCGAGCAGATGAGCGGTCAGGCCATGCAGATGCAGCAGATGGTGTCCTTCTTCAAAGTGCAAGGTGCTTGAACAGAAAGCCGCTTGAACAGCGCGCCGCATGACGGGCGGCACAGCGCGCCCATATCCACCTGCCTGGATGAATGCTAACCTTTTCCGGTGACTGAACATTTTTGCCTGCGGAATGCACCTTGACTGTTCCAGCGCTGAAAAGGCCTTGCCAATCCCTGGGGATTCCTCGCACCCGCCTTTACCTGCCACTGCTGTGCTGGCTGGTGCTCTGGCTCGCCAGTGCCCCCAGCCTGGCAGCGCCGCTGGAACTGCAACCCGGCGTGAATCACTGGCGCGCTTCCGACAGCGCCCATTTCCTGCGTGATCCTGACGGGCAGCTGGATCTGGAACAGATCATGAGCCCCCAGCGCACACCGCTCTGGCAACCGCTGAAAGACGCCACCCCGAGTTTTGGTTTTACCCGCGACACCGTGTGGCTGCGACTCACCCTGCAGAACCGGTTTCCCGCCCGGCAAGCTTTCATCCTGCGGCTGGAATATCCGCTGATGGATTACGTGGGCTTCTATCTGCAGCAGCAGGACGGACAGCTGCACGCTCTCGTCAGCGGCGACCGTTTTCCGTTCGCGGAACGGCCCATCAAGGAACGTAACTTTGCCTTTCCGCTCACCCTGGAACCCGAGCAAAGTGCCGTCATCTATCTGCGCCTGCAGAGCCGCGACACCCTGATCGTGCCGCTGGTGGTGTACACCGATACGGCCTACGCCGCCCATCAGCGCACCGAGCTGCTGGTATTCGGCATGTATTACGGCGCCATCATGGTGATCCTGCTGGTGAACACCTTCCTGTTCTTCTTTCTGCGCCAGAAAGCCCAGGTGTATTTCGTCGCCATGCTGGGCACCTATGCGTTGATGGAGCTGTCCCTGAGCGGCGTCGGCAACGTGTTCCTGTGGCGCGAGTATCCCGAGTTCGCCAAACTGATCCGCCCGATCACCATCGGCTGTCTGTCAGTGCTGGCGGTGCTGCTCACCAAGACCTACTTCAACGTCCCCACCATCCGGCTGCGCGGTGTCAACGTCGAGCCGCTGTTCTGGACGCTGGGCATCCTGTCCATTCTCGGCACCCTGGTGCTGCCCTTCACCGGTGCCATCCAGGTCGCCATGATCAACATCGTGGCAGTGGCGCCCGCCATGGCGCTGATAGCCGTGCATCAGGTCATCCAGCGCAATCCCGCCGGCCGCTACTACCTGCTGGGCTGGGTCGGCATGATCATCGGCGGCACGCTCAATGTGTTGCGGGCGTTCGATCTGGTGCCGGTGAATTTCCTCACCACTTATGGCTCGCAGATCGGTTCACTGCTCACCCTGCTGATCCTCAACATGGGCCTCACCGAACAGTTCCGTCAGGTGCAGCGTATGCGCGAGCAGGATCACGAGCGTCGCCTGCGCCAAACTGCCGAGATGAACCGCCAGCTCGATCAGAAAGTGAAAGAACGCACCCAGGAACTGGAAGCAGAAACCGCCGCTGCCGAACAGGCCCGCGCCATCGCCGAGCAGGCGCTGCAGGTGAAAAGCCAGTTCCTCGCCACCATGAGCCACGAAATCCGCACCCCCATGAACGGCGTGCTCGGCATCACCCAGATCCTGGCGGACACGCCGCTCAACCAGCACCAGCGCCACCTGGTCAACACCATCAAGAATTCCGGCAACGCCCTGGTGGCGATCATCAACGACATTCTGGATTTCTCGAAAATCGAAGCGGGCAAGCTGCCGCTGGAAAACATCGAGTTCTCGCTGCGGGATCTGCTGGACGAAAGTCTGGCGCTGTTCGCCAGCTCCACCGAAAATCGCCCGGTGCGGCTGATCCTGCATGTGGAGCCGAGCGCGCCGGCGCACATCATGGGCGACCCCACCCGGCTGCGGCAGATCATCCTCAACCTCATCGGCAACGCCATCAAATTCACCAACAGCGGCCATATCGTGGTGCGGGTGGGCTACCAGGATGTGCAGAAGCAACTGCGCCTGAGCGTGCAGGACACCGGCATCGGCATCAGCCAGGAACAGCAGCAGAAACTGTTCCAGTCGTTCTCGCAGGCGGATTCCTCCACCACCCGCAAATACGGTGGCACCGGGCTGGGACTCGCCATCTGCCGTTCGCTGGTGCTGCTGATGGGCGGCAATATCACGCTGCAAAGCCAGCCGGGCGTGGGCAGCACCTTCATCCTCAGCCTGCCGTGCAAGGTGCGCTCGCGCCAGGAGCCGGTACCCGCGCTGATGCACAAAGTGATTCTGATTGCCGATCCGCTGGCCGCCTTTCGCAACGCCATTGCCGACATGGTGGCCACCTGGGGCTGCGTGCCGCTGTGCGTGAGCGCGCCAGATGAAACCCTGGGCACGCAACCCGACGTAGCGATCCTGAGCCAGTATCTGCCGGCGCGCGAACAGGAACACTGGCACAAACGCCTGAGCTGCCCTCAACTCACGGTGCAGCTGCATTCCGATCAGCAACCTCGCAGCGACCACGCACTGTCCGATCCGGTGACCCAGGAAATGCTGCGCAACCAGCTGCTGGCCCTGCTGGTGGGGCAGGATCGCGTGCTCACCCAACCGCGCACCCATCAAACGTTCGATCAACTGCAGGTATTGGTGGCCGAGGACAACGCGGTAAACCAGATCGTAATCCGCGGCCTGCTGAAAAAATTCGGCATCGTGCCCGACATCGCCGCCGACGGCCTCGAAGCGATTCACTTCGCCCAGACCAGCGATCGCCCCTTCGACCTGATCCTGATGGATTGCGAGATGCCCAACCTGGACGGCTACCAGGCCACGCGCCAGCTGAAGCAACTGCCCCGCTGCCAGCACACCCGCATCGTCGGCCTCAGCGCCCACGCCATGCCCGAACACAAACAGGCCGCGCTTGACGCCGGCATGGAAGCCTTCCTGACAAAACCCGTGTCCGTGGAACAACTGGAAGCGGAACTCGCCATCACCTGCACCCGCAAACCTAACTGACCTTGTGCGATATCGCGGCAGCGCCGGGAAAAAACCGCAAAAAAACCGCGTCGCGCGCAAAGAATCCGCAGCAGCTTTTCATGCATCTGATACAATTAGCGAAAATTTGAACCGCAGTTCGCACAGTGCTTCCCAAACGCTTGCGTATCCACGGGGTAGAGGATATAAACCGGTTCATGAGTCAGACAGATCTTTTTGTCACCCTCGCGCAGCCGGATCAGCCGTTCGATCCGCTGAAAAACGATAAAACGACGCCACCGACCACAGGAAATATGCACGCGACCGACGCCGCACTCGACACGGAGGCCTGCTTCAAGCTCAAGGGCAGCCGCGTCACCATGACCATCCTCGAACTCTACCGCTACGACTACCAGAGTTTCGCTGACACCCTCGCCGCCACCGTTCAATCCGCCCCGGACTTCTTCAACCAGACCCCGGTGATCCTGAGCCTGGAAAAATGCGCGCTCGATGGTTTCATCGATTTCATCGAGCTGGGCGAGCTGTGTCGCGAGTATGGACTGGTGCCCGTGGCCATCCGGGGCGGCAGCGAGGAACAGGCGGTGTCCGCCAACGTGGCCGGCCTGCCCAAGCTGCCCGCCGCCACCGGCAAGGAAAAATCCACCGACCTGATTCCCGATGCGCCGGTCACCATCCGCGAAGTGGAAATCGAGGTGGAAGTCCCGGTCAGCGCCAACAGAATCATCACCACGCCCGTGCGTTCCGGCCAGCAGATCTACGCCGCCGGTGGCGACCTGGTGATCATCGCCCCGGTAAGCGCCGGCGCCGAAATCCTTGCCGACGGCAACATTCACGTGTACGGCCCGCTGCGTGGCCGTGCCCTGGCCGGTGTCAAAGGCGACACCAGCGCCCGCATCTTTTGCCAGAGCCTGGAGGCCGAACTGATCTCCATCGCCGGCAACTACAAAGTCAATGAAGACCTGCAGAAGGAACACTGGAAAGGCAACATCCAGGCCCGTCTGGAAGGCGATCAACTCGTCATCAGTACATTGTGAACAGGAAAGAGGATACGACCTTGGCAGAAATCATCGTGGTGACATCCGGTAAAGGGGGAGTGGGCAAGACAACCACCAGCGCCGCCATCGGCACCGGACTGGCCCTCAAGGGCCACAAAACCGTGATCATCGACTTCGACGTGGGCCTGCGTAACCTGGATCTGATCATGGGCTGCGAGCGGCGCGTCGTGTACGACTTCGTCAACGTGATCAACGGTGAAGCCAACCTCCACCAGACCCTGATCAAGGACAAACGGGTGGAAAACCTGTCGATCCTGCCCGCGTCGCAGACCCGCGACAAGGACGCCCTCACCCAGGAAGGCGTGCAGAAAGTCCTCGACGAACTGAAGAAAACCTACGATTACATCGTGTGCGATTCCCCGGCGGGCATCGAGAAGGGCGCCATGATGGCCATGTACTTTGCCGATCGCGCCGTGGTGGTCACCAACCCCGAAGTGTCATCGGTGCGCGACTCCGACCGCATCCTGGGCATCCTGCAAAGCAAGACGCTGAAGGCGGAAAAAGGCGAGGCCATCAAGGAGCACCTGCTGCTGACCCGTTACAGCCCCGAGCGGGTGGAAAAAGGCGAAATGCTCAGCGTGAAGGATGTGGAAGACATCCTGTCGATTCCGCTGCTGGGCGTGATTCCCGAATCCAAGGCCGTACTGGCTGCGTCCAACCAGGGCGCCCCGGTGATCATGGACAGCGAGAGCGACGCCGGCCAGGCCTACAGCGACGCCGTGCGCCGTCTGCTGGGCGAAAACGTTGAACACCGGTTCCTCACCGCTAGCAAGAAAGGCATCCTGTCGAGGATGTTCGGAGGTCGCTAATGAGTCTGATCGATTTTTTCAAAGCGAAGAAGAAAAGCAGCGCGAGTGTGGCCAAGGAACGCCTGCAGATCATCGTGGCCCACGAGCGCACCAACCGCAACCAGCCGGACTATCTGCCCGCCCTGCAGCAGGATCTGCTGGCCGTGATCCGCAAATACATCCCCATCGCGGATGACATGGTGCAGGTGTCGCTGGACAAGAACGACGATTGCGCCGTGCTGGAATTGAACATCACCCTGCCGGAAGCGTCCTGAACCAAACCGGGATGCCACACGCAAACAGCAGGCGGAATGAGTAACACCTCGCTCCGCCTGTTTTCCCCTCCCCGCCCGCATCATCTCCGTCGCTATTCTGCATTACAGCAACGATGACAATTCCAGGATCCTGCTGTGATCACTGCGGTATTTGCAGCGCCATCTTTTGGGATGCCTGCCATATTTTTTCTGCATCATCCGGCAGCAGAAACTGCATTTCCAGCGATTGATCCAGGGATTGCCTCACCCGGTTCAGATAGTCCTCGCGGGAAGCATACATGTCCGCCAGCTGCTCTTTGCTGAATTTTTCCATCGTGCCAAAAATCATGCACATGACACTGCCTTCGCCGATACCACCGAACCTGGCCAGTGGCGCATCGACGTAAGGTGAACGGATTCCCCCGCGCGCGTTGCCGAATTCATCTACCGCTATCCGGGGCGGCGTGCCTTCTACGGCCAGACGATCAGCGCTACTGGGTGCCACGCCGTCCCGAATCCACCGATCCAGCGCGCGATAGGCGGCATTCATCGTGAAGTGATGAATCGGGTTGGCGTTCACCGGCGACGCGCAGGGCACGATCAGCGGAACGGCGTAGCGCTGTGAAATCAACTCGGCGTAATAGGACGAACTGCCCGCATCAAACAAGCCGAGGATGGTATAGGCCCCCGCATGAGCCGTGCCGGCCACCTCCCACAGGCGGAAATATTCTGTGTCGGGCTGGCGGTTTTCATAGGCATTTCCCGGCAGAAACGATGCCACAAACAGATCGGTTTCGGTCTGCAACATCATGACCGGCTTGTGCAGATCCTCGCGCACCTGCACGAGTGCCGGTGGCACTGCAACCGGCTGCGGCGCTTCCGACACCGGTGCACTGGAACCAAACCGGCTGTGCACGAAGAAGCCATCAAACAGCCCGTCGGTTTTGCCCAACAGGTTGATATAAGTGATCAGGCGCGCTGCCGACTGTGAATCACCCGCGCCGATCATGCGTTCAATCTGCAACCCTTCGAGAAAATCCTGTTCGCCGGGATAGCGGATCTGCTGGGCGATCTGGTGAAACATGCTGTAGGAAAAGCTGTCCCCCGGATGCTGAAGCCGGTTGTAACGGGCCGGATTCAGCGTTTTCAGTGACGCATTGAGAATGCCGTCCAGCAAGCCGACTTCACCCACGTTATCAATGCCCTTGCGCTGCGCGCTGATGCCAACCCAGGCATAGCCCTGGCGCGTGAATTCCGTGTGCGCAAAATTCCATTCCGCCGGCGCATCGGTGTTGCCGGATACATTGATCCATTCCACCACCACGGTGCCATTGAAATCTTCCGGCTTGATCGGGCGATAGACCATGATGCGGGTGGTGAAGTCCGCCTGTGCGTTTTCTTCAACGATCCACTGTCCATCGCTGGTCAACTCGCCGACCGGCAGATAACTGTGGGCGGTGCCGTCGATGAAGAACTCCCGGCCCTGATAGCCCACCGACTTAAGGCTGAACAGAGTGCCGAACAGGATCGGCGTATCCGCCAGCTTGCTGCAACCTGTCAGCAGCGTGGCAAGAACCACGACAATCAAAAACACCGGTCGGCGCACTGCCGGTTTCATTCGCAGCAAAAAAACAGAATTGAAGGTCTGCATGGTTTTTCTCTTTTCGATTCTTGTTTGAGTATTCGCGTCCAGGGATTGAATGGCGCTTGTGTTTTTGTTCTTTTGAACAGATGCAGACAAGCTCTGTCTGCTCTTCGACTCTACAAGGGAGAAGCAAAAGGGCCAACAGCGATGGCTATTGAATATCGGAATGGGCGTTTTGAATTTCGGAGGGTTGCGACGTTATTACTGTGGATCGGCAGGCGCTTTTGGCCCTTTGCGCACCTGCCCAGGGGTTTTACCGGTGGCGGCCCGGAATGCGGCGGTAAAGTTCGCCGGCGAACTGAACCCCAGCCGATAGGCGATTTCCTTCAGGGGCAGATCCGTATCCAGCAGATAGGTTTGCGCCCGGTTCACCTGAAAGGATTTGATGTACTGGGCAACGGTGCATTGCTTCTGTTCGCGAAACAGTTTCAGAAAATGCCGTTCGCTGAAGCCGCAGGCCCTGGCCAGTTCAGCCACACTGGGCAGCTTGCCGTGCACGCCGTTGAGGTATTCCTCGATGATGGCAAGATGGCGTGGCGTCAATGTCCCACGGGGACCTTCCAGCACCGAGTCCTCACGTAACCAGTGGGCAAATTCCACCAGCAACGCCTTGCCACAGGCTTCCACCACTGCATCGCTCATGCTGCCCGGACGCAGGGCTTCTTTCAGCAAACGGAACAGCAGGGACGTCATCAGGGAATTCTGGATATCGAGGGCACGCTCCAGTTGTGCCGGTGAAAGCGCATCGAAGCTGCCCACAATACTTTCGGCGTAAGCGGTTTCGAACGAGCACACAATGGTGCGAAACGTTCCGGTGCTGCCCTGGCCGGTGAACTTTTTGCCGGGCGCCATGAACACCGCATTCCCCATCGCCGCCGGCCTGTTGACCGCGCCATCATAGCCATACTGTGCCGCCGCCAGGGGCGATACCGACAGGCCCATGCAGAACGCCGGGCGATCCGGCACTACTGAAACGGTGGTGGGTTCAGCCCAGTACACTTCCGACACCGCCACGCAGGTGGTTGCGGTTTCCAGCAATATCAGAGGCTGCCGCAGTTTCTCCTGCAGCAGGGTGTCATCATTCTGGGCGGGATCGTCGATATAGATTTGCGACTCAAACTCGAGGGTTGAATCGCACCACTGTATCGAGAAATCCGGGGTGATTTTACTGATGTCGCTCATGGGTGGCATCAAAGCAGATCGGTCAGCAGCACGCCGATACCGAAACGCTGGTTCCTGTGGTTGTAGTCGATCAGGCTTTCGCCGTACCCGTCAAAGTACTGGGCATAACCCCGCAGCCTGCCCCAAAGCGGAAAACTCAGACCCAGCTCAATCGCGCCATGGCCCTCGTCGAAATTGCGCCGGAACAGACCGGCGAATTCCATCTTGTCCCAGCGATAGGCGCCTGTGATTTCATAGTGGCCCATGAAATCTTCGATGTCCGGATTGTCATCGCCATCCGGCGGCGGTGGCGTGGATGGATCACCATCGTCGGGCTTTTTGTCTTCAGGAAAGCGGTACCAGGGTTGAATCCCCAGCGCCCAGTTTGGCCGCAGGTAGCCCACCGCCACGTAAGCCCGGTTCCAGCTGCGACTCAGTAACTGGGAGCGACCGTTCGATTCATGCTCCAGCCCGACCCGTCCATACCAGGCACCGTTGCGGGACTCGATAGGCAACGGTAGCTGATAAAACACTTCAGGCCGGTAATTGGTTTCACGAAACGGTGCCGAAATATCGTGGTTGTACACCTGCCAGAACGACCTCAGGGTAAAACCAAAATAAAGGCCATCATTGGCTGTAAACACATCTCCGTAGGTCAGCGGCACCATGATGCTGAGCTGCAGCTTGGCCTCTTCATTCATCATCGGTTCCTGCTCATCGACCTGGTAGGGGTCCTGATTCGGATTCCGGTTATAGGTGTACGGCAGAATGTAATTCTGCCGCAGCGGCGTGATCACGTAGGGATTGGATTCGGTGGTGCGGGACTGGACCACCCGCTCCGGAATCAGCTGGCCGCGCTCAATCACACCTTCACACTCTGCCTTGAGGCTGTCCGCAGTGGCAGTGTCGTCCGCCGACAACGCACGCAGCCGCAGGCAGTCCATCCACTGGGTTTCAGTGCCACCAACGCTTTTCTGCAGCGCGCTGGCACATTTCTGGCGAATTTCTGCCAGCGGTTTGGAGCCCTTGGCTTTCAGAACTCCCTGTGCCACGCAGTCTTCCTGCGTCTGCGCCAGCAACCCGGAGGCCGACAACAGCAGGACAGGGAGCAACAGCACAGAAAAATAGCGCTTGGTGTATTCCAGCATGACGACGATAACTCCCTGATATTCATGGCGCGGATGGTGGCGGCCCCAGTGTAGCGCAGTGTTGATGCGCAATCATGTCCGCAACCCGCCCGAACCCGCGGGGGCGCAGCCATTGAAGATAGACACCCTCCAGACTGGAATTGCGACGGCCACCCCGGACAGCTAGAATCCTCGCTGAAACACCTCGTATTGGTGGAGGGGAGCAACGGGTTGCATGTTTGATCCAATACTGTCTCAACCGACGGACTATGTGAAAGGACTCGTTGTTGGAACCTACCGTAGCCATCACCGTGACAGCTATATGGACTGGCAGGAGTTCCTGGAAGATTCGCTGTTCGAATTCCTGACCGATCACCAGTGCTTCGACGATGTCGAGCAAGGTACGCTGCTGCCGTTGTTGATGCAGCGACAGACGTCCACTGCCACCCTGAACTACGTCATGGATCTGCTGCAGCTAATGCGCGTCGAATTGCCGCAGACGATGCTCGATATCCCCTACCTTTACTGCGGCATCAGCCCCCACTTCATGGCCCTGGTCTTCGATAACAGCCAGCAGTATCTGGCAGTGTTTCTGCGCCGCTGTGGCCACTGATACGGTTCAGCCCGCCAACGTATCGACACAACCAGCCCCCCGGTGCACACCGGTTTCCAGGGCAGTTTCCGGCTTGCTTCGCAGCAGATAGCCCGCCGGATTCAGATCACGTCCGGTAATGAATACACCCAGCTCCGACACCAGGGACTGCGCCATCTGGATCAGGCCCCGGCGCAACACCGGCACCAGTTCCGGGCGCGGCGCGGTGGCGATCCGGCGCATCAGCAGCCAGTCCATACGCTCTGCGGCGGGCAGACTGGCAAGGCGCTCGGGAATGCGGCTGCCTTCCACCACATTGCCACCGCCTTCCCCCTGACTTTTCAGCAGCCAGTGTGGCCAGTCGCTTTCTGTCGGATTGAGTTGCGGCAAAAAAAGTTGCGGGGTATCGAGCGCGAGGGTTGCGGCGTCCTGTTCGGGATGCTGGTACCAGTGCACCTGTACCGCCTTGGCAGAGGCCACCTGCAATGCAATCGTGGGCGCCAGCGCGACATCCAGGGTTTCCAGCTCAGCGCGCAGCTGCAGCAGCGGCGCCGTGTGGCCCTGGACGTCGCGATAATCCGCCAGGTTGTAGCCGGTGCGGAAATACAGTGCGTGAACGCGGCCAACGTCCTGCAGCCACAATTCCGGCGCGCGTTGACGTTCCCATTTCGCCGCCAGTTGCGTCAGGGTCAGCCGCACCACTTTCACACCTTTCTGCTCGAGTGCACGGGCCAGTTTGCGCTGATCGAAGATGTTGTCTTCGTTGGGTTCCACCACAAAGGCGACTGTCAGTGGATGAATTGAACCCGCTACCGCTTGCGCACCCTCGATCAGCGCATCCGCGAGCGCGGCGGTGACGGGATTGGGCTGCCAGACCGGCGCGTCGCCCACCCAGCCGGCACGCTGCAGTTCCGGCCACAGGGTCTGCTGCAGGGTGATCAGCCCTTCGCTGAACGGCCCCATTCCGGCGGCGATGGTGTTGGCTTCCACCATTCTCCATTGCTGGCGGGCGTCCTGCAGCAGATCCACCCGCATCATGTTCACCGGGTGCGCACGGCGCTGGGTTTTGGGAACGGTTTGCAACGCGCGCCAGAGCTGGGCCGGCAGGCTGTGCCCCGCCAGAATCGGCGCCAGGGCCCGCGCCA
>JAGUVW010000005.1 GCA_020062665.1 Pseudomonadales bacterium
CGGGGCCGTGGGTGGCCATGGTGGTGGCTGCGGTGGCAGCGAGGGTCAACGCGTCCGGTGCGACCACGTGCTCGGCCAGCACGGTGGCGTCGTCCAGCGGGGCACGCAACGAGCTGTTGTTCAGCGCTGCTTCCACTTCCTTGCGCAGCAGCAGAAAGTCCGTCACCGGAATGGGATGTTCATACTGGGCCTGGTCGAGCCAGTTGAGCAGGTGGCCGCGCTTCACCGGATCGCGGTCGTAGGTGTCCATCAGGAACTGGCGGATTACCGCGACATCCTTTCTGCCCTTGCGAACATCATCGAAATAGGCAGAAAGGATGCGGGTGGACATGCTCAGGCCTTGCGGCCGTTGAAGAAGAATTCCCCGGCTTCATGACCTGCGTAACGGGCCGGTGCGTATTCCGGGGTCTGGCGGGTGTTCAGCTGTTTGGCGCGGGCCTGCACCCGGGTCAGCACGTCGCGATAGATGGTGTGGCCATCCACCAGGCCGCTGCTGTTGTTCAGCGTTTCGAGGAAGGCGCGGGCAAACAGCGAGTGGCCATCACCGCCGCCATCCATCACCGGCGCCACGCCACCGGAGGTCAGCACCATGCGCGCGCGGGCCTTGAGCATGGCGGCAATCCACTCCCGCTGCATGTCTTCCGAGATGGTTTCATCCACCCGTGGCAATGCCGCCACCGACAGGGTGCCGGCGTAGCAGGAGTCCGCCACCACCATCACGTGATTGGATTTGATGGTGTTGAGAATGTCGGAAATCGACACGTTGGAAATCCAGGTGCGGGGATCGTCCTGCTTGGCATCCACCGGCAGCCAGAAGCCCCGGTTGCTGGCCTCGTCCACCTCGCCATGGCCGGCGTAGTAGATCAGCAGATTGTCCTCGGCGGTGAGTTCTTCCCGCAGCTTGTTCAGCGCTGCCAGGATGTCGTAGCGGGTGGCGTTGGACAGCAGCGTGGTTCTGAAACCGTATTTCTCCCGCAGCACTTTTTCCATCGCGTTGGCATCGTTGAGGGCGGTTTCCAGCTTGGGATATTCCGCATAACTGTTGTTGCCGATGATCAGTGCGTGGTAGGTGCCCAGTTTCAGATCCGACGCCACCGCCTGGCCACCGCGGCTGACCCCGGCGGGCGCGGCTTCGGCCAGCATCTGCTGTTCCGGCACCACAGTGAAGTTGAACGCCACCACCTGGTTGTTCTTGTCGATGGCTTCCAGCTTCACGGTTTTCTTGCTGCCATCCACCGGCACGGTCACCCAGAACAGGTTGTACTCGTCCACCGGTTGCGCCACACCATTCACCTTGAAACTCTTCAGCCCTTGCGGCGCCTTGATCTTGCCGACGATTTCCTTCTCCGTCACTTTGCTGGTCACCGGGATCGACGGCAGGCCGCGCATCAGCGTCATGGGCGGATCGATGATTTCGATGGATGGCATGGTGGCGGCGCTGGCGACCATGGTTTGTGTTTGCGAGATGGACTGGCTGGTGCTGGCGATCTGGCTGTCGAACTGCTGGGCCTGGGCATCCAGGCTGGCCAGTTGCTGGCGCTGGGTTTCAACTTCAGTCTGGGCTTTTTGCAGTTCGGTGCGCAACTGGGTGATCAGCGCGCTGCTCTGCTGGTGGATCGACTTGGATTCCTGGGCCAGCAGGGCCGCTTCGGCATTTTTCTGCTGCTGCTGGGCTTGCGCCAGTGCCTGCTTGCGTTGCCCCAGTTCCTGGCGGGTCTTGGTCAGCTGTGCCTGGGCGGCGGCGAGCTGCTGGTTCTTGAAGGCCACTTCGTCCTTCAGCTTGGTGAGTTCCTGCTGCGACACCGCGTGCACTTCCACCGTGGAAGCATAGAGCAGGGAATCGCTCTGCAGGCCGGCGGCCATGCGGTACAGGTTCAGCGCCATGGCCTTGTCCGCCACTACACCCAGGCCCTTCTCGTACAGGTTGCCCAGGTTGATCTGGGCGCGGGAGAATTTCTGTTCCGCTGCCTTGGTGTACCAGAGTGCGGCGGCTTCGTAATCCGGCTTCAGGCCCAGGCCCTTCTCGTAGATTTCACCCACGTAGGTTTGTGCTTCCGCATCACCGGCTTGCGCCTGCGGCAGCCAGATCTTCAGGGCAGTGGCGTAGTCGGCGCGGTCGAAGGACACGTATTCACCACCGCGGATTTCGCAGTCGGTGGCAGTGGTCTTGATCGGGCGGCGTGCGGTGAGATAGGTGGTGTAGGTGCCGAGTTTCTTCACCTGACCGGGCAGCAGGCAGTCGATGATCATCAGATCGTCGGGATTCTTGCTCTCCGTGGCCGGCGCGGCGGTGGGTTGGGCGGTGTCGGTCTGGGTCGCGCAGGCGCTCAACAGCACCAGCAGAAATCCCACGGCAAACCCCGACGCTTTGGGTGTAAAGCGTTGCAGCAAATCCATATAGCACCTCTTCGCACGTGAATTTTTCAATTATAAGCCGATGTGAGGGGCTTACTCCGTAACTTTTCCACAAACTGTATGAGAATTGTCCAGAGCAGGCCGCAGGGGAGCGCCCGGATCGGGTGCCGATGCTGTATTCCCCTGGATTTTCAGACTGTTGAGCAAGTGGCGTTGCCAGGGCCTGATGTGATCGGTATCGGGCAGCCGCACATAGCGGGCATCCGGCTGGCGTGCACTAACGGCTTGAATCCATTGGGGCAGGATCACCTTGTCATCAGCGCCGGCGAAATGCCACTGAGCGATGGCGGTGGGCAGCGGCGGCTGGATAGCCGGGTCGAGCGAGTCGGGCAGCGGGGTGAAATCATTGGCCTTGAGCCAGGTGGCGACATCCAGATTGCCCGCCAGGGTGATCACGGCGCAGGTCTGGGGCAGTTGCGCCGCCAGCAGCAGAGCCAGGGCACCGCCGCCACTGTGGCCGATCAGGATGACCTTGTCCTGCGGTGGAATAAAAGCGATGGCCGCCGCGCGTAGACTGGTCACTGTACCAGCGCTGTAGCGCTCCAGTGTCCAGCGGCCAGGGTGGCAATGATCATCAGCTGTGTCGAAATAACAGGGCCGCCCCAGATACAGCGCAGGGGCAGAATCCACCGCCAGCGCCGGCAGCAGAATCGGTGCAGGCGGGGTGGGATCGGTGCTGGGCTGGCCGAACACATTCACGGCGTG
The DNA here is from genome assembly GCA_020062665.1 of Pseudomonadales bacterium. Lineage (GTDB taxonomy): Bacteria > Pseudomonadota > Gammaproteobacteria > Pseudomonadales > Ketobacteraceae > Ch67. The sequence goes on from JAGUVW010000005.1 coordinate 3,121, forward strand.
GCCGTCGCCTTCCAGATAGATATGCCAGATCTGCATCGACCTGCGCGGTGCTGCCAGCGCGCGCTGTGCTGCAGCGTTCCACAACAGCCGATGCTGGAAGCCTTCACCCTGCACCAGCCGTTGCTGCAGCTGATCCCGCTCTGCAATCGCCTGCCAGTGCCCGCAGCCACCCAGTGCCAGAGTCAGCAGCACCAGCAGCGTGCGCAGGAAATTGCCGATCTTTGCGCCGCTACTGTCTATTTGATAATCCACCATGATTTCGTCAGACCGCCGCAGGAACCGAACCGATGCAGATAATGGATAAATTGGGCGTGCATGGCAAACTGCCGCGCCACGGCGATTTTGTCAGCCGCCAGTTGCCGCAGGGCTTCATCGTGGCCTGGGACACGTGGCTGCAGCGGGCGCTGGCCACATCGCAGGAACTGCTCGGTGCGCGCTGGCTGGATATTTATCTGACCAGTCCGATCTGGCGGTTCGTGCTGTCGGCGGGCGTGGTGGATGCGCGGGTGTGGGCCGGCCTGATGCTGCCCAGTGTGGATCGCGTCGGCCGCTACTATCCGCTGACCCTGGCGCAGCCGTTTGCCGCCGGCGTGTCGCCACCGCAGCTGCAGATCGAACACAGTGACTGGTTTGGCGAATTGGAGCGGGTGGCACTGGCAGGATTGCAGGATGGTGTTACCATAGATGAATTCGAACAAATGCTGGCGCAAATCCAGTTGCCTCAAGGGCTTATGGAGGTGACGCCAGCAACCTGGGAAAGCGGTCGGCCGCTGGCGATGTTCCTGCAACAGCCGGGACAGAACCCCGTGAGCAGCCTGCCGCTGTTGCAGCACAGTTTTCTGCTGCAGCGCTTCCCCGGCTATAGTTTATGGTGGACTGCGGGATCCGAACGGGTAAGCCCGGCCAGTCTCATCAGTGCAAATTTACCGCCGCCGCAAAGTTTCACATCCTTGCTGGCGGGTGATTGGGAGCAGCGGGGTTGGGCCATACCCTTTCCGGCTGTCGCGCCACTGGCGTTCCCTTCCCTTGAGCCATTCGACACGATCCGGAACGAGTAGAAGACTGCATGTTGCAGACCCATTGGCACAGTAGTGCCGCCACCCATTGCGGTGCCGTGCGGAACATGAATGAGGACGCCTTCCTCAGTCGCAATGACGATGGCCTGTGGGTAGTGGCGGATGGCATGGGCGGCCACGATGCCGGCGAAGTCGCCAGCGAAATGATTACCGCCTCGCTCGCCCGGCTCAATGTGGAACAGCCGCTGCCCGACGTGGTAGACGCGCTGGAAGATACCCTGCTCGAAGTGCACCAGAAAATCCGCGCCTATTCCCGCACGCACTGCCAGGGGCGCACCATGGGCAGTACGGTGGTGTCACTGCTGCTGCGTGACAACCTTGGCGTGTGCATGTGGGCCGGCGATTCTCGCCTGTACCGTTACCGCGATCACCGCCTGCAAATGATTTCCGACGATCACAGCCAGGTGAATGAAATGCTCGCCCGCGGCATGATCACACCCGAAGAAGCCCGCAATCATCCCGCTTCGAATGTCATCACCCGCGCCGTGGGCGCAAGCGAAACGCTGTACGTGGATGTCACGCTGATGGAATTGCGCAAGGGCGACGTTTACCTGCTGTGCAGCGATGGCTTGTACGGTGCGGTTCCAGAAGGCAATATGGTGCGTCACTTGCGTCAGCAGGATGTGCAGGCCTGCACGCAAGCCCTGATAGAAGATGCACTCCGTGCCGGCGCACGGGATAACGTCACAGTGATCACGGTACACATCCAATAATGACGACGGGTGATCTGGAATCCCAAAGTGCAGAACAGATGCGCGAGCTGGCGCGCCAGTATTGCGACGGCGCGTTCAACAAGGGTGAGTACCGGCGCCGGCGTCGGGAAATTCTGCAGCGTCATGTGCATCAGGATTACGCGCCTGCTACGGCAGATGGCGAAGACGACGAACCACCTGTCCCTGTTCCCGTGCCCCCGGCACCCCGCGACTGGTTACCCCTGCTCATGGTGGGTGTCACCGTGGTGGTGGCCGCCATGATGGGCTATCTGATCTACACCATCAGCTGAATACACAGGCAACCCGATGATGCCCATCGATCGCATGGAAGTCTGGCAGGGCGACATCACCACCTTGCGCCTGGATGCTATCGTCAACGCAGCCAACAGCCGGCTGGCCGGTGGCAGTGGCGTGGACGGTGCGATCCACCGCGCTGCCGGCCACGACGACCTGCAGGCGGCCTGTCGTCGCATTGGCCACTGCCCTACCGGCAGCGCCGTCATTACGCCGGGCTTTCGTCTGCCGGCCCGTTTCATCATTCACACCGTTGGCCCCGTCTGGCAGGGCGGCAAGCAGGGTGAACCCGAGTTGCTGCGATCCTGCTACAGCAATTCATTGACCCTGGCGGTGCAGGAAGGCATTCGCTCCATCGCTTTTCCCGCCATCAGTTGTGGCGTGTACGGCTATCCCAAGGACGAGGCGGTGGCGATTGCAGTGCAGGAGGTTGCGCGTTGCCTGGATGTGCTGCTGATGATCGAGCGGGTGGTGTTTGCCTGTTTTGATGACGATATGGCCGAGCGCTATCGGCAGGCCTTGGCGGCGGGTTAACGGGCGGCGGCCGGTGCTACGCTCAGGTACTGCTGGCCCCACAGTTTCAGCGGGCGTCGCACAGGAAAGCGCGAGTAGTTCAGCGGACGCGGCTGGGGTTGCTGGTGAATGCGCAGCGTCCACAGCCCTTCATCGAAAAAGCGGAACTGGATCTGGGTGTCGTCGTGGCGGCAGAGCTGGTAGACGCCCGGCGTAAGGGGACGGGAAATGTCCATCTCGTCCAGCAGGTTCAGTTCCAGATCCAGCAGATAGATATGCAACACTTCCTCAAACAGGTTGTCATTATCGGTAATCAGCACGTAGCGCTCGCCCAGGGCGAATTGATCCACCAGCTTGTGTCCCTTCAGGGTTTTGCCAGTGGGGTAGCCCTGCAGCAGCAACTGGCTGAAGGGCATCAGGCCGGGATGTGCCGCTTTGGGTGCGACCGAAAACAGGGATACTTTCTGCAAGCGTTTCATCGGGCGTAGGCAACAGATCTGATAAAAAATTCGACAGTGACAGAGCCAGTGTATTGCTCATTTAATGTTCGCGATAAGCAACTTTCAGCCATTACTTTGTGAAAAATTCACGCTATTGATGAGGGCGTCATGACCAAACCAAGCCGTATTCCCAAGGAACTCAAACGTTTCGTCGCCGCGATGCTGCTGATCATGGCGTCGATGGCGGTGGTGGCGGTGATTGTTGATTTGTCGGTCAATCAGTAGGACAGGTCAGAGCAATGGCTCCCAGCTCAGGCTGTTGAGGTACCACTCGCCGCCGGCGAACGTCCAGCGGGAGTCCACCGCATAGCTGCGGCCCTGTTCAGGCAGCAGACCCTGACCGCCGGTGACAATGGCGTTGAAGCGCACCTGCGCCTGGTCGGCGTAGCCGCTGTCGAGGCTGGCTTCGGTCTGGGAGCGGATCACGCGGATGGTCTGGTGGCGCAGGGTGTGAAGCAGCAGCAGGCGGTGCGCGTCCTTGCGGTCCTGGCCTGTGCCGGTGGTGAAATCATCGCTGAGCATGGTCATGGCGGTGTCCACCTGGCGTTCTTCGATGGCGTGTTCCAGCGCATCTACCCGTTGCAGCAGGTTTTCGATGGCCGGTTCCTGGGTGCAGCCAGCCAGTGACAGCAGCAGGATCGACAGGAGCAGGCGCAGGTTCGGCATGGGACGGGTTCCGGGCGTGGCGGGATTTCAGGATAGCGCCTCATGATATACTGGGCCACCTTCCGTGGATGGTGATTCCCATGAGTATTGAGTGGTTGTTTGCCGGCATGGCCGGCATCGTGATCGTGCTGGCGGCCGTGACGGCTCGGCTGTGGTGGCAGGTCGGGCAGCAGAAGAAAGCCCAGCAGCAGCTATTGCAGGCGCAGCAGGATCGGCAGGCGCAGAAGGAGCAGGATCGCATCCAGTACATCTATGAAAGCCTGAACGTGATCGCCCGCGCGGTGCTTGACGATCAGTGTCCCGTCACCGAAGGCTGTATCCGCATGGCAGTACTGATGGATAACCTGTCCCTGGACTGCGACACCAAGAACCGCTTTTCCCCCATCTTCAAGATCTACAACGCCACCCGCCACATTCCCACCCACAGCAGCTGGAAAGCACTCGAGCGCAAGCAGCAGCAATCCTTCAAGCAGGAGATGTTCGCCCTGGAGCGGGAGCATGCGCAGACCGTCCGGGAATTGATGACCTACGTGCGGGACAACCCGTTCGGCGTGCGGCTGGGCAATTCCCTGAATTGAATCGCGTCCGGCACGAAACCCAGGCCGCAAGGTCAGAAGTCGATGACAGTGTGAGAGCAGGGAGGCGCGGGTGATCAAACCAATTCAACGACTGTTGCTGGTGAGTGCGCTGGTGCTGCTGGCCAGCGGCTGCGCGGTGCGGTTTGTCTACAACCAGCTCGACTGGCTGGTGCCCTGGTATCTGGACGACTACATCGCACTGGAAGGGCCACAAAAGCAGCTGTTCGAATCCCGCCTCGACGCCTACCTGCAATGGCACCGCCGCGAACAGTTGCCGCTGTATGCGGAATTTCTCGAAGACGTGGCCGGCCGGGCCAAGCGCGGCCTGAAGCCTTCCGACATCGCCACCATCCAGCGTCGCACCGAAGAACTCGCCCAGGCCATGGTCATCCAGCTGCAGCCGGACATGATCGAACTGTTCGCGATGGCCAGCGACAAGCAAGTGGAAAAGCTGTTCCGCAAATTCGCCGAGGATGACGCCCGCTTCCGCAAGGAATACCTGGAGGTGAGCGCCAGGGAGCAGCGCCGTCAGCGCGCAAAGGAAGCCCTGCTTTATGTGGAGCGCTGGACGGGCTCCCTGCGCAAGGAGCAGCGCAAGATGATTGACGACTGGTCGCAATCCTATGAGCTGATGGCGGAGGAGCTGCTGGAAACCCGCACCGCCTGGCAGCAGGAATTCCGCCGTATTCTGGACATGCGCCAGGATCGGCCCGCTTACGAGGCCGCGTTCAAGCAGCTGCTGGCCAATCCTACCTTTGGCCGCTCGGACGCATTGCAACAGAAGTACGATCGCAATGAGCAGGCGGTGATTGCGCTATATCTGCAGCTGGATCACAGCCTGAGCCCCGATCAGCGTACGCGCATGGTGAAAAAACTGCGCAGCTATGCAGATGATTTTCGCCATCTGGCCAAACAGCAGTAAGGACGATCGGCATCAACCTGGTCCGATCCGTCCTGCTATGCTTGTGAAAGGCTGTGGAAGAGGGTTCGGCAATGGCGTTGTATGAACGGGGAAAGGGGCCGGTGGATCCGCTGCAATCCCCTTGCGTGCGCAATTGCTGCCTGGATGAAGAGGATGTCTGCCTGGGTTGTGGCCGTACCCTCGACGAAATCCGTACCTGGTCCAGTCTCGACGAGGCGAAGCGGCGCGAAATACTGGCGCTGGCTGAGGCCCGTCGCCGGGAGCGCAACCAGGGTCGCAACGGCTGAAGTCGGGTCGCCCGCCGCCAGAACGCCCCGCCGCTTTCCACGACTCTCCTGTTAGAACGCCTTGTCCTTGCGGGCCTGTTTCAGCGTGGCCTTGACGATTTCGTCCACTGCTTTCTGGATCGAGCCGGTTTCGCTGGTGCGCGTGGTGACCGACCAGCTCAGTTTCTGGTTGCGGGCGTCGAACAGGTTGGTTTCGATCAGGTAATCCGTCAGCGCCGCGTAGCTGCCACCTTCATGTTGACCGGTGCTGCTGTAGGCGTAGTAGGTGTCGATCTGGCGGAACAGACCGTCGCTTTCGTTCAGATCCTGCTGGGGTTGATAGGCGGTGGTCTTCTGTACGTCCTTGACGCTGGTCACCAGCACCGTTGTGATGCCGTTTTCCCGCACCAGCGGCACCAATGCCTCACGATTGAGCTTGCTGCCATCCGGTAGCCACTGGAACGACGCAATCGCGGTAACGCCCGCCGCTTCCAGCTGGTTGCTGAAAGACGTCTCGATCACCTTGCGCAGACCCTCCCTGGACGCCATCGCCACCACCAGCACTTTCTGCGGCTGGTTGGGCTGGTAGCCGGGCAGGCGCCAGGACTCCTGCACCTCGGTGGTGGAGCAGGCGCTGAGCAACAACACAAACAACAACGAAATCAAACGACTGGAAAGGTGGGTCACGGCAGGCAGATCCTTCAGTGGTCAAACCCGGATGGTAGGGCCGAAGCCAACCCTTTGTCGAGCGGACATCCTTTTCCGCTGTCATTGTTTGTTCATCAGAGTGTCAACTGATCGCCCCATTGGCGGATTACCTTGCACAGCAATAAGGAGGTCTTCCATGGGCAAGCACGCGGTGAGATCCGTCTTCATATCCGACGTACACCTGGGCACAGCAGACTGTCAGGCACAGTATTTGCTGGACTTCCTACAGCAGCATCAGATGGAAAATCTTTATCTGGTGGGTGACATCGTGGATCTGCTCTACATGCGCAAGCGGGTGAACTTCACCGTGCAGCATGAAGAAGTGGTGAACCAGATCGTGCAGCTGGCAAAAAAGGGCACTCGCGTGATCTACATTCCCGGCAATCACGATGCGAAATTCCGCCGTTTCTGCGGTCAGAGTTTTGCCGGCATCGAGATTCGCCGCCACGCTGTGCACCGCTGTGCCGATGGCCGCCGCTTTTTTGTCAGCCACGGCGATGAATTCGACGGCGCCATGCACGCCGGCATGCTGTGGACGTTGGTGGGGGATCTGTCCCACACCCTGTTACTGCGGCTGAATACGTTGGTGAACGGTGCGCGCCGCCTGCTGAAGCTGCCGTACTGGTCGTTCGCCGGTTACATCAAGACCCGCATCGGCAAGGCGGCCGAATTCATCCGCCGCTACGAGTGGATGGCGGCGCGCAAGGCGCGGGAACTGGATTTCGACGGCTACATCTGCGGCCACATCCACGTCAGCGGCATGCGTCGCATCGATGGCGTGCTGTACTGCAACGATGGTGATTGGGTGGAACATTGCACCGCCCTGGTGGAAGACAACAGCGGACAGTTGTCGCTGGTGCACTGGGCCGATCGCAAGGAAGTGCTGCTACGTGAAAACGAGTTGTCGGAAAGCTGGGGTCCGCTGCCCCAGGCTCATTGACACAGGTGAGGAAGGACGATGACAAATCCGGTCGCAATCGCAATTCGCAAAGCCGCCCTCTGGGATTATGGCCTGTGCCGCAATCTGAATCGCTGGATCGATCGGCGCGCGGTGCATCTGTTCTTCAAGAGCATCAGCCGCCTGGGTGATGGTGTGCTGTGGTACAGCTTCATGCTGTTTCTGCCGGTGTTTCTGGGCGGGTATGGTCTGGGTGTGAGCCTGCTGATGCTGGCGGTGGCGAGTCTGGGCGTGTACCAGTATCGCTATATCAAGCATCGCTCCATGCGGCCACGGCCGTTTGTGGCGCACCGCAAGATTCGGCAGGGCGCGCGCACGCTGGATGAATTCAGTTTTCCTTCCGGCCATACCATGCATGCAGTGGCGTTCGCCGCGATTCTGACCCAGGCCATCCCGTGGCTGGGCATTCTGCTGATTCCGTTTGCGCTGTTGACGGGATTGAGCCGGGTAGTGCTGGGCTTGCACTATCCCAGTGACGTATTCATGGGCGCGGTGCTGGGTTTGTTCAACGCCACCCTGTTTCTGGCGGCATTTGGTGGATACCTCTGAAGAGGGGGTATTGCGAGTGGCTTGATTCCATTGAGTCAGATCAATGAATCACCGGGGTGAACTGCCTATTCTGAGGTCATGTAGATCAGCACGCTCGGCAAAGTACCAACGTGTCCCCAACGAATCTACATATCCCGGTGATGGGGGAGGCAACGCCTCCCCATTTTTTTGCCCGCTCAGTGGCCCACATTTTTTGACACTTCTTCCTTGAAACCCGTCAGTATCTCGCGCAGGCAGTCGGTGCGTGGCTTGCCGGAATTCCGTTCGTACACCTGAATGCTGTGCAGGGCGATCTGTGCCAGCAGCTGGCCAAATTCTTTGGGCTGGCCGCCCAGGTTGCTGCTGATGGCCACGTGCTGGTTGCCGTTCACGTCCCACACACGCACCAGTTCGTGGGCGGCGTCGGACTGGGCTTCGGGGGGAACCGGCAATTGGTTTTTGGGTTGCGACATGAATGGGCTCGAAATCAGGAGGGTGAGAATTCACCTTAGCAGGAAGGGTGGGGCATGGCAAAAAGGAAGCCGGTCAGCTGTTGTTGCGCAGCAAATGGCTGATGAAGCGTTCCAGCTGGGCCAGTGACTGGCAGGGTTCCGCCCAGCTGCAATAGGGCTGGTAGCGTTTCATTTCCGAATCGCCGCTGCCCCAGCGGTTGCGCGCTTCTGGATTCAACCAGATCAGTTGCCGGCTGCGCTGGTGCAGCTGCTGCAGAATGTCGATGCGCGGTTCGCCATAATTGTTGCGTGCGTCACCCAGCATGATCACGGTGGTGCGATGATCCACCTGCTGCAGGCATTGTTCCGCAAAGGTGTTCAGCGAGCGGCCGTAGTCCGTGGAACCGCCACCGATACGCTCCAGTGTGGCGGCGATGGCGTCGTCCAGATCGTGCTGCTCGAACAGCTCCGTGACCTCCACCAGATTCGACGAGAAGGCAAAGGCGCGCACGTTGCTCAGCACGTCGGTGAGGCTGTACAGAAACATCAGCAGAAAGCGCGCGTACTGGCTGACGGAACCGCTCACATCGCAGATCGCCATCACCTTGGGTTTGTCGATGCGTTTGGTTTTCCAGTGGGTTTCCAGCAGCACGCCGCTGTAGGGAATGTTGCGACGGATGGTGGTGCGCACGTCGAGCTTGCCGCGCTGATAAACCTTGCGGCGGCGGGAATGGGTGGCCACCAGCCGTTTCGCCAACTTGCGCACCAGGCGTTGCGTATCCTTGAATTCGCGCAGATTGTCGAGACGGGTTTCCATCATGATGGACTCGCGCAGGGCACGGCTTTCACCGGCGGCCTGCAGCAGCAATTGCTTTTCCACGTAAGCGCGCACTTCGTCACGCAGCTGTTCCCGCGCTTCGCGGAGGCGTTCACCCAGTTGTTGCTGACGTGGATCGGCGGAATCTTCCGCCGCGAACATTTCCTGCTCCAGCGCTTCCAGCCCCATCGCCATCATCATGCGGCGGCCGTACAGGCCTTTTTGCGTCATCACGCGAATCTGGTTGACCTGCGCGGCGTCCGCCGCCTGCGCCATCGCGACGGCCAACTGTTGCGGATTGCCCTGCAGCAGCATCTGACCCAGCGGCGACTGTGCAGGCGCGGGCGGCAGAGTGGGCGCGAACAGGTTCTGCAGCATCTGCAGGGGCGTGCCGGCGTTGGGTTTGGATTCAGTTCTGGGTTCGTTGAATGATTCAAACCGGTTGAAGGAAAAGAACTGATCGAATATCTGCGCGAACTTGAGCTGATCGTCGTGGCTTTTGGCCAGCGTGGTACAAAGCGCCTGTTTCAGATAATCGCGATTGCCGTAACCTACCAGCTGCATGGCCGCCACGGCGTCGAGGGTCTCGGCAGTGGAGGTACGGACACCGGCGCCGCGCAGGGCTTTGATGAACTGGACGAGTGTTCTATCCATGAGGCGTCACCGAGGGGCGGAGAGCGACGGTCAGCAACAGGGAAGTTGAATCCAGACGCTCAGCGACAGGGATGTCGCTGTGCAGCCCCCATGGATGGGTTAACGGCGTGTCTGGATTCAACTTCCCTGTTGCTGATCGTTGCGAGTGGCACATAGCCTCACCCACGAGGCAATATCTTCGCAAACAACCCGCGCAGATCATCCTTCACGCTCACGATATCCTCCTCATGTTTCAGCAGCACATTCAGGGTCGACTCCACCAGCTCCGGTGTCAGCGCATCGGTGTGCAGCAGCAACAGCGTGCGGGCCCAGTCGATGGTCTCGCTGATGGCCGGCTGCTTTTTCAGATCCCGTAACCGCAACTGCTGCACGAAATTCACCAGCTGATCCCGCAGCTGCTCGTTCACGCCTGGCACGCGGGACTGAATGATGGAGCGCTCCAGCGCCGCGTCGGGAAACGGAATATACAGATGCAGACAGCGTCGCTTCAACGCATCGCTCAGTTCGCGCATGTTGTTGCTGGTGAGAAACACAATCGGTTTGCGCTTCGCCTTGATGGTGCCCAACTCGGGAATCGAGATCTGGTAATCCGACAGCATCTCCAGCAGAAAGGATTCAAACTCATGATCTGCCTTGTCGATCTCGTCGATCAGCAGCACGGTGCCCTTTTCCGCCCGCAAGGCCTGCAGCAACGGACGCGGCTCCAGAAAATCCTCGGAATAAAACACATCGCCGAATTCATGCAGTCGTTCGATAGAGGAAGGAAGGTCGTGGGCGCCTTTGAGCAGATCACCCAGTTTTTCTTTCAACAGCTGCGTGTAGAGCAGCTGCTTGCCGTATTTCCATTCGTACAGCGCCTTGGCTTCGTCCAGCCCTTCGTAGCATTGCAGGCGGATGAGGTCGTAATGCAGCAGCGACGCAGTGGCCTTGGCCAGTTCGGTCTTGCCTACGCCGGGCGGACCTTCCACCAGCACGGGTTTTTCCAGCTTATAGGCCAGCAGCATGGTCATCGCGATGGCGGGACTGCAGATATAGCCGGCACCGGCGAAACCCTGCATGATGGTGTCTACACTGATATCCTGTGTCATTTTCCAACTCATGGCTGTGCGGGAATGCTTACCTTAGCACATTTCGCGCACGCCAACTTGTCCGGGATAATGGCTTGAACGACAATGATTTTTCATTTCAGGCGGAGATGCGATCTTGTCACTGTTGAGAAAGTTGGGCGTGGTGGTTTGTGCCATTCTGTTGGCATTGCCTGCATGGGGGCGGGAGACTGATGATGCCAATCGCCTGTACGAATCCCACAAGGATGCGATCTACCAGGTGCGCATCATCGAAAAGAGTTCGGGCAACAAGGCGTCGATCGGTTCCGGTTTCCAGATCAGCGCGTCAGGCCTGGTGGCGAGCAACTATCACGTGGTGGCAGAAGCCGTCAAAAAGCCGGAAGGCTATCTGATCGAATACCTGGCCTCCGATGGCAGCAAGGGCAATATGCGGCTGCTGGCGGTGGATGTGCTGCATGATCTGGCGCTGCTGCAGCACGAGCGCACTGATGCCCCCTGGCTCGACATTCATCGCGGCGACATCCGCAAAGGCACACGGATTTTTTCCCTCGGCAATCCCCACGATCTGGGCATGACCGTGGTGGAGGGCACGTACAACGGCCTGGTGGAACACAGTCTGTATGAGCATGTGCTGATTTCCGGATCGTTGAATCCCGGCATGAGCGGCGGCCCCAGTATCGATCGCGATGGGCGCGTGGTGGGTGTGAATGTGTCCACCGCCGGTAACCAGATCAGTTTCCTGGTGCCGGTGGGTTATCTGGAAACGTTGCTGCAATCCCGCGCACAGGATGATGCGCCGCCTGACTGGAACAAAATACTCGAACAACAATTGCTGGCGCATCAGGATCAATACATTTCCCGGCTGCTCGACACGGAGTGGAAGCTGGAACCCTTGGGCGAAGTGACGGTGCCGGCGGAAATCGCGCCCTACGTCAAATGCTGGGGCGACAAGAGTGACGACAAGGAAACCCTCTATCAGATCACCAACCGCATCTGCAATGTGGATGAGTCGTTGTTTTTGGGCGGCTACTTCACCACCGGCAGTTTCCGCTTCCAGTATCAGTGGTTCGAAACCGAAAAGCTCAACGCCGTGCAGTTCTACAGTCAGCTGGAATCCCGTTTTTATCTGGACATGAACAACAATGCCTACAAGGACGACGTGACGCCCTATGCCTGCGAGTCGCGTTTCGTCGAGGTCGGTGGCCAGCCCTGGAAGGTGCACTGGTGCGTGCGGCAGTACAAGCGCTTTCCTGCCCTGCATGATGTGGCAGTGGCGATGGCATCCCTGGCGGACAATCGCAAGGGCATGCTGGTGAATTTCTCGGTGGCCGGTATCAGTCGCGATCACGCGCTTCAACTTACCCGCCGCTTTATCGGAGCCGTGCAATGGAAATCGTAGTCGAGGTGCTGGCGCGCCATGGCCGCGTGCGTGAGCGCTACAAGCTCAGCGGAGCGGATATTGCCATTGGTCGCGCCTATCAGAATGATGTGATCATCGGCGATCCCTATGTCTGCCCGCTGCATCTGCAATTGCACTACAACGCGGAGGATGGCTGCTGGCGGGTGGTGGATCAGTCCACCCAGAATGGAACCTTTCTGGTGGGCACCGGGCGCTTGCGACAGCCTCATATCCTGCGCTCCGGCGATGAGTTCGACATCGGTGAATCCCGCATTCGCGTGCTGTTGCCCCAGCACGAAATCGCCGCCACCCGGCGCTTGCCCAGTGGCCGGGTGCTGGCCGACTACCTGGCATCGCCCATCACGGCGGTGGCGCTGCTGATCTGCACGCTGGGACTGTTTGCTTTCGCCCAGTATCTGGGCCAGGGCAAGGAAACCAAGCTGCAGGAGTTGTTGCTGGAGGCATTGATGTTTCTGGCGGTGCCGTTTGTGTGGGCGTGCGTGTGGGGATTGATCGGCCGCGTTGCCGTGCATGAGGCGCGCTTTGCCTTCCATCTTTCGATGGGCAGTCTGCTGGTGGTGTCACTGTTCGCGCTGGCGATCTCGGCGGAATATCTGGGCTTTGGTTTCAGCAATGACAACCTGACCTTGTGGCTGGAATCCCTTGGTGAAGGCGTGCTGGTGTGTGCCTTTCTGCTGGGCGGTTTGCAGATGGCCACCCAGATGCAGCGGTTGCGGCGCTGGGTGGTGGCCAACGGCATTGCCTGGGCACTGGTGGGTATCACCATGCTCACTTATACAGTGAAGTCCGATCCTTACGAGAGTCAGGCCAGCATGTCCTTTGCCCTCAAGCCGCCGTTCGCCCGTCTGCAGGCGGCCACCACGCAGGACGATTTCATGGCGGGCCTGGGCGACACCTTCGCCGAGCTGGAGCAGTACGCGGAATAAAAAAAGCCCCGCAGAGCGGGGCTAAAGCGCGGAGTTCAACTTCGGCACACAGGATTCCTGAAGGGTTCACTCCACCGCAGAGTGCACCAGATATTCGTCCACATATTTCAGTTCCACCCGACGTTGTTCCCGGTTGTGACGGGCATCGGCCAGCGGCGCACTGCTGCCCCAGCTGAGTATCTCGATCTGTTCCTTCATTGCGCCCTGGCTCATCAGCAAGTCGGCCACGTGTTCAGCGCGTTTCTGCGCCAGAATGTCGTTGTAGCGGCTGTCACCCTGTTGATCGGCGTGGCCGTTGATGATCAGTTTGATTTCCGGATGTTCCGCCAGAAAACGGCCGTGCTGCTCCACGATCTGCTGGTTGTCGGTGTCCAGTTTGGCCTGGTTGAAACCGAAGGTGAACAGCAGCAGCGCGGGGCGGGATTCTTCCACGGCGCTGACGGATTCAGGTGCACTGTCCTGGTTATCGACCGTGATCGTTTCACTTGGTTCCTGCGACGTGATCTGTGCCTGCAGGATGGTGCCGCTGGTGTCTGTGTCGGTGGATGACAGCGACGTGTTCATCTGTAGCGATGTGCTGTCGCTGCTGTTGGAAACGGTGGATTCCGGTTTGATCTGGCTGCTGGAACAGGCGGCAGTCAGGGTGGCTGCGATCAGGGTGGCAAGAATGGTCAGGCGGGTGGTGTGAGTGATGGGTTTCATGTCGGGCTCCTCGATGAGCGTGTGGGGTTGACGCTGTTCATTACACACGGGCAATCGGGCGAAGCCGGGGCGGCATGATGAAGAATTGCCGCCGGATTATGACGAATTATGCCGGGGAGCCGCTCAGTGATTCCCAGGCTTTTGCAGTGCGTTGGGCGCGGGCCTTGGCGGCCACGTTCAGCAGCGCTTTGTCGCGCCGCCAGCGTTCGGCCAGAGGCGGATCGGCGGCGGTGAGTGCGGATTCAAGGCGGGCGAGGGTTTGTTCCGTCAGCTGTCGTGCACCCGCCAACCCGAGGTGTGTGGCAGCTGCCGATGCTGGTTGCTGTGCCAGCATTCGATGCAGGCAGACCAGCCCCAGCAGTTCTTCCTGCAGCGCTTTTGCCAGATCCAGGCTGCGGGTGACGCGGATGCAGTAACCCAGAATCGCACTGCTGACATGAATGTCTTCAACCGTGCGGAAAGGCTTCACGTAATCGCTGTAGCCATCGCCGGGCAGCAGCCGGGCATCATCGAGCGCGACGTCCTGGAACTGCACGCTGCCGTGGCTGATTTCCGGCGCGAAGGGCAATGGTGGCAGTGGCGTGATCGTCACGCCCGGCTGGCTCGCATCCACGACCACCATCTTCAGTCGATTGCGGCCCTGTGCGTCCTGCCCAGTGCTGGCGGCCACCAGCAGACGTTTCGCATGTTCTGCACCGGAGACAAAACTTTTCTGCCCGGACAGGCTCCAACCTCTGTCGATGCGCGACAGGGTGGTCTCAATGGCGGAGGGTTTATTGCCGGCGAATTCGGTCACACAGAAGCTGGCTGCGTTATAATCCACCGCGTCTGGCGCGATGGCCTGCAGTGCCGACTGGTAGCCGAAGGTAAATGCGGTGCCCAGATTGACGCTGCAGAAACCGCCGGCCACTGCCCGCTCGAAGGGTGAGGGCCAGTGTGAATACTGTCGTTGCGCCAAGCGTTGCCAGGATTGAATATCCTGCGCGGATTCTGTTTCGGCCAAAGGCAATGCCGTGGACAACAGGAATGCCGTCAGGCACGGCGCTTGTGGTATGTTCATGGGCTGGGCCATTTGAGTGGGTAGGCGCCATCAGCTTGCAAAACGGCGCCCTGAATTGCAATAGGAGACCAAGATGAAGACAAAACTGTGGTTAAGCGTTGCCGGAGCGGCTCTGCTGTCTGGCTGTACTTTTGTGGAGCTGTCGCCCCACGCGGATGAAGTGCTGGTGTTGAAGCCGCACCAGGCTCGTGAATGTGAACAGCTGCGTCGTTCCACCAGCCAGGTGCTGGACAAGGTCTGGTTCGTCAACCGCAACAAGGAAAAAATGGCGGAAGAACTGGAAACCCTCGCCCGCAATACCGCAGCGGAACTGGGTGGCAATGCGGTGGTGGCGGACTCCGACATCGAGCCCGGTGGCAAGCAGCGCTTCATCATCTACAACTGCCCCCACTTGCGCTGATCGATCTTGTCCGCGCCCAATAAAAAAGCCGCTCTCAAGCGGCTTTTTTATTGCGGGTCTGCCGTGCAGGTTTACAGCGCCGACTGAATCCGTTCGCGCGCCTGCAGCAGCAGGGATTCCTCGGTGCTGTCACTGTCGAGCAGAATCGGCGGGTGCATGATGATGTCCATGGCGCCGGGAAACAGGTTCAGCGTTTTTGCCGGCAGAATGTCATGGGAACCGCGAATGGTCACCGGCAGGATGGGCAGGTTCAGTTCCTTCGCCAGCTTGAATGCACCTTTCTTGAACGGCAGCAGGCGGCCATCCAGGCTGCGGGTGCCTTCGGGAAAAAAGAAAATCGACGTACCGTTCTTCAGCTGGCTTTTGGCGGCGTCGATGGACGCCTGGGCGCGATGACTGTTGGAACGGTCGATGTACACATGCCCCAGTTTTTCGCAGGCCAGACCCAGCACCGGTACCTTGCGCAATTCCATTTTCATCACCCAGCGGATGTCGATGCCCAGCCAGCCATAGATCGCCAGAATGTCGAAATGGCTCTGATGATTGGCCACCACCACATAGGATTGCCCCGGCACGACCTGCTCGTGCCCGCTTACACGCACTTTCGACGGCGCCGCCAGCGCATTGATCCGCGCCCACAGCACCGGCAGTTTGCCGCCAAGACGGGTGAAACCCAGGGACACGGCCGCCACGATCAGCATGCCCAGCACATTGGTGGACAGAATCACGATGGGCAGAAAAACCAGCAACTTGTAAGGCTGATACAGCAGGTAGGCCAGATTGCGCATCATGGCCTGGGCATCTGGCCGGGGGGATTCGCTATGCAATTCAACACCTTTTCAGCAATAAGCCGCAGATTGCATGCATTCTAGGATATGTGACGAATCGATGACACCGGCGCCCGGTTGCAGTTTGTATCCTAACATTTCAGCCTCGGGTGCCAGCCTAAGCGCGTTTGGCCGCTGCTGCCGGGTCTTGAAGCCGCTGTGCCTCCTGCCATTGGCTAGACTGTTCTTATGCTGGAACGATCCCCTCGTGATGACCGATGCGTCAACCGCTGTGGCGCACCAAGGGCAAGCGCCGTGCTGCCGCGGTGGGTGTGCGCCCTGTTGTTGTGGCTGCCTTTGGCGGTTGTGGCTCAGCCGGCCGTCGTGATCGATGACGAGCATTTCTCCCGGC
Source organism: Pseudomonadales bacterium (assembly GCA_020062665.1). Lineage (GTDB taxonomy): Bacteria > Pseudomonadota > Gammaproteobacteria > Pseudomonadales > Ketobacteraceae > Ch67. The sequence continues at coordinate 19,520 of JAGUVW010000005.1, forward strand.
GCCTGACCACCGAAGTGGCCTATCTGGAAGACCCTGCCGGCACCCTCAGCATCGAACAGGTGATCGAGCCCGGGCAGCAGGATCGTTTTCAGTCGTTCCAGGGCGACACCTTGCAGTTTGGCTACAGCCACTCGGCGTACTGGCTGCGGGTGCTGCTGCACAACCAGATCCGTCGCTCGGTCAACATTCATATGGAAATCCGCTATCCGCTGCTGGATTCCGTGACGTTCTTTTCCCGTGACGAGCATGGCGTGATCCATTCTGCCCTGGCGGGGGATCGGTTGCCGCTGGCAGAACGGGATTTCCGGGTGAAGGATTTTCATTTTCCCCTGCTGCTGGAACGGGATCAGCGCCAGTGGGTGTATGTGCGGGTGCAGTCCACCAGTTCCCTGTCGATTCCCCTGCACATCAGCACCGACGCAGGCATGGTGGAGTCGCTGCACAGCCTGCAATGGTGGGATGGGCTGTATTTCGGCGTGGCGTTTGCGATGGCGATCTACAACCTGTCGCTGCTGTTGCTGATCCGTGAGCGCATCTATGCAGAGTACGTAGTGTTCGTGCTGCTGCAGATCGGATTCATTGCGTCGTTGTCGGGTTATATCAGCGTGCTGGTGCCGGACAGCCAGTGGTTCATCAATCACGGCGTGTACCTGTTTTCCAGCGCGATCGCGGTGTCTCTCACCCAATTCACCCGCACGTTTCTGCGGACGCGGGAGCAGTTTCCCCGCTGGGATCGCGTCTACCAGGGCTTTATGGTGCTGGCGGCGCTGGCGGTGGTGGTGGAAACCCGGTTGTCGCCGGAAGATGCTGCCCGCCTCAATGTGCTGGTGGTGCAGGTGGGCATTCTGCTGCTGTTGCCGCTGGGGATTTACCGCTACTTCACCGGCTATCGGCCCGCCCGTTATTTCGTGCTGGGGCAGGGCGTGTTTCTGTCGTCGGTGATGTTCACCACGCTGTCGTCGCAGAACATTCTGCCGTTCTATTATCTGGCGCCCTGGCTGATCAAGATCGGGTCGGTGTGCGAGCTGATGCTGTTTTCCATCGGCCTGGCCGACCGCATCAGTGAATACAAGGAGCGCGAGAACAAGCTGGTACGCGCCCAGGAAATCGCGCAGGCGCAATCCACCGCGCGGGAAACCTACATCGACGAGATCAACCAGATCAACCAGCGGCTGGAGCAGGCCATTCACACCCGTTCGGAATTTCTGGCCAACATGAGTCACGAAATCCGCACGCCCATGAACGGCATTCTGGGCATGCTGGAGCTGATCGACGACACCGATCTGGATTCCGTGCAGCGTCATTACATCGACATCGCGCGGCGCTCGGGCAAGACATTGCTGGATCTGATCAACGACGTGCTGGATCTGTCGAAGATCGAATCGGGGAAGCTGGAACTGGACGAGCAGCCGTTCAGCCTGCGGGCGCTCAGCAGCGATCTGGCCAGCCTGTACGGCCATCAGCTGCGGGACAAGAAACTGGGATTCGATTTGCGGATCGATCGCGCGGTGCCGGATTTCATCATTGGCGATCGCACGCGTCTGTGGCAGGTGTTGACGAATCTGATCAGCAACGCCATCAAGTTCACGCTGCGTGGGGGCGTGCAGATCCGCATTGCCATGATCAACGGCGAGCAGCGGCGTCTGCGCTTTTCGGTGCACGACACTGGCATTGGTATCGCGAAGGACAAGCAGGAGGTCATCTTCGAAAGTTTCAAGCAGGCCGATGGCACCACCACGCGACTGTTCGGCGGTACCGGGCTGGGGCTTTCCATCAGTCGCAAGCTGGTGCAGTTGATGGGCGGCGAGTTGTTGCTGCATTCCGATCCGGGCCGGGGCAGCGAATTCTATTTCGAGCTTCCCTGTCGTATTGCGGCTGCGCCGGAACAGCACGATGACGATGACAGCGCGGCGCTGGATATTCCCCGCGACATTCGCATCCTGCTGGTGGAGGACAACGTGGTGAACCAGAAAGTGGCGCAGGGGATTCTGGCCAAGCTGGGGTTTGCCCAGGTCACGGTGGCTGAAAACGGCATGGATGCGCTGGCCAAACTGCAGGAGGCGCCGTTCGATCTGGTGTTCATGGATGTGCAGATGCCGGTGGTGGATGGCTTCGAGGCCACCCAGCGCATCCGCCAGTCCGGCACTGCTTTTGCCGGGATTCCCATCGTGGCGATGACGGCCAATGCGCTGGACGGCGATCGCGAGCGCTGTCTGGCGGCGGGCATGAACGACTATCTGAGCAAGCCGATCCAGAAAGAAGCCCTGCGGGAGATGCTGCAGCGCTACGGCAAGTTCCTGCATTCACCAACACGTCTGGTCAGCGGGAGTTGAACGCTGTCAACGGTAACAGTGCGTCGCTAGAATGAGGGCTCGCTTTTCGGGACAGGAGCTCACCATGAGGACGCGACGCTGGCTCTGGCCATTGCTGTTTGGCTTGGCGGGTTGTGCCGCCCAGATCCAGGACTGCGGCCAGCTGGAGCAGGATCAGGCGGTGGGCAATGCCGGCTGCCTGATTGTGCAAGGGGGCAAGGTGTTGCTGGTGCAACAGCAGCTGGGGGGAAGCTGGGGCATTCCCGGTGGCACCGCCGACGCAGGAGAGCGTGCGGTCTGCACCGCGGCGCGGGAAACGCAGGAGGAAACCGGCCTGGCCGTGCGCGTGCTCGAACCCTTGCAGGTGCTGGACAATGGCTTTCACATCTATCGCTGCGCAGTGGATGCCGGTGCGCTGCCGCAGCCACCGGATAGCGTCGAGATCCGGGCAACCGGCTGGTTCGATGCGCTGCAACGGCAAAACCTGCCCTGGCGTTTCCCGGCGCAACGCGGGCCGACAGAGGCATTGATTCAGGCGCTGGAGTGAGCGCTCCCCAAAATCCTGTCACACAGCTCCACCACTGTATCCGCCAGATCCTGTTGCAGCAGGTGCAGATTGTCTGCCTGAAATTGTTGTGCTTTTTGTTTCAGCTCCGCTGAGCCGAGTGCGGCGTTGATCTGGTCGCGCAGATGCTCCGCCGATTCGATTCTGTCGATCAGCATGCCGGCGCCGGTTTTGTGCACGCGCTGGCCGGTGAGCAGCTGTTCCTGATGGATGGGAATGATCGCCAGCGGCGTGCCGTGCTCCAGACTTTGCACGACAGATCCCATATTGCCGTGCCCCAGAAACAGATCCGCGTCGGCGATGCCTTTTTCCAGTTCCACCACGCCGGTGCTGTAAGCAAAGCGTGCCGACGCATAGGGTTTGAACTGGGCATCCTGGCCGCCGGGACAGGCCACGAACACGCGGGCCTTGCTGCGGGAGAGTCCTTTCAGCAACAGATCCAGGTGGGCGTACTGGGGCTTCAGATAGGCGATGATGGTGGGGCCATCCCCTGCGGGGAATTGCACGGCAAGGCGTGGGCTGGCATTGACGGATAATGGCCGGTAGAGCGCATTTGAGCGCGTGTCGGCATAGATATCCAGCGCCGGGAAGGTTGAGATGATGGCGTGGACACCCCGGTACAGCTCGGAGAATTGTGGGAGCGGGGACAGTTGCTCCCGCTGGCGCACGCGGTTAATGCTGTCCAGCAGGCGGGCTTCCTGTCGTGCGATCAATTGATCGGTATAGGGCTGTGGGCGCCAGTCGGCAATGGGGTGGCCGGGCTCGGGATCCATAAAGCCAGTTCCCACGCTGATGGACGGCAGATTCAGTGGCTGGTTGGCCAACATCGCGGTTGGTGAATAATCGTACAGAAGCAGGTCGGGATTCACGAGTCGGGTCAGCGCCTGCCAGCCCCGATAGAGGCCGTGAAGTCCATCCGGCTCCAGGTATCCCAGCAACAGCAGCGAGTCGGCCAGGCAGGCGATGGGGCGGTTCAGTGTGATCTTAGGCAACCAGACCGGCGCCTGCAGCAGGGATGCACCGGTGCCAGCAAACACGGTTGCCGCCCGTGACAGATCCTTGAGCGCCACGGTTACCTTGTAGTTCCTTTGTTGCAGTTTGCGGGTAATATTGGCCAGTCGGGTCAGATGACCCAGATCACCACCGATTTCCCAGGTGCAAAGGATGTGTTTTTGATGGGGGCTGGGCATGCAGGAATGACGTGTGTTGGCCGGTAGTGGGTTACAGAAACGATCAGGGCGGTAGGTTACCCTGTCGGCAGCCCGCTTGGCCAGCGCGTGCGAAGCCTCATCCTGATGCATGTGCCTTTGTACTGAATCTGAATTTTGGACTGAAAGGAGCTAGAGAATGAAACTGAAACTTGCCCATGGCATTCCCATGCTGGCATTGGCGGCGGCGGTGCAGCATGCAAATGCGGCGATTACAGTTGCAAACGATATAGCCTCCACCAGTGTTAACGCGTCGGTTCAGATCAATGTGTTGGCAAATGACACTACGACCCAAAGCGGTAGCGTCAGTCTGTTTGGTTGGGATCAGGAATCCAGTTACGGCGGTTCCATATCATCAGGGTACGGTGGCCTTGTCTACTTTCCGCCGGATGGATTTGAAGGCGTGGATACCTTTACTTACCAGGCATACGATGGCGTCGATTACGGCACGGCTGTGGTGACAGTATATGTTGGCGTGAGTGCACCCGGCGACGAAGGCGATCTGGAATCCGCTGTCAGCGGCGGCAACAACAAGAAAACCGCCCGCATGCTGGACAGTGTGTGCGAAAAGGTTGAGAACCAGCAGACCGACGGCATCAGTCAGGACATCATCGCGGCTTGCGGTGATCTGTCCCGCGCCGACAGGGGTGACCTCAACGACATCATCTCGCAAATCACGCCCGAAGAAATCCTCGTGCTGCGTCACATGATGTCCAACATCAGCCAGTCCCACTCCCAGCGCGTGTACCAGCATCAGGATGCATTGCGTGCTGGCCGCAACAACAACCTGGCCTTCAACGGCAACGCGCTGCTGCTGCAGAGCTATCGTGGTGGTGCTGCCGGTGATGAGCAGAATTCCCGCTGGGGCATGTTCGGTTCCGTGCACAGCGACAACGCCGAGCACGACCAGACTGAATTCGAATCCGAATACGAGATGACAGGCATGGGCGCGACAGTGGGTGTGGATTATCGCCTGTCGCCGAATCTGTTCGTGGGCGGCGCGGTGGACTGGTCGACCTATGAAGTGGATTACGCCAGCAACGGCGGCACTGTGGACGCGGACGTATACAACGTCACCGGTTTCCTGACCTGGTACATCGACCAGTTCAGCCTGGATGTACAGATGGGGTATGGCAGCGGTGACTTCGATACCGAGCGCAACATCACCTTCCCCACGGCGTCGGTGGCTTCCGGCAGCACCAGCAGCGATCAGTACAACCTGAGTATGCAGGCGGACTGGACCTATGCGATGAATGCGCTGACGCTGCGCCCGTACCTGCGGGTGGACTACATGACCACGGAAATCGACGGTTACGAGGAATCCAGCGGTGGTCCCTGGGCCATGCAGGTGGGCAGCCAGGACATGGATCAGGTGACGTCGAGTCTGGGTCTGGATACCACATACTCCATGGGCTTCACCTGGGGTGTGTTTGTGCCGGGTTTGAAGATCGCGGCGGTGAGCGAAGCCAGTTCCGACTATTCACCGGTGACGTTCCAGCTGGTGGGTGTGACCATTCCTGAAGGTGCCTTCGAACTGCAGCCGGACACCGAAGACAGCCTGTTCTACCAGTACGACATCAGCGGTGTGTTCGTGTTGAAGAACGGCTGGTCGACCTTCCTGTCGGGCCAGTTCATCAGCGGCTACGACAACTTCAGCACGTACATCCTCACGGGCGGCGTGCGCATGGAGCTGTAACGCGCTGCATGTAGAAGAACACAAAAGGCCGGCCATCGTTGCCGGCCTTTTTGTTTCTGGCAGGTCAGATCTGCAGTGTGACTGGCTGCTGCAGCTTCTGCCACTCTTCCGGGGTGTGCGCGCGAATGCTGAGTGCATGCATCTCGCCGGATTTCAGCACATCCAGAAATCCATCCATGACTTTCTGCTGGCGTGCCACCGGGCGGCTGCCGGCAAAGCCTGCGCTGACGACGGTGACGGTAAAGCTGCAGCCTTCACCTTCCACCTGCACGGCGGCATCCGGAATGACGCGCTGGACGCGCTTGGTTACCTCTGACTTTTCCATCGTTACCTTCCTGTGATCACGCGGCCTTGCCGGCACCTTGCAGCAGCGGCAGCAGCGAGCCATCTGCCTCCATGCCGAGCACGATGTCGCAGCCGCCGATCAGCTCGCCCTGTACGAACAGTTGGGGGAAAGTGGGCCATTTCGAAATCGCTGGCAGCCGCTCGCGGATGAACGGATTGGCCAGCACATTGACGTAGCTGAAGGGGATACCGGTTTTCTTCAGCGCAGCAACGGTGGCGCCGGAAAAGCCACATTCGGGCGCCTCTGGCGTGCCTTTCATGTACAACAGGATCGGTTGGGTGGCGATTTGCTCGCGGATGACTTTTTCGGTGTTGCTCATGGTCATGCTGGTGTCCTCATGGTGTGGATAGGCGTTTATGCCACGTGTGCTGTCAGCGAGTGACTGACCCGGTAGCGCACGGGCTGTTCGTTGAACAGAAAGTGGCGCCAGGCTTCGAAGCCGCCGTCCACGCTGTGGCAATGCTGAAAGCCGAAATCGGCGAACAGCTTGGCGAAGTCCTGGCTGCTGTTGCCGTGGTAGCAGTAGATGATGAGCTGGATGTCCTTGGGTGTGTGCTTGAGGAGCGTACGCAGATTGAAATCGTTGAGATGAATGGCACGGGGATGATGTTCCTGACAGAACGCACGGGCGTCGCGACAGTCCAGCAACAGGACGTTGGCATGAGTTTCCAGCAGGGACTCGGCGTCATCCACACTGATGCACTTGATGTGATTCATGATTCATCTCCGAAACAGTCGTGGTAGGTAGGACATTGCTCGCAGGTAGGAGAACGGCAGACATAGCCGCCCTCCTGCTCGCAGAGCTGTTTGTAGAAAAACTTCTTCCAGCGCATGTCGCGATCGTTGTGTTGTACCAGCGAGGGGAAATTGTGTGTCAGCAATTGGCGCAGCTGATCACGGGATTGCATGCCCAGATCGCGCCACAGGTGTTCGCTGCCCAGGCTGGCGGCCGCCACAATGTGTGCCATCAGGCGTTCGGACGCATGCCGGTGGGCGCGATGCTTAAGCAGAAGATTCACCAGATCCTGCCATTCGTCGCGACGCAATTCGAGCAGTTGTTGGCGTAGCTGGCCCTGTTCTGTGGTTGACGCGGTGTGGCCAGCAATCAGTTGCTGGTAGTCATGGGTGAACAAACCCAGCTGGTCAGGCAGGCAGGTGAGGCCTGTGCGCTGCGCCGCCAGAATCTGCTCGACAAAACGAGTGTTGGGATCGTCGTTGGAATGATACTCCGCTGTCGACCACCTTGTACGTGCCAGTGCGGCGCTCATGATCCAGACTCCTTGCTGCTGGGGCCAGGCTTTTCATAAAACAGGATGGTGGTCATCGCATGTTCCTCAGCGGGCCTGGATTTCTCGCATCGCTTCGTCCATTTTTTCCGCTGGAATCCCGGTAAGTGAGCCGGGTGGATTCAGAGGCTCTCCAGCGGCGTCGAGGATCGCGGATTCGATGGGACAAATGCTGGCGCACTGGGCATCGGCATAGTCGCCTTCGCATTCCGTGCATTTACTGGGATTGATCTTGATGTGGGGAGTGGTGTGGTAGATGGCGTTGCTGGGACACACGTCCACGCACGCCCAGCAGTTGACGCAGAGGTCGACGATTTTCAGTGCCATGCCAGTACTCCTTCATGGGTGGTATCGGTGATCTGCGCGGGCGAGGTGAATGCCTGCACCCGCGCGTTGCTGCATCAGCCCAGCATTTTCGTGGCAGGCGCTTCATCCAGTTTGCCGGCAGCGATCATTTCCTGGTAAACAGCCATGATGGCTTCTTCGATGGGTTCCATCGCGTGTTCGCCATTGGGGTGAATGCCGGCTTCCTCCAGTTGGCCCCAGGGCTCAAATCCGATCTTGGAGCACAGCACCGCTTCGCAGCCTTTGAGTGCGCGAATGGAACCGCTGAGTGCGGATTCCTTTTCGCCGCAGGTGTCGTTACCGACGCAGTACTGATCCACTTTGCGGTGACTGATAAAGCGCACGCCATTGGTAGATGCTTCGTACACCAGAAATTCCTTGGCGTGGCCGAAATGCTGATTGATGACGCCGCCGCCACTGGTAGCGACGGCCATCAGTACCGCGCGATAGTGTTTGGTGCTGACACCGCCAGAGGCAGAGGGCACGCTCATGCCGGCAAGACGGGCCTTCTTTGCCTGCTTTTCTTCCAGTTCTTCCTTTATGGCGGCATGAATCACGGCGCGCTTTTCCATAGCAGCGCTGTAGTCGATGTCCATCATTTCGATCTTGTCCATGGTGAACTCCTCGCCACGGTCTTCACCCAGCAGACCCACCGCGTCGGCGCGACACTGACGACAGTGACGCATCATGTTCATGTCGCCGGCACAGGCATCCTGCAGATCCTGCAGTTCCTCCGGTTCCGGGCTGCGCTGGCCCATTACGCCGTAGAAGGTGCCGTGCTCGGCTTCGGCAATCAGCGGCATCACGTTGTGGAGGAAGGCGCCTTTTGACTTCACCACTTTGCTGACTTCTTTCAGGTGTTCATCGTTGACGCCGGGAATCAGCACGGAATTCACCTTTACCAGAATACCCCGCGCGATCAGCATCTCAAGGCCCTTCTGTTGCTGCTCGATCAGGATCTTGGCGGCCTTCTTGCCGCGAATGCGTTTGTTGTTCCAGTAGATCCAAGGATAGATCTTGGCGCCGATTTCCGGATCGACACAGTTGATGGTGATGGTGACGTGATCGATATTGTGCTTGGCGAGTTCATCGACCGCATCCGGCAATGCCAGGCCGTTGGTGGATACGCACAGCTTGATGTCTGGGGCCTGTTCGCTGAGCTGACGGAAAGTAGAGAAAGTGCGCTCGGGATTGGCCAGTGGATCGCCGGGGCCGGCGATGCCGAGCACGGTCATCTGCGGAATGGTGGCTGCGACAGCCTTCACTTTCTTCACCGCCTGGTCCGGTGTCAGCAGCTCCGATACCACGCCGGGACGGCTTTCGTTGGCGCAATCATATTTGCGGTTGCAATAGTGGCATTGAATATTGCAGGCCGGTGCGACGGCTACATGCATGCGGGCAAAGTAATGGTGGGCGTCTTCGGAATAGCAGGGATGGTTGTGAACTTTCTCGCGGATGTGATCCGGCAGTTGCGACATCTGATTGTCGGTGGAGCCGCATCCACTGGATGAACAGCCGCCGCCACTGGATTGCCCCATTACATTCAGTTCCATGGTCTCTCTCCGGTACAGGCCCGACGCCGGGCACAGGGGTGAATCGGTTGGTCAGCGTAAAATTGCAAACCCTGTGCCGGAGAAATATCTGCCAGAAAATCAGAAAGTTGGTGAAAGCAAGGCAGCGTGTTTGTCGGGCTCCTCACAAATGAAAATGCCGCCTGTGTATGGAGTACGACAGGCGGCATTGGCAGTGCAGCGCGTTTTCAGATCTTGCGCATGTTAATGTTGAGCGTCTGGATCCGATAGGCAATCTGGCGCGGCGTCATGCCCAGCAGGCGCGCGGCTTTGGCCTGTACCCAACCGGCCTGTTCCAGTGCTGCGATCACCCTTTCCCGCTCATCCATGTTTTCGCCGTTCAGATCGACTGACTGTGTTGCCGAGGCTGCCAGGAGGGGGCGTGCGTCTTCGTCGAGTCCGCTCAGGGAAATCACGTCGCGATCCACCGTGCCGTCTTCGCTCATGATGGAGGCCCGTTCCAGACAGTTTTCCAGTTCGCGCACGTTGCCGGGCCAGCTGTATCCCGCTAGCAGGCGAATCGCGCTGTCGGTGAGGCGCAGCGGGCGGCCCTGGCGCTGGGCCACTTTCGACAGCAGGAATTCCGCCAGCTCTGGAACGTCGGCAATGCGTTCGCGCAGGGGTGGTACGCGAATGGCCATCACGTTGAGGCGATAATAGAGATCCTCGCGGAATTTGCCTTTGTCCACTTCCAGTTCCAGATCCCGATTGGTGGCGGCGACGACGCGCAGATTCACCTTGATGGTCTGGGTGCCGCCCACCCGCTCGAATTCACCTTCCTGCAGAATGCGCAGCAGCTTGGCCTGGAACATCGGTGAAATCTCGCCGATTTCATCGAGAAACAGTGTGCCGCCGTCCGCCTGTTCGAAACGTCCCTTGCGCATTTTAATGGCGCCGGTGAAGGCACCTTTTTCGTGGCCAAACAGTTCGGATTCCAGCAGGGTTTCAGGCAGTGCCGCGCAGTTCAGGCGGATGTAAGGTTGATGAGCGCGGGGCGAATTGTAGTGAATGGCGCTGGCGATCAGTTCCTTGCCAGTGCCGGACTCACCCAGAATCAGCACGGTGCTGTCCCACTTGGCGACGCGGCGAATCTGATCGAACACGCGTCGCATCGACGGCGTGCGTCCCACCACCATGTTTTCAAAGCCGAACTGGGCTCGCACCTCGCGCCGCAGCTCGTCGCGCTCGTTGGCGATCTGTTCCCCGCGTTCCAGGTTGATGATCAGGCGCACGGTTTGCGACAGCAGATTCGCCACGGTTTCCATGAAACGGGCACGTTCCGGCAGCAGATCGTCTGCGGGTGTGCCGGGTTGGGCGGCGAGCACGCCGATGGTCTGGCCGTCGGTGCCTTTGATGGGCACGCCGACAAATGGCAGTTCCAGATCGTACAGCGCCAGCTTGTCCAGAAAGCGTGGCTCAGACGAAATGCGTCCGAGCACGATGGAGTTGCCGTGGCTCAGGATGCGTCCAATAATGCCTTCGCCGCTGCGATAGCGCACCGAGCCAGAGGCTTTGTTGACGGAGCCGGAGTCGCTGTGTATTGCGCTGATCTGCACGGAGCTGTTGTCGGAGTCGGAAATGGACACCAGGCCGTGCTGCATGGCCGCGTCATCGTGCAACACCGCCAGCACTTTGGCCAGCGTGTCCTCGATGTTGTCGGAGCGGCACAGAATCCGTGAAATCTGGCTGAGTGCACCCACCTGCTTTTCGAATAACTCCGCGCGGCTGATCGAATGTCCAACGTTGCGCATGTACGTCGTTGAATTCATGTTTTGGCTGCTCTCTTAACCGGCTGAATAAGGGAGTTCCACGATCATGCGGCAACCCTGGCGGTAGCCGCTGTCGATATAGACGGTGCCCGCGTGTTCCGACACGATTTCATGCACCATGGGCAAGCCCATGCCACGACAGCCTTTGTGTGGGGGTTTGGTACTGAAAAAGGGTTCGAACACTTTGAAGATCAGTTCACCGGGAATGCCGGGACCGCTGTCGGTGATTTCAATGCGCACCACCTGCTTTTCCACCGAACTGGCGATGAAAAGTTCGCGTCTGCTGATCGTGCGGCTGCTCATGGCTTCGATAGCATTGGCAACCAGTTGCTTGAGCGCACTGCGCAGGCGTGCTTCGCTGCCCATCACCCAGGGCAAATGCAGTGCCGGCTTCCAGTCCACCACAATGCCTTGCGCCAGCAGATCGGAAATGGAAAGATTGATCACTTCCCGCAGCAGCTGGTTCATGTTCACTGGCATCTTGGCCTCTTCCATGGTCACCGGAATCGAGGCGCTGAGACTGTCCAGCGCTTCCAGTCCAGCGTTCTGCGCTTCCTGCATGGCCAGTACCACGGGATCCTGCTGCGCCTGCTCGCCCAGCCGGCGCTGCAGCATCTTCAGCGCAGCGCCGATCAGATTTACCGGCCCTTGCAGGCGGTGAATGGCACCGTTGAAAGTTTCGCGCATGCCTTCCAGCAGCTCTTCTTCTGCCATCAAGGCCTTGAGTGCATTGAGTTGCGAATCCTGCTGGCGCTGACGCAGCTCGGTAATGTCATTGATGGTGAGCAATAGGTGACGGCTGCCCGGTTGCGAGAAAAAATTTCCTGGCTCTTCATCTTCCTGGGTGATGGAGCAGCCATCGCACAGATACCAGTTCTGCCGATAGTGACTGACATCAAAGGCGATCTCGACGCTGGAAAATCCCATCCCGACGTTGACCAGCGCCTGGTAACGATCCCCCAGACGGTACTGGATGCTGCTCAGAGCATCTTCCATCGAATCGGATTGGGTCAGTGTGCTGGTGAGTTGACGAAAAGCCTGGTTCGCCATCACGATGCGCTGCTCTTGATCCAGCAGCACCATGGCCACTGGCGCCGCGTTGATCACGCCTTCGATCATGTGTTTCTGGTTGGCGACACGCTGTTCCAGCTCGTGCATGTCGCTGGTGTCCCGGTGCATACCCAGGTAATAGACCACGTCGTCCTGCTCGTTCAGCACCGGTGCAACATTCAGTTCCGCCAGATAGAGCGAGTTGTCCTTGCGCCGGTTTACCAGCACGCCCGACCAGGCTTTTTTCTGGTGTAGCCGCCCCCATAGCGCCTGATATACCAGCCGTGGTGTGGTGCGGTTCGACAGAATGGATTCATTTTTTCCGATCACTTCATCACTGCGATAACCGGTGACATGACTGAATGCGCGGTTGGCGTACAGAATGTTGGCGTGCAGATCCGTGATGGAAATGGCCACGGGCGCATGCTCCACCGCCTGCAGAAAAACATCCGGTGACAGGTGTTCGACCGGATCAGAACCGGCGAATGCCGCTGCGGTTTCTGTTGTGGTTTGGTCGGCGTCTGGCAGGCCGGTATCCCGTTCGTTGCGCACAGGGGTGCCTTTGGCATTCGTGGTCATGGATACGATGTCCTGTGATCGGTACAGGTGCGATGTCAGGTTTGCAACAAGGCAATTGCAATTAGTGTGCCGCGCACTGGCAATGTCATAGGTATGCATCAACAGCGTGCATTTCTGCGCAAAACCATCTCGGCCCCACTGTAACAAATGCCACATCGGCGTAAGCAGCGCGTAACTTCCTGTCTGAAATACAACAAATATCCCAGTGGATTGCTCTGACATGGCCGCCGTGGTGGGCGAAAAACATTGCGCTGAATCAACCTTTTTTCGGGTGAGCGTGGCGCGCAGCGATCAGACAAATCCAGTGGCATGCTTGATGCAATTAAGCATTTCAGTGTGGCGTTGTGTCTTCACGCATTGCAACGAGGTTTGCTGAGTATGGAATACCTGATGCTGTTGATTGGAACCGTGCTGGTCAACAACGTCGTTTTGGTGCGTTTTCTGGGCCTGTGTCCGTTTCTGGGCGTGTCGTCAAAGTTGAGCACGGCAGTGGGAATGAGTGCGGCCACCACCTTCGTCATGACGCTGGCGGCGTGCAGCAGCTGGATGCTGGAGCACTGGATGTTGCAGCCGCTCGATATCGGTTTTCTGCGTATTCTCGCCTACATTCTGGTGATCGCTGGCGTCGTGCAGTTTACCGAAGCGGTTATTCGCAAAACGTCGCCGCATCTCTATAAGTCCCTGGGTATTTATCTGCCGCTGATTACCACCAATTGCGCGGTGCTCGGCGTGCCGCTGATCAGTGTGCGCGCGCAACAGAGTTTTATGGAAAGCCTGATCTTCGGATTGGGTTCGGCAGTGGGATTTTCACTGGTAATGCTGATATTTGCCGGTATGCGCGAACGGCTGGCGCTGGCGGATGTGCCCAAGTCCTTTGCCGGTGCGCCGGTGGCATTGGTGACAGCCGGATTGCTGGCGCTGACTTTTATGGGATTTGGCGGCCTGGTGCATGTCGAATGAAGAAATTCTGGACGGAATCACAGAACGGCGAGGTGTGAAATGTTGATGGCTACCTTGATGTTGGGCGGATTGGGAATCGCGCTGGGATTGTTGCTGGGAGTGGCGGCACGGGTGTTCGCGGTGGAAGGAGAAAACCCACTGGTGAAACAGATTGAATCCCTGATGCCGGGCAGTCAGTGTGGCCAGTGCGGATTCCCCGGCTGCTCTGCAGCGGCGACGGCACTGGTGGAAGGTGAAGCTGCCATCAATTGTTGTCCACCGGGTGGCCGCGCATTGGTGGAACAGCTTGCCACGCTTCTGGGGGTTAGTGCGGACTCTGCCGGTGCTGCACCGGTGCCGATGGTGGCATCAATCAACGAAGCCGAATGCACGGGCTGCACGCGCTGTTATCGCGCCTGTCCCACCGATGCCGTGGTGGGCGCCAACGGCCAGATTCACGTGATTCTGCAGGCAGCCTGTACAGGGTGCGCAAAGTGCGCTGAAGCCTGTCCGGAAAATTGCGTCAGCCTGCACCCGGAACCCATCACGCTTGATACCTGGCATTGGTCGAAGCCGCAGGCAGCATAACGCCGCTTACCGGCAGGAGTCGTGAACATGTTGAAGTGGTCGGGCGTGAAAGGCGGTGTGCATCCGGATACACACAAGGATCGTTCTGCCGCGTTGAAAATCGTGCAGGCGTCGTTGCCGGATTGTGTGATCCTTCCATTGCGACAGCATGCTGGCGCGGATGCCATTCCTCTGGTGAAGCCCGGCGACAGCGTGCTGAAGGGCCAGCTGATCGCTGCCGCCGGCACCGAAGTGTCGGCGCCGGTACACGCCTCTACATCGGGCCGCGTACGCAAGATTGGCCCGGTGCAGGCGCCGCATCCCTCTGGTCTTGCTGCCGATGCGATTGTGATCGAATCGGATGGCGACGATCGCTGGATCGACCTGGACATGCCTGACGATCCTTTTTCCCAGGCTCCCATGGAGTTGGCCGAGCGCGTGGCCCGGGCTGGCATCGTGGGCATGGGCGGCGCCATTTTTCCCGCAGCGGTGAAGCTCAAGCAAGGTGCCAGACATGAAATCAAAACCGTGCTGGTGAATGGTAGCGAATGCGAGCCCTACCTCACGACTGATGATCGTCTGATGCGGGAGCGTGCGGAGCAGATTGTTGATGGCGCTCGTCTGATCCAGCACATACTGCGCGCTTATCGCATCGTCATCGCCATCGAAGACAACAAGAGCGAAGCCATTGCCGCCATGCGCGCGGCGGCAGAACCCTTTGGCGCCATTGAAGTGGAGGTCACGCCCACGCTTTATCCCATGGGTTCTGCCAAGCAGTTGATTCAGGAGATCACCGGCCACGAAGTGCCGGCAGAGGGCCGCAGCACGTCGGTCGGCGTGCTGGTGCATAACGTGGGCACGGTGTATGCGATTCAACAGGCCTTGCGCTTTGGGCGCCCGCTGATTTCCCGCGTGGTGACGGTGGCGGGCGGCTGCATCAAAAGTCCGCGCAATGTGGAAACTGTCATCGGCGCACCGGTGCAGCATCTCATTGATGCTTGCGGCGGCCTGACCGACGAGCCTGCACAGCTGCTGCTGGGCGGGCCGATGATGGGCGTGACGCTGCCCTCCACGCAGGTGCCGGTTATCAAAGGCGCTACCGGCGTTCTGGCCTTGCAGCGCAGGGAGGTGTCCCGTGCCACTGAGTCGCCTTGCATTCGCTGCGCGCGCTGTGTGCAGGCCTGCCCGATGGGATTGCTGCCGCTGGAAATGGCGCGGCGTGCAAAGGTGGATGATCTCGATGGTGCCGATGCTGCCGGTCTGAAGGATTGTATCCTCTGCGGTTCCTGCGCCTATGTCTGTCCGTCGCACATTCCGCTGGTGCAGTATTTTCAGTACGCCATGGGTGAACAGGATGCCCGCAAAAACGCCGCGCGCAAAAACGATTACACCCGAATGCTGATGGACGCGCGCAACGCGCGCCTGGAAAAAGAGGTTGCCGCCAAGGCCGCGGCAAAGGCCGCCAAAAAATCCCGTGCTTCCAGCACGTCGGAGTCAGCGCCATGACGCCCCGTTCATCACCGCACGCGCACGCCGGTTCCAGCGTCAATCGCATCATGCTGGATGTGTGTCTGGCATTGATTCCCTGCACCAGCGTGGGGTTCTATCTGTTTGGTTGGCCTGCGGCGTATCTCTGGTTGGTCACCTGCGCGGCAGCTGTGGCGACGGAAATAGTGTGTCTGCAATTGCGTGGCAGGCCGGTGAATACCGTGCTCGACGGTTCGGCCCTGCTCACGGGCTGGCTGATTGCGCTCACGCTGCCGCCCTGGGCGCCGTGGTGGATCGGCGTGGGCGGATCGCTGTTCGCCATCGCCATCGGCAAGCAGTTGTATGGTGGTGTGGGCATGAACCTGTTCAACCCGGCGATGCTGGCGCGGGTTGGTTTGCTGATCGCGTTTCCGCTGCAGATGACCACCTGGATTCAACCATTGCCACTGGCCGGGTTGACATATCCGGATGCGCTGGAAGGTTTGCGCATCACCTTTGAACCTGCCACCCGCATCGATGGCTATACCGGCGCCACGGCGTTAGGTGAACTGAAAACGGCGCTCACGCTGAAACAAACGGCGCCCGATATTCTGGCGGAACATTTTGTCTGGTGGCAGTCACTGTTCGGGCTGCATGCCGGCAGCCTGGGTGAAACATCGGAACTGCTGGTGTTGCTGGGTGCAGCGTGGCTGCTCTGGCGTCGCATCATCAGCTGGGAAATTCCCGTGGCATTGCTGTTGACGCTCGCGATGCTGGCCACCGTTGCCAGCATAGTGAATCCCCTTCAGCAGGCTGGGCCGCTGTTTCATCTGACCTCTGGCGGTGTGCTGCTCGGCGCGTTTTTCATCGCGACCGATCCGGTGACATCACCCATCAGTCGCACGGCAAAACTGCTGTTCGGTGCCGGCTGCGCGGTGGTGATTTTTGTGGTGCGGGTATGGGGTGGCTTTCCAGAAGCAGTGGGCTTTGCCGTGTTGTTCATGAATGCACTGACACCGCTACTCGACACAGCATTCAAACCACGGGTCTATGGCCGCACCCATCGTGGCAAGCCGCTGCCGGTCACCCATGCCAAAGTCGTCGTGAATCACGGGAGAAAATCATGAGCGCAATGAATGAGGCCGTTGCGCCTGCTTCGCCGTCCCGTTTGAGCCTGTGGCGGGATCGGGTGGATTTCCAGGGCATCGTGCTCGGCGTGATCTGCACCATCGTCACCTTGTTGTTGCTGATCGGCGCGCGCATGACCGCAGACACCATCGCGTTGCGTGTGGCCGAAGATCGCCTGGCCAATCTCAATCAGGTGTTGCCTGCCTCGCTTTACGACAACAGCCCCATCAGCGATGCCTTGGAAGTGACGGATACGCGGTTCAGCGCGACGCCGATTCAGGTTTATCCCGCGCGCCTGCACGGTGAATTCACCGCCGCCGCCTTTCAGGTCACGACATCGGGCTACGGCGGCCCCATGACACTGATGCTGGCTCTGGATGCAGAGGGCACTGTCCTGGGCGTGCGCGTGCTCAGTCACCGGGAAACCCCCGGGCTGGCAGACAAGATCGAAATCGGCCGCAGTCGCTGGATCGAAAGTTTCAACGGGCTGTCACTGGGCAACACCGCAACGCCGCGCTGGGCTGTGAAAAAGGATGGCGGCCAGTTCGACCAGTTCACCGGTGCCACCATCACGCCGCGCGCGGTGGTGAAAGGGGTGCACGAAGGTCTGCAGTTCTTCGAACGCCAGCGCAACAACATCCGCGGCGCACCTTCGGCGCAGATTGCAGGGGAGTAAGAACAGATGTCCACTTATCGCCAGCACGTCAGTAACGGTTTGTGGGAAAGCAACATCGCCCTGGTGCAACTGTTGGGCCTGTGTCCGGTGATGGCGGTGACCACCACGGCTACCAACGGACTGGGCATGGGCATCGCCACCATGGCGGTTTTGATTCTGTCGAATCTGCTGGTGTCATCGTTGCGTCATGTCATTCCTGCGCAGGTACGGGTGCCAGTGATGATTGCGCTGATCGCCGGCACCGTCACCCTGGTGGACATGGCCATGAATGCCTGGATGCACGAGCTCTACAAAGTGCTGGGACTTTTCATCGCGCTGATCGTTACCAACTGCGCGGTGCTGGGCCGCACCGAAGCCTTCGCCATGAAGCACGGGCCGCTGGCTTCGGTGCTGGATGGTGTGGGCATGGGGCTGGGCTTTACCTGGGCGCTGGTGGTGCTCGGCGGTGTGCGCGAGATGATGGGCAGTGGCACATTGTTCACGCAGGCATCGGCGCTGCTGGGCGAACATTTCCGCTGGCTGGAACTGCAACTGTTCGATCCCGATCACGGTGTGCTGCTGGCCATTCTGCCGCCGGGTGGTTTCATCGTGCTGGGCATCATGATTGCGCTCAAGCGCATGATTGACGAACGGCTTGCCGCGCGCAACCGCCAGCCTGCCGCGCCACTGGCGGCCATCCCGTCCTGATCCCTGAGGTGAGCGATGAGAGTCGGCGTGGTGTATGCGGGAATCCAACAGGTGCAAGTGCGGTGCGAACTGGACGAAGGCAGCACGGTGGCAGACGCCATCGAACGCTCCGGCATTCTGGCTCTGTGCCCTGACATCAATCTGAAAACCCAGAAAGTGGGTGTGTACGGCAAGTTTGTGAAACTCGACAGCACGCTGCAGGATGGCGACCGGGTGGAAATCTACCGCAAGATCACCCGCGTGCTGGATGATGAAGATGACGATGACGACGATTGAAACCCAGTGGCGAAAGAGGAATGCACCATGACGACCCCCAATCTGAACCGTGAAACTGCGCTCCGCATCGCCCTGGCTGCCAGGGTGATTCCCGATGTGGGCGTGGGCAAACTGCTCGAAATTCTGCATCGCCGCATCGACGGCGAACTCAACGAGGAATCCCTCAAGCACATCACCGTCACCGATCTGAAAACCGGCTTTGCCAGCGCTGATGGTGAAGAAGATGGCGAGGACATCGGCATCGGCCTGCCGGCGATGAAAGAGGCCGTGCGCATTCTGTGGGGTGAAGCGGAAATGGAAGCGCTGCCGGAAGCGGTGCCGCTCGCCGATATTCCTGCGGGCTCCGTCCGCGTGGCGGTTGCGTCCAACAGTGGCGAAAAACTCGATGGGCACTTTGGCTCTTGCCTGCGTTTCCTGGTGTATCAGGTGAGTGGCGACAGCATTCAGTTGGTGGACGTGCGCTCGGCGCTGGAAGCCGATCTGGCAGAAGACAGAAACCAGTTCCGCGCCGATCTGATCCGTGATTGTCAGGTGCTGTACGTGGTGTCCATCGGAGGCCCTGCTGCCGCCAAGGTGGTCAAGGCGGGTATCTATCCCATGAAGATGAACGAGGGCTGCCCCGCCACTGACGTGCTGGAAAAACTGCAAACCGTGATGAAGGCATCGCCACCGCCCTGGTTGGCGAAAATTCTTGGCGTCAGCGCCGAAGGTCGCGTGCGGTTCGAGCGTAGCGAATCCTTGTCCTGATTTTCAATGCCAGAGTGTGTGCACAGGCTCCGGTCGGGCAAAGAGATAGCCCTGCCCCCACTCCGTGCCGAGCGATTGCAGCGTGGCCAGCTCCCCGGCGCGCTCGACGCCTTCCGCAATCAGGTGATAATTGCGGCAGCGCGAAAACGAAATCAGCGCGCTGGCCAGCGCCTGCCGTTCGGCGTCCTGGTCGATATCCTTGATCAGGCTGATATCCAGCTTGATGATGTCCGGCATCAGCTGCAGGATGTGGCGCAGGCTGGCGTAACCGGCCCCCGCGTCGTCGATTGCCACCCGGGCCCCGCGTTTGCGCAGCGGTGCCAGCCGATCGCGCAACGCCGCGTAATCCTTGATGATCGCGTGCTCGGTGATTTCCACCACCAGGTTGTCGAGATCATCCTTGCCGAACAGGCTGCACAGATCCGCCTGCAGAATGAATTCCGGTGTCAGGTTCAGCGTGATGAAATGATCATTGCCGGCGCGGCTCATCACCTCGCGGGTGTGTGCTACCGTCATTTCCCCCAGCGTATTGGCCAGGCCTACCCGCGCAGCCTGATCAAACAGCGTGTCCGGGCGCAACGGCTGCGGGCCATTCACCCGTGCCAGCAATTCATAGCCCACCGTGTTGCCGTTCTGCAGTTCCACGATCGGCTGCCCGACCATGGTCAGGCGTTCGTTGTTGATCACATCCAGAATCCGGCATCGCATCTGCTGCACGCTCTCGAGTGCGAACAGATGCTTGCTGATCATGGCGCCGGCCAGATCGGCGAACACGCGCACCATGGCCAGATCCCGTTCGTTCATGCTGTCATCCGGATAGCGGCTGAAGGTGCAGAAGGTTCCGAACACGGCACCGTTGCCCAGGCGGATCGGCACACTCACATGGGCGCCCACGGGCAGCGCCTGGGTGACGGGCAGATCCCGGGCGGCAGGTAACTTTTGGGCGTCGTGGATCAACTCTGGCAGGCGTCCGTCTGCCACCCGCTGGCAATAGCTTTCGTCCAGCGGGCCGCCCTGGCCAACGGCGATGATCTCGACTCCCTCGCCGGAATCGACAAACCGGAACATGCGGCGCCCGTCCACAAACTCGGACACGAACGCTACTTCCATGCCGAGGCGCTGACGTACTGATTGAACAAGGCAACTCATTGTGTCTGAAAAGGAACTCTCGCCAACCGACAGCTGGTCGAGGATGGCGTCGGCCAACAGGCCAACCTGTTTGGCACGACCACCCGATGCAACATCCATGATTCCGCTCCTGTGCTTGTCCATGTTTTGTTGCCTTCAGTATAGACAACATCCCTGGATGCAACGCCGGATCGCCCCTGGGGGCTCCCACCGACTTTTTCACATTTGCAGTGTTCCCGCTGTCGCATTTCACAGCGCCAGCCGCGTGCTAGGATGCTGCACCGTCCGCACACCCGCACCGTCACAGAACGGTCATGTTTCCGGGCGGATATTGATCTGGAATTATCTGTATAACGACCAAGGAGCAGTCACATGGCACACACTTCGGGTTTTCGCCAGCTTGCGCGTCTGATGCAGCAGGCCCGTCGCCTCAACCTCGCCGCCGCCCACCGGCCCGCGCCGCAACCACAATCCCCCAGCCGTCGCACCTTTCTGAAATCCACCGCTCTGGGCGGACTCGCCCTCACCGGTGCCGGCAGCCTGGCCGCCTGCAGCCAGCGCCGGAACGTGGTGATCGTGGGTGGCGGACTGGCCGGCCTCAATGCCGCCTACCAACTGGGCAAGCTCGGCATTCGCGCTCAGGTTTTTGAAGCCCGCACCCGCGTGGGCGGCCGCATCCGCAGCGTGAAAGGCGCGGTGAGCGACGGCATCGTCAGCGACCTGGGCGCCGAACTGGTGAACACGGATCACGACGACCTGCGCGCGATCATGGATGAACTGGGCGTGCCATTACTGCCGCGCAAACCCGACGCATCTGAACTGGATCTGGTGGGTTATTTCTTCGGTGGCCAGCGCCGCAGCGAAAATGAAATCGCGCAGGCGCTGCAACCCATCGCCGCGCAGATCATGACAGACGCCGAACTGCTCGATGCCGACTGGGATACCTGGTGCCCTCACTTCGATCAACTGTCCATTGCCGACTATCTGGATCTGCACAGCGACAAGCTGCCCGCCGATCCGGATATCCGCAGCCTGATCGAAGGACTGTCCCGCGTGGAATACGGTGTCGAAGCCAGTGACTCCACGTCGCTGCAACTGCTGTAAATGCTGCCGGTGGTGGATGGCGATCACGTGGAACTGCTGAGCACCAGCGACGAAGCCTGGGTGATTGGCGGTGGCTCGGAAAGTGTGATCACCGCGCTGAAGAATGTACTGGCCGGCCAGATCCGCACCGGCAAAACTCTCACCGCGCTGCAGCACACCAAAAAAGGCTACACACTCACCTTCAACGGCCAGCAGAAAGTCCACGCCCACTACGTGATCCTGGCGCTGCCATTCCCCGCGCTGCGCAACGTGCAACTGGATATCGAGTTGCCCGACACGCTGCAGCAGTTCATCCAGGAAGCCGGCCTGGGCCGCAACGAAAAAATCATCGCCGGCATGAACGAGCGGATCTGGCGCACTGACAACGGCTTCCGCAACGAAGGCTGGACTGATGAAAGCGTCAATCTGATCTGGGATTCCAGCCTGCGTGAACTCGACAGCCGCGACAACGGCGCGCTCACGTTCTTCCTCGGCGGCCAGCAGGTGGACGCCACCGCCGGCGGCAGCGCAGAAGAACAGGGCGCCGCGCTGGTGGAAACCTTCGACACCCTGCTGCCCGGCCTGCAGGCCAGCGCCAACGGCCGCTACCTCCGCACCGCCTGGCACAAGACAGCCGGCATCATGGGCGGCTACACCACCTTCAAGCCGGGCCAGTACAGCGGCTTTGCGGCGGAGTGGATGTACGTGGAAGCCGAAGATCCGGAAGAGTCAGTGGACATGCACGTGGAACGCCTGCTGTTTGCCGGCGAACACACCAGCGATGCGTATTACGGCTTCATGAACGGCGCTGCGCAAACCGGCCGTTTGGCCGCGCAGTGGATCGTGCGTGACATCGCTGCCGTCCTCACCGAAGAAGCCGCCAGCTGACGTGATCAACAGGTGCGAGCGACAATGGCGCCGCACCTGCATGCCGGATTCTTGCCAACCTGTCCTGCGAAAATGGTTTGTTATACTCAAGCCACGCCACCACAGGACGCCCATCGATGAACGCGCAACATCCGCAGCCACACCTCACCATCATCACCTTGCTGTCGCTATTGGTGCTGGGCATCACTGGCTACGCGCCCTATGACCGCGGCACCTGGCTGCTCGAAGTGCTGCCGGTGATCATCGCGCTGCCGCTGCTGTGGATTACCCGGCGCAATTTTCCGCTCACCACCTTGCTGTATTACGCCATCTGTCTGCACGGCTTTGTGCTGATGCTCGGTGGCATGTACACCTACGCCCGCGTGCCACTGGGATTCGAACTGCAGGAACTGTTCGGCTTTGCACGCAATCCCTACGACCGCATCGGCCACTTTTTTCAGGGCTTTGTGCCCGCCCTGATCGCGCGCGAGATTCTGCTGCGCGGCAACTTCGTCCGCACCCGTGGCATGTTGAACTTCGTCATCCTCAGCATGGTGATGTTCGTCAGCTCGTTCTACGAACTCATCGAATGGTGGACGGCGCTGTGGCTGGGGCAGGGCGCGGTGGAATTCCTCGGCACCCAGGGCGATCCGTGGGACACCCAGTCGGACATGTTTTTTGCTCTGATCGGCGGGGGCTGCGCGTTGATCACCATGGGGCGCTGGCATGACCGGCAGCTGGGCAAATTTTGAGCGATGGTGGGGGCGAAATGTGACAGTAAGGGCTCCCGGGCGACAGGAAGGCCGCGTCTCATTCATGCATGGTTTGTCTGCAGGGTCGGATTGAGAGGATATCTCCGACGGGCCACAATTTTTGCGATTTCTGGGATGATGAGAGGAATCAATCCCAGCGCCAATGAAAGCATACAGTCATTCAGGTTGAGATCCTGAATATCAAACAGCGTCTGTGTTGCGGGAACGTGGTGAATGCCCAGTTGCACAATCACCGACACCACCACAATGCCGAACAGACGCATGTTGGTAAATATTCCCATCTCCCAGAACGGCAGGCTGCTGCGGGCGGAAAACGCGCGGAACAATTCAGCAAACACCAGTGTGGAAAACGCCAGATTGCGCGCCTCAGTCAAACCACGGTTTTCCAGCGCCCAGACAAACACCGCCAGTGCCACGGTCGCCTGCACAAATCCCGATGCCAAAATGCGAACCCATTGCGGTTTTCCCAGAATCGGTTCGCGGGGATCGCGCGGCGGCCGTTTCATGACGTTGCGATCCAGGGGATCGGTTACCAGTGCCAGCGCGGGCAAACCGTCCGTCACCAGATTGATCCAGAGCAGGTGCAGTGGCAGCAGGGGCAAGGGCAAACCCAGCAGCGCGGCGGAAAACATCAGCATGAGTTCGCCCGCATTGCCGGCCAGCAGATACACCAGTGTTTTACGGATATTGCTGAAAATTCCCCGGCCTTCTTCCACCGCGGCGACGATGCTGGCGAAGTTGTCATCGGACAGCACCACATCCGCCGCTTCACGGGTCACCTCGGTGCCATTTTTCCCCATGGCAATGCCAATGTGTGCCTCACGCAGTGCAGGCGCGTCATTCACGCCGTCTCCCGTCATGGCGACAATGGCGCCCTGTTCCTTGAAGGCTTTGACGATTTTCAGCTTGTCTTCCGGAGTCGCGCGCGCGTGCACGCGATCCTTTGGATCTTCACCTTTTTGCAGCAGACCCAGTTCCAGCGCGATCGCCTGGGCGGTGATCGGATGGTCGCCGGTAATCATGACGGTACGAATGCCGGCACTGCGGGCCGTGGCGATGGCGTCGATGGCTTCGGTGCGGGGGGGATCGGCAATTCCCACCAATCCCACCAGTTCCAGCTCGCGCTCTTCCTTGCCGTTACCGATTGCCATAGCAAGCACGCGCAGACCGCGCCGGCTCATGTCCGCATTGGTGGCGAGCGCGGCCGAGGTGTCACCGCGACACAGCGGCAACAGCAAATCCACCGCGCCTTTCACATACAGCACGCCATCGCTGCGCAGGATCGACATGCGTTTGCGTTCGGAATCAAACGGGTTTTCCAGTACGCGCGGCCGCTGCTGCTCAATGTCCTTGCGATGAATGCCCCGGGCCGCCGCCGCCATCAGCAGCGCCACTTCCGTGGTATCGCCCACGCCGCTGCGCTCGTCCGGCGCCAGTTCGCCATTGCAGCACGCGGCCGCCACATCCAGCAGACGCAGATGATCGGCGCCCCACAGTTCGCGCACGGTCATCACGCCAGTGGTCAGCGTGCCTGTCTTGTCGGTGCAGATGACGGTGGTGCATCCCAATGTCTCGACAGCGGGGAGTCGGCGCACCAGCACTTTTCGCGCCGCCATGCGCTGCACACCCACGGCCAGCGCGATGGTCACCACGGCGGGCAACCCTTCCGGCACCGCCGCAACCGCCAGCGAGACGGCGGAAAGAAATACCTCCAGCAAGGGCGTGCCGCGCACGATTCCCAGAACGGCCACTGCCGTGACAATGCCCAGGCAAATATAGAGAAGACTTTTGCTGACGCGCGCGAGCCGCTGTTGCAACGGGGTCGCTTCATCCTGCACCGACGCCAGCAGATGCGCTATCTTGCCCAGCTCGGTGGTCATGCCGGTAGCAGTCACTTTCGCCACCGCAGTGCCGCTCACAACAGCCGTACCCAGAAAAATACTGTCGTGACGTTCTGCCAGCGGCGCCTTGGTGTCTGCCGGCGTTGTGGATTTTTCTGCGGGCAGACTTTCCCCCGTCAAGGCGGCTTCGTTGACGGTGAGCGCATTGGCCTCCAGTAAATGCGCGTCCGCCGCCACCACGTCGCCAGCTTCGATCAGCAGAATGTCACCCGGCACCACTTCCATGGCGGGAATGATTTTCATGATGCCATCGCGCAGCACACTGGCCCGTGGCGCTGTCATCGAGCGCAGTGCATTCACCGCTCGCTCTGCACGATATTCCTGAAAAAATCCGACCAGCGCATTGATGATGACGATGGAACCGATGGCGATGGCATTGGTGACTTCGCCCAGCGCCGCCGACACGACACAGGCGCCCAGCAACAACCAGATGACAGGGCTCTTGAACTGCCCGGCCAGCAACAACCAGGGCGGCACCACGGCAGCGTGCTGAATTTCGTTGGGGCCGACGCGGGCCAGCAGCTCGGTGGCCTCGGATGAACGGAGTCCGGCGGCTGTTTTCGCGGATGGCACGTCGTCATTCATGCTGAACCTGCTGCGGAATCGAATTGGCCCCGGCCGAACTGGTAGCGGCGCCAGACGGTATAGGCCGCTGGCAATACCAGCAGTGTCAGGAACATGCAGGCCCACAGGCCGCCCACCACCGGCGCCGCCGTGCGCGCAGACAGATCCGCGCCAACACCGGATTCCCACAGCAGCGGCATCAATCCCAGCACCGTGGTAGCCACCGTCATCAGCATCGGCCGCAGACATTTGGCGGCGCCTTCTATCACGGCGTCGTCCACATCGCCGGGCTGACGCAGGTTGCCGCTTTGCACACGCGCCTGAAACGCCTGATCCAGATAAACCACCACCACGATGCCGGTCTGCGCGGCCACACCACCAACGGCGATCAGACCCACCCACACCGCCGTGGACAGGTTGTAGTCGAGCATTGCCAGCAGCCAGATACTTCCGGCGATGGCAAACGGGAGGCTCAGCAAAACCAGCAGCGTCTGCGCCACGCCGCGCATGGACAGATACAGCAACGCAACAATCAGCACGAATGTTAGCGGCAAAACCACCCGCATGCGCGCCTGCATGTCGGCCATGAATACATACTGCCCGGTCCATTGCAGGGAATAACCGGGCGGCAGCGCGAAACGTTGGCTCACCAGCTGCTTCGCATCGTTAACCCAGCCGCCCAGATCGCGCTGCGTGGCGTCGATATCGGCGAACACATAACCCACCAGCACGCCATTCTCGTCCTTGATCATGGGCGGCCCGGTCACGACACGGACATCAGCCAAAACGCCGAGGGGAACGGCAGTTCCGGTCTGTCGATAGCGTTCGGCAACATCCGGATCGGTCGCCGCTGCCATGGGCGCGGATGAATTCGGCATGGACGCCGCCGCGCCAGCGCGACGTGCACCGCCGCC
>JAGUVW010000025.1 GCA_020062665.1 Pseudomonadales bacterium
CGCACGCCCCCGCATGCCCCCACCACCAGCGCCACCGGCGGCGCCTGTACGGCCCCCGAAGCCCACCAGGCCCCCTGAACAGGCGGGCGGTGGCTTTGGCTTCCTGGAGGGCTGGTGATGCATGACACGCCCATCGATGACGAAGCCATCCTGGCGGATCTGGAAGGCCTGGCCGGCGGTGCCGCACCAGGTCAACAGGGCCAGCCTATGTCCGGTGACGTGGTGCTGGCCGATCCCGTGGCGCAGTTGCCCAAGGAATACGTCCTGGCCGGCCAGATGATCATCGGCATGTTTGCCAACAAGGCCGCGCCCAACTGGCCGATTGATGCGGAAATGCAAACCGAGTGGGCCAACGCTTTCGCCGCGTGCGCCAACGATCTGGCCCCCGGCGGAATCGGCAATATCGAGAATTGGGGCCCTTGGGGCAAGTTGGCCTTTGCTTCGGGGATGGTGGCGCTGGCGGGCATGGATATGTCCACCATGACGTTGCGGCCGATGCACAAGCCGGATCCACGCGAGCAGCAGCACCAGCACGCGGCCAGGCCTGCGGAGTTCAGCACCGGCGGGCAGGGTGGTGGTGGCGACTTTACAACGGCGGGGTGATCGATGGCAGTAACGGTGCAACAGCGAGACGATGGCATCCTTACGGCCGTGGCCGGTCAATCGCGGTTCGGTAAAACTACGTGGGTGATCGACCAGGTGCGCGAGTCCGGCGCCCAGCGCATCATCGTGCGCGATCCTCGCATGGAATATCTGATGGCGCTTAATGGCGAGAATATCCGCACGGTGCGGGAACTGGCTGCGCGGGTGCGTGATATTGGCACCGGGCCTGGCGTGCTGTGCTACACCGGGCCGGATTCCGGTTTTGATGCATGGGCGCGCATTGCGTATTTGTGGGGCCAGTTGTGGCCGTGCGTGGCGATCGGCGAGGAAATCAGCGATGTGACGTCCGCCGGCAAGGCTCCCGATGGGTGGGGCGAATTGATCAGAAAAGGCTTGTTTTACGGCATTCACATCTATTCGATCACCCAGCGGCCGGCGGAGTGCGATAAAACCGTCTGGGGCAACGCCACTGTGATTCACTCGCATGGTTTTTCCCTGCCGATCGACGTCGCTTACATGGAGCGGGTGCTCGGCGTGCCCGCCGATCGCATCAAAAGTCTGGAGCCGCACCAGTGGATCGAGCGGTGGGCCGGCGATAAAAACGTGATTTTTGGCGGCCCAGGCGCCTAACGCGGGATTCCCTTGTTATAACAGGGGGCCTTTACTCGATTGAAAAAACCTACCTAGCCTTCCCCTTTAATAGCACTCAGCTATTGTCTTCAACTTGCGGGGAAAGGGCATGAACAAGGCCAAATTGAAACAAATCGGCTTTATCGCGCTGGTGGCAGTCGGCACCACACTGGTGATCAATTCACTGGCCAAGCGCGCTGCACCGGTGGCGAAACTCAAGTCCACCATCGATAGCGGCATTTAAGGAGCTGGTGCAATGGATCTGATCGAATTGAACCAGTTCCCCAGCGTTGCCGCCAATTCGCGGGCCACGCTTGTTACCGATGAGCTGATGGATAAATCGGTGCATGCGCTGATTCTGGAGCGCGGCGGCGGTGCCTTCACTGATGCGCATATTTCCAACTTGCGCGTCCGTCTGGATGGCAAGGACGTGGTGAATGGAATCAACGGCACCCAGCTGGTGGATCTGAACGAATATGACGGCATCACCACCGTGACCAACTACACGTTCTTTTTCTTCGGCGATCCCACGGCGCGCACCATGCGCGGTCAGCACCTGGGCGACATGGACTGCAGCGTTTATCGCAAACCGCTGGAAATCGAGGTGGATATCGGTGCGGCCACCACGCCGACGCTGAAGGCCTACGCGCTGACCAGTGTGCCGAAAATGCAGATGGGCGCGGATTTTTCCGCTGTCGAGGCTGCACACTTCCGCCACCTGCGTCGCTCGATCATCCAGCCGTCTGCTGCTGTCACGCGCAATACCTACGGCGTGAGCCTGGGCAGCGCCGCCGGCGGCCGTCTGCGCAAGCTGGGTTTCTTCCACACCAATTTGACCAGTGTGGAATTCAAAAAGGCGTCGTTCACCAAGTGGGATGATATTTCCATCGCACTGAACAACGCCATTGCCCAGCAGTTTGCCCGCGTCCCGCAGTCAGGCCTGTACGTGCTGGATCGGGTGGTGGATGGCAACCAGGGCGAGGCGGAAACCACTGCAGATCCGGACGGCAAACCGTGGTTTATGGAAATTGCCGTCACGACCAGCGCGGGCGACACCATCACCGCCTTTGCTGATATGCACTCGGCCTGGGCGATGATCTAAGGGGGTCACCATGTTGACCAACGCAAGCGGTGAGGGCGTCTGGAACGGCCTGGGTAATCTGTTTGGCGAGGTGAAAGACCTGGCCATCGATTACACCCGGGCCAAGTACATCAACGCCGAAACGGCGCGGGACGATCGCAATGTGCCCGATCAGGCGGATCTGCGCAACGGCTACGGCTACGCGGCAGCATCGGACGCCACCGGCGGCATTTTTCAGGCCGCACCAGGTGGCGTCACCATGCAGCAGTGGCTGCTGATCGGCGCTGCCGCTGTGGTGGGCGTGATCGTGCTGAAGCGGGTGCTGTGATATGGCGGTACCCGTCCAGCCTCCAAACCTGACCGGTATCAGCAGCGCTACGGCCACCAGCCGTGGCGCTGATTCAATTCAGGTAGGCGGGCTCAATTTCTCGCCTGGCAAAAAGGACATCAACGACGTGTTGATTTATGTGGCGATTGCCCTGGGTGCGATCGGCGTGGCGTCCATGATGCGAGGGCGGAAGTAATGAGCCTGTTTTCCAGTTCAAAAAGCAAATCGTCCAGCAACGTCAACACCACCACGCAAAACCTGGGATTTTCTGAGTTGAGCAATACCAATGCCGTCAGCAACCAGGGCAGCGGGAACGTGTTCAATATGCTGGATGGGAATGCGATTTCATCGGCGTTCGATTTTGCCAAGCAGTTTTCCGAGCAGACCAACACCACCAACAGCGCCGCCCTGACGGAGTCGATCAAGGCGGTGACCGAGTCTGCCCGCACCGAGACGGAAAACACCGTGGTGCAGCTTAAAACCCTGGGAATTTATGTCGTGGCGGCCTGGGCGGCCATCAATGTATTTAAGGCCTGGAAATGACAAGACCGATTGAATACAGCCTGACTTTCAGCGGCGCCGGCGAGCGCGAATTGCAGGTAAACGGCAAGTACCTGTATGTCAACGACGCCACCGGCGACGTGTTCATCAGCCTGGACAATGGCAGCGAGCTGCAGCGCGGCAAGAAATCCAACATTGCCAACGGCGATTCATTCACCCGGCTGCGCGTGCGCTCGGCGATCGCCCAGACGGTGCGGCTCACCGTGTCCGAAGAACGGCAGGATGAGGGCAGGGATGACGTCAACGTCACGGTATCTGCAACGCTGGTACCGGGCAACACATTTGAAACGGCGGCGGACTACACGCCGGCCGGGATCGGCGCGGAACAGGTGCTGGCTGCTGATGCGGATCGCCTGGCAGTGACGCTGACCAATCCATCCACCAACACCGGCGTGATGCGAGCCGGTGGCAGCGCGGCCGATGTGGGCGCCGCGCGCGGTGCGATTATCGAGCCGGGGCAGTCGATCACCAGGGCGTATAACGGCGCGGTGTGGGTGTATTTCCCGGTAGTTGAATCCGTGGCTATTGATTCGGTGAAAAATGTATGACGGCGTGGGCAAGTAATTCTCAGCGTTCACCGGCGGTGGTTGAGCGGAAACTGCTGGCAAAGCAATTGCCGTCATTGAAGGCGCTGTATGACAGCGACTGGGGAGCATTCAGCCAGCTGGAAACCATCTCGTTTCATGCCGGGTACGGGCGCGGCGGTGCGGTCTGGAATCACGGCGGAACAGGCTACACACCGACAACTGATGCAACAATCTACGCAACGTTGGGAGATGGGTACATTGTCGATCAGGGCGGAAATCGTTGGGATTTGTCGCGTGAAACTCGTGTAGATGATTTCGTTTTCGGTGCGAGGGCGAACTATGACCCGGCGACGCTACTAGGTGACGATGACACGGCAGCGAATCAGGCCATGTTTTCGTTTGTGTCGGATTCGATGGATAACCCTTTGCGTTCGATTCCTGTGTTTTGGGGGCCAGGCGTCAGAAAAATTTCCGGGCGTTTGGATGTGCCGCCAGGAGTGCATATTTTTGGCGCCGGCATGTATTCGGGTACAAGCGCGTCAGCGGGAACAATGTTATGCAAAACGCATGACGGTGTTTTATTGCGTTTCGTGCGCAGTTCTGCGGGTGTGACGCTATATCATAATGGTGCATTGCGGTATGTAACGCTGTCTGGCGGAGGATCGGCGGATACGGTTGCAAGTCGGTTGGTCGAGCTGGGCGACGCGGATAATGTTGACACAAATAACGGCGCGTGGTGCGGCATAATCGAGGCGTGCGGGTTCAATTCGTCGTATGGGTACGGAGTCTATTCCGCGCATTCGCAGTCGTGGAAAATAATCAATAATTTTTATCGTAATGTGCGCTATGCGGTCTGGTATGAGACGGTTGCGGCGTCGGCGGTAATATCGGGTAATGAAATGGCGTTTACAAATGCCGGGTTAAATGGCTATGGCGTGGTTCTGCTGCGTGGCACGCTCGGCGGCGCGGTGGGAGCGTGCGTAAGCAAAAATTACATGATATCGCCTAAGGTTGGCGTGTGGCTTTCGAATCAAATCGGCGCACAAGTGGAAGGAAATACGATAGAAGGGGCAAAAGAAGAATGTATTGTTATGGATCGACGGCTGCCGTCTGGTGTTGCTGATGTGTCGGAATCGGTGACGTATCAAAATGGTTGTAAGCAATGCAAGGTGGATCAGAATTCGTTCATAAACTGGAATGCGGACGGCGGATCAAAGGCGGCTATTAGACTGTCATACAGTCGCGGGAATTATATCGGACTGCAGGCGTACGCAAGTCCGAACGGGGCAAGCCCTGCATGTATCGCGCTGGAAACCGACGGAACAGATCCGTGCAAGGATAACGTGATTGTGCAGCCGGTGGTGCAGGGCAATAACGCGGGCGTGGTGCCTGCATTTATAAGCACTGATGCGGCATGGCGCAGTCAGGTGGTGATACGTCAGGATGGGTTTAAGCTGGGTCTGAATGCCTATACAGGGGTTCGTGGCGCGGCGGACGAAGGGCATATGTTTTTTGATGCCGACGGAAACGCGCGGTATTGGGATGGCGCGGCGTCGCGAAGGATTTTGATGTGTGAGTCCGCGCTGGCTGGGTCGGCTGGCGCTCAAACGGCGTGGCTCAGGATTAAAATTGCCGCCACAAATTATAAATTGCCGCTCTATCTGGATTCGTGAATGGCAGCACTATCCGAAAAACAATTCCTCTACCTCGGCCTGGCCGCAGTCGCTGGCGTTATCGTGGTGGGCTACCTGGGCAAAAAAGCCGTGGGCGCTGCTGCGGACGTTGTGACTGGCACCCTCACCGGAAACAACGCCGTCACCAAAGACACGCCCTATGAAGGCGCCGGCGTCCTGGGCACGCTCGGTGCCGTCACCAATGCGGCCAGCGGCGGCACGCTGCAGCAGATCGGCGAATCGATCGGCTCCAAACTGTTCGACTGGTTCGGCCCTAAAGTGGATCTCAACCAGGGCGGCCAGGTGATCGAGGGCGAATACAAAGTAAAGCAGCAACTCAACAATGAGAAGGCCTACAAATGAGCATGATGCACCGCCGGCGCATGGTGATCGAGCGCGCCAAAAAAATGAACCAGGAACGCGAGGAACAAACCGATGGCAACCAAGGGCAGAACGACAAGGGGTCGGTTCAAGAAGGGCAGCAAAGCGGCCAAGATGGCGGGCAGGAAGGGCGGCAAGAAAGCAGCCCGCAAGCGTAAATAACCTATGGCCGATATTCTCAGCGATCTGAAAAACCTCGCCACCGAGTATGTCCAATCCGGTGGCGTTCAGGTTTTTGTAAAAACCAACTATGGCCCTGAGCTGCCTGTTTACACCGGCACCGATAAAACCGGGCAACCTGGGATTGCGGATTTGCTGGGGCTCAAGGCCCAGGTCATCGTCAAAAACAAGTCCGGCAAGATCATCCAAACCTACGGCGAGCCGGCACCAACCGAGCCGCTAAAGGTGGCTGCAGTGTTGGCCGTGGTGGCGCTGCTGGGCGTCGTGATCGTGCGAGGGCTGTAATGTGCGGTGGTATTGGTGGGCGGCAGCACTGGCAGGCCTGGTGCTGATCGGGGGAGGTGGAGCAGTGGTGGTCTACAACCAGACGCGCGGCCTGCGCAACAACAATCCCGGCAACATCGAAAAAGGGGAAAAGTGGTTAGGGCTCGCACCGGAACAACCGGACGCACGCTTTGCCACCTTCACCAAACCTGAATACGGTATCCGCGCACTGGCAAAGCTGCTGCTCAACTATGAGCGTCTCTACAACATCACCACCGTGGCGGGCATCATCAACCGATGGGCACCAGGTCACGAGAACCCCACGGATGCCTATGTGCAATTTGTTGCGCGGGCGGCCGGCGTGAAAGCAACAGAGACCATCAACGTGCGCCAGAAATTGCCGCACCTGGTGCGAGCCATAATTCAATTTGAAAACGGAATACAGCCGTATCCCGATGAGGTGATCAATGCCGGCATTCAAATGGCGTGAATTCACGAAAAAGAACCGCCGCCTGCTCGTTGCCCTGGTGGCAGCAGTGGCGGCAGCGGCAGGCGTGCCGGCGATCGTGTCGAATCCTGCCGTGGTGGAGCAGATCTGGCAGAGCTTTGAATCACAGCAGGACGCTGAAACCGCTGCACCTGGTAAACCGTGATGGACACGCTGGAAATCATCGGCACCATCGCGGCCACCGGTGCATCCAGCGCAGGCATGACCATCGCTGCACTGCGCGTGCACATCCTGTATTTGCGGGAAACCGTGCACCGACACAACCGAGCGATCGAGCGCGCCCACGAACGCATCGACGCCCTGGAAAAAGAGAAAAAGCACAGCTAACGCCAAGCAGCCTCAGCCCGGCATAACCGCCGGGCTTTTTTTGTGCCTGATTTTTTTACATGTGCAAACGTACAGTGTTGCGTGGAAGTGATTTTTAACGTCCACCGGTGCGGTAGTCGTTCAGGCGGATAATCTCGGCGCACGGGATCGGTGGAGCCTGGCGCGTGGACAATGCCGTCACCGAGGCCTGCAGCAGATCGATGCGCGCCTGGTAGGCCTGCGCCTGGCTTTCCATCTGGCGGCGCATGGCGTCGGCGGCATCATACCCATAGGCCACCAGCGCCAGGCGCTCGGGCGGCCATTCCTGGCGGATCTCATCGTGCAGGATCACCCAGCGGCGCCGGTGTTCCTGGTCTGGCCGCTCGGCCAGGCGGAAGGCCTCCCAGCCATCCCAGGGCATGTGCCCCAGGTAAAGCACCCGGAGCAGCCGTAGGGCTGCTGTGGGGGCGTTTTGGGAGCCGTCCACCCATCGCCCGAGGGTCTGCCTGCTCACGCCCAAGGCGTCGGCGGCGGTGTCCATCCTCACGGTGTGGCGGTTTTGGGCATCGGAAACGGTCAGAAAGGGCGTTTTTCCATTGTGAAAAGACGACAAAGTGATAGTAGCGTTAGACAACATTGTTCTACACCAGTCAGCAATTATTAGAAAAATGTCTAAAAACAGTACAAAAAACACTCATTTTAATTAAACGGTGTTTATTATATGTGTAGTAGGCGTGAGCTATCAGAACAAGCGGTATTAATTACATTTGACTATTTTCTGGGGGCCGATCTCGCCGCCGACAATTCCGCATAATCTATATTATGTTAAATTGCGTGCGAAGGTGATTATGCGTTTCACGCGTGTATTCCCTCCCTGTAGCACTTCGTATCCAGCCTACTCCAGCGACGACACGCTCTGGCCAATATCCGCCAGTGCCGACGCCAGCGGGCCTTTGGCACCACCGCAGGACAGGTATGCCGATGTCGTCAGCCACTGCGGATCTGGATAGTAGGCAAAGACGTACTGGCCGTCCTTGAGGTTATCAATCAGTTTCGGTGCAACAGCGCGACGAACCGCCGGACAGCCCAGGCTGCGTCCGATGCGCCCTTGCTTGGCAATCAAAGCAGGATTCACGTAGTCCGCGCCATGAATGACGATGGCGCGATCCAGTGCGTTGTCATTCACGCCGGCTTCGATACCCTCCATGCGCAATGAAAGGCCGTGCTTGCCACGATACGGGCTGAGCGTGCGGAACAAGCCCAGGCTCGACTGATAGCTGCCGTTGACGTTGGAAAAACTGTTCGCGTAGTTCTCGCCGGAGTTGCGGCCGTGGGCCACGTATTCCTGCAGAATGAGCTTGCGCTGTGCGAGGTCAAAAACCCACAGACGCTGCTGGCTGGATGGTAAGGAATAATCGATGACGGCCAATGTCTTGGGAGCGGATTTGGCGTCGGAAGTGGCGCATTGCATGGCCGCAACCGCCAGATGAATCACGTTGGCCTTGGCGCCAACGGCCTTGAGTGCAAGTTCCTGTGCCAGCGAATCCGCTAACACCAGGGACGGCAGGCTGAAAGAAACAGCCATTAACAGACGGTAAATTGTTTTCATCTATACACCAATGGGACAATGGCGCTCGCGCACTGTCCATCACCACTTTTACGTTGCTGCCAAATGGGGCTGAATTGGCAATGAATCTTAAAAATCAACTACATCCGTGGTTGTTCGTTATATGTTTTCTGCTGTCGGCCTGTGCCGGCCATCCGCCCGGTCAGGCGCCTGCCCTGCCCGCTCCGGCATCCATCCAGACGCCTGAAGCTTTTGTTCTTCCTGCTGAGACCCGTCGGCAAGTAACTGATTTCCTTCGCACTCGTGTTCACCAACAAACGGTGGCGAGCCAGGACAACCTGTCTGTGCCGGGAATGTCCTTACCCCAGGGTATCACCGCGTTTTATCAGTATCGCCACTACGAACCCGCCTGGAACGATGGCAGGTCACTCACGCAACTCATTGCTGCACTGGAAGATTTGCGTTTCGACGGACTGGATCCATTTGAGTATAGCCTCAGCGAGCTGAAACAGAAGCACGCAAATTTGCCAAACATGACGTCCTTCACACAGCGCGCGGAACTGGATCTGCTGGCGAGCCGCGCCTGCATCACTGCCCTCGTCCACCTGCGAATGGGCAAACTCGACCCCTACAAGCTGGAGTCCCAGTGGAATTTTTCCAGTCCGGTTCTGGACACCCAACAGGGGCTCACCTTGCTGGACGACGCCATCCGTCAGGGCAATCTCGCAGACATTTTCCAGCTTGCCCGCCCGCAGCAACCCATCTACACCCGCATGCGCGAAGGGCTGCGGCACCTTTACGGCATCCAGTCTGCCGGTGGCTGGCCACGCATTCCGGAAGGCCCGACCCTCAAGCCAGGCATGGTTGATGAGCGTATCATCCCGCTGCGCCAGCGCCTGATTGCTGCGGGGGTTCTGAATTCCGACCACGCCAATGGAAAACAGTTCGATGCCGCGCTGGAACAAGCCGTCATCCAGTTTCAGCGCGAACAGAATCTGGATGTGGATGGCGCGGTGGGACGTCAGACCCTGGCCGTGCTGAACGTGCCGGTCGAACAGCGCATTGCGCAGGTAAAGGCCAATCTGGAACGGGGCCGCTGGTTGTTGCACGAGGTGAATGGCGATTTTGTCTGGATCGACATTGCCGGCTACCGGATTCATCTGTATCGCGCGGGCAAGCCGGTGTGGACGTCCCGCGTTCAGGTGGGCAAACCCTACCGCAGCACGCCGATTTTCAAGTCGCGGATTTCCTATGTGACATTCAACCCCACCTGGACGATTCCGCCCACCATTTTCAAGGAAGACGTTCTGCCGCAGATCCGGCGGGATCCCGAATATCTGATCAATCATCGCCTGAGCGTGCTGGATGGCAAAGGCAATGTGCTCGATGCCGCCACTATCGACTGGCAGAGTCCCGGCAACATTTTGCTGCGCGAAGAGGCTGGGCCGCTCAACCCGTTGGGCAAGGTGGTGATTCGCTTCCCGAATCCTCATGCCATTTATATGCATGACACGCCCAGCAAGAGCAATTTCACCAAAGGCCAGCGAGCCTTCAGTTCCGGCTGTATTCGTGTCGAGCGGCCGCTGGAACTGGTGGAGCTGCTGTTCAACGATCCGCAACGCTGGAATCGGGAATCCATCGAGAACGCCATTGCCACCGGTGGCACTCATGATGTGGGCTTCAGCGAGAGGATTCCGATTCTGCTGACCTATTCGACGGTCGGTATCACTGACGACGGCCGCATTGCCTTCAAGCAGGATATTTATGAGCGTGATCCGGCGCTGATTGCAGCGCTGGCACACAAGGCTCCGTGAACAACCCTGATGTTCGACTTGATGAAAATCAAGGCTCTGCCGTAGCGTTCGCGGTTACACTGCAGGTTCAACGAGGAGCTTTCAATGACACAAGATTTGCTGGCAAAGAAAAAAGAACTGGCTCAGAAACGCGATGAACTGCTGCAACGTCTGGACGCGATCAAGAGGTCCGGCCGGTAAAAGTGTTGGATTTAGCCACTTCGATGATAACTATATGAATTTACTAGATTTAACCCATAACGGGAAATCCCCCGGCTCTGCCG
>JAGUVW010000085.1 GCA_020062665.1 Pseudomonadales bacterium
CCGACACGCTGACCGCCAGCAAGGCCACCGGTGCCGCTTCAGGCAGCGTCCAGCCCATGCCCCACATCAGCAGGGGCACCGCCAGCACCGAGCCGCCGGCACCGGTCAGTCCCAGCACCAGGCCAACGATCAGTCCCAACAGAACGGCAATCACGCCGGCGTTACGCCTTGGCCGCGTGCTGGCTCAGCAGGCGCCACACTTCTGGTTCCAGGGCCTTCAGCCCGGCGGCGCGACCGGCGTCCAGCGCTTCCCGCGGTGTTTTGCCATCAACGAAGAACGCCTTCAGCGCCAGCAGCGCACCCACCCGGTTGCCGCTCATGCAGTGGATCAGCACCGGGTGGTGGTCGCAGTTGTTCACCACCTCGCCCAGTTGACGGGCCTTGGCTTCGGTAAGATCGCCAGGGCCGGCCACGGGAATGTTGAAATAGTGCATGCCCAGTGCCTGCACGGTGGCGGGTTCGTCGCGGGGCGTTTCCTGAGGCTGGCACAGGTTGATCACGGTCTTGTAACCGGCGGCCTGGGCCTGTTTTAACTCCTGGGGAGCGGGCAGGCCGCAGGTGAGCAGATCCGGAGTGGGTGTGCACTGGTTGGGCAGGCGCAGTTCGTGTTTCAGCATGATGAATCCTCGGTTATTGGTCGTTGGGTGCAGGGGTGTCGGGTGCCGCGCAGAAATGGTCGTGCAGCAATTTGACGATATCCATGGCAGGCCCGGGGGCGACCGCGTAGAAGATGGTCTGGGCCTGGCGCCGGGTGGTGACCAGTCCCTGCTTGCGCAGCAGGGCCAGGTGCTGGGACAGGGCGGACTGGGACAGTTCCAGCCGGGCATTCAGCCCGCTCACGTTCAGCTCGCCTTCGGCCAGCACGCACAGAATCAGCAGGCGGTGAGGGTTGGACAGTGCCTGCAACAGCTCCGCTGCGTTTTCCGCATGGGCGGTCATGGCTTTCAGGTCGGTGGCGACAACCCCAGCGTTTCCCGGCGGGGAACAGATTGTCTTGACTTGCATTAGTTATTCCTAAAATAGTATTTGCTAATTTAGATTTTTCTAATGTAATGTCTTTGCAGGAACAGCGCAATATCCGGCGCGACCATTTTACGAGGGCCCGACAATGGCACATGTGGTTGTGATGGGGGCAGGGCTGGCAGGTATGCCGGCGGCCTATGACCTGAAAAAATCCCTGGGAAAACAGCACGACGTCACGCTGATCAACGCAACGGACGCCTTCCAGTTCACCCCCAGCAATCCCTGGGTGGTGGTGGGTTGGCGCACGCCGGAGCAGATCATGGTGCCCATCGCGCCCCAGGTGGAAAAGAAGGGCATCCACTTCATCGCCCAGGCGGTGACGCGGCTGGAGCCGGCGCAGAACCGCCTCACCCTCGCCAACGGCGACACCGTGCAATACGACTATCTGGTGATCGCCACCGGCCCCAAGCTGGCGTTCGACGAGATTCCGGGGTTCGGGCCGCAGGGTCATACTCATTCCGTGTGCACCACCTTTCATGCCGACGATGCTGCCAAAGCCTACGCAACGTTTCTCGAAAATCCGGGCCCCGTGGTGGTGGGTGCCGTGCAGGGCGCCAGCTGTTTCGGCCCGGCCTATGAATTCGCCATGATCCTCGACGCCGACCTGCGCAAGCGCAAACTGCGCCACAAGGTGCCGATGACCTTTGTCACCAGCGAGCCCTATATCGGCCACATGGGCCTGGGCGGTGTGGGGGATTCCAAGGGTCTGCTGGAAAGCGAATTGCGCCAGCGTCACATCAAGTGGATCACCAATGCCAAAGTGCTGGAAGCCGGCGCCGGGTCGGTGAAAGTCGCCGAGCACAACGAGAAGGGTGAGGCGATCAAGGAGCACGAGGTGCCCACCCGCTTCACCATGTTGATCCCGGCGTTCAAGGGCATCGACCCGGTGGCGCAGGTGCCTGGTCTGTGCAATCCCCGTGGTTTCGTCCTGATCGACGAGCATCAGCGCAATCCCCAATACCGCAACATTTTTTCGGCCGGCGTGTGCGTGGCCATTCCGCCGGTGGAAGCAACACCCGTGCCCACCGGTGCGCCCAAGACGGGTTACATGATTGAATCCATGGTCACCGCCATCGTGGAAAACATCGCCCACGAGATCCAGGGCAAGCCCGCCACCGCCAAGGCCACCTGGAATGCCATCTGCCTGGCGGATCTGGGTGACAGCGGCGTGGCCTTCGTGGCGCTGCCGCAGATTCCGCCGCGCAACGTCACCTGGGCGAAGCAGGGCAAATGGGTGCATGTGGCGAAGATCGCGTTCGAAAAATATTTCATCCGCAAGATGAAGAGCGGCAAGACCGAACCCATTTACGAAAAGTATGTGTTGAAGGCGCTGGGCATCCTGCGCCTGCAGGACTAGCGGAGGTTGCGAGTGAAACCGGCAGTACAGGCGTTTTTCGATCCGGATACCTTTACCGTCAGCTACGTGGTGAGCAGTCCGCGCGATCCCCGTTGCGTGGTGATCGATCCGGTGCTGGATTACGATCCCAAGGCGGGGCGGGTGAGCACCCGGTCGGCGCAGCAGATCTTGGATTTCGTGCGTGAGCGGCAGTTGCAGGTGGAATGGATTCTGGAAACCCATGCCCATGCGGATCATTTGTCCGCCGCCCAATGGATCAAGCAGCAGGTGGGTGGGCAGGTGGCGATTGGCGAGCACATTCGCGCGGTGCAGCAGCACTTTGCCGGCCTGTTCGATCTGGGGCCGGCATTCGTGCCGGATGGTCGCCAGTTCGACCGGCTGCTGTGTGAGGGTGAACGGCTGACGGTGGGCGATCTGACCATCGAGGTCTGGCATACGCCCGGCCACACGCCGGCCTGTGTCACCTATGTGATCGGCGATGCGGTGTTTGTGGGCGACACCCTGTTCATGCCGGATTACGGCACCGCGCGCGCAGACTTTCCCGGTGGCGACGCGACGGCCCTGTTCCACTCCATCCGCCGCATCTTGTCGCTGCCGCCGGCGACTCGCCTGTTCATGTGTCACGATTACCGGCCCGGTGGCCGCGAGCCCTTGTGGGAAACCACGGTGGCCGAACAGCGCGCCCGCAACCTGCTGGCCCACGACGGTGTGACAGAAGGTGATTTTGTGCAGGAGCGGCGTCAGCGCGATGCGAAGCTGGCAGCGCCGGTGCTGATCCTGCCGTCGTTGCAGGTGAATATCCGGGGTGGACACCTGCCAGAACCCGCAGGCAATGGAATTCGTTATCTGAAGATTCCGCTCAACCAGCTCGGTGGCTGCGGCAAATGAAATGACAGACAATAAAAAACCCGGGTCATCGCTGATCCGGGTTTTTTAAAGATGGTGCCGAGGAAAGGACTTGAACCTTCACGGCCGTAAAGCCACTAACACCTGAAGCTAGCGTGTCTACCAATTTCACCACCTCGGCTGAGGGCGCAAAATTTAACTGTTTGGCCGGGGCATGTCAAACCCCTGTGGCGAAAAAATTTCAAAGAATTTAACGGCCCCGGCACCCGGGACGGATCAATCCAGCAGGGCTACACTTTCCCCCAACAACAAAAACCCGCTTGTAAATGGCCACCCAACTCCCTAGAGTGCGCCAAATACCCATATAAAACAGGCAACAGTGCATGACAAACTGGTCCTGGTCGGATGATCCGAACCTCGATAGTGAAGCCAAGAAATACGAAAACCCCATCCCCAGCCGCGAATACATCCTGGAATTGCTGGAAGATCGCGGCCACCCCCTGACTCACCGCCAGATTTGCGCCGAACTCAGCATTCACGAAGAAGACATGGTGGAAGCGGTGCGGCGTCGCCTGAAGGCGATGGAGCGGGACGGCCAGCTGATGTTGAACCGGCGCGGGGCCTACGGCGTCACCAACAAGATGGATCTGATCACCGGCGTGATCATCGGCCATCGCGATGGTTTTGGTTTTCTCAAGCCGGATGATGGCAGCGATGACCTGTTCCTCAGCGCGCGCCAGATGCGTTGTGGTTTTGATGGCGATCGCGTCCTGGTGCGTCAGAGCGGCCTGGATCATCGCGGCCGCCGTGAGGCCACCATTGTCGAAGTGCTCGAACGCAACACCGTGCAAGTGGTGGGGCGGTTCTTCCGCGAAAATAACATCGGCTTTGTCGCCGCCGAAAATCGTCGCATCAATCAAGACATCCTGATTCCGCCGGGCGCCGATCTGGGTGCTCAGAACGGCCAGTTCGTGATGGTGGAAATCACCGAGCAGCCCACCTACCGCACCCAGGCCCAGGGCCGGGTGATCGAAATCATCGGCGAGCACATGGCGCCGGGCATGGAAATCGATGTCGCCATCCGCAATCACGACATTCCCCATGTCTGGCCTGATGACGTGCTGGTGGCCGCGAAAAAATTCGCTAGCGAATTGCGTCAATCCGATTACGCCCACCGGGTGGATCTGCGCAACACGCCGCTGGTGACCATCGACGGTGAAGACGCGAAAGATTTCGACGACGCCGTTTTCTGCGAGAAGAAAAAAGGCGGCGGCTGGCGTCTGCTGGTGGCGATCGCCGACGTGTCCCATTATGTGCATCCCGGCGACGCGCTGGATGTGGAAGCGCAGAAGCGCGGCAATTCGGTGTATTTCCCCGAGCATGTGGTGCCCATGCTGCCCGAATCCCTGTCCAACGGCCTGTGCTCGCTCAATCCCCATGTGGACCGCCTCGCCATGGTGTGCGAGATGAGTGTGAGCAAGGCCGGCAAGGTGAGCCGCTTCAGTTTCTTTGAAGCAGTGATCTGTTCCCACGCCCGTTTCACCTACACCAAAGTTGGCAAGATCCTGCAGGAAGCAGACAGCGACGAAGGCCGCGCACTGCGCGAACAGTACAAATCCCTGGTGCCGCACCTGGAAGATCTGTACGACCTCTATCACGCCCTGCGTGAGCAGCGTGACGAGCGTGGCGCCATCGATTTTGATACGGTGGAAACCCGCATCGTGTTCGGCGCCGATCGCAAGATCGAAAAAATCGTGCCGACCCATCGCAACGACGCTCACCGCATCATCGAGGAATGCATGCTGGCGGCCAACGTGTCGGCAGCGAAGCTTTTGCAGAAATACAAGCTGCCCACCCTGTACCGCATTCACGAAGGCCCCAAGGAAGAAAAGCTGGAAAAACTGCGCACTTTCCTCAAGGAACTGAATATTCCGTTCGAGGCGCGCAGCAATCCCACGCCAGCGGATTACCAGGCAGTGCTGGCAAAAATCCAGGGCCGGCCGGATTACGACATGATCCAGACCGTGATGCTGCGCTCCATGAACCAAGCCGTGTATTCACCGGAAAATGTCGGCCACTTCGGCCTGGCGTACACGGCGTATGCGCACTTCACCTCGCCGATCCGCCGTTACCCCGATTTGCTGGTGCACCGGGCGCTGCGCTATTTCATCCGCAACAACCGCGATTCCATTAACGTGCAGTGTGTGGACAATGCGCCGGTGCTGGAGCAGCACCGCATCCTGCCTTATGACACCGCCGCCATGGTGATGCTGGGCGAGCAGTGCTCGATGACCGAGCGGCGCGCCGACGAGGCCACCTGGGATGTGATCGGCTGGCTCAAGTGCGAGTACATG
This sequence comes from Pseudomonadales bacterium, assembly GCA_020062665.1. GTDB lineage: Bacteria > Pseudomonadota > Gammaproteobacteria > Pseudomonadales > Ketobacteraceae > Ch67. The sequence goes on from JAGUVW010000085.1 coordinate 5,581, forward strand.
AGCGACAAGATCGGCGACGTGTTCAAGGGCATCATCAACGGCGTCACCAACTTCGGCCTGTTCGTTGAGCTCACCGATATTTTTGTCGAAGGCCTGGTGCATGTCAGCGCGCTGAACAACGACTACTACCACTTCGACGAAGTGCACCACCGCCTCACCGGCGAGCGCACGGGCATGATGTTCTGTCTGGGCGAGCAGGTCACGGTGCGGGTGGCGAAGGTCAATCTGGACGATCGCAAGATCGATTTCGAATTGCTGGCCGGTGGCCGGCGTGCGCGCTGGAGCAAAGACAGCGAAAAACCCGGCCGCGCCGAGAAAGGTGAAGGCCGCAGCAAGGCGCGCGCCGAGGCTGAACGTGAAGGCAAGCGCATCAATGAGCGCAACCAGGGCAAGGCAGGTGCAAAATCCGCTAAAGGCAAACCCGGCAAAGGCAAGCCTGCCGGAAAGTCCAAAGCCGGTAGCGGTGGCGCCATCAAGGCCCGCAAATCCGATCTGCCCAAACCGGCCAAGAAGAACCGCGGCCCCAAGCAAGGCAAGAAGAAAAAACGCTGACGCCATTCTGAAGGAAACCTGTCATGTCCAAGCCCGAATGGCTTTACGGCATTCACACCATCGCCGCCGTGTTGCGCAAGCATCCCGACCGGGTGCTGGAGATCAAGCTGCAGGACAGCCGCGACGACAAGCGGCTCGGCGACATTGCGCGCCTGTCCCAGCAGGCCGGCGTGTCCTGCCAGCGGGTGGGCAAGCAGCAGCTCGATCACCAGTTTCCTGACGCCAATCATCAGGGTGTGGCGGCGCGCTGCAAGCTGGCTCAGGCGCTGGATGAAAACGAACTCTATGCCATCCTCGAACGCAAGCAGGGGCCGGCGCTGCTGCTGATTCTCGACAGCGTCACCGATCCGCACAATCTGGGCGCGTGTCTGCGTAGCGCCGATGCGGCAGGAGTGGATGCAGTGGTCACTACTAAAGACAAGTCTGCCGGCCTCACACCGGTGGTGCGGCGTGTGGCGGTGGGCGCGGCGGAAGTAGTGCCGTTCGTGCAGGTCACCAATCTGGCGCGCACGCTGCAAATCCTGCAGGACGAGCACCGCGTCTGGCTGATAGGCACCGAGCTGGATGCCACGGCGAAAAGTCTTTACGACACGGATCTGAAAGGTTCCATCGCCATCGTGATGGGGGCCGAAGGCACGGGCCTGCGCCGCCTGACCCGCGAAACCTGCGACCAGCTCGCCTACATTCCCATGCAGGGCGACGTGCAGAGCCTCAATGTCTCGGTAGCAACAGGCATCTGCCTGTTCGAGGCTGTGCGCCAGCGTCTGGCTGCCCGCACCTGATACCCGATCCCCGTCAATTCCTGTTCTGTCCCGCGTCCGTCGATTTTTTGGCGCGAGCGGTGGTTTAGCGGCTAAACTGTAAGCATAATGCAAGGCAGCCCGCAGTTACCCGCCAACCGTTCCTCGATGCTCGCACATTCAAACGGTTGCTGACGGATAGGACTAGAGACGTTCGTTTGGCAGGGACCGAGGGATACGATGACGCCAGACCGCAGTAACCAGGCTTCACCCATACGCATACTTTTTATCGACGATTCCGAGGACGACGTGCTGCTGCTCACGCTGGAGCTGCAACAGCGCGGGCTCGACTTCGTCTGTCAGCATGTCGATACGCTGCCGGCGCTGGATCATGCCCTGCGCAACCAGCATTGGGACGTGGTCATCACCGATCACCATCTGGTGGGTTTTTCCTCGGCGGACGTGCTGGCGCAGGTGCGCGCCTTTAATCCCGAGCTGCCGGTGATCATCGTCTCTGGCGCAATTTGCGAAAACCGTGCTGTGGACGCCATGCAGCAGGGCGCCCAGGATTTCGTGATGAAGGATAATCTGGCGCGCCTGCTGCCGGTGATCCTGCGCGAACACAAGCAGCGCGCCACCCGCCTGGATCTGCAGCAGCAAACTGCCGACATGCGCCTGCAGCGCCAGCAGGAACGGGCGCGGGAAAAGCAGAAGATGAGCGAGCTGCTGGCGGCGGTGAAGGAATTATCTCTGTGCGATTCTGCCGTGGACGGCGCGCGCATCGCCTTCACGCATTTCCTTGCCATGTATCCCTATCTGGCTGTCTGCACCGCACGGCTGCTGTTACCGCAAAAGAATGGTGAATCCCTGGTTTCACACCTGATCTGGGATGGTGGCCATTTTGCCGAGCACGCGATTCCGGTTGTGGTGGATGCGCCCTTTCTGCAGCAGTTGCGCCTGCTCGCGGACATCGCGTTGCACGACCAGCGGCTGGTGATGCCCATCCGCTCCGAGCGTCGCGCCTGGGGCTATCTGGTGCTGGATCATTTTCCCCCTGTTGAGGGCGAAGAAAATCTCGACACCGATTTTGCCAGCAACCTTATTCATTTCCTCGCCATGATCATGGAGAGTATCGAGGCGAAGGAAAACAGCCGGCTGTCCACCGTGGGCGCCATGGCGGCGGGCATCGTGCACGACCTGAAGAATCCCATCTCCGCCATCCAGGGCTGTGCTGAGCTGGCGCTGGATCCGGCCATGCCCGCGCGCGACCGCGATGAACTCATGCGCGCAATCATCAGCGAAACCGGCCGCATGGCGTTCATGGCCCAGGAGATCCTGGAATTCAGTCGCAACGAAATCATCCTGAATCCGGTCCGCATGCCGGCCCGCCAGTTCATGGCGGACATTGCCCGCACCCTGCACCAGATGTGCAACAGCGCGGGGGTGCTGTTCCGGCAGGAATGCCAGACCGACGCCATGCTGGAACTCGATGTGGAGCGGGTACGCCGGGTGCTGCTGAACATTGCCCGCAATGCCTGTGACGCCCTGCAGAAGACCGGTGGTGCCACTCCGTGCTTTGAATTGATTCTACGGCAGCACGACCAGCAGGTGGAATTTATTGCCCGCGACAACGGTCCCGGCATCCCGGCCCCCATCCGCGCCACCCTGTTCGAACCCTTCGTCACCTACGGCAAGGTCAACGGCACCGGCCTGGGTATGGCCATCGCCAAGCGCATCGTGGACGCCCACGGTGGCGACATCCGTTTTGACAG
>JAGUVW010000058.1 GCA_020062665.1 Pseudomonadales bacterium
CCGCTGCCCAACGCGCTGCCCGGCGCGGCCCCGAACAGCACAGTGCCGGAACCGCGCAGCACTTCCACCCGTTCGATCAGCTGCGCCGCCAGATACTGGCGCGGCAGGATGCCATAGAGCCCGTTATAGGCCATGTCGTCGGAAAACAGCGGCAGGCCGCGGATCAGATAGGTCTGCTGGAAATTGCCAAAACCCCGGGTGACGCGCACGGCGGGATCGTATTGCAGCACGTCGCCCACGCTGGCGGCCTGCTGGTTGCGGATGAAATCGTTGCTGTAGCTGGTGAGCGAGAGCGGCGTGTCGCGATTGGGGCGGGTACCGAGGAATCCGGCGCGGCCACCGTCGGCCAGCTGGCCACCGGGCAGGGGCGGCGTCAGGCCCCGGATCGAGGCATCGGCGCTGGGGCCGATCTCGATGGCCATCAGGTCTTCCAGCTCCAGCGCCAGCAGGTCGCGCGCCGGCGCCGTGTGCACGCCGTGGGCCGCCTGACTGGCCAGCAGCATTACTCCCCACAGAATTCCGTTGTATCTGGACATGATCAGCCGATCGCCTTTCCCTGGATGCTGTCATCACGGTGTGGACATCTCGATGTGATGTCCCCCACCACAGTGTAGCCCCGTCCCACCATTCATGCTGTTGATCACAGCGGCAGCCGGTTGAGCCTGTTCGGCCAGAAAATTGGCCACGTCCGGCCCTGTACCGTCCAGCAGCGCTGGCCGACAGTCGTCACACCGGGTGACTTCGCAGCACACACCGGCAACCACAACAACAACCGGATAACGGACGGAACCCTCATGCGCACACTTTCAACCCTCGCACTGGTCGGGCTGGGGAGCCTGACTGTCATCGCCTGCGTGCAGCAGCGCTGGATCGTACCCATCACGGCGGAACCGCATCCCACCTGGGCCACTCATGTCATCCCTGCTGCCAGCAACGGTGTGCTGGTGGCCGGACAGGCACAGCAAAGCGACGAAATCCTCGCGCAATTTCACTACTACTTTGCCGAAGCGCCCCTGAAAAACAATCTGCTGGATTCCCAGGAGGGCCTGATCGGCCTGCCCGCCGGCGTGCCCTTTATCGACCGCTACTCCGCCAGCGGGGAACGCCTGTGGCGCTGGCAGCTGAATCCGCAGCAGCCCCACACCTCGTTCGGCGTGCTGGCACTGGATGAAGCTGGCGACGGCCACATCTACGCGACGGACTTCGCGATGGAAGAGGACATCTTTGAAGCCGTTCCGCGCCTGCACAAACTGAACGCCGCCGGTGAACTGCAGTGGAGCGTGCCGATGCCAGAAACCATTCCCTTCGACGGCTCCTTCCTCCCCATGCCGGAAATCCCGCTTCTGGTGAAGGCCATCGACAATGGCCCGGTACTGGTGGGTTATATCACCAGCCGGCTCCAGCCCATGGCGCTGCAGGCGTTCAGCGCCGACGGGGAATTTCTCTGGCAGTTTGCCGGTTTTGGCGCGCCCTACCTGATCAGCCACGGCGAGCGGGATGTGCTGGAATGGGGCGATCAGCGCATCGTCACTTTCTTCAGCCCTGCCAAGAGTGTGGCCGATCCGGAATGGGACGACTACGACCAGCAGCTGGCCGACGCCAGGCTGACCCTGCTGGATCACGCCGGCAATGTGCTGCGCCAGGCCAGCCTGACGGAGCTGGGTTTCAACCGCCTCGACGACATGGCGCGGGTGGACGATCGCCTGTATCTGCTGGGCACCAACGCCACCGAATCCCGCCTGATCAGCATCGACGACCAGTTCCAGATCATCACCACCCAGGTGCTGCCGCTGGCGGACGCCGCGCGTCTGGACAGCCACGGCCAGCGCTTGTGCTATGCGCTGATCCGCAACGGCCTGTTTCACCTGAACGAACCGGACTGGCTGCAGAGTGACGCCGTGCTGCTGGGTGCCATCAACGGTCGCCAGCACTGGCAGCAAGGACGCGAGGGTGAACCGATGATGATTCCCGCGCTGCAGGCCAGCGCCCAGGGCTGTGCCTACACCGACATGACCAAGGCGGGGCTCAACGATCCGCAGCAGAACGTGCGCACCGTGCTGTTCAACGAGCAGGGCAAGGTGAATGTGGTGAACGACAGCGGCGTGCTGGCACCCTACCCGGTGAGCGATCTGGTGGCGCGCCAGGGCCGCTCGCTGTATTCCCTCTACAACCGCATGGAAGCAGACAGCGACGGCCAGCTGCGGGCACGGGCCTATCTGCACAAGCGCGACATCTGGTGATGCGCGCTGCCGCGGGCGGCAACGACTGTGCTGCCCGCGCCCGTCCGGGGCAGCCTGGGGCCTGTGTTACACTGCGCGCTTTGATTGCCCAGGAACCCCCGCCATGTCCAAACCCCAGGACGAACGCAAGATCTACGGCCTCAACGCCTGTCTGAGTTTCTTCCAGCGTTTTCCCGATCGCATCATCCGCGCCTGGCTGAGCGAAGACGCCGCCAAGATTCACTTCGGCCCGCTGATGAAAGCCCTGGCCCAGGACAAGCGTGCCTACCACATCGCCGATGAGCGCGAACTGGAGAAAGTCACCCAGTCCGAACACCACGAGGGCGTGTGCCTGCTGGTGCAGGATTTTCCGCTGTTCACGGTGGAAGCCTTCATCGCCACCCTGCCGCCGGGCAAGCCGGTGTGCATGATCGCCCTCGACGGCGTCAGCAATCCCCACAACCTGGGCGCCATCATGCGGGTGGCCGCGCACTTCGGCGTGGGCGCCATCCTCAGCGAGCAGCCGCAACTGCTGCGTTCCGGCGCCGCCGTGCGCACTGCCGAAGGGGGCGCCACCAACATCAAGCTGGTCGGCACCGACAATCTGGGCAAATCACTGCAGTTTCTGAAGAAGCGCCAGTTCAGCGTGGTGGCCACGTCGAGCCACGAAAGCCAATCCCTGTATGAAGCACCGCTGCCGGAACGCATCGTGCTGGTGCTGGGAGAAGAACAGGGCGGCGTGAGCCGGAAAATCCTGCAGCTGGCCGACCACCGCATCGCCATCGCCGGCACCGGCTGGGTGGAAAGCCTGAACGTGAGCGTGGCCACCGGCGTGCTGCTGAGCGAATTCTGGCGTCAGCACCGGGTGAAACGTCCGCTGGCGGACTTCACCGCGCCGGCGGAACCGCCAGCGCCCCCGCGTAAAACCATCCAGCCCCGCACCGCGACA
>JAGUVW010000069.1 GCA_020062665.1 Pseudomonadales bacterium
AACGGCGCGGGCACCAGTAGCGGCAAAGACGGCGGCAGAAAAGCGCCCTCAGCCCGCCGCCCCCGCTGAAGCCTGGCGGACGTGGGCCAGATAGGCATCCACGTCCAGGCAGATGAGCGTCACATCGTCATCCGCGGCGTTGGCCGTGCCCCGGAACGCGGTCAACTGCGCGATGACGTTCTCCAGCAGGTTGCCTGACTGCGCGCCCTGCTGCAGCGCCGCCACCAAGCCCTCGCTACCCCAAAAATCGCCCGCCGGACTGCAGGTTTCCGTCACACCATCGGTATGGCAGACCAGGCGATCGCCAGGCTGCAGCGTCAGCTCACCTTCGCTGGCTTCGAACTGATGGTCTTCGCAGGCACCGATCGCCATGTGCATGGAACGGAACAGCGGACGCACATCGCCGGCGGCATTCACCACCAGCGCCGGCGGCATGCCACCCGACCAGTAGTGAACCCGGCCCGTAGCCGGATCGAAACGCCCGATCAGGGCGGCACAAAGGATGTAGGGTGGAACGCGGGCCACATGAATCCGGTTCAATTCCCTGGCCAACGCACCCACCGCCATCCCGGTGGCCGCCAGCGCCAGAAAATGCTCGGCAATCGGCATCGAACCCAGCGCCGCCGCCAGACCATGCCCCGTCACATCCGCCACCAGAAAATACAGGCTGTGGTCGGCGTCCCGCGTCATCAGCACAATATCGCCGCTGAAAACCCCGTAGGGCGATGCAAACGTCGACACACCCGGCACCGCCTGCACACTGCGATCCGTCAGCTGGCGGAAGACATCGGCGGCGATGCGCAGCTCGCTTTCAGCACGTCTCTGGTACGCCTGCAACTGGCGGTTCTGGCTCTGCAGATCCTTGTAGAGTCCGCGGATGCGTTTGTGCGCCAGAATCTTGGCCAGCAACACCTGCTGGCTGAACGGCTTCATAATCACATCGTCGCCATATTCCAGCAGCGCCACCAGTTCGTCGGCTTCGTCACTGGCACTGAGAAATATCAGTGGCTGGTAACCGTAATGCGCCAGCTGGCGCAACCGGCTGGCAAAGTCGATGGCCCCCATGTCGCCCAGCTCCGCCGCCGCGAACACCAGATCGAAGTCCGGCTTGGCCGCCAGCAGCGCCAGGGCCTCGGCGCCGGATTCCGCAAACGACACCTCGCAACCCACCTGATCGGCGGCCACAAAGAACACCAACCGAACCTCGGCTTCGGGATCAACAACCAGCAAGTCCATGGCAGCGGGCACCCACGGCAAAAATTGTTCGGGCTATACTTTTTTGACTGGCACGGGTCGCAACAGCGGGATGCGAATGATGCAAGTCTAGACAGGATTCACCCGCCGACCAAACCCAGCGCATGCCCAACGTATCCACCCGCCATCGCGGAGGCCCCCTTGGCCAAGGAACAACTGCCCGTCAGCCAACTGTATGTCGGCGCCTACATCGAGTTGCCGCTGAAATGGAATGAACATCCGTTTCTGCGCGGGCGTTTTCTCATCAAGGACGCCTCGCAGATCGGTGTCATCCGGCAGCTGGGGCTGGACTACGTCGTGCTGGATACCGAACGCTCGAAAAGTCCGCCGCCTGCCACGCCGGTTTCCGACAATCGCGACGACCTTTCCCCCGCCGCGCAGGAAATCTACGACGCGCAAATCCAGAGCGCCTGGGAATCCAAGCAGGCGCTGAGCGCCGAACTGCAACGGCGACGCGAAGACATCCGCAACACCGAAAAGCAGTTCAAGCAAACCGTCGCCAAGGTGAAGGACATCAACAACAAGATGAACCAGCACCCGGCGCAGGCGATTCACGAAGCCGACGAACTGGTGGGCACCATCGTCCAGACCCTGATGCACGATCAGGACAATCTGGTGCACCTGATGAGTGCCCACAATCTGGATGATTCCCTTTACTACCATCAGATCAACGTGGCGGTGCTGGCGCTGCTGCTGGGGCGTCAGCTGGAACTGTCCGAAGCCGACATGCAACTGCTGGGAATGGCGGCGCTGCTGCATGACATCGGCAAGATCAAGATTCCGGCGCAGATCCTGCGCAAGAAAACTGCCCTCACCAAGCCGGAAGAAAATCTGTGGCGGCTGCATCCGGTGTACAGCAAGGACTACCTGCAGCGCTTTTGCAGCGAACATCCCCGGGTGGCGCAGATTGCCGAACAACATCACGAGCTGGCGGATGGCAGCGGATTTCCGCGCCAGTTGCGCGGCGAGCAGCTCGATCCGCTCAGCCCTCTGGTGATCATGGCCAACTATTACGACAACCTGTGCAACCGCCCCGACCCGGCTCAGAGCATGACGCCCCACGAAGCGCTCAGCCTGATGTTCGCCAAGCAGGCTTCCAAGTTCGACAAGGCTGCGCTGCAACGTTTTGTGAAACTGCTGGGCATCTACCCACCGGGCACGCTGGTGGAATTATCGGATGGCAGCCTGGGCATCGTGATTTCGCTCAACCGCGCTGAATTGTTGCGGCCCAGCATTCTGATCTACGATGCCAACGTACCGAAAGAAGATGCCGTCATCGTCGATCTCAACGACGACGCCAAGGAACTGTCGATCAAGCGCAGCATCCGGCCATCAAAACTGCCGGAGCCGGTATTCCAGTACCTGAGTCCCCGCGAGCGCATCAGCTATTTCTTTTCCTTGCAGCAAAGCGATCCCAACAAGCGCTGAGCGGGCCGCGCGCAGCGTCATTCCATACGATAGAAACGCTGGATGTTGGCGATGGTCAGGATTTCCCTGGCGCCGCCCGATGCACCCCGCGCCACCAGTTCGATGCCGTTGGGACTGGCCTTGCGATGCAGCAACACCAACAATCCCAATGCGGCGCTATCGATGTAGCGAACGTGGGAAAAATCCAGCACGATGCGGCGCACCCCTTCCCGGGCAAGCAAGTCGGCACAGTGGCGGTTGAAGGCCGCGTGAAAATCGAAATCGAAGCGTTCGGGCAACAACAGAACCTCATCATCGTGCCTGCTCATGCTGCGCTCCTGTTCCACCCTTCACACACATACTCAGAAAAGCTCCGCATCGCCCTGACTGTCCTGCTGTTGCGCCAGCGCATTGTGCGGCCGCGAACGCCGCGCGCGCAGCGCTGACACCTGTGTCTGGATAAGATGGGTAATGTCCGCGTCGCGCTCGGCGTTCAGCTCTGCAATCTGTTGCGTCGTCGTTTGCAGCGTGGTCGCCAGAAACAGCAGATTCTGTTTGCTGATATCGCCAAACTGCATGCCCTGCACGATGCGATGCACGGCAGACTGCAGCGCCCGTGATACCTGCTCCAGCGTTTGCATGGTGTCGGCGTCGGCGGCGGATTTGGCCACGATCTGCTTCAGTGCCGTATCCAGTCCGGCCTTGGCGTCGATCAGATAACTGACGTCGTGGGCAGCGACTTCGCCCACCTGCTTGTGCAATTCATTCACCTGCCGGTGAATTTCCTTGAGCTGCTTCTGAATCGAATCGCTGAACCCCGCCGAGCGGTTGGACAGCGAGCGCACCTCGTCGGCCACCACCGCAAACCCACGCCCCGCTTCACCGGCGCGAGCAGCTTCGATGGCGGCGTTCAGCGCCAGCAAATTGGTTTGCGATGCAATCTGATCGATATCCTTGAGCGCCTTCACCACCGCAGGCATGGTATCGGAAATGCGGCTGACCTTTTCCAGCAGATCCATCGAGGACGCCGACATTTCCACCGTGGTATGAATGAACCGATCCAGCGTGGTGGACGTGTTGCCGGCAAACTGCTGCATGCGCTCGCTGTAACTGGTTCTGTCGCCATGCTGGCCGCTTTCATGGGTAAGCTGTTGAATCAGCGCGTTCTGGCGCTGCATGAGATGGGTGGATTCTTCGAACGACTGCCCGAGGGTGGCAACGGCGGCATCCTGAAACGCGCTGATATCCTTGAGGTTCTGCTCACACTCCCGCAGCAGGGGCGACAGTGACTGCACCAGCGCCGTTGAATCTATGGGAGTTTCGTGCGGAGTTGCCGGCGTTGCTACCGGCTGAGCGTGTGCGTGCGGTCGAAGTCGCTGTAGCCACGCTTCCAACCCCAGGGCAAGCACCAGCAGCACCGGTATGGCCACCACACCCCACTCCCTGGTCATTGCCGACATTCCGAACAGCGAAAGGATCAGCAATCCTGCTGCTCGCAAAACCCATGCCATGACATTTCAACTCTTCGATGCTTAGCCTGATTTGATTAAATCTAGGTCAGGCCATGACAGTTGGCAACGAAGTACCGTTTGCGCTGAGGGGCCAAGCGCCGCAGTTTGTCAGATCCATTCCACTGCTTCGGTCGGTGCGGGCACTTGTCCCCAGATACGCTGACAAATGTGGCGCAAGATGGCGCGCAATTCGTTGGCAGAAAATCCACTGCCGCCGTCGAACCGCGTCACCTCGCTATCGGGTGCCTGCAGCAGCCACGCCAGCGCAGCCCGGAAAGATTCCGTTTCGTTTTCATCACGCAGATGACAACGTATGCCGTCGATCAGATCGTTGTAGTCATCGAGATCGTCGGGTGCGTCGTCATGATCTTCGAACCAGTTGACGGTGAATTCGCGCAGGTAAAAATCAACGCTTTCTTCTGGAATTTGCAGCGTCATTGCTTGTTCCCGATCAGCAGGCCAGCGGGGAGTCGATAATCGGTGACGGTGACATTCAATCCATGGTGAATCCCCAGATTTGCCAGCGCAACGGCATCATCGCAGATATAACCTTGCGGCATGTTTTTATATTCGCCACGGGCGTCGCCCAGGTGAAAGTGCAGTTGCAGGGCCAGTCCTTCGTTGAACAGGGCTTCGTCCTTTTCAAGAATGCCGACCAGCGCGGTGGTGAGGGTGTAGTAGTTGCGTTTGTAACCACCTTTGGGTGGCTTCTTCAGGTAGTTGTCCAGACGGGGTCGCAGCAGCGCCAGCGCCTTTTCGGAGTCTCCGAGCAACGTGTGTTTCAGCGCGAAGGCGAAATCGTTGACCTCGGGGTCCATCTTTTTTCCATTGGGGCGATCCTGAAACCAGCGGGCGAGTTCGGCTGCCAAGTAGAAATCTGCAGCCATCAGTGCGTAGTAGACACCTTCGACAAACTGGCGCTCGCTGACACTGCTGAACTTTGTGTTATCTGCGTTGTAGAGAGGATCGGATGGATCGTAAACAATTGTGAAGGCCCGCAAGGAGCTTTGCGCAGCTAGACGGAAGGTGTCGCGAACTTCCTCGATGGCGTTGCCGTTCAGGAAACGGGCTCTGCCTAGGCCAGAATAGTCCATGGCGTCGCCGTCAAATACATCCTGAAACGAAATACCTCGTGTGATGTAATAACCGCTTTCCCAATCTTCTTTAGTAGTTTTTAGATTTCCAAGTTTTACAGCTACCCAATGATCAATCTGATCTTGATCGGGTGCCGCGCTCACCACTTTAGTCATTTCAGCAAATCCTTGAGCGTTGATTTGATTGAGTCGAAATTCTCGATTGTGAATTCATCGAGTAAGTTTGTGATTTCGCCATCATCATCCCTTTCATAGGTTCGAACTGTACCTGTCTCGGTGTTTGTATGTACAGACACATGGCGCTTGTCGCCTTTGTCTTTCGAGACTTCCTTCCAAAGGTCAATTTCATCAGTCGTATAGCTGCCGCCCTGACGGATTGAGGGCAGTCCGACTTTCTTTGATTTGTCCTCAGTCATCTTGTCAGCGCGTCGTTTGTTCTTTCCCTTCGAACCTTGACGATTGTTCTGGTTGTCTTTCGCCACTGACGTGCTATCCGTCTTGTTGCCCTTGTACTCCAGCTCCACCAGTTTGCCGTCTTTGTCGCGCGCAACATCGTCTGGCCCGTGATAGCGATCCACATAGCGGGGATCAGTTTCCATTTCCTGGCGACGTTTGGCCTGCTCGCCGCCGATTTTACCCAAGGCTTCGGATAGCTGCTTGTCTTTGGGGCCGCGCAGGCCCTGCATGGCTTTGGCGATATCTTTGCCCAGATCATCGGGGTGCTGGATGATGTTACGCCCACGGCTGGCCGCTGTTTGCGCAACCGCCATGGCCGCTCCCAGCGCCGGCGAATCCTTCGCCATCTGGGCACCCTGCTGCTGGTCGGTGCCTGCGATGGGTAGGGCGTCTTTTCCTTCACTTTCCCAGCGCTGCTTCACTTCATCGGGCGACAGCGCCTTGCCGGTTTTCTGGTCGGTGAAGGTCGCCAGGCCGGTTTCCGCTTGCCACTCCGCATGGATGGCGGCGTTGCGGCGCAGCAGATCATTGGCAACCTGCTTGGCGGCACCTTTGGCTTTATCAAACGTGCGCGCCAATGCAGACGGTGTTTCCACCGTGCCATCCACTCTGACACCGCCCAGCGGAGTTGTCGCATTGTCGAGCGTCAGCTGCAGGATGGCATGATGTTCGGGCAAGGCATGACGGCTCAATTGCCAGCGGCCCTGATCGTCGCCGCTCGCGGGCATCCACGCAAATGCCGGTGAATCCATCAGGCGGCGCGAGATCAGCACGCGGCCGCGCACCAGATCCTGCTGCAGCAACTGGAATGCATACTCCATCTGGCTGGCGTCGGCGTTGTAGTTACGGTGGAGGAATTCCAGCGTGTGCTGGTAGAAACCGGCGTGAGGATCAGCGAACGCGGTGTGCATCATCGACAGCGCCCAGTGCGGCAGACAGATGCGATCCAGTTCGTGCTGATAGATTTCGTCCGGCATGCGCAGAAGCGTGAGCATGGCAGCGTCCTTGTGTCATGGAGTGGAGCTCTTTCCAGATAGACACACTCGACGCAAACAAAAGGGGGATTTCTCCACCTGCCGAATTCACTTCACCACGGTGCGCCGGCATTCCAGCGGACGTTCCAGCGCACTCAACGTGCCGCCCACGCAACTCCACTCGAAGCCCTGCTCGCCGCGCACGGGTTTCAGTTCCAACGTCTGCTGCGCAAGCACGGCCATGCTGTCGTGGTAGGTGATGACCAGCACACCATTCGCCCGCACTGTCAGCGACGCCAGTTCACCCAGCGTTCGAAAGCCGGGCCAGCCCAGATCCTGCGGCGATGCGGGTGGCCGTCCCTGGTTGCGCCAGTACTGTTCCACCTGCTGCTGGAACGGCTGGGCCAGATTGAGAGATTCACCCACCACAGGAATGGCCAGTCCAGGCGTCACCGGTCCTGGCAGCAGCCACATGAAGCCGGCCACCACCAGCAGCAACAGCACCACCATCGCACCTCCTGCCTTCAGCCAGCGCGGGGTGCGCCGGGCCAGCGGCGCGGGCAGCG